>DASRBY010000001.1:0-27760 GCA_035653435.1 Gaiellaceae bacterium
GATCTTCCAGAACTGCCCGATCTTCAACGACGACGCGTTCGACTACGTGCGCGACGACAAGGAGGGCGTGAACCGGATCCTCCTGCGCAACGGCGAGCCGATCACGTGGGGCGCCGAGGGCGAGAAGGCGCTGCGCCAGCGGTCGGACGGCTCGATCGAGGCGTGCGCAGCCGACGACGCCGGCGTGCTCGTGCACGACACGGCACACGAGTTCCCGTCGGTGGCGTTCGCACTCTCGCGCGTGACGCAGGCGACCCACGGCGGCACGCCGGTCGGGATCTTCCGCAACGTCGAGCGCCCGGTCTACGACGACCTCATGGCCGAGCAGCTCGCGAAGGCGGAGGAGAAGAAGGGCAAGGGCGATCTCGCGGAGCTGCTCCACTCCGGCGAGACCTGGGTCGTGAGGTGACGGCCACCGCACTGGCGGTTCGGCCCGGGCGCGAGCCACCATGCGCGCGACTTGATCGTTTGGACACCCGCAGCAGTAGCACTGGCGCTACCCTCGCCGTGTTGACTTCTGCCTGCCCGGGGGATAAGAACTGCGTCAGGCTTGTCGACTACTGTTGACATGGACGCGACGAACGAGAGGAACGACGTGCGCGATATCCCCGAGCAGGAGCCTACTCGCCTCACCACTGAGCAGATGCTCGAGCTCCTGGGAAACCAGGGCGGCACTGAGGACGCGTACCGAATCACGGAGACCTACGAGCACGTCGAGCGTGTCTACAACGCCGCGCTGAACATCGGCACCTTCAGTGCGGCCGCAGCGAGCACGAACCCCCGCTAGCCGTTCGTGCCCGGCTGGGGAGAGATCCTCGCAGAGTGGCAAGCGTCGATCTCGCCGACGCTTCCTGCCGGCGACCTCGACGGCATTCGTGACCAGTACATCCAACGCCTTCGAGAACTCCAAGGACGAGCGGTAATCGTCTACTCCAGCGGGTGGCTAGCCGGGCGCACCAGCAACGACGTGAGCGTGCAGGGCGATGACGTCCACTCGATGATGGAGGTCTGCCGCGACGTCGAAGAGAGTGAACTCGACCTAATCATCACCAGCCCGGGCGGCGCGGCCCAAGCGGCGGAGCAGATCGTCGAGTACCTGCGCACACAGTTCGACTACATCCGCTGCTTCGTCCCGATGCAGGCCAAGTCGGCAGCGACAATGATCGCCCTTGGCTGCGACGAGGTCGTCCTCGGGAACCATTCAGAGCTCGGGCCGATCGATCCGCAGATCACGCTGCAGACCCCCGAAGGGCCGCGGGGCGGGCCGGCGCACGCGATCCTGCGCGACTTCCGGCGCGCCCAGGAGCAGACGTCCTCCGACGTCAACCTACTCGCCGCGTGGACGCCAATTCTTCGGTCCTACGTCGGCGGACTCATTGAGTACTGCAGCCAGCAGGTGCAGCTCGCGATAGATGTCGTCGCCCGGTGGCTCGAGCGGTACTGCTGGCGCACGACGACATGAATCTCTCTGGTGTGGATGAGCGGCGGGCGAAGGCAAGGGAGATCGCGAACTACTTCGGCTCGGAGGACGCGTACGACCGGCACAGGACGCACGAGAGGCCGATCAGACTCCCTGAGCTGGAGCAGGTAGGCGTGCGAGTACGCCGTCTAGGGAGCGATGACGAAGACCTGCAAGACGCTGTCCTCAGCATCTACCACGCGACGGACATCACGTTCACTGTGAATCCCGGCGTTGTGAAGATCGTGGAGAACCACCTCGGCCGCAGGCGGGTGAGATTTCAGCAGCAGCTGTCGCTGAACCTCCCGCTCCAACCGATAGTCGCGCCCGGCGAACCTCCAGGCGCGGCTCCGGAAGAGCCGGAGGGTGAGCCGACGCCGGCCGCTCTTCCGCTTGCCGAGCCTGGCGAAGCCGAGCCGGAGCCAACCACTCCGCCGCCGGAACCCCACGCTTAGGTGGGGAGGTCTGCCTAGCTACCCCCAGCCGATGTCGTCGCCGGTCTCGAGCTTGCGCCAGAAGGTGATCTCCGGCTCGCTCGTTGCGACCTGCTCCATCATCGGGCCGATTTCCGCCTCGTTCTCGTGGAAGAACCGCTGGAAGCTCTCGGGGTCCGGCCACTCGTCGACCACCATGATCTGGCCCTCGCTCCCGTAGAAGCGGTGTGCGATGACTCCGGCCGCCTTGGCCCGCTCGGCGATGTCGCGGAGCACGTCTCCCTTCTCGGACGCGAGCTGCTCGAGCTTGTCCGGATCTCCCGACACCCGCAACGTCATGATGACCGACACCTGATCTCCTCCTTCGTAGGCAGTGGACGGCCTATCTTCGCCTACTTCGGGGGTTCGGTTCAGGCGTGCTGCGGTTGCTCGGCGCGGCGACGCGTCGTGAGGCGCGGCGTCCAGCCGAGCGCCAGCGCGGCGCCGACGATCGCGACGAGGCCGACGATCCCCGAGAAGAGGAACGCCAGCTCCGTGCCGCCGACGGCGCAGAGCCAGCCGGTCATGATCCCGGCCAGCGCGCCCGTGCCGTTGAAGGCGTAGAAGTAGAGGCCGATGATCCGGCCGCGCAGGTGGTCGGGCGCGGCGAGCTGCATGCTCGCGTTCGAGTTCGCCGACCACGCGGTGAAGCCGGCGCCGACCAGAAACAGCAACGCGCCGGCCAGGATCGCCGACCGAAGCGGCGCGAGCAGCAGCTCCCCTGCGACGAAAACGAGGCCGCCCGTGAGCAGCACCTTCGTCGACGCGCGACCGAGCGACGCGGCGGTCAACGCGCCCACCAGCGCGCCGGCGCCGAAGACGGCCGACAGAAGCCCGTACACGTAGCTGTGCCCGTGCAGCGTCACCTTCGCCAGCACCGGCAGAGTGACGTTGAAGTTGAAGCAGAACGTGCTGAGCACGAAGGTCAGCGTGAGGAGGACGAGCATCCGCGGCTGCCGACGCACCCACGCGAGCCCCTCGCGCGTGCCGGCCAGGATCTTCGGCCGCTCGAACTGCTCGAGTGGGAAGAACTCCGAGACGCGCATCGCCAGCAGGCCGAGCAGCACGGCGAGGAAGCTGACCGCGTTGACGAGGAAGCAGATCCCGGCCCCGGCGACGAGCACGACGCCCGCGACCGCCGGGCCGAAGATGCGCGACGCGTTGAAGAGCGTCGAGTTGAGCGCGATCGCGTTCGGCAGGTCGTCGCGTCCCACCATCCGGTACGTGAGCTGCTGCCGCGACGGGACGTCGAGCACGAGCACCGTCCCGTTGAGGAACGCGATCGTGTAGAGCATCCACGGCTGCGCGAAGCCGCCGAGCGCGATCCACGCGAGCGCGGAGGCCGAGACGAGCTGCGCCACCTGCGTCGCGATCACGGTGCGGCGTGCGTCGAGCCGATCGGTGAGAACGCCCGCGAACAGGCCGAACGCCATGTACGGCATGAACTGCGCGAACGCCATCACCCCGACGTCGAACGCCGAGTGGGTCAGCTGCAGGACGAACCAGCCGAGCGCGATCCGCTGCATCCACGAGCCGGTCTGGGAGACGATCTGGCCGCCGAAGAAGAGCCTGTAGTTGCGGTAGCGGAGGCTGTAGAAGGTGCGCTTCGCGGCTTTCGTCACGGGCGCGCCTCCTCGAGCTCGAGCAGGCGTGCGAGCGGCCCGGCCGCCGCCCCGACCGCTTCGAGCTCCTCGGCCGAGAGCGCGCTCAGCCGGCTCGCAAGCCAGGCGGTGCGGCGGGAACGGACGCGGCGAAGCGTCCGCTGGCCGTCCTCGGTCAGCGTGAGCCCGGTGCGGCGTCGATCGGACTCGCTCTTCGTGCGCGCGACGAGGCCGTCGCGCTCGAGCCGCGAGACGCGCTTCGACATCGCGGCGGTCGAGACGCGGTCGTTCGCCGCGAGCTCGCCGACGGTGACACCGGGCGCGTACTTGATCGCGACGAGCAAAGCGACCTGCTGGGGCGAGACGCCGGCGATCTTCTCGCGCCGCAGCTCGCCGCCGAGACGTAGCAGCGTGGGGCGGAGGAGATCGGCCACCGCCATCGCTTCGAGCTGCTGCTTCGTCGCTTGAGGCATTCGGTAACCAGGTTAGCAAAACCCGGTAACCTGGTTACGTTTTCCTTACATCAGCGGCAGGGTGAGACAGGTGGGGCCGCCGTCGCCCTTGCGCGAGATCTCGTCGCCGTCGTAGACGAGCACCTCGACGCCGGCGGCTTCCAGCCTGCGGCGGGTCTCGTCGTTCCCTGCGAGCGCGAGTGCGCGCTTCCCGCCGTCGAGCCCGAGCACGTTGGGCCCCATGGTCTCGAACTCCTCGTCGGGCACCTCGACCATCCCGATCTCCCGTTCCTCGAGCAGCTCCACGAGCGGCACCGGCAGCAAGGGGAGATAGACGACCGCCAGCTGCGCCGAGATCGGGTTGATGAGCGAGCGCAGGTGGAGGACCTCGCCGCGGCCGTGGTGGTGCGCGAGGTGGAAGGCGCGGACGTCGACGCCCGGAAGCAGCCGCCGCAGGGCAGCGATTCCCGCCTCGTTCGTGCGGTAGGTGTGGCCGACGAGCAGCGTCGAGTCGTCGAGCCAGACCGTGTCCCCGCCCTCCGCGAACTCTCCCTCCGCGAGCTGTCCCACGATCGTGATGCCGGCCGCCTCGAGGTCGGCTCGCAGAGCCTCCGGCTCGCCTCGCCGCCCCTCCTTCCCCGGCAGCAGGAGGATCGCGCGTCCGCCTGGCGCGATCAGCACGGGGTCGTAGACGTAGATGGAGTCGAGGTTGCCGGCTTCCCCGCGAGCCTCGACCACTTCGGCGCCCGCAGCGGCGAGGGCCTCCCGAAACGCCTCGTGCTCACGCGTGAGGCCCGAGAAGCCGGGCGCCGCGCGCCAGCCGAGCCGCTGCCAGGACTCGACGTCCTCCTCCACCGGAGCTCTGACGAGGATCCTCAACTCAGCCGCCCGTCATGTCGGGCGCTCCGACTGCTTCGGGCGGCGGTGGAACGGCCGGTCCCTCGAGCCCGCGGCGACGCCGGACTTCGAGCAAGACCGTCAAGGCGATCGCCACACCTGCGAGCCCGATCGTCACCAGCCCGATTTGGCGAGCCGTCGCACGCGCGCTCTGCTCCCATTCCCCCCGCAGGAACAGATCGCCGGCACTGCTCCGCGGGATGTTGTCGACACCGAGTGGATAGCGCTTCGTGTGCTGCGCCTCCCAGGAGGCGAGCGGGATCAGGAGCAGAACCGATGCGACGATGACGGCGACGGCAGGAACGATCGCGGCGAGGCGAGAGCGGACCAGCATTGCGAGGACGCCGACCATCACGACTCCCGCGGCAACAGCGAAGGCGGCCAGGTAGATCGTTCCGACCGTGCCCTTCGTGGGGTCGCCGAGAACGACCTTTCCCGCCTTCGTCAAGTGGTGCGATGGCTTGTCGAGCTTGAGCCCGAACGCCATGAGCCCGACGACGAAGAGCGGGACGGCCAGGATCCCGGCCACAGCCACGGGGGCCTTCGAGGCCACGCGTAGCCGGCTCACAGCCTGCCGCCCTCGAGCACGCGCGCAAGGAACTCGCGCGTCCGCTCCTCCCGCGGAGACGAGAAGATCGCCTCCGGCGGCCCCTCTTCGCGGATCACGCCGTCGTCGAGGAAGCAGATCTTGTTCGCCACCTCGCGGGCGAAGCCCATCTCGTGCGTGGCGAGGATCATCGTCATGCCGGAGTCGGCGAGCTCGCGGACGAGCTCGAGCACCTCGCCGATCAGCTGCGGATCGAGGGCCGACGTGATCTCGTCGAGCAGCAACAGCTTCGGCCCCGTGGCGAGCGCCCGGACGATCGCGACGCGCTGCTGTTGCCCGCCCGAGAGGCGGTCGGGGAACTCGTCCGCCTTGTCCTCGAGGCCGATCTGCCGCAGCAGTGCGCGCGCGTGGCCCTCCGCCTGGCTGCGCGGGATGCCGAGTGCCTTGCGCGGCGCGAGTGTCACGTTCTGGAGCACGGTCATGTGCGGGAACAGGTTGTACGCCTGGAAGACGATCCCGATCTTCTGCCGTAGCCTGTTGACGTCGACCTTCGCGCCGGTGATCGTCTGGCCGTCGACGACGATCGTGCCGCCGTCGACCTGCTCGAGCAGGTTGATGCAGCGCAGCAGCGTCGACTTCCCCGATCCCGAGGCGCCGATCAGGCACACGACCTCGTGCTCCCCGACGTCGAGGTCGATTCCGTGCAGGACCTCGAGGTCGTCGAACCGCTTCCTCACACCCTGCAGGGAGACGAAATGTCCGTTCTCGCTCATACCGCTTGCGCCCGCTCGCGTCTCTCCCGCTGCCGGATGATGTGATCGGTGAACCGGGCGAGCGGGATGGTGAGAAAGATGAAGAACACGGCCGTAACGGTGAGGCCCGTGAAGTTGACGTAGTCGGACGACCACTGGTTGGCCTGCCCGAGCGCTTCGACCAGGCCGATCGTCGTGATCAGCACGGTGTCCTTCTGCAGGCCGATGAAGTCGTTCAAGAGCGGTGGAACGACGCGCCGGATCGCCTGGGGCAGCACGACGTAGCGCAGCGCCTGCATGTAGCTCAATCCGAGGGAGCGCGCCGCCATCCGCTGGCTCGGATGGACCGATTCGATGCCGGCCCGATAGACCTCGGTGACGTACGCGGTATAGACGAGCACGAGCGCGATCACCCCATTACGGAAGAGCGACTGGCTCGACAGCCCGAAGTAGTTGAGGGTCGCGAATCCCTCCACCATGAAGATCACGAGCAGCAGCGGCGTTCCGCGGAAGATGTCCGTGTAGACGATCGCCGCCGCCCGCAAGGGCGCCGCGGCGCGTCCGGGAAGCCCGCGCACGATCGCGATCAGCAGCGCCAGCACGAGGATGAACGCCTCGGCGACGACCATCAGCTCGAGGTTGAGCTGGAACCCGTTCCAGATCGCGGGCGCGGAGCGGAGGAAGTCGAACGGGCTGAAGAACGTATGCAGGAACTGGCCCATTCGCCCTCCTCCGCTTTACGCCTGTCTCAGTCCGTACCTACTTCAGGATCGGGACCTTCGCCGGATCGAAGCCGAACCATCGCTTCGTCAACTTGCTGATGGTCCCGTCGGTCTGCAGCGACTTGATCGCGCGGCTGACGTAGGGGATCAGCGGACTGCCCTTCGCGAACACCGCGCCGTAGCCCTCGTGGGTGTCGATCTGTCCCACGACGCCGCCGTACGCTCCCGGCTGCTTCTGGTTCTGCGACTCGATGATCGGCACGTCGAGGATCAGGGCCTGGCACGCACCCGACTGCACCGCGTTGAACGCAGCGCTCGAGGACGCGGAGTAGACGAGCGGCTTCTTGGCCGGGCGCAGCTTGTGCAGGAGCCAGTCGAGGCCCGTCGTGGAGGCCTGGGCGCAGGTCTGCAGGCTCTTCAGGTCGGCGATGCTCGTGGGCTTCTTGACGCCCTTCGCGATGAGGACGCCCTGGTTCGCGTCGAAGTAGGGAGCCGAGAAGCCGATCACCTTCGCGCGCTGGGCCGTGATCGTCGTCTCCTCCATCGCGAAGTCGTACGGCTTCTTCCCCGGGAGCAAGATGGTCGCGAACGGCGCCCGCCGGAACGTGACGTTGCCCTTGCTGATGCCGAGCTTCTGCGCGACGTCGAGGGCGAGGCCGTACTCGAAGCCCGAGGGGTTCTTGAGCGTGGTCCCGGACAGCTGGCCGTTCCAGAACGCCGGCGCCGGGACATCGAACCCGACGACGAGCTTGCCGGGGTGCAGTGTCGGGACGTTCCCCTGTGACGACGTGGTCGTCGGAGCCTTGTTTCCGCCGCCCCCGCCGCCGCAGGCGGCGAGCATCGCGACGAGCGCTGCGATCCCCAGCAGCGGGAGAAGACGCTTCACGGATTTGCCCTCCTATGTCTAGACCGGCGAGAGGCACCGACTCTAACGCGCTGCGATGAGAAGCTCTAGAAGTTCAGTCGGCCAGCGCGGCGGCCGTCAGCGACTGGAAGTGGCCGATCAGCTGCTCGCTGCGGCTCATCAGGACGCCGTGCTCGAGCGCGCCCGATCCGATGCCTCGCTGCACTCCCTCGACGAGCGTTCTGTCCTCTCTTCCGACCTGGTCGTCGAAGGCGAGCAGGTCGTCGATCCACGCGGGCCCGACGTCCGGGCCGAAGAAGTAGTCGAGGAAGCGGTAGGTCCTTTGCGGCGTCAGCGGCACGATCGGCCCTATGGAGATGTTCGGCCGGCCGCCGAAGATGTTGATCCCGAGGTTCGGCCAGAGGAAGTGGAACTGCGCGCGCGGGAGCTCGTCCCGCGGCGCAGCCGTGCGCAGCGGGCCGTGCTGGGTCGAGAGGCGGCCGTCGGTCGAGAGGAGGTACGACTCGGGCGAGACGTCGATCAGCTCGCTGAAGCCGGGGTGCGCGACCTGGCAGTGGTAGCACTCGAGGAAGTTCTCGCAGACGATCTTCCAGTTCGCCTCGACCTCGGCCTCCCAGCGGGAGTGGTGGACTAGCGAGTCGACGTCGAGCCCGAGCTCGGCGACCTGGGCCGGGAGCGAGCCGAGGGCCTGCGCGAGCGGCTCCGGTTCGGGCGCGACGTTGGCGAAGACGAAGGGCCCCCAGGTGTCCACCGCGATGGGGACGAGGCCGAGCTCGTCCTGCGGGAACTCCGGCTCCTCGTCGCTGCGAGGCGCGGCGCGGAGCGAGCCGTCGAGCCCGTACGTCCAGGCGTGGTACGGGCACTGGAGCGTCTCGCGCTGTTGCTCGCCGTCTGCGAGCGCGAACCCGCGATGGCGGCAGACGTTGACGAAGCCGCGCAGGACGCCGTCGCGGTCGCGCGTAACGACGATCGGTGTGCGGCCTGCACGGGTCGCGAAGTAGCCGGGCTGCGTGAGCTGGCCGGTGTGTCCGGCGTACTGCCACGCCGTGCGGAAGATCCGCTCCTCTTCCCGCCGCAGGATCTCGGGATCGGTGTACCAGCCGTACGGCAGGGTCTTCTCCACCGCGGCGAGCGTATCTGGCCCGGCTGGACACGTCCGGCGTCAGACACCTGGCATGTCCGCATGGGACGATGCAGCGGTGCGTGCGATGGTGCTTCACGCGGCCGGCGAGGCGCTGCGGCTCGAGGAGGTTCCAACGCCGGAGCCCCAGCCGGGGCAGGTGCTGCTGCACGTTGCTGCCTGCGGTGTTTGCCGAACCGACCTCCACATCGTCGACGGCGAGCTGTCCCACCCGAAGCTCCCGCTCGTCCCGGGGCACCAGATCGTCGGCCGGACGGAGGACGGCCGCCGCCTGGGCGTCCCGTGGCTCGGCTGGACGGACGGAACGTGCCGCTACTGCTTCTCGGGCCGCGAGAACCTCTGCGAGTCGGCCCGCTTCACGGGTTACGACCTCGACGGCGGCTACGCGGAGTGGGCCGTGGCCGACGAGCGCTACTGCTTGCCACTGCCCGACTCCTACGACGACCTGCAGGCGGCGCCGCTCCTGTGCGCCGGGCTGATCGGCTACCGCTCGCTGCGCCTCGCCGGCGATGCCGAGCGGATCGGGCTCTACGGATTCGGCTCCTCGGCCCACATCGTGGTGCAGGTGGCCCGCCATGAAGGACGCCGCGTGTTCGGCTTCGTCCGGCCCGGAGACGAGGCGGCGGCGGCGTTCGCCCTCGAGCTCGGCTGCGAGTGGGCGGGCCCGTCGGACGCGCCGGGGCCCGAGGAGCTGGACGCGGCGATCATCTTCGCGCCGGTGGGCGAGTTCGTGCCGGCGGCGCTGCGCGCCCTCGCCGCCGGCGGCGTCGTCGTCTGCGCCGGTATCCACATGAGCGACATCCCGAGCTTCCCCTACGAGCTCCTCTGGCACGAGCGCGCCGTTCGCTCGGTCGCGAACCTGACCCGCCGGGACGGGGAGGAGTTCCTCGCCCTGGCGCCGCAGGTGCCCGTCCGCACCGAGGTCGAGGCGTTCCCCCTCGAGCAGGCGAACGAAGCCCTGGAGCGGCTGCGGCGGGGCGAGCTCCGGGGCTCGGCCGTACTCTCGCTATAGAGTCGCCGTCGTGGCCGCCCCCGCCCCTCCCTTCGAGCAGTTCTACGCCTACCGCCGCTACTTCCCGGTCGCCGAGTTCACCTCCGACGGCGAGCGGGTCCTCTTCGTCTCGAACCTCTCCGGCCAGTTCAACCTCTGGAGCGTCGGCCTCGACGCCGGCCGGCCCGAGCAGCTCACGACCTTCACCGACAACGCCGTACGCGGCGTCGCTGTGAGCGACGACGGCACGATCCTCTTCATCGCCGACCATGACGGCGACGAGTTCCACCAGATCTATCGCATCGCCGCCGCGGGAGGCTGGCCCGAGCAGCTCACGGACCTCGAGCAGGTGCAGCACCAGCTTTGGCCCGGCGCCTGGGCTCCCGGCGGCGGCCGCTTCGCGTTCTCGGCCAACGCGCGGCGGCCGGAGGACACCGAGGTGTTCGTGCAGGAGGAGGGCGGCGAGCCGCGCTACCTCTTCGGCGAGGGGAAATACACCTTCGCCGCATCGTTCTCCCCGGACGGACGCTCGCTCCTCGTCGTCGACGTCCACAACAACACCGACGCCTCGCTCTTCCTCGTCGACATCTCGTCCGGCGAGGCACGTGAGCTGACGCCGCACGAGGGCGAGGTGAAGTTCAACCCCGGCCCATGGGCAGCGGATGGGTCCGGCTTCTACGTGCTCACCGACGAGGGGCGCGAATTCCAGGGCCTTGCCTTCCTGCGGCTCGACACTGGCGAACGGAAGTGGGTCGAGACGCCGGACCGCGACGTCGACGAGGTCACCGGCTCGGCCGACGGACGCGTGCTGGCGTGGATCGAGAACGACGAGGGCTGGGCTCGCGTGAGGCTACGCGATCTCGAATCGGGCTCGGATCTCCCGGAGCCGAAACTGCCGCGAAGCACGATCTCGGTGCTCGGCTCGGGCCTCGCGCTCTCGCGCGACGGCGCCCGAGCGGCTCTCGTCTGCGACCAGCCGACGCGGCCGCCCGAGGTCTGGCTCGTCGAGACGGCGACCGGCGAGGCGCGGCCGCTGACCGAGAGCCGCTCCGCGGGCCTAGGGTCGCTCGAGCTCCGCGAGCCCGAGCTGATCCGCTACGAGAGCTTCGACCAGCGCCAGATCCCCGCATGGCTGTATCGACCCGACGGCGACGGGCCCTCGCCGTTCGCGCTCCTGATCCACGGCGGCCCGGAGTCGCAGGAGCGGCCCATCTACCGGGCGTACGTCCAGTACCTCCTCAGCCGCGGGATCGGCGTCCTCGCGACGAACATCCGCGGCTCGACGGGGTACGGGAAGACGTACCAGACGCTCATTCATCACGACTGGGGCGGCGGCGACCTCGAGGACTGGCGGCACGCCGCCGAATGGCTGCGCTCCCAGCCCTTCGTCGACTCGGACCGGCTCGCGGTCTTCGGCGGCTCGTACGGCGGCTTCGCGGTGCTCACGTGCGTGACGCGGCTGCCGGAGTACTGGCGGGCCGCGGTCGACATCTTCGGGCCGTCGAATCTCGTCACGTTCTCTCGCGCCGTGCCGCCCGGCTGGCGGCGCTTCATGGCGAAGTGGGTCGGCGACCCGGACACCGAGGAGGAGTTCCTGCTGGAACGGTCGCCGATCACGTACGTCGATCAGGTGCAGGCCCCGCTGCTCGTAATCCAGGGCGCAAAGGATCCGCGCGTCGTCAAGCCGGAGTCGGATCAGATGGTCGAGCGGTTGCAAGCCCTTGGTCGCGAGGTCGAGTACGTCGTCTTCGAGGACGAGGGGCACGGGTTCACGCGGTACGCGAACGAGCTGCGGGCCTGGCGGCTCACGTGCGAGTGGCTCGAGAGGCATCTCGCCCCGGCAGCGCCCTAAGCGGCTCTTCCGCGTGTTACATGTGAGTTGGTGAGCCGCCTCACGCGCGTCGCTGATTGGGCTTCCCGGCACCGCCGGCTGCTCGCCCTGGTCCAGCTCGCCGTGCTCGCCGTCTTCTTCGTCAGCCTCGGGTGGGCCCTCCGCGGCTCGATCCATTCCGCCGCTCGCGATCTCGACAACGCGAACCTCGTGCTCTTCGCGCTCGGATGTGCGGCGCTCGGCGGCTACTACCTCGTCTTCGTGCTCGGCTGGATGCGGATCCTCGCGGAGTGGGGGATCCAGCTCCCGTACCCCGTCGCGCTGCGGGCGGAGATGATCTCGATGCTCGCGAAGTACATTCCCGGCGGGATCTGGACGCCGGCCGCGCGCGTCGTCGCAGCCCGGCGCGCGGGAGTCACCGACGCCGCGCTCGTCACGTCGTCGATGCTGCTCGAGGCGGGGCTCTCGGCGGTCGCCGGAGTGATCGTCTTCGTGGTCAGCCTCCCGTTCGTCGACAACGTGAAAGCGCCGATCGCGCCGCTCGTCGTCTTCGGTGCCGTGCTCGCGATTCTCGTCCAGCCGCAGGTCTTCCGGCCGCTCGCGCGGAAGGTGCTGCGACGCTTCGGCTACACGAAGGAGCTGCCGAACCTGCGGGCACGGACCCTCACCTTGCTGCTCGTGTTCTACGCGGGGACTTGGGTGCTCGGCGGCCTCGCGCTCTGGCTGCTGCTGCGCTCGGTCGGCGCCCACCCCGAGGCGGCGACGATCGTCTTCCTCGGCGGGACGGCCGCAGTCGGCGCGATCGTCGCGGTCGTCTTCGTCTTCGCGCCCTCGGGCCTCGGGCCGCGCGAGGCGTCGATGTACGGGCTCCTGCTCGCAGTCGCGACGCCTGGACAGGCTCTCGGCGCGGTCGCGCTCAACCGGGTCGCGTTGACGGCGGTCGAGCTGCTGCTGCTCCTCGTCGGCGGGCTCGTCCTCCGCGGCGCGAGGGGGGCGGCCGAGCCCGCCGAGCTACCGTCGGGCTGAGTTGCACGTCCTGATCGACATAGGCCACTCGTTCCGCGAGGGCTTCTTCATGTTCTGGGAGACGCTCTGGGCGCTCGTCTTGGGCTTCGGGCTTGCGGGCGTGGTGCAGGCGTTCGTCTCCCGCTCGGAGATGGAGCGCCTGCTCGGGCGCAGCGGCCCGCGCGAGATCGTCCGCGCGAGCGCGCTCGGCGCCGCCTCGTCCTCCTGCTCCTACGCGGCGTCGGCGATGGCGAAGACCCTCTTCCAGCGTGGAGCCGACTTCGTCAGCTCGATGGTCTTCATGTTCGCGTCCACCAACCTCGTGATCGAGCTCGGGATCGTGCTCTGGGTCCTGATCGGCTGGCAGTTCGCACTCGCCGAGTTCGTCGGCGGCGCGATCATGATCGTGCTGTTCACGCTCCTCGCGGGGCTCGTGCTGCGGCGGGAGGAGGTCGAGCAGGCCCGCGCGCGGCTCGGTACGGCCGATGCACCCGCTCCCGGCGGCGGGCGGCGCGGCCCCGGCTCACTCGCAGGCTGGGCCGACGCCGCGAGCTACACCCTCGCCGACGCGAAGATGCTGCGGAAGGAGATGGCCGCCGGCTATCTCGTTGCCGGGTTCCTGGCCGTCCTCGTCCCCACGACCGTCTGGCACGACGCGTTCGTGAGCGGCCACGGCTTCTGGACCTCGCTCGAGAACGTCGTCGTCGGCCCGTTCATCGCCATCGCCAGCTTTGTCTGCTCGGTCGGGAACGTGCCGCTCGGCGCCGCGCTCTGGCACGGCGGCATCAGCTTCGGCGGCGTCGTGAGCTTCGTCTTCGCCGACCTGATCACCCTCCCGCTGCTCCTCATCTACCGCCGCTATTACGGCGGCCGGCTCACGCTGAAGCTGCTCGCGATCTTCTGGACTGTCATGAGCGCCGCCGGGCTCGCGGTCGAGTACCTCTTCCGCGCCGCCTCGATCGAGCCGACGAAACGTCCGGCCGTCCTGGCGCCGACGAGCTTCCACTGGAACTACACCACCTACCTCGACATCGTATTCCTCGTCGTCTTCGCCGGGCTCTGGTGGCTGGCCCGGAACCAGCGGCGGCTCGGAGGCGGGGTCGGCTACGCGATCGATCCCGTGTGCGGGATGCAGGTGGAGGTGGCGAACGCCGCCGCTTGCTCCGAGCGAGACGGCGAGGTCATGTACTTCTGCTCGGACCACTGTCGGCACCGCTTCGAGTCGGAGCGAAGCGCCGCCGCGGCCGTCAGCAACTGAGGGTTAGGCGCGCCGCGAGATGCCGCGCGTGAAGAAGGCGATGACCCAGATGAGCGCGGCGACGATGGCCAGGATGAACAGCCACTTGATCACCACGACCGCCAGGACGATCCCCAGCACGACGAGCGCGGCCAGCAGAAGTAGGAGAAAGATCACGCTCGCGGAGTTCCCCGCCGGGTGGAGTCCTAACCCGAGTCCCCGAGCGCGATCTCGGCCGCCTCCCAGAGGTCGAGCTCGCGTCCACGCTCCCGCGCGGCCACGACTGCCTCCCGGTCTTCGTCCAGCAGCGCCCCGAGACGCCGGCCGCGCTCGCCAGGCCAGCGGGGGAGCCGCTTGCCTTCCTTCTCGGCGGCGCCCCAGAGGAGGCCGGCTCGCTCGAGATCGCCGCGGGCGAGCGCGAGCTGCGCGAGGCCCGCGAGCGTGTACAGAGCCCAGAGGCGGTTCTCCTGCGTGCGCTCCATCTCGAGCGCGACAAGTCCCTCCCGCTCAGCCTCGTCGAGATCTCCCGTCTGCAGCGCGAGCATTAGGAGCTCGTGCCGCTGGCCCGACTCCCACCACGCCCAACCCTCCTCGTGTGCTATCTCGGTGCCCCTTCGGGTCAGTTGACGGGCGCGTTCGAGGTCGCCGTCGACCAGCGCGAGCTGGCCCAGCAACCAGTAGTCCGTCGTCTCGATGAATCGGAACCTCCCCTGGGCGAGCTCGAGGGATTGTTCGGTCCTCTCTCGCATGCTGGCCCAGTCCTCGCGTCGCCAGGCCGAGACCGCCCGCATCTGCTGGACGAGCGCCACGCCGCGGTCGTCACCGAGTTGCCGGTAGAGCTCGAGGCTCTCCTCGGTCAGCTGCTCGGCCAGCTCGTCGTGGCCGGCGAGGTCGGCGGTGCCGCCGTGCGCCCGCAAGACGTCGGCGCGGAGCTCCGGCGGGATGTCCGCGGCGCGGTCTCGGAGGCGTTGAATGCGCTCGAAGCCTTCCTCTGGGCTCGACGCATTCCAGAGTTGTTGGAGCTCGAGTGCAAGCTTGAGGCCGAACGCCGGGTCTTGTTCCTCCGCCCAATCCAGCGCGGCCCGTAGGTCTTCGCGCTCGGACAGCGCCGGGCCGAGGTCCGCCACGCTCTCGTCCACGCTCAGGTGGGCGGCACGGGCGATCTCGAGCATGCGCTCTGCGTGACGCCAGCGCAGCTCGTCCTCGAGCCCCGACTCGCGGAGCCGCTCTACTGCGAACTCGCGAATCGTCTCGAGCATCCAGAAGCGCTGCTCGCCGGCCTGCCCTGTGCGGCGCCGGAGCAGGCTCTTGTCGAGGAGCGACGCAAGCGTGTCGAGGTCGGCGTCACAGACGACCTCCGCGGTCTCGAGCGTGCACCCGCCCCGGAACACGCCCAACCGCGCGAAGAGCTGCTGCTCTTCCTCCTCGAGCAGGTCGTACGACCAGGCAATGGCGGCCCTGAGCGTCATGTGACGTTCCTCGGCGTCGCGGGTTCCCTTGAGGCCATCGAGTCGGTCGACGAGCCGATCGAGGAGCGCCTCGGGTGCGAGCAGCTTGGTCCGGGCTGCAGCGAGCTCGAGCGCCAGCGGCAGCCCGTCGAGACGCTCGCAGAGCTGCGCCACCGCAGGCGTCGCGGTGACGTCGGGTCGCACGGCTCGCGCCCGTTCGCAGAAAAGCGCGACGGCTTCGTCGCGAACGAGCGGCGGCAGGTCGAGCTGGGCCTCGCCCTGGATGCGCAGCGGTTCCCGGCTCGTGGCGAACAGTCGCAGCGCAGGGACGGCGGCCACGAGCTCGGCGAGCGGTCGCGCGGCATCGGGCAGGAGCTGCTCGAGGTTGTCGCACACGACGTGCGTCCGGCGCTCTCCCACCCGGGCCGCGATCGCCGCCGGGTCCGGCGAGGAGGCGCCGAGCCGGTCGGCGACGGTCGGGAGGACGAACTCCGCGTCGCGGAGCGGTGCGAGCGGGACAAACACGGTTCCTCCTTCCGCGTCGTCGCCGAGCAGGCGCGCCAGCTCGATCGCGAACCGCGTCTTGCCGGTTCCGCCGGGCCCGACGATCGTGAGGGCTCGCGGGTCCCGCTCGTAGACCAGCGAGACCGCGTCGAACAGCTCCTGCTCGCGGCCGAGGAAGGGCGTGGCGGGAGTCGGGATCTCGACGCTGCCGGGAGTGCGCAGCGGCGGGAACTCGCGCTCGCCGAGCTGATAGATGCGGACGGCGCCTTCGAAGTCCTTGAGCCGGTGCTGGCCGAGGTCGCGGAGCGGCTCCGAGTCGAGCAGCGCGGCGGTGGTGGGCGAGACCAGGATCTGCTCGCCGTTCGCGAGCGCCGCGATCCGGGCTCCGCGGTGCACGTCCAGGCCCACGTATCCCTCGCTCGTCGTGGTGGGCACGCCGGTGTGGAGCCCCATGCGCACGCGGACCGCTCCTGCCTCGAGCCCCTCCCGCGCGGCCAGCGCGGCAGCCGCTGCTCCGTCGGCCGTGGGGAAGGCGATGAAGAACGCGTCGCCCTGGGTGTCGACCTCGATTCCGCCGTGGCCGGCCGCCGCCTCCCGCACGACCCGCCGGTGCTCGGCGAGCGCCTCGGCGTAGCGGGCGGGCCCGAGCTCGTGGAGGAGCCTCGTCGACCCCTCGATGTCGGTGAACAGGAACGTGACCGTTCCCTGCGGAAGCGCGTCCACGGCCGGAATGATGAAGGTCGGCGCTACGCGTCGACCGACGCCGGGGAGAGGGCGAAGAGGCGCCACTCGCCCGGGACGCCCTTCAGCTCGGCCGTGCCGGTGTCCCGGAAGCTCAGCCCCGAGCCGGCGACGAGGTCGCGCACGGTGCTCGAGACGAGCACCTCGCCTGCCTGCGCCTCTTTGGCGACGCGGGCGCCGATGTGGACCGCGATCCCGCCGATCTTCCCGTCGATGACCTCGCACTCTCCGGTGTGCAGCCCCGCGCGCACCTCCAGGCCGAGGTCGTGCACGCCGTTCCGGATCGCATCGGCGCACCGGATCGCGCGCGCCGGGCCGTCGAAGGCCGCGAAGAACCCGTCCCCTGCCGTATCGAGCTCTCGCCCCTGGAATCTCGCCAGCTGCCGGCGGACGACCCCGTGGTGTTGGTGGAGCAGGTCGCGCCACCGCGCGTCCCCGAGCTCGAGCGCCTTCTCGGTGGAACCGACGATGTCGGTGAACAAGACCGTCGCGAGCACGCGGTCCGGCTCGACGGCGTCCCACTCGCCGCGGTTCCAGATGTCGCTCAGGAAGCGCTCGATCTCGCGCGCGATCGGCTCCGGCTTCACGAACCATGCGTGGTCCTCACCCTCGAGCACGACGAGCTCCGCGTCGGGGATGTGGTCGGCGAGGTACTGCGCCTCGGCGAGCTCGAACACCTTTTCGTCGCGCCAGTGCAGAACGAGAGCCGGGGACTGCACGAGGGGCAAGGCGTGGCGGACGTCGAGGTCGGTGTTCATCCGCATCAGGTGCGCGGCGTCGCGCGGGCTGGCACTCGTCCGGCCGCAGCGGGCCCACCAGCGCTGGACGTCGGGGTCGTCGGCGACGCTGGGCGCGAAGTGGCGCAGCAGGTCGAGCTGGTACTCGGGATCGCCCCAGCGCTCCTCGCGGTCCCGGATGAAGCGCTCGATCTCGTCCGGCGTGCTCGCCCACGGGTAGTCGTCGGCGGGGCGATAGGAGGCGCCTGTCCCGTAAAGCACGAGCGCTGCTGTCCGCTCTGGATACGTCGCTGCGAAGAGCACGGCCATCGGCCCGCCTTCGGAAACGCCCATCACCGCCGCCCGATCGGATCCCGCTGCGTCCATGACGGCGCGGATGTCGTCCATGCGCACGGCGGAGGAGGCGAAGTCGGCGACCCGGTCCGAGAGGCCGGTTCCCCGCTTGTCGAAGAGGATCAGCCGCGAGAAGGACGCGAGCTTCGAGAAGAACTCTCCCGGCGGCCCTTCCCAGGCGTATTCGAGGGCGGTGTAAACCGAGCCGACGACGAAGACGAGGTCGAAGGGCCCCTCGCCCACGACGGAGTACGCGATGTTGACCTCACCGCTCTTCGCGTACCTGACCTCGGGCGCCTCCACGGCCAGAGTCTGCTTGGTCGGCAGCCCTTGTACAAGCGGCGAGGCCCGGCGTTGTCAGGCGGACGAGTCGAGGTAGGCGAGCACCGCGAGCACACGGCGGTGCGTCTCCTCGGAGGGAGGCAGTCCGAGCTTCTGGAGGATCGAGGCGACGTGCTTCTCCACCGCGCCCACGGTGAGCACGAGCGCCTCGGCGATCCCCGCATTCGAGCGGCCCTCGGCCATCAGCGCGAGCACCTCCTTCTCGCGCGGCGTCAGGGCGGCGAGGCGATCGCGCCGGCCGACGAAATGAGCCACGACCTCCGGATCGAGCGCGGTGCCTCCCTCCGCCACGCGCCGCACCGCTTCGACGAAGGCGTTCACGTCCATCACGCGATCCTTGAGGAGGTAGCCGACTCCGCCGCGTCCGTCGGCGAGCAGCTCGCGCGCGTACGTGCCTTCGACGTACTGCGAGATGATGAGGATCGCCGTGTCGGGCACGCGCTCGCGCAGCGTGAGCGCCGCGCGCAGCCCTTCGTCGCGGAAGGTGGGCGGCATCCGGATGTCGACGATCGCGATATCCGGACGCTCGCGCAGAACCGCGTGGACGAGGGCGTCGCCGTCGCCGACCGCCCCGACGACCTCGATCTCGTTGTCGCGCAAGAGGCGCATGAGGCCGTCTCGCAGGAGCGCGAGATCCTCGGCGATCACCGCCCGCACGGAAGCACCGCCTCGATCACCGTCGGGCCGCCGTCCGGGCTCGCGATGCGCAGTGACCCGTCGAGCGCCTCGACGCGCTGCCGCAGTCCGTGGAGCCCGCCGCCGGCCTCGGACACGCCACCGCGTCCGTCGTCGAGCACCCGCACGACGACCGCGTCCTCGCGCTCGTGGACGGCGATGTCGATGCGCGAGGCCTGCGCATGCTTGAGCGCGTTCGCCAACCCCTCCGCCGCGACGAAGTACGCCGCCGTCTCGACGGTTGCGGGAGGACGCTCGTCGAGCTTGACGTCGACCGAGACGGGCACGGCGGCGTTCGTCCCGAGGGCCCGAATCGCCGCCTCGAGCCCGCGGTCGGCGAGGATCGGCGGATGGATGCCGCGCGCCAGGTCGCGCAGCTCCTGCAACGCGGCGCCAGCAGCCTTCCGGGCCTCGGCCAGATGCTCCTGCGCCTTCGCGGGATCCTTGCCGAGCTGCTGCTCGGCGAGGCCGATGTTCATGCCGAGCGCGACGAGACGCGCCTGCGCTCCGTCGTGCAGGTCGCGCTCGATCCGCCGTAACTGCGTCTCGGCCGCCTCGACCGCGCCCGCGCGGCTCTGCGTCAACTCCTCGACGCGCGCGTCGCTCTTCTTGCGGCGCGTCACGGCTTCGAGCCCGAACACGAGCGCGAGGACGGCGATCGGCCACACCGGCCAGAACGACCCGCGTCCCGCAGCTGCCCAGATGCCGACGAGAAACAGCGAGATGAGGACAGCCTCGCCCGCCTGTCTCGCGAACCGGCTCGTCGCCTTCCGAGCCCACCAGGCCGAGGCGATGGCAAGCCCGGTCGGCAGCCAGACCCACACCGGCCAGAACGAGCCACGGCCTCCTGCGGCCCAGATGACGAGGACGAAGAGGTCGATCAGGAGGAGGACCCAGGCCGAAGCCCGGACCGTCCTCCTAAAGAGCATGAGCGTGATCACGGCTTCATTCTCGGTCACGCGCGCTCGGCCGCAAGGTCGAGCCGAGGGAGCCTCGCGAACACGCGCGGAAGCCACCAGTTGCGCTCCCCGAGCAGGGTCATCGCCGCCGGCAGGAGCAGGGCGCGGATCACCGTGGCGTCGATCAGCACCGAGACCGCCAGCCCGAGTCCCATCTGCTTCAGCGAGAGCAGGCCCAAGGTGGCGAAGATCGCGAACACCGCGACCATCACCATTGCCGCGCTCGTCACCGTCGAGGCCGTGGAACGGATGCCGCGCTCGACGGCCTCGCTCGTCGAGTGGCCGCGGTCGACGAGCTCGCGGATGCGGCTGACGATGAACACGTGGTAGTCCATCGAGAGCCCGAACAGCACGGCGAAGAGGAACAGCGGCACCCAGGGCACGATCGCGCCGCTCGAATGGAACCCGAGCAGGCTGTGGAGATGGCCGTCCTGGAAGACCCAGGTCATCGCGCCGTAGGCGGCTCCAACCGAGAGCGCGTTGAGCACGATCGCGGTGAGCGCGACGGTGAGCGAGCGGAAGCAGAGCAGCATCAACGCCACCGTCAGCAGCAGCACGAAGCCGAGGATGAGCGGCATGTGGTGGTCGATCGTCGAGGTGAAGTCCGCGCTCCCGGCCGTCTCGCCCGTCACCGCGACCGACACGCCGGGCACCGCCCCGATCGTGGTGGGGATGATCTGCGAGCGGAGCGCGTGCAGACCGCGCAACGATGCCGCGTCCGCTCCGTTGCCCGCGAGTGGCACGTCGAGCTCGACCGTGTCGTGCGCGTACCGCTTCTCCACCACCGGCCGGTGTACCGCCCGCCGCAACGCGGCGATTCCCGAGCGAACGGCGGGCGCGCCTACGTTCCGAGCGTGCACGACCACCACGGCGGGCGCGCTCGTCGTGCCGAACGCCTTGGTGACCTGCTTGTAGGCCTTCACGACCGGCAGGTTCTGCGGAGCCTCGGCGACGCCGTCGTCGCGCGTGTGCATGTGCAGCGCGGGCGCCGCGATGGCCAGGAGCAGCGCGACGGTCCCGACTAGGGTCACCTTCGGATAGCGCATCGCGAGGCGCAGCAGCGCCTGCCAGATCCTCGACTCCCGGTTCGAGCGCCCGAACGGCAGGCGTCCCCATTCGACGCGGTCGCCGAGCTTCGAGAGCAGCGCCGGTAGCACCGTCAGCGAGCCGAGCACAGCGACGAGCACGACGAGGATCGTCCCGTTACCGAGCGACGTGAACACACTGTTGCCCGAGAGCATTAGGCCGCCGGCAGCCGTCATCACGGTGAGGCCGGAGACGAGCACCGCCCGACCGGACGTAGCCGCCGCACGTTGCAGCGCCTCCGCGCGGCTCGCACCGCGGACGCGCTCCGCGCGCTCCCGCTTCAAGTAGAAGAGCGAGTAGTCGACGCCGACCGCCATCCCCATGAGCAGGATGACGCTCGCGGTCGGGTCGGCCTCGTGGATGAGCGAGCTCGAGAGATGCGTGAGCCCGAGCGCGGCCAGCACCGCCGTGAACGCGAGCAGGACCGGGATCCCGGCAGCGAGGAAGGCGCCGAACGCGAGCAGCAGGATCGCGAAGGTGATCGGAAGCGACAGGCGCTCGGCATGCGAGAGGCCGGCCGAGATGACGCCGTTCATCGCCTTCGAGATGCTCGCGTCGCCGACTTCGGCGATCGCATAGCGCGGGTGCGCTGCGGCGAGCTTGCCGACGGCGTCGAGTGCCGGCCGGATCCGGGTGTCCGCGGTGTCGGAGTTGCCCGCGATGTCGAACCCCACCAGTGCGAGATGGGCGTCCTTCGAAACCGGCCCGAGGCGGAGATTGCGAACGTGCGGGGTTCGAGCGAGCGTCGCGCGCACATCGGCAACGGTGCGCCGGAACGCAGGCGACGAGGCGGTGAGCGTGCTCGAGCGGACGAGCACGTTCTCGCTCGCGCGATCCTTGACGTGTGCCGCGGCGAGCATCTGCTGGGCGCGCGCAGCCTGGCCGTTCGTCTGCTCGGCGTCCGTCAGCTTCGTCGTCCCGTGGAGCGTGCCGAGCGCAACCGCGACGGCGACGAATGCGAGCCAGCCGAGGGTCGCGGTCTTCCAGTGTCCGGCGCTCCACCTGCCCGCCCGCGCTGCGAGATTCATCTCGGCCTCCTGGTCGTGTTGCCTCACGACCCGAGGTTGCTCTCGGCGCGGCCGCTGCACCAGGGCGCGAACCGGCGTCTCTTCCTGGTGCTAGCCCCCGGCCTCTCCCTGCTAAGAATCGAGCCGTGGCCGGGGCACCGATCGAGGCACTGCGGCGGGTTCCTCTGTTCGAGGATCTGGACGAGACCGAGCTTCAGTCGATCGCCGATTCGATGAACGAGGCGAACGTTCCCGCCGGGGCTGTGGTGACGGCTGAAGGCGGCCCGGGCGACGGCTTCTTCGTGATCGAGCGCGGCGACGCGGAGGTGACGATCGAGGGGAAGCCGCAGGCGACGATGACGGCCGGCGACTACTTCGGCGAGATCGCGCTCCTGCTCGGCTCGAGCCGCACTGCGACGGTCACTGCGACCACGGACCTACGCTGCTGGGCGCTGACGCCGTGGGACTTCCGCGAGCTCGTCGAGGGCGATCCGTCGATCGCCTGGAAGGTCATGCAGTCGATGGCCGCGCGGCTGGGCTAGCTGCCGCGCAGGCGGATGACGACGGCGCACGACTCGTGGCCGTCGAGGCAGGAGTGGGTCTCGCACTCGACCGATTCGGCGCGCACGCCGGCCACGCCGCTTTCGACGAGCCCCGCCCACATGCCGCGGTCGATGAGGGCGGCTTCCACGCGCTCGGCCACGAGCGGCCGCAACGGGCAGGTCGGCGTGTTGATCGTCGCCGTGTCCCCTTCGATGCGATCGAGAGCCGCCTGGAAGCCGAGCGAGCGGACGGCTGCGCAGACGCTTTCGATGCCTCCGCGCACCGACTCGCTCGGCTGGAGGCCGGCTTCCCGTGCGAGGTGGCGGCCGAAGTCCTCACCGGCTTCACGTAGCGCCGCCTCGCGGCCGTCGGACGGCAGCTCCTCCAGCAGGCGCGCGACGAGCGCCGGGAGCTGCCGCGGTGGAAACTCGAGCGACTCCGACTCCGGCGCGGGCGAGTAGAGCTTCGCCGGGCGGCCGGCGCCGGGGCCGGTTCGGCCGGAGCGGCGCGCGAAGCTTGTCGCGAGCACCCCGGTGCGCACGAGCCGCTCGAGCCGGCCGCGGGCCACGCTGCGATGGATGCCGAGCTCGGCCGCCGCGTCGTCTGCCGTGACGGGCGCGGCTGAGCCGCGGACGTAGAGAAGCGCTTCGCGAAGCTTGCTATCGCCGACTGCGTCGAGACGACTCAAGTCAGGGGAAATCCTAGACCCCGTTCGCTGTCTTGTTTAGAGTGAGTAACGATGCTTAGAACGGCGAGCGAGGGGCTCGAGCCCGCGGAGGCAGGCTCCGCGCCTGGCTTGACGGCGGTGCCCGAGGCCGAAGCAAGCCCGCTCGAGATTCCGTACGCGATCCGGTGGCTCGTGCCGAAAGGCGAGCGGTTCGCGAACTTCGACATCCTCAACGACAACGACACGCAGCTCGACTACTACCGCCGGTTCGGGCACATCTACGCAGTTGGGATCCCCACCAAGAAGTGGCGCCTCGTCGTCGTCTCGGATCCCGACCTCCTCGACGAGGTAGCAGGCGACGAGGAGCGGTTCGGCAAGCCGATCGAGGAGATCAACTTCTTCGCGCAGATGCAGAACAGCCGCGGCGCCGGCATCTCGGTGATCGGCGACGGCGAGCACTACGAGCGGGTACGGCGGGTGATGCTGCCGTGGTACTCGCCGCAGAACCAGCGCACGCAGCTCCCCGTGATGAAGGAGCAGGCGCAGCGGCTCGTGGCCCGCTGGGCAGAGCTGCCCGACGACGAGCCGCTCGATGCGCGTTCGTGGATGGAGCGCTACACGCTCGAGGTCTCCGGCCGCGGCGCTTGCAGATACGACTTCGGCCCCCTCGAGGAAGGAGCCTGTCCACATGCGCTCGCCCAGGCCGTGCCCGAGAGCACGAAGGAGAGCATCGCCCGCGTCGCCGAGCCGCGTCCGGACATCGCGCTCTCGCCGAAGCAGCGGAAGAAGCTGAAGCGGTATCGCCGACAGAACGAGGACCTCTTCGCGACCGCCGACGCGCTCGTGCGCGCGCGCCTGCACACGCGGCCGCTCGGCCAGCAGACCGATCTGCTCAGCCGCCTCGTCTCGACGCCCGATCCCGAGACGGGCGAGCTGCTCGACGCCGAGACGATTCGCGACCAGATCCTGATGCACCTCTCCAACGGATTCAACGGCCCGTCGATCACCGGCGCCTGGCTCGCGTACGTGCTCGCCACTCGCCCCGACGTCGAGGAGAAGGTCCTCGCCGAGATCGACTCGATCACGGGCGGAGATCCGGACTACGACCTGCAGTACGAGGATCTGATGTCGCTGCCGTACACGACCCAGGTGATCAAGGAGACCTTGCGGGTCTATCCGCCGATGCCGGTCACGATCCGCCGCGCGCTCCAGGACGGTCTGCTCGGCCGCTATCGCATCCGCAAGGGGGACATCGTCCTCGTCGGCACGCTCGCCGCGCAGCGGGATCCTCGCTACTGGGGAGCGAATCCCGACGAGTTCGACCCCGAGCACTTCTCGATGGAGAACGTCGTCAACCGCCCGCGCCACGCGTTCATCCCGTTCTCGATCGGCAAGCGCCAGTGCATGGCGCAGGAAGTCACGTTCATGATGCTGCGGGTCGTCCTCTTCGAGATCTGCAAGCGCTACCGGCTGCGGCTCGCACCGGGCGCGACGGTGGCGAAGAACACCGTCGTGACGACGAAGCCGGTGTCCGTGCCGATCGTGCGCGTCCCCCGCGAGACCTACTCGCGGCCCGCCTCGGCGGCGCCGCGCGAGCGCGAGGTCGTCCCCGCGCCGGCCGGCGGGCGCGACTGGGGCGAGCCGATGGAGATTCCCGAGACCAGCGCGTACCGGCGCCTCGTGATCGCGTACGGCAGCAATTTCGGCGCGTGCAAGGAGCTCGCGGAGCGCTTCGCCGAGCGCAGCCGCTACTACGGCTACACGGACGAGGTCCTGACGCTCAACGAGCTCGCCGAGTCGCCGCCGCGGACCGAGCCGTGGCTTCTCGTCGTCATGACGTCGACCTACACGTCGAATCCGCCGTCGAACGCAGCCGCCTTCAAGGCTGCGCTCGAGCATGCGGAGCGGGGGACGGATACCTGGCGGAACTGCAGGTACGCCGTCTGGGGGCTCGGCAACAGCCAGTGGAACGCGTTCCTCGCCTTCCCGCGTTACGTGGCCGCGAGGCTGGCCGAGCTCGGAGCCGAGCCCGTCTGCGACTTCGCCTTCGGCGACGTCGGCTCGCCGCTCTGGGAGGGCCTGCACGGGGAGTGGAACGGTCGCGTGTGGCCTCTGCTCCACGAGCTGTCGGGCGCACGGCCGACGGCGGAGGCGGCTTCCCGCGTGGCGGCCGAGAACGAGGCCGCCAAGAAGCTGAGCGGCGCCGACTCCAACACCGCGATGGCGATGTCGCTGGGAGGCGGCGACAACGCGCCGCGGGTCCTGCTCGTACCGAAGATCCTCACCAACGCCGTCGGCGCGGAGACGCTCGAGGTACGTGCTCGGGCCTGTCGCGAGCTGCAGAGCGGCGAGTCGCCGAAGCGGACGAGGCATCTCGAGTTCGCTCTGCCGGAGGGAGTCGCATACACGGCAGGCGATCACCTCGGCGTCTGTCCCAAGAACGACGAGGACGACGTCGAGCGGCTCGCGCAGCGACTCGGGGCGGCGCTCGAGGGCCTGTTCATGGTGCCGAAGACGCTGAACGTCCGGGCGGTGCCGAAAGGCATCGTGCTGCAGGTCCGGAACGTCCTCACGAACCTCGTCGACATCGGCGGCAGGCCGACGGTTCCCTTGCTCGAGCTCCTGCTCGAGAAGGCCACCGACGCAGCGGAGCGGTCGCAGCTGGCCGAGATCAAGGCCGTGCTCGAGACGCCGGGCGGGCCGGATTCGACCTTGCGCGCGGCGATCGACGCCGGTGCGTACGACGTCCTGCAGCTGCTCGAGGCGTTCCCGTCGGCGAGGCTGAACATCTTCGACTTCCTGCAGGTCGCGCAGCCGCTGCGGCCTCGCTACTACTCGCCGAGCTCGAGCCCCGGCGTGCACGGCGACATCGTCCACCTGACCGTCGGTCTCGAGGCCGTGCCGGTGCCGGAGCGGGCCGACCGCGTGTTCCGCGGCATGAGCGCGCGCTATCTGCACAAGCTTCACGAGGGCCAGCGCCTGAATGTCTTCCTCGAGGGCTCGGACGGGTTCCATCTGCAGGACGACGTGGCGAAGCCGATGGTGTTCGTCTCGGCCGGAACCGGCTTCGCGCCGATGCGGGCATTCCTCTGGGAGCGGCTGGCGCTCAAGCGGCAGGGAGTTGTGCTGGCGGAGGCCGCGCTCTTCAACGGCATCCGCTCGCGCAGCGTCGACTACATCTATCGCGACGAGATCGAGGCGTTCGCGGCGGAGGGCGCGCTCGACCACGTGCACGTGGCCTGCTCGCGCGAGGAGCCGGGTCGCCGGGTGTACGTCCAGGATCGGCTGCGGGAGGAGGGCGCGCTCGTCTGGCGCCTGCTGGACGAGGGCGGCTACGTCTACGTCTGCGGCTCCCAGCCGATGCGCGAAGGCGTGCGGGACGCGTTCCTCGACATCGCCGTCGAGTACGGCAGGATGCCGCGCGAGCATGCGGAGGCATTCCTCGAGGAGCTAGAGGTGTCGCAGAAGCGCTATCGGCCGGACCTCTGGGGCTAGCCGGGCGTGGACGTTCTCGCGCTCGTCTCGATGCTCGCTGCGCTCGTGATGTTCGTCTTCGCGGCGAGCGGCAGGGAGCTCCGGCATTTCAACGAGATCGCGGTCGGTCTCGTCTTCCTCGCGGCGGCGCTGATCTTCCAGTTCACGGCGATCACGCACACGACCGTCGGCGGCTAGGTTAGGCGGCGTGCCGCAGCTTCGACCGCGCCCTCGCGTTCTGCTCGTCGCCGGAGCGCTGGCCCTGGCCGGTTGCCTGAGCCTCGTCGCGACGGCGCGCGCCGACATCGTGATCTCCTTCCGGACGCCGTCGGCGAACATCGGCTGCGTCTTTGCGAGCGGGTTCGGCTCCCCGAACAACCTCCGCTGCGACATCCGCAGCCGCCTTCGTCCCCGCCCGCACAGGCCGCGCGGCTGCGACCTCGACTGGGGCGACAGCTACGAGATGACCGCCAACGGCCGTGTCGGCCTCACCTGCCACGGCGACACGGCGATCCTGCCGAGCTCGCGCGTGCTCCACTACGGGAAGCGCTGGACGCACGGCGGCTTCACCTGCAAGTCGCGCGCGAGCGGCCTGACCTGCCGCAACCGCGCTGGGCATGGCTTCTTCCTCAGCCGCCGGCACTCGTACCGCTTCTGACGGGCTCAAGCATGGACGTGCAGGGAGGGCCGGTAGGTGAGCTCCTGGATGTTGCCGTCGAGCGTTCGGCTCTCGAGCAGCTCGAGATCGAAATCGGCTGCACCCTCGAAGATCGGTGAGGCCCCGTTCTCGCCGGTGATGACCGGGAAGATGGTCACCTGGACGCGGTCGACGAGGCCGGCGGCCATCAGCGCCCGATTCATCGCCAGGCTCCCGTGCGACCGCAGGGGCACGCCGGACTCCTCCTTGAGCCGGGCCACCACGTCGACCGCGTCGCCCTTCGCCACGGTCCCGTCCACCCAGTCGAGGGGCTCTTCCAGCGTGGTCGACACGATGGTCGCCGGCAGATTCACCATCCGGGTGACCCAAGGGTCCCTCACCTCGGACTCGTCGGTGCTCGTCGCCAGCATCTGCGCGAACAGCCGGTAGGTGTTGGCCCCGAAGACCATCCTCTGCTCCGTGCCGTACAGGGCGAGACGGTGCTCGAGCAGCTCAGGGCCTTGCTTGCCCCAGTAGCCGCCCCAATCGCCGCCGCTGACGGAGCCGAAGCCGTCGAGGCTGGAAAAGACGTCGAACGTGTAGGTAACGGCCATGGGTGCCCTCCTCGAGTGTG
>DASRBY010000002.1:0-11288 GCA_035653435.1 Gaiellaceae bacterium
CACCTTCGAGGGCAACTCGATTTGCGAGCCGATGTCCGGCTCGGGCAGGAACGCGTACTGCTCCCAGTCATCGAGCGACCAGTGCACTGGCAGCTCGATGAGCGTTCCCGCTGCCGTGTCGATCCGGTACGGCACGTCGTCGTCCATGAGCGACGAGTCGTACACGAAGCCCGCCTCGGCAAGCAGCTCCGGCGTGCGCTCGTTCAGCTCCCACCACGGCGCACGGAATCCGTGCGGCCGTTCGCCCGTCAGCGGCTCGAGCACCTCCGCGCCCCGCTCGATGATCGCGCGCTCTTCCGACTCGTCGAGCGTGTACGGAGGCTCGTGCAGATCATTGTGCCAACCGACTTCGTGCCCGGCCGCCACGATGGCGCGCACAGTGTCCGGATAGCGGCGCGCTGTGAAGCCGGGGACGAAGAAGGTCGCCCGCACGTCTGCGCGATCGAGCACCGAGAGCAGACGCGGCACGCCCACCTTCGGCCCGTATGCCTGGTGACTCATCGTGGAGGCGCGCGCGGCGAAGCGGCGATCAACCGCGAGGATCGCCGACTCGGCATCAACGTCGAACGTAATTGCGCATGCGGCGCGCATCTGGTCGGGCCAGGGGAACTTCATCCCTGCACGAACTGGTAGTGGACGACGGCGTCGCCGTCGAGGTCGACGATCACACCGTCGATGACACCCTCAGCGTAGGCGCTGCCTGGATTGAGGCACAGCGTGCGGCCGATTCTCGTCGCGTGTCGCGACTCGTGGATGTGACCGTGCAGACCGAGGAGCGGCTGGTGGCGCTCGATCATGGCGCGGACGGCGCGCGAGCCGACGGGCACGATGACCTGTTCGCCGCCCCTGTGCACGACGCGGAGGTCGTCGGTGAGTTGCGGCGCCATGTCGAGTCCGGAGTCGAATGGCGGGCAGTGGAGGTTGAAGATCGTGGGGACGCCCGGCTCGAGGTTTGCAGCGAGCTGCTCGAGCTTCTCCTCGAGCTCCTCTTCGGGCAGCTCGCGCGGCGAGTCCCACGGCGTCGGACTGGCCCAGGCGGACGAGAGCAGCTGATACTCGCCCAGAGGGACGATGCGCCCGTCCGGGTTCTCGACCAGCGACGCGCGCTCGATGACCGGGTCAATCTCGAAATCGTCGTCGTTGCCGGGCATGACGAGGCAGCGCACCCCGGTCCCCTCGAGCCGCTCGTCGGCGATCTCCATCCAGCGGGCGAGCTCGTGCAGGATCACCTCGGCTACGACCCGCTCGCGGAATTCGACGTCGGCCTCGAGCCGCCGGTACTCGTCGTCCGAGCAGCGGTACGGGTAGAAGCCGTTGAAGCGGATGCGTCTTTCGAGCTCAGCGAGCTCGTCGTCACCGTGCACGACCTCGTCGCGGCCGAGGACGTGTGCAACCCACCCCTGACCACGGTCGACGACCGGCACAAGCGCCTTTCCGGTGAGGTCGCCACCGAGGATCAGCACGTCCGCCTCGTAGAAGGAGGCCGCATTCAGGAACTTCCGCCAGCAGCGTTCCGAACCGTGGATGTCCCCGGCGTAGTACAGACGGAGCGCTACTGGTCGACCTCCTCAGGCAGCTCGTACCAGCGGACTCGGTCGCCCACCTTCGCCCGCGCCCTCCAGCGCAGGCCCTTCGGCTCGTCCTCGATTCGGCGGCGGAGCATGGCCAGCCGGCCACCGATCCGCTTCTTGCCTTCCTCGAAGCCAGGAAGCGTGGCGACCCACGCCTCGATCTTCTCGAGGTTCTCCGTGGCCGTCCGCCACCAACCCCAGTCACTGGCGAGGACCTGCGCGACGCGGTCGTCGAGAGCCTCGTGGTCGTGGATGAGCGCAGTCGCGTCTTTGAGGTCGCGCTCGTTGATCTCGACCACCTGCAGCTTCGTCAGCAGCAGGTCTGCCGGCGTGAGCGTCTCCGGCTCGAGCAGCAGCCGATCTTTCAGGTCGAGTACGTGGCTCATCTCGAGACGGTCGAGGATGACATCGAGCTGGCGACCATTCGTCCGGTCGCGGAAGAGCAGGCGCGTTCTCCCCTGGAGGGCGTTGAACTCTTCGTCGGGCTCGTAGCCGAGCGCGGTGAGCAGGTCGATCGCGGCCCGTCGGGCTCGACCGAGCCCGACGAGGTCGACGTCCTTATACGCCCGCGCGAGCGGCGAAGCGGCAGCCGACGGGCAACGGAGCGACACGGCGACGCCGCCGGTGAGGCGCAACGGCACCCTGTGTTCCTCAGCCGCTGCGACGACCCGAAGGCCCTCGTCGCGGATCTCGGCCAGCGGATGTGGCTCTACCACGACCGCGAGCGTCGCGCCGGCGCTACTCGACGGGGATCTCCTTGAATCGCTGGCTCACGTCGACGCCGCGCGCTCGCTGCAGGAACTTCGCGACGAAGTAGATGACGAGGCCGCTCCCGAAGATCGCGAAGTTGAGGATCTTCGTGGAGAGCTTCCCCTCGATGCCGGCGCTTGGGTCGGTCCAGAATGCCCACGCCATCACGCCAAGTGCGACGAGCGAGAGCGCGCCGACGACCGACATCACGGGCACGCGGCCAATCCGCCACCGGACGGGGGACGACTCGAAGACCTCCGGCAGACGGAACGGGAAGAGGATCGCAGCGGCGGAGACGATCGAGAAGCCGAGGATGTACCCGAAGATGCCGACGAGTGCAGCGAACGCGGCCCAGTGCGTGAAGAGCCAGAGCGCGCCGACCGAGCCGGCGCCGACGAGAAGCAGTGCGTAGACCGGCGTGTGGTAGCGCGGGTGCACCTCGCCGAGCTTGCGCGGCATTAGGCCGTCCAGCGAGTACGCGAGGAAGTTCCGACTCGCGTTCAGGATCTGGCCCGGTAGCCACGTGTAGCTGAAGAAGATGAACCCAAACAGGATGAGTGCGGCGAGTACGATCGAGCCCACGCCCTGGGCAGCGATCGCGGTAAACGGGAGCGCAGTCACGGCCGCGAGCTTGCCGAGTGTATGCAGCCCAACGACCTTGTCGCCGAGGGCGAGCAGGATGAGCAGGATGCTCGTCGTGATGACCGCAGCCGCCGGCATCGACCACAGCTGGAGCCTCGACGCTCGGCGCACCTCACCTCCGATGTACGCGGACGACTGATTGAAGACGAGGTTGATGTAGATCCACGTGCCGGCGAGAATCGTGCACTTCAGCGAGAACGGACCACCTTCCACATAGCCGGCCTTGCGCGCCGCCCTGTCGAGCGCAGGCCCGAATGCCTGCCCAGTGTGCTCCGTGAAGTGGTGTACGAACGACGAGTCGCTCTGAAAGAGCCAAGTAGCGATGACGATCAGGACACTGATCAGGCCAAACACGAAAAAGAGATTCTGAAGCCGGAAAAACAGGTGCAGGCCAAGGATGAAGATCGCCACCAGCACGATGATCAGCACCGTCCCGACCACGAAGGCGCCAAGCGGCGTCACGCACCAGTCGCCGAAGCGCACCATCCAGTGCGTACCAGTTCGCTCGCCGACGACACTGAAGAACGGCCCGACGCCATAGTACGCAAAGAACGCCGAGGGGACGCCGCCATACATGAACCACCAGGCGGTGTTGTTCCAGCTCGACATCATCCCGAGCGCCGGATGGAGAGTGCGCGACACGTAGACATAGTCCGCGCCCGAGCGCGGCATCGCCGCCGCGAAGAACGCGAAGACGAGCGAGGTCGGGATTACGGCGAGAAACGTGAGAAGCGACGTTACGTAGAGGTTCGCGCCAGGGTAGAAGGCCGTGGAGAAGAGGAAGACGAGGACGGCCATCAGCCCAATCGACACGAAATTCATGTTGTAGACGAGCACATCGAGCGTGCCGCCTGACCTGACTAAGCCAGTCGCCTTGCGCTCGAACGTCCGAACGGGCGCGGTAGACGCGATCTCTGTCATCTGCTAGCTCCTCTGTCGGTCTCGGACTGCGCGACCATCCCTGTGCCTCGCACACCTCGTCCTCCGGCCACGCGGCCGTCGAAGATCTCCCAGGCCGAAGGCCCGAACAACCGCCGCATCGCCCGGGTTGCTCGACCCGAGCGGTAGCAGTGTCCCCTCCAGCCCGGCGCGCATGTCGGCGCGGTCGCCCGCCTCAGCGGCGTCAGCCGAACCTCAACCGCCCGGTGCAGGGAACTCCATGCGGAGGAAGATGACACGACGTGTCGCGTGTGTCAACATCGTTTCATGACAACGGCGAGGCGGCTACGCGGCACGGGCCAGAGACACAGCCCGGCAGCGATCGGGGGCCGGCTGAAGGCAGCGCGGCTTGCACGGCGGAAGACGCTCACGGAGGTCGCGGTTGCGAGTGGGCTGACGAAGGGCTTCCTCTCGAAGCTCGAACGAGACCAGGCGAATGCGTCCGTCGCGTCCCTCATCCGCCTGTGCGACGTGCTCGAGATCTCCGTCGCGTCGCTCTTCGAGGCCCCAACCGGTGAGCTCGTCCGGCGCAGCGAGTACCCACGGATCAACTTCGGTGGCGAGGGTATGCGTGAGTTCCTACTCACGCCACGCCGCGAGCAGCGGCTGCAGGCGATCCTCAGCGAGATCGAGCCGGCCGGCGGCAGCGGCGACGAGCTCTACACGCTGCCGGCAGAGATCGAGTTCGCGTTCGTGCTCGCCGGCCGGCTTCTCGTCCGGGTGGAGGACCGCGAACTCGTGCTGGAGGAGGGAGACACGCTCACGTTCCCGGCGCAGAGCCCGCACGGCTTCCGCAACGCCGACGACGCCGCTCCCGCGCGCGTCCTCTGGGTATTCGCGCCGGCGCTACCCGCCTCTTGACCGCCCGGTCACGTGCGTCGCGCCCTCTTGTCGGTATCCGCCCGGCGAGCTGGAAGGCGTACCGAGCTCATTCGGGGAACGCGTGGCCGGCCTCTAGCGAGGCGTCAGGCGCATTACCCGCGCCTGCTCGATCCTGGCTTCTGAGCACCTCGACGGAGGAGCGCCCGGAGCAGCAGGCGAAGCAGGCCGACCGGCTTTCCGGGGCCCGAGGCACTCCCGGTTGGGAGTTCGGCGACGTGCACGCCCTCCTCGTCTTTCGGAGAAGGCCTAGCGGAGAGCCGCTCGGCGAGACACGTCGCGAACTGCTGGGTCAGGTTTGCCGCCACGTTCGCGATCACGCCCCGTCCGTACTGGCTGACAGCGCCGTGAAGGGCGAGTTCGGTTACCACCTTCACGTGCGTGCCGGCCTCGCCCTCGGTGACGGCAGATGTAATCGTCGCCTCGGCGCTCCCACGCCCTTTGACCTCCCGTGCCTTGACAGCGAGGACGACCTGCCGCCCAGCCTCGTCTACGAGCTCGCGACGCATGTCGGCTGTGAACTGGAGGGCGATCGGGCCGAGCTTGACGCGGAGCCTGGTCTTCCACTCATCGGGTTCGCCGACCTCGAGCAGCTCAGCTCCGGGCATGCAGGGAACAACGGCAGGGACGTCGTTCAGCAAGCGCCATGCCGCCTCCGGCGCCGCCGCGACGTCGAAGCTGTTCTCGAGCCTCATCCCTTTATGCTCGATGTCTCGGCGGGTACGCCACCTGCTTCGACGGCAGGGGCATCGATCAGGCTGGCCGAGAGCCGCCTCGCCCGCTGGTCTCTCCTCAACGACGCCGAGGGCCGGCGCACTAGCTTGTGACGGTCGTGCGGTTCCAACCGGCGTCGTCGTGTCGGCAGGGGATCGCGGGGTTGGCGTGGTTGGTTTGGAGCCTGCCGCCTACCAGGAGCACGCAGTAGGCCTCCACGTGCGGGTCGATCCCGAAGTCGACATTGCAGCGTGTGATCGGGACGTGCTGGTAGGTGCGGTCGACCCTGACACAGGCGACCCACGTGTAGTCAAGTTGCGCTGCGTCGAGTTGCCGCTTCAGAAGCCGCTTCGCGACAGCCGGGCTCGCAGGCGTGACCTTCGCCACTGGAGCGACGCTGCCGCACCCGCACGAGCCGAGGGCAACGAAGAGGAGCGCCGCGAGCAGGGCTCTCACGGCAGGAGGACGACCTTCGTCGCCAAGCGCTCGTCGAAGAGCCGGTAGGCCTCGGCGGCATCGGCAAGCGGAAGGCGGTGGCTGACAACCGGTGTAGGGTCGAGCTCACCGGCGGCGACCCGGGCGAGGAGCATCGGCCCGTCCGCCGTCGGGTCGCCGATCGTGAAGCGGAGCGTGAGCTCGCGCTCGAACATGAGTGCGTTGTCGAGCGGGTAGTCCGGCTCGAAGTGGGCGCCGACGACCGAGACGACTCCGCGCCCGCGTGCCAGGCGCAGGGAGGCCTCGAGCGCCCGCGGCGAGCCCGCCGCCTCGATCACGACGTCGGCGCCGAGGCCGCCTGTGGCCGCGGCGACAGCCTCTGCTGCGCTCGAGGGCGCGACCGACTCCGCGCCCAGCCGCTCGGCCAGCTCGCGCCTGGCTGGGATGGCATCCACCGCGATGAGCCGACCTGCGACGCCGCGGGCGCAGAGCACGGCCATCAGGCCGACGGGACCGCAGCCGACGACGACCACCGTGTCGCCCTTCTGAACGGCACCGCGCGCGACGGCTCCGTATCCGGTGGGGAGAATGTCCGCAAGGAAGACCGCCGCCTCGTCGCTGACTTGATCCGGCAACCTCTGCAGTGTTCGCTCTGCCTGTGGCACGCGCACGAACTCGGCCTGGCCGCCGTCGAGACGTGGGTAGACCCCCGAGTAGCCGAAGAGCGCGCGGCCAGCGCACTGTGTGACGCGACCGGCGCGGCAGGAGGAGCAGGTCCCGTCCGAGGTCATGCTGGTGTTGACGACGCGGTCGCCTGGGCGCAGCGACGCGACTGCGTCGCCGACTTCGACCACTTCGCCTGCGAACTCATGGCCGAGAACGGTGCCGGCTTCGAAGCCCGGCGTGAGACCATGGAACGGCAGGAGGTCGGCTCCGCAGATAGCGGTCGCGCGGACCCTGACGATCGCGTCTCCGGGCTCACGCAGGCAGGGTTCTGCCACGTCTTCGACGCCGATTTCTCCCGGCGCATGGAGGACGACGGCTTTCATGCGGGCTGCTCGATCTCGACGAGGTAGCCGTCGGGGTCGACGCAGAAGAAGCGGCAGCCTCCCCACGGCGGTTCGTACGGGTCGGCGAGGAAGGGGACGCCGAGCCTGCTGAGCCGGGCGTGCTCCGAGCGGGCATCGTTGACCTCGAGGACGAGCAGCGCGCTCGTCCGTGACTGGTCGGCCGGGACTTCGAGCGCCACTCCTGGGCGATCGTCGGCTGGGTGGCCCTGCTCTGCGAGGGAGAGGCGTGTCCCAGCAAGCGAGAGGGTGGCGTATGGCGGGTCGTCGTAGAGGGCTTCGAGCTCGAACCCGAGTGAGTCGCAGTAGAAGCGGGTCGAGCGCTCGACGTTCGCGACCGCGAGGACCATCCCGACGCGCCCCGGCATCAGTTGTGCGTGTGGCCGCCGTCGGCGACGAGGAGCTGGCCGGTGATCCAGCCCGCCTCCTCTGAGGCGAGGAACGCGACCGCCGGCGCGATGTCGGCTGCAACCGCACGCCGCGGGATGCACTGGAGCATCTGGACGAAGTCGAACGCTTCGGCGTGCTTGCTCGCCAGCACGCCTTCAGTCTCGGTCAGCCCAGGAGCGACGGCGTTCACGGTGATCCCGTGCGGCCCGAGCTCGCGCGCAAGGGCACGTGTAAAGGCCACGACCCCGCCTTTCGAGGCGACGTAGTGAGCGAGGTTCGGTGTCCCGGCGAGGACGACGTTCGAGGCGATGTTGACGATGCGCCCGTACCCGTTCGCGCGCATCGCCTTCTGCGCATGGTGATTGGTGAGGAACGTGCCGTCGAGGTTGACGGACATGATCCGGCGCCATTCCGCGAAGTCGATCTCGTCCCACGGCGTGAAGGGGACGATCGCGGCGACGTTCACGAGCACATCGAGCCTGTCGTGCTGCGAGACGACCTCGTCGACCATTCGCCTGACGTCATCCTCCTTCGAGATGTCAGCCTGGATCGTCGTCCCGGCCTTCAGGTCGACACCGACGACGGTCGCGCCCTCCGCCTCGAGCTTGTCGGCGACCGCCTTGCCGATGCCTTGCGCGGCCCCGGTGACGATCGCGACCCGGTTGTCGAGCTTGCCCATCAGCCCTCCTTGCCCTCGTGTCTAGACCTCGTAGTACTGCGGTGCGTGCGCGTAGCCGTGCCACGCCTCCATGTCGTGCGAGAGGAAGATCTGTGCGCCCCGCTCCTTCGCGAGCCCTTTGACGCGTGCGATCGACCGGACGCCGTCGACGGGCGTGTGGTGGAAGCCGGGCTGGATGCCACGCTCCAGCGCCTCCGCCGTGTAGGCGACATCCATCGCGAAAAGCAATGGATGCGCACCGTCGACGAGCAGCGAGCAGTGCCCGACCGTGTGCCCAGGCGTCTCGAAGAGCCACAGGCCAGGCGCGAGTTCGAGATCTCCCGAGAACGTCTCGATGCGCGCCCCTTCGTAGTCCCAGGAGTGGTCGGAATAGCCGAAGAACTCGAACGGCTCGTGGTTCCGCGCCTGCGCCACCTCCCGTTCGTGGATCACGTGTCGGACGCCAGTGCCCTTGAAGAGCTGGTTACCACCAACGTGGTCGATGTGCAGGTGCGAGTTGACGACCGTCGTCACGTCTTCCAGGCGGAAGCCGCAGCACTCGAGCTGCGCAGGGAGCGTTTGCTCGGCGGTCTGCTCTGGCAGCTCGAAGGGCAGCACGCGGTTCATGTGGTCGAGGTCGATCCCGGTGTCGAAGAGATAGAGGCCGTCGTCGTGCTCGACCAGGACGCTGTAGACGGGGATCCGGACCTGAGGGCCCGGGACGTTCCACATGAGCTGCGTGTGCTCGATGACGATCGAGCCGTTGTCGAGGAGGAACACTCGCATCGCTCAGCCCTCGAGCGCCCTTCGTACCGCCACGAGCTTGGCCGCACGCCGCGCGCGGAGCTCCTCGATCTGCTCGGGTGTGTAGTCGTAGATGCCACCGCCCGTCTTCATGCCGAGCCGGCCCTTGCCGATCAGGTCGCGAACCGTCGAGGAGACCTCGGCGGAGGTCGAGAGGTCTCGGTTCAGGTAGGAGCCGACAGCCTCGTAGATGTCGAGCCCCGCCATGTCGAGGAGCTCCATCGGACCGATGACCGCCAGCTTGTAGCCGATCCCCCAGCGGACGTTCAGGTCGAGGTCCTCAGGGCTGATGATCCCGCGGTCGACGAGGTCGAGGCACTCGCGGAGGATCGCGTAGAGGACGCGGTTCTCGACGAATCCGGGAACCTCCTTCTCCTGCACTGGGTGGTAGCCGACGCGGCGCACAAGCGCGGTGGCCGTCTCGACCGTCTGTTGCGATGTCTTCTCACCTGGGATCACCTCGATCATCGGGATCAGGTGGGGCGGGTTCGACCAGTGCATCCCGACCACCCGCTCCGGGTGCTCGCAGACGGTTGCGATGCTCGTGATCGGGATGCCCGACGTGTTCGAGGCGAGCACCGCGTCGGCCGCGACGAGCTCCTCGAGGCGGCGGAACACCTCGTGCTTGAGGTCGAGGTTCTCCGGCACCGCCTCGATGACGAAGTCGACGCCCTCGAGCGCGGCGGCGAGCTCGCTCTCGAAGCGAAGAGAGCCACCCTCTTCGGCGGCGGCGTCGAGCCGCTCCAGGACGTTAGCGGCAAGCTCGGCGGCGCTTCGCGCCCGCTCGAGCGCCTCGGCGCTGACATCGTGAAGCGCCGTCTCCACACCGGCGCGGGCCAGGACGGCCCCGATTCCCGGCCCCATCGTGCCGGTTCCGATCACTGCTGCACGTCTGACTGCTGCCACTTGCCCTCCTTCTTCAGCTCCTGGATTCGCCGCCAGACCCGCTCGGGCGTCAGCGGCAGCTCGTTCATCGGGACACCCGCATCGGCAAGAGCGGTCACCACGGCCGCGGTGATCGCCGCGAACGCCCCCTCGCCGCAGCCCTTCGCCCCGTACGGCCCCGGACCGTCTTCGTTCTCGATGATCAGGCACGTCATCGACTCGGGCAGGTCTTCGAAGTTCGGGACCCGGTAGTCGAGGAGCGTGTCGTTGAGCAGCAGCCCTTCCTGGTAGATCATCTCCTCGAAGAGCGCGTTGCCGAGCCCCTGGAGCGTCGCCCCTTCGTCCTGACGTTCGATCAGTTGCGGATTGATCGCGCGACCGACGTCGGCGGCGGTGGCCGTACGGCGGACGCGGACGATGCCCGTACTCGGGTCGACCTCCACCTCGGCGGCGCCGACGCAGACCTCCCAGAAGACGGGCCCTTCGGCGTAGGAGCCGGTCCCGCTCGGAGCTACCTCGCCGCGGCCGACCAGCTCGCCGCCGGCGAAGCCGAAGTGCCTCCGCATCAACGCGAGGTAGTCGTCGGGGTCGATCTCGCTTGTGCCGGCGATCCGTTCGAGCTGCGCCCGGATGTCAGCCGCAGCACGTTGCACCGCGAGCCCCGCAATCGTCGTCGAACGGCTCGCGCCGGTCGAGCGGTCGTACGGAGTGAAGCGCGTATCGGCGCCGCGAACCGTGACGCGGTCGGCGTCGATCCCCAGCTCCTCCGCCGCGATCTGCGCGAAGGCGGTACGGGGGCCTTGTCCCATCTCGGTCGTTCCCACGAGAACGACGACTCGGCCATCCGCCTCCAACCGGCAGACGGCGCTGGAGACCGGGTGCGCCCCGGCGGCGAGCAGACCGACGGAGAGGCCGCGGCCGACGTGCGCCGGCTTCGGGTCGTCCCACCCTACGGCTGCAGCGACCTTCTCGACGTCGCCGACGAGATCTGCGTCGAGCGGTTTCCCACCTGCGCGCACCTCTTCGCCCGGAACAAGCAAGTTGCGACGGCGGAGCTCGAGCGGATCGAGCCCGCAGCGGCGCGCTACCTCGTCGACCTGGCTCTCACCGATCCACTGCAGGTGGGTAGCGCCGAATGCCCGGTACGAGCCCGCCGGGGCGAGGTTCGTATAGACGCAGGCCGCGTCAACCCGGTACGCCTCCCAGCGGTACGGTCCGGGAGCGGCGTCGCCCGCGGTGGCGACGACGCGAGGACCGTTGTCGGCGTAGGCCCCGGTGTCGAACAGACAGGTCACCTCTCGCCCCAGCAGCCGACCGTCCCTTGTCGCCGCCGTACGCATCCAGCAGCGCATGCCGTGGCGCCGGGTCGTCACCATCGATTCGCCGACGCGGTTCTGGATCTTCACCGGCCGCCCCGCCTTGCGGGCAAGCGCTACCGTCAGCGGCTCCATCTTCGTGTACGACTTCGAGCCGAAGCCGCCGCCGAGATAGGGGACCTGGATGCGAACGTTCGCAACCGGCACCCGGAACAGGTCAGCAAGCTCAGCGCGGACG
>DASRBY010000003.1:0-42934 GCA_035653435.1 Gaiellaceae bacterium
CTTCTCGGCCTCGATGAACGGGATGAGATGCGCCACGGCGAGCTTCATCACCCTCGCGCTCTTGACGACCTGCGGCAGGAACATGCGGCCGGCGCCGAAGAGATCGCCTACCACGTTCATGCCGTCCATGAGCGGCCCCTCGATGACCTCGATGGGCTTGCCACCGCGCGCGGCGACGGCGAGCCGCGCCTCCTCGGTGTCGTCGACAATGAACTGGGTGATGCCCTTCACCAGCGCATGGGAGAGCCGCTGCTCCACCGACGCGTTGCGCCACGCGAGATCGACTTCCCGCCGCGTCGCTTCGCCGCGAACGCGCCCCGCATACTCGACGAGCCGTTCGGTTGCGTCGGGGCGCCGGTCGAAGATGACGTCCTCGACGTGCTCGAGCAGCTCCGGCTCGATGTCCTCGTAGACCACGAGCTGGCCGGCGTTGACGATGCCCATATCGAGGCCGGCGCGGATCGCGTGGTAGAGGAAGGCGGAGTGCATCGCCTCGCGCACGGCGTCGTTGCCGCGGAAGGCGAAGCTGAGGTTCGAGATCCCGCCGCTCGTGCGCGCGCCCGGACAGCGTTCCTTGATCAAGAGCAGCGCGTCGAGGAACGCCTTCGCGAAGCCGCGGTGCTCCTCGATTCCCGTTGCGACGGCGAGTACGTTCGGGTCGAAGATCAGGTCCTCGGGAGGGAATCCCACCTCCTCCACGAGCAGTCGGTAGGCGCGCTCGCAGATCGCGACCTTGCGCTCGACCGTCTCCGCCTGGCCCTCCTCGTCGAACGCCATCACCACGACGCCCGCGCCGTAACGCCGCACGGTCCGCGCCTGCTCGAGAAACGCCTCTTCCCCTTCCTTCAACGAGAGCGAGTTGACGACGCCTTTCCCCTGGACACATTTGAGCCCGGCTTCGAGCACCGACCAGCGGGAGCTATCGATCACGATCGGGATTCGCGCCACCTCGGGCTCGGTCGCGACGAGGTTGAGGTAGGTCGTCATCGCCCGCTCACCGTCGAGCAGATCGGCGTCCATGTTGACGTCCAGGAGGTTCGCCCCACCCCGCACCTGCTCGAGCGCGACGTCGAGAGCCGCCTGGAAGTCTCCCGCCTCGACGAGGCGCCGGAAGCGGGCCGAGCCTGTCACGTTCGTGCGCTCGCCGATCATCGTGAAGTTCGAGTCGTCACGAAGCTCCAGCGGCTCGAGGCCGCTGAACCAGGTGGCCGCCCGCCGCTCGGGCACGGCGCGCGGGGCGACGCCCTCGACCGCCGCCGCGATCTGCCGGACGTGCTCCGGGGTCGTGCCGCAGCAGCCGCCCACGATGTTCACGAGCCCGTCGCGGGCGAACTCTCCGAGGAAGCGGCTCGTGTCCTCGGGCTGCTCGTCGTGCTCGCCGAGCGCGTTCGGCAGCCCGGCGTTCGGGTGGCATGCGACCCAGGTCGACGCGAGCTCGGCGAGGTCCTCGACGAAGGGGCGCATCTCGGCCGCACCCAGGGAGCAGTTGACGCCCACCACGAGCGGCCTGGCGTGCTCGACCGAGATCCAGAACGCCTCGACGGTCTGCCCCGAGAGGTTGCGGCCGCTCTTGTCGATCGCCGTGAAGGAGAGCCAGAGCGGCAGCTCGGGCGCCTCGTCGTGTGCGGCGACGATCGCAGCTTTCGCGTTCAGCGTGTCGAAGACCGTCTCGATGAGCAGGAGGTCGACCCCGCCCTCGCGCAGCGCGCGGACCTGCTCCGCATAGGCCTCCACGACCTCGTCGAAGGTGGCGGCGCGGTACGCGGGATCGTCTACGCGGGGGGAGAGCGAGAGCGAGACGTTGAGCGGGCCGAGCGATCCGGCCACGAGGCCGTCGAACTCGTCGGCGATCTCCCGCGCGAGCCTGGCCCCCTCGAGCGCCATCTCGGCCGCGACCTCCTGGAGCCCGTAGTCGGCCTGGCCGATCCGCGTCGCCGTGAAGGTGTTGGTGGTCGCGATGTCGGCGCCCGCCGCGAAGTACGACCGGTGGATCTCCCGCACGATCTCCGGTTGCGTGAGGTTGAGCAGGTCTGGATCGCCGGCGACGTCGAGCGGATGGTCGCGGAAGCGGTCGCCGCGGTACTCCTCCTCGCTGCGCACGCGCTTCTGGATGAGCACGCCCCACGACCCGTCGAGGACGGCGATGCGCTGCCTGAGTATGGATTCGAGCCGTTCCCGCGTGTCCTGCACCTCGTCTCCTCACCGGGCCCGGGAGCGGTGCTCTCGGGCGCTTTAGGCGTTTGTTGACCCGGTCGCCAAGCTGCCTGTCAAAGCTCTCCGGGTAAGCGGAAAAGCTAGCAGCCTCGCTGCGCGAGACCCCGTGCCGCACCCGCTGCGTGAGGCCCGAAGCGGTCGTTAGGGTGCCCCCTCGTGACGGAGGTATACGACGGGGCGAGCCTGCGCTCGGCACTCCTCGAGATCGCGAGCGACTTCTCCTTCACCTGGATCGCCGAGACGCGGCTCCTCTTCGACGCGCTCGAGCCGCGGCGCTTCGCCGAGCTGCAGCACAACCCGACCGCGCTCCTGTCCGAGCTCACCGACGACGAGCTCGCGCGCGCGCTCACGCCCGACTATCTCGCGAGGCTCGAGCGGGTGCAGGGACGCCTCGCGCGCGACCGCGGCGAGGAGACGTGGTGGCGCAGTCGCGGCGAGCCGGCCGACCTCCTCGTGGCGTACTTCTCGGCGGAGTTCGGGCTCGACGAGAGCCTTCCGATCTACTCCGGCGGGCTCGGCGTCCTCGCCGGCGACTACCTCAAGGCGGCGTCGGAGCTCGGCGTCCCGCTCGTCGGCATCGGCCTCTTCTACCGCCGCGGCTACTTCCAGCAGCGGCTCGACGCGACCGACCGGCAGATCGAGTACTACCCCCGGACGGACACGAGCCGGCTCCCGCTCGAGCTCGTCCCCATGGCGCCGGTGGTCGAGCTCGCAGGCGAAGACGGCAGCCTCGTGGCGGTGCGACTCGGGGTATGGCGCGTGCGAGTCGGGCGCGTCTCCCTCTATCTGATCGACACGGCGGTGGAGGGCAACCCGCGCTGGTCGATCACGGACACCCTCTACGGCGGCGACCGGGCGAACCGGCTGCGCCAGGAGGTGGTGCTCGGCGTCGGCGGGGTACGTGTGCTGCGCCTGCTCGGCCTCGAGCCGACGGTCTTTCATCTCAACGAGGGGCACTCGGCCTTTCTCCAGCTCGAGCGGATGCGGGAGCTCGTCGAGGAGCACGGCCTCTCGGCCGACGAGGCGATCGAGCGGCTGCGTGGGTCGACGGTCTTCACGACCCACACCCCGGTGCCGGCGGGGAACGAGGTCTTCGACCCCGAGCTCGTGCGGCGGACCCTCGGCGGGCTCGTCGAGCGGTGCGGGCTCGCGTGGGAGGACTTCCTGGCGCTCGGCAAGGTCGATCCGGGCGAGACGGGCTTCGGTCTCACGCCGTTCGCGCTCCGCACCTCGGAGCATGCGAACGCCGTCTCGGAGCTGCACGGGGCGGTCTCGCGCGAGATGTGGCACGGGCTCTGGCCGGACCGGCGAGTCGACCAGGTTCCCATCACCTCGGTCACGAACGGCGTCCATCAGAGGACGTGGATCTCCGGCGAGCTCGAAAGCCTGCTCGGCGACACGGACCCGCACTTCGAGCGCGCGCGAGAGCTGTCGCCGGAGGATCTCTGGCTTGCGCATCGCAGCGCCAAGGCGCGGTTGCTCGACTTCCTGGCCACGACCCGAGGCGTGCGCGAGCTCGACCCCGACGTCCTCACGATCGGCTTCGCGCGGCGGTTCGCGACCTACAAGCGCGCGAGCCTCCTCTTCAGCAACCCCGAGCGGCTCGCGCGGCTACTCGCCGACCCCGAGCGGCCGATCCAGGTGCTCGTCGCCGGGAAGGCGCACCCCGCCGACGAGGAGGGCAAGGACCTGATCCAGCTTGTCGTCGACTTCGCACGCGAGCCCAGGGCGGCCGGACGCGTCGTCTTCCTCGAGGACTACGAGATGACCCTCGCACGGAGGCTCGTGCAGGGAGCCGACGTGTGGCTGAACACGCCGCGGCGGCCGTTCGAGGCATCGGGCACCTCCGGGATGAAGGCCGCCCTGAACGGCGTGCTCAACTGCTCGATCCTCGACGGCTGGTGGGCCGAGGCGTACTCGCCGGACTGCGGGTTCGCGATCGTGACCGACGCGGACGGCGCGAGCGAGGCGGCGACGGACGAGGCCGATGCGGAGGCGCTGTACACGGTGCTCGAGGAACAGGTGGTGCCTGCCTACTACGAGCGCGACGAGGCGGGGCTCCCGCAGACATGGATCGCGCTGATGCGGGAGTCGATCGCCGAGCTCGGCCCGCGCTTCGGCACCGCGCGGATGGCGGCCGAGTACGTCGAGCGGCTCTACCTGCCGGCGCACGCGAGCGCGTCCCGCCCCGCGAGCCGCGTGGGATAGCACGGCAGGAGGCGCGCCACCCCGAGCGCGCCTCCCTTCCCTCCCCCAACCTCAGGCGGCGGCAGCGGCCGTCCGCAGCGGCGCGCGAGAGCCGAGCAGCACGAAGAGGCTCGTGCCAAGAATCCAGATCGGCATGCCGAAGATCACGCCGAGCCACCCGATCGGGCCGACGAGGAGCACCACGGCGACGAGCCCGCTGAAGGCCGCCCACCAGCGCGGCAGAGCGCGCGTCCGCCAGGCGACGACCGCCACCACGGCGAGCGGCAGGACTGCAGTGAGCTCTGCGGTGATGAAGAAGAGATCCACGGCGTGGTGGAACGTCGCCGCGGTGGCCGGGCCGATGTCGTTCTTGTCGAGCCCGCCGGCGACGTCGGTTGCAGCCGTCAGCATCCCCGCCACGCCGGCGATTGCGCCTCCGGCGAGGGCGAGCGCCGGCGCCGCGAGCCGCCGGCCGACACTGGCGACGAAGGCTACGAACCCGAGGCAGCCGATCATGAAGAGCCAGCCGCCCAGCAGGATCGAGTCCGTGTGCGCCTTGTACCAGGCGAGGATCTGGCCTCCCGTCGCGTGGTCGCCCGGCTGATGGTCTGTGAGCAGGACGAGACCGACGATCCAGAAGGCGATGGTGAGCGGACCGACGAAGGCCCAGCTGCGGCTTTCGGACGTGTTCATCGTGCGAAGCTCCTTTCGAATTTGAGGGGCGACGCGAGGGACATCACGGACCGGACGAGCGAGATCAGGGCCCCGAGCCCCGCCAGGAGCAGGGCGGCGAGGACGATCCCGCCGATGAAGAGACGGCGGCGCATCAGGCTGCTGCCGTCGCGGCGGGCAGGCCGGCGGGGGCCGGCGCGGGGACGTAGACGGGCTCGTAGCCGAGGACGCGCCCGAGCGGGCTGCCGAGCGCGAGCCCGACCCGCTGGACGATGGCCGGCGGGAACGGCAGGCGCACGGTGTCGAAGTGCGCGTTCGCGATCACCGCGAGGTGCAGCGGATTCGGCATGCCCTTCCGGTTCGTCCGGCCGTCGGCGGCGAGCGAGAACATCGTCTCGATCAGCGACTCGAACTGCAGCGCGGGACGGATCTCGCAGACGAAGTGCGCGACCTCGTCGCCCGCGTTCCAGAACTTGTGCGGCGTGCCGGCGGGAACCGTGAGACGCTTGCCCGGGCCGGCGACGAGCTTCTCGCGACCGACCTTGAAGCCGACCGTGCCGCGCAGCACCTCGAAGCGCTCCTCCTGGCTCGGGTGCACGTGCGCCGCGGCGACGAAGCCGTTCGGCTGGACGTAGGTCTCGATCACGACGGCCGCGCCGTTCGTCTCGCGGCTCGTCTGCCGGAAGACGATGCGCTCGCCGGTGACCGGGTTCTCGATGGAGTCTCCTGCGCGGATCATGCTTGCCTCCTTCTCGATTGGCCGCTGGGCGCGGCTGACGTTGGCACCCTCGAAGGAGCCGCTTAAGATCCGCTTGGGCCGGACTTAAGCGGTAAGGGGGATCCGTGCAATTCCGCATCCTGGGGCCGATCGAGGCCTTGCTCGACGACGGAGCAGCCGCGCTCGGCGCCCCGAAGCAGCGCGGGCTGCTCGCCCTGCTGCTCGTCAACCGGCGCCGGGTGGTGACGGCCGAGCAGCTGATCGACGGGCTCTGGGGCGAGGCGCCGCCGGCGTCGGCGCTCCAGTCCCTCCAGGTCTACGTGCACGGCCTGCGCCGCGCGATCGGCGCCGACCGGATCGAGACCGCCGGTCGCGGCTACCGCGCCGTCGTCGGCGAGGACGAGCTCGATCTCGACCGCTTCGAGCGCGCGCTCGAGCGCGGCCGTGCGGCCCTCCGGGCCGGTCGACCCGAAGACGCAGCCGACGACCTGCGTGAGGCCCTTGCGGTCTGGCGCGGCCCGGCCCTGGCCGACCTGCCGGAGGAGACGCGGCGCGCCGCCGAGGCCGACCGGCTCGACGAGCTGCGCCTTACCGCGCTCGAGCTCCGGTACGAAGCGGAGCTCGCCTGCGGCCGGCACGACGCCGTCGTCGCCGAGCTCGAGGCGCTGACGGCCGACGAGCCATATCGCGAGCGGTTCCTCCAGCAGCGGATGCTCGCGCTCTACCGCTGCGGCCGCCAGGCCGACGCGCTCGAGGTCTACCGCAACGCCCGTGAGGTCCTGGCCGAGGAGCTCGGCCTTGATCCGAGCCCGGCCCTGCAGGAGCTGGAGCGGGCGATCCTGCGGCAGGATGCGAGCCTCGCAGCGCCCGAGGCGCCCGCGCGCTCGACCCGGCCGCTGCCGGTCCCACCCACGCCGCTCGTCGGCCGACGGCTCGAGCTCGCGGCCGTCAGCGCGCTCTTCCGCGACGAAGGGGCCCGCCTCGTCACGCTCACCGGCCCCGGAGGGACGGGCAAGACCCGGCTGGCGATTGCGGTGGCTCGGGCGCTCGAGGCCGAGCTCCGAAACGGCGCGGTGTTCGTCAACCTCGCACCCGTCTCGAGGCCGGAGCTGGTCGTGTCGACAATCGCAGAGGCGCTCGGCGTACAGGAGGGCACGCGGGCGCTGCAGGAGGCCGTGATCGAACACCTCCGAGAACGCCGCCTGCTGCTCGTGCTCGACAACTTCGAGCAGCTGCTGCCCGCGGCGCCGTTCGTCGGCGAGCTTCTCGCAGCCGCGCCGCGCCTGTGGATCCTGGCGACGAGCCGCGCGCCGCTGCGCCTGGCGGCCGAGCGCGAATACCCGGTGCCGCCGTTCGACATCCCCGACGCGCATCTCCCGTTCGAGCAGCTCGTCAAAGCCGACGCGGTGCGTCTCTTCACCGCGCGGGCGCGAGCCGTCGACCCAGCCTTCGAGCTCGACGCGGCAAAGGCTTCGCAGGCAGCGCTCGTCTGCGGTCGGCTCGACGGCCTACCGCTCGCGATCGAGCTCGCGGCGGCCCGCTCGAAGCTCCTGACGCCCGAGGAGATGCTCGAACGGCTAGAACGCGAGCCGCATCTGCTTCGCGCCGGCCCGCGCGACGCGCCGGCGCGCCAGCAAACGCTCTCGGCAACGATCAGCTGGAGCTACGACCTGCTCGGGCCCGAGGAGAAGCGTGCTTTCGCCCGGCTGGGCGTCTTCGTCGGGGGGTGCACGCTCGAGGCCGCAGAGCACGTGTGCGAGACGACGCTGGAGACCCTCGCCGCTCTCGTCGACCACAACTTGCTACGGCGCCGCAATGGACGCTTCCTGATGCTCGTGACGGTGCGCGCATTCGCCGTCGAGCGACTCGAGGACGCAGACGCCCCGGAGGTCAGGCGCCGTCACGTGGAGTGGCTGACCGAGCTCGCGGAGTCGCTCGAGACGCGAACCGTCGCCAGTGACGACGCCTGGCTCGATCTGATCCAACCCGAGCACGACAACATCCGTGCCGCGCTCGCCTGGTCGCTCGAGGAGGAGCCGGAGTCGGCGCTCAGGCTCGCGTCCGCGCTCAAGACCTTCTGGGAAGTACGCGGCCACTTCCGGGAGGGGTTCCAGTGGGTCGAGCAGGCGCTTTCGCGCGCGCCGGACGCACCGCCGGAGCTGCGGCTGAAGGGCCTCGCCCTCAGCGGAGCGATCGCAACCCGGCTCGGCCACCTGGAGCTGGCGGAGGAGCGTAAGGAAGCCGCACTGCGCCTCGCCCGAGAGCTCGGGGACCATGTCTGGATCGCCCGCGAACTCGCCGACCTCAGTACGGTCGCCGCGATGCGAGGCGACCTCGAGACCGCAAGCGGGATGATGGAGGAGAGCGCGACGCTTTTCCGCGAGCTCGGCCTCCTCCCCAGGCTCGCGTCCGTGCTCGCCAACCTCGGGCACATCGCCGGGGAGCGAGGCGACTACGCGCGCGCCATCGAAGTGACGGAAGAGGCGCTCTCGCTTCAGACGAGCCAGACCAACGCGGCGATCGCCACCTACAACCTCGGCAGCTACCACCTCCTGGCGGGCGATCTCGAACAGGCGCGCGAATGGCTCGGGCGAGGGGTGGCGGTCACGCTGGAGCTCGACTTCAAGGAGGTGATGGCGTATGTGCTCGCGGCGTTCGTGCGGCTCTGCGTCCTTGAAGGTGAGGTGGCACGTGCCGCGTATCTCGCCGGTATCGCCGACCGCCTGCTCGCGAACGTCGGCGTCGAGCTCCAACCGAGCGAGCGTGCGCGCTTCGAGGAGGCGAGAGAGACCGTGGAGCGGGAGCTCGGCGACGCATACGCCTCCTCTCACGATGCGGCGATGGCCACTCCGCTCGAGGAGGCCCTGCGCGAGGCCGAAGTGCTGCCGGAGGTGCGGACACGGTGAACGACGACCCGTCCCCGGACTTCGAGCAGCTCGTGAGCGACGCGTTGGACGAGCTGCCCGAGGACATCCGCGGGCTCATGACGAACGTTGCCGTCACGGTAGAGGACGAGCCGCCGCCGGGACGGAACCTTCTCGGCCTCTATCAGGGCATCCCGTGGGGCAAGCGGGGGCCGTACTACGCGGGCGCCCTGCCGGACAAGATCACGATCTACCGCCTGCCGCTGCAGCGCATCGCGGGTGGCGACCCCGAGCGGCTGAGAGCCGCAGTGCGCCGCGTCGTCTTCCACGAGATCGCGCACCACTTCGGCATCAGCGACGCGCGGCTCGTCGAGATCGATCGCTACTAACCGGCGCCAGAAACTGTGAGCTGGTTCTCGGCGTGGCGGATGCGCTGCTCGAGCTGCCAGCGGTCCGCGGTCGAGTCGCCCGAGTCGACCCTCGCGAGCTCTTCCTGCGCCTCCTCGAGCTGTCGCCGTGCCCGCGCCTCGTCGATGTCGCCGGCGGCGACCGCGTCGTCGACGAGCGCGATCGCGCGATTCTCGAGCACCTGGAAGAACCCCGGGCCGGTCGCGAACTCGCGCACCTCGCCGTCGCCGAGATGCACGCGGGTCGAGCCCGCCTGCAACATCGCCACGAGCGGCGCATGCCGCGCGAGCACGCCGATCTCGCCGGCAGCGCCCCGCACGATCAGCATCTCGGCCTCGCCTTCGTATGCCGGCCCCTCCGGCGTCACGACCGAGACGGGGAAGAGCGGATGGTCGGGCAACGCGCTCCTCGCTACGCCGGAGCGCCGGCCGTCTCGGCCTCCGCGGCCTCGGCCTGCTCGTCCGCCTCACGCTGCGCTGCGTCGTCCGGCTCCTCGCCGCCGAGCTGCTTGCCGCGCTCGACCGCCTGCTCGATCGCGCCGACCATGTAGAACGCCTGCTCCGGCAGCTCGTCGTGCTTGCCGTCGAGGATCTCGGTGAAGCCGCGAATCGTGTCCTCGAGCTTCACGTACTCGCCCGGGGTGCCCGTGAACTGCTCGGCGACGTAGTTCGGCTGGGAGAAGAACCGTTCGATCTTGCGCGCGCGGGCGACGACGAGCTTGTCCTCGTCGGAGAGCTCGTCGATGCCGAGGATGGCGATGATGTCCTGCAGGTCGGCGTAGCGCTGCAGCACCTCCTGCACGCGCGTCGCGGTGCGGTAGTGCTCGTCGGAGACGATGCCGGGCTGCAGCGCCCGCGAGGTGGACTGCAGCGGGTTCACGGCGGGATAGATGCCCTTCTCGACGATCGCGCGATCGAGCACGGTCGTCGAGTCGAGGTGCGCGAACGTGTTCGCCGGCGCCGGGTCGGTGAGGTCGTCGGCGGGCACGTAGATCGCCTGCACCGACGTGACCGAGCCCGTGCGCGTCGAGGTGATCCGCTCCTGTAGCTGACCCATCTCGGTCGCGAGCGTCGGCTGGTAGCCGACGGCGCTCGGCATGCGGCCGAGCAGCGCCGAGACCTCCGAGCCTGCCTGGACGAAGCGGAAGATGTTGTCGATGAAGAGCAGCGTGTCCTGGCCCTCGTCGCGGAAGAACTCCGCCATCGTCAGGCCCGAGAGGCCGACGCGGAGGCGGGCTCCGGGCGGCTCGTTCATCTGTCCGTAGACCATTGCGACCTTGTCGATCACGCCCGACTCGGTCATCTCGATCAGGAGGTCGTTGCCCTCGCGCGTACGCTCGCCGACGCCGCAGAAGACCGACACGCCACCGTGCTCGCGCGCGACGTTGTGGATCAGCTCCTGGATGAGCACCGTCTTGCCCACGCCGGCGCCTCCGAAGAGGCCGACCTTGCCGCCGCGCACGTATGGCGCGATCAGGTCGACGACCTTGAGCCCGGTCTCGAAGATCTCGATCGTCGGTGAGAGCTCGTCGAAGGCAGGCGGGTCGCGGTGGATCGGCCAGCGGTCGCCCTTCGCCGCCTCCTTGCCGTCGACGGGGTCTCCGATCACGTTCCAGATGCGGCCGAGCGTCTCCTCGCCGACCGGCACCGAGATCGGCTGCTGCGTGTCGACGACCTCGACTCCGCGGGCGAGCCCGTCGGTCGAGTCCATGGCGACGGCCCGAACGCGGTCGTCCCCGAGATGCTGCTGCACCTCCGCGATCAGCTCGCGGCTGCCGCCGTCCTCGGGAACCTCGATGCGCAGGGCGTGGTAGATCTCGGGGAGCCGCTCCGGGAAGACGGCGTCGAGCACGACGCCCTTGATCTCGACGATCTTCCCCGTGTTCTTGCCGTTACTCTTGTCGGCCACCGAAGTCTCCCCTGATGCTCGAGGTCGGCGCACTCTAGCCGAGTGGCCTTCGCGCTCCTCGGTGGAACCGACGGCGCGTGCGAAGCTTGCGCGATGGCCGAGACGGACGTCTCCGCGGGCCCATTCAGCGGCCGCACGGCGTGGACGCGCAACCTCCAGACGCCGCTCCGCACCTTCCTCCGCACGGAGACCGGCAGCGCCGCGATCCTCCTGGCGGGCGTGGTCGCCGCGCTGGTGTGGGCGAACGCGGATCCGGCGTCGTACGAGCGGGTGTGGACGACGTCGCTCTCGATCCGGGTCGGGAGGGCGGGCATCTCGCAGGACATTCGCGGCTGGATCGACACCGGCCTGATGGCGCTGTTCTTCTTCGTGATCGGGCTCGAGGCTCGGCGGGAGTTCGACCTCGGCGAGCTCCGCGAGCGGCGGCGCGTCGCGCTCCCGCTCGTGGCCGGCCTCGGCGGGATGGTCGTGCCGGTCGCGATCTACCTCGCGCTCAACGCGGGCCGCGGCTCGAGCCATGGCTGGGGAACGGCAATGTCGACGGACACCGCATTTGCGCTCGGGTTGCTCGCGCTGGTGGGGTCCGGGCTGCCTGACCGCCTGCGCGCGTACCTGCTCACCGTGGCGGTCGTCGACGACGTGGTCGCGCTGCTCGTGATCGCCATCGCCTACAGCGGATCGATCTCGGTGACGGCGCTGCTGGTCGGGATCGGGCTGTTCGGCTGCATCCTCGCGATCCGCGCCGCCGACATCCATTTCGGCCCGATCTATTTCCTCTTCGGCACGGCAGTCTGGGTCGCGCTCTACAAGGCCGGGGTCGACCCGGTCGTCGCCGGCCTGCTGGGAGGGGTGATCGCGCTCGCATATCCGGCGCAGCGCAGCGACCTCGAGCGGGCGAGCGATCTCTTCCGCCTCTTCCGCGAGCAGCCGACCGGCGACCTCGCACGCACGGCCCGATCGGCGGTGCGGCTCGCGGTCTCCCCGAACGAGCGGCTGCAGACGCTCTGGCACCCGTGGACGAGCTACGCGATCGTGCCGCTCTTCGCGCTCGCCAACGCCGGCGTGCACCTGAGCGGCGGCTTCCTCGCCCACGCGTACACCTCGCGCGTGACGCTCGGCATCCTGCTCGGCTACGTGGTGGGCAAGCCTGTCGGGATCGCGGGCTCGACCTGGCTCGCGGTGCGCTTGAGCCGCGGCCGCCTGCGCCCGCCGGTCGGCTGGGCCTCGGTGGCGGGCGCAGGGACGATCGCCGGGATCGGCCTGACGGTGTCGCTTCTCATCGCCTCGCTCGCCTTTCACGGGACGCGGCTCGCAGAGGCGAAGGTCGGCGTCCTCAGCGCGGCGCTCCTGGCCGCAGCGCTCACGTGGCTCCTCGTTGTCGGCGTGAGGCGCCTGCCGCGGCGGCGGCGGATCCGGATGCTCCTCGGCACCCCGGACCTCATCGTCGACCTCGCTGACCCGGTCGACCCGGAGCGGGATCACATCCGCGGCCCGGTCGACGCTCCCGTCACCGTGCTCGAGTACGGCGACTTCGAATGCCCATATTGCGGCCAGGCGGAGCCGGTGCTGCGCGAGCTGCTTCGCGACTTCGGCGACGTCGCCTACGTCTGGCGGCATCTGCCGCTCAACGACGTCCATCCCAACGCCCAGCGGGCGGCCGAGGCGGCGGAGGCCGCCGCGGAGCAGGGAGCGTTCTGGAAGATGCACGACCTGCTGCTCGAGCACCAGGACGCCCTCGGCTTTCGGGACCTGATCGGCTACGCGGAACAGCTCGGGCTCGACGTCGAGCGCTTCGAGGAGGAGTTGCGGACGCGGGCCGGTGCGGCGCGCATCGCGCAGGACGTCGACTCGGCCGACCTCTCGGCCGTCTCGGGGACGCCCACCTTCTTCGTCAACGCATTGCGCCACTACGGCTCGTACGACATCGCGACGCTGTCGGCCGCGGTGAAAGCCGCGCGCGCACGCGAGCTCGTGCGTCCGAGCTCCTAGGAGGCCAGGCCGACTTCGAGCTGCTCGGGCTCCGAAGCGCGCAGCACCACGACTGCGAACGCGAGGCTCCCGAGCGTGAGCAGCGCCGGCAGGCCCAGGAAGAACGGGCCGAGCGCGACGTGCCGCAGGACGTAGCCGGCCGCGATGAATCCGAACGGCCCGGCCATCGACGCGACCGTCATCACCGCCGTCATCACCTTCGGCCGCAGCTCCGCCGGCGTGCGCACGGTGAGGAGACCGATGACCGGTGCATTGACGAGCGGCGTGAAGAACGCGAATCCGCCGACGATCAACGTCGCGACGGGCCACGGCGTCCTCGGGGCGAGCAGGAAGAGCGGCAGCGGCATGAGGACGATCGCGATCGCGGCGAGCTTGAGGAGCGGGACCTTCTGCGTCACCTGCTGGGCCACGATCGAGCCGACGAGAGCGCCGACGCCGAAGCCGCCGAAGAGGAACGCGAGGTCGTATCCGCTCGCGTGGTAGCGGAAGATGTCAACGGCCTGGACGCCCAGCACGATCCCCTGGGCGACGAAGTTGATCAAGCAGGCGGCGATCATCATCGGGCCGAGCAGCGAGTCGCTCATCAGGAACCTCAGGCCGGCGAGGACTCCCTTCTGCTCCGCCGCTTCCTCCACACGCGCGCCGGCGCGGACGACCGTCGCGATCGTGAGGAAGGAGAAGATGTACGTGCAGCCGTCGACCACGAGCACCGTGGCGGGGCTTGTGAGACCGATGATCACGCCGGCCAGGACCGGCCCCGCGAGCTGGGTCAGCTGGTTCGCGCCCGAAAGCGTCGCGTTGACGCTCGCGACCGCCTGCTCGTCCTCCCCGGCCACTTCCGGGACGATCAGCCGCGACGACGCGAAGTACGGCGCGGCGAAGATCCCGATCGCGAACGTCGTTCCGAGCAGCGCGGCGAACGAAAGGTCGCCGTAGTGGTGGAGGATCGGGATCACGAGCATCAGCGGCCCGCGCGCCGCGTCCGAGATCAACATCGTCTTCTTCGCGCCGAGCTTCGCGATCACCGTCCCGGCCGGGATGCCGAAGATCGCCACGGGGAGCAACTCCGCTCCGAGGACCCAGCCCATCCTCGCCGTCGAGCCCGTCGTCAGGTAGACGAAGAACGGGAGCGCGACGAACGTCATCGACGAGCCGGTGAGCGACACGAGCTCGGCGGTGATCAGGCCCAGCAGGGAGCGGTTTCTCAACATGTCGGGAAAATAATACGTACGTACGGTTTTGTCAAGCGGCTAGGATTGAAGCGATGCCGAAGGTCACGCAGGAGCATCTCGAAGCCCGCCGGGCCCAGATCCTGGAAGGGGCCCGCCGCGCCTTCGCCCAGTACGGCTACGACGGCGCTACGGTCGCGCGCCTCGAGGAGGCGACGGGCCTGTCGCGCGGCGCGATCTTCCATTACTTCGAGAACAAGAACGCGCTCTTCGTCGAGCTCGCGTTGGAGATGAACACGCGCTTCATCGACATCCTCTCCGAGCAGGGGCTCGACGAGGCGTTCCGCGCGCTGACGGCGGAGAACCCGGAGTGGCTCGCCGTCCTGATCGAGACCGAGAGCCGGATGCGGCACGACGAGGACTTCGTGCGGCGCCTCGAGGCGAGGCTGTCCGAGGCCGCCCCACGGGTACGTGACTGGTTCGAGCAGCAGCAGGACGAGGGGAAGTTGCGCGACGACATTTCCTGGATCGAGATCGGCCGGTTCACGACGTCCGTCCTCAACGGCCTCGCGCTCAGGGTGGCGGGTGGAGACGAGTTCGAGATCGAGGCGATGATCCGCCTGCTGAACGATGCGATCCGCCCGCAGGCCCGGCCGGCTAGCCGGTCAGAGCGTCCGCGCCGGCGACGACCTCGAGGATCTCCTGCGTGATCTCGGCCTGCCGGGCGCGGTTGAGTGAGAGCGTGAGGTTGTCGATCAGCTCGCCGGCGTTCTTGGAGGCATTCCGCATCGCGGTCATCTGCGACGCGAGGAACGCGGCAGCGGACTCGAGCAGCGCGCGGTAGATCTCGGTCTCGAGGTAGACGGGCAGGAGCCGCTGCAGGATCTCCTCGGGCTCCGGCTCGTAGATGAAGTCGGCGCTCGGGCCCGCCTTCTCCTCGGCGGGCTCTTCGCCCGCGAGCACTTCCTCACGGATCGGCAGGAGGTCGGTCGTCGTGACGCGCTGCACGAGCGCCGACTCGAAGCGGTTGTAGACGAGGACGACGCGGTCGACCTCCTCGGCCTCGTACAGCTCGGCGAGCCGGTGCCCGACCGCCTGCGCATCGCGGTAGGTCGGCTTGTCCGCGAAGCCCGCCCACTGCGCAGTCACCTCGTAACGGCGGAAGCGCAGCGTCGAGGCGCCCTTGCGGCCGACCGTGAGCCACGTCACCTCCTGTCCCTCTGCGCGGGCGTGCCGCTCGAGCTCGAACGCGCGCCGCAGCACCTGTCCGTTGAACGGCCCGGCCAGACCGCGGTCGCCCGTCACGACGACGAGCGCAACCCGCCGCACCTCCTCGCGCTGCTGCAGGAGCGCGAGATTCCGCAGCGAGGAAGCCGCACGGGCGGTGCCGACCATCAGCTCCTGCATCCGGTCGGCGTAGGGGCGCATCTCCTCGATGCGGCTCTGGGCACGCCGCAGCCTCGCGCCGGCGACCAGCTCGAGCGCTTTCGTGATCTTGCGCGTGTTGCGGACGGACGCAATCCGCCGCCGGAGGTCTTGGAGCGAGGCCAATTAGGTGACTTCGCCCTCGCTCTCGACGTTGAAGGCGTTCTTGAACTTCTCGATCTCGCCGTTCAGCTGCTGGGCCAGCTCGTCCGGCAGGTCGCCCGTGTCGCGGATCTGCCTGTAGATCTCTTCCTCGGCCCGGAGGTGCTCACGCAGCTCGTCCTGGAACCGCGAGACCTGCGCCGTCGGGATGTCGTCGAGGTAGCCCTCGTTGCCCGCGTAGATCGCGGCCACCTGCTCCTCCATCGGCCACGGCTGGTACTGCGGCTGGTTCAGCGTCGCCACCATCTTCTCGCCGCGGGTCAGCGCCTGCTGCGTCGCCCGATCGAGCTCGGAGCCGAACTGCGCGAACGCCTCGAGCTCGCGGTACTGCGCGAGGTCGAGCCGCAGGCGCCCGGCGACCTTCTTCATCGCCTTCGTCTGCGCCGACGCGCCCACGCGCGAGACCGAGATGCCGACGTTGACGGCCGGCCGCACGCCCGAGAAGAAGAGCTCCGACTGGAGGTAGATCTGCCCGTCGGTGATCGAGATCACGTTCGTCGGGATGTACGCGGAGACGTCGCCCGCCTGCGTCTCGATCAGCGGCAGCGCCGTGAGCGAGCCGCCTCCGTTCTCGTCGCTGAGCTTGCACGCGCGCTCGAGCAGCCGCGAGTGGAGGTAGAAGACGTCGCCCGGGAACGCCTCGCGTCCCGGCGGTCTGCGCAACAGCAGCGAGAGCTGGCGGTACGCGTCGGCGTGCTTCGAGAGGTCGTCGTACATGACGAGGGCGTGCTTGCCCTCGTAGAGGAAGTACTCCCCCATCGCGCAGCCGGCGAACGGAGCCATCCACTTGATCGGCGCTGCCTCGTGCGCGGCGGCGGAGACGATCGTCGTGTACTCCATCGCGCCCGCCTCGCGCAGCCGCTCGTAGATGCCGGCGACGGTCGAGGCCTTCTGCCCGATCGCGACGTAGAAGCAGTGCACGTCCGTGTCGCGCTGGTTGAGGATCGTGTCGACCAGGATCGCGGTCTTGCCGGTGGAGCGGTCGCCGATGATCAGCTCCCGCTGGCCGCGGCCGACGTTCGTCATCGTGTCGATCGCCTTGATGCCGGTCTGGAGCGGCTCCTTCACGGGCTGGCGCGCGACGACGCCGGGCGCCTTGAACTCGAGCGGCCGCGCCTCGGACGCGTCGATCGCGCCGCGGCCGTCGAGCGGGTTGCCCAGCGGATCGACGACGCGGCCGAGCAGCGCCTCGCCGACCGGGACGCTCGCCACCTTGCCCGTGCGCCGGGCGGGCTCGCCCTCGCTCACCTTCTCCCACTCGCCGAACAGCGCGACGCCGACGTCGTCCTCCTCGAGGTTGAACGCGAGCCCGACCACGCCGTGCTCGAACTCGAGCATCTCCAGCGAGCCCGCGTTCTCGAGCCCGTAGACCCTCGCGATCCCGTCGCCGATCTGGAGGACCGTGCCCACCTCGGCGAGGTCGGTCTCGACGTCGTACTGCTCGATCCGCTCGCGCAGGATCGACGTGATCTCTTCCGGTCTCAGCTTCACAGCCGCTTCAGCTCCTCACGAGTTCGCTTCTCAGTCGTTCCAGTCTCCCGCGCACGCTCGCGTCGACGCGTAGCGAGCCCGCCTGCAGGACGATGCCGCCCACCAGGTCCGGATCGACCTTCTGGGTCGCCTCCACCTTGCGGCCCGCCGCATCCTCGATCTGCTTGACGATGGCCTTGGTCTCGGCGTCCGATAGCTCGCGCGCCGTCGTGAGCTCGACCGTCAGGCGCCGCTCCTCGCGCGCCATCAGGCGCTCGAACTCCTTCGCGATCTCCTCCAGCTCGCCCGCCCGGCCCTTCTCCGCGACCACCCGGAGGAAGTGCGTGAACAGCGGCTCCTCGTCGCCGGCGAGGTCGGCGAGGACCGCCGCCTTCGCGCGCGGCTCGAGCTGCGGGTTGCGGAGCACGGCGCGCAGCTCGGGCGACTCGGCCGCCGCGGCGGCGAAGTCGCCGAGCGCCTCGTGCACCTGCGTGAGCCTGCCCGCGTCCTTCGCGGCGCCGAAGAGGGCCTCGGCATAGATGCGCTGGGCGACGGCTATGCCGACTCCTCGAGCCGGGAGAAGTCGAGCCCGGCGATCGCCTCTTCGATCAGCTCCTGGTCGCGCTTGGCGTCGAGCGTGCGCCCGACCACCCGGGATGCGGCCTCGAGCGTGAGGTCGGCGACCTCGGCCCGAATCTGCTGCAGAGCGCGCGCGGTCTCGGCCGCGATCTCTTTCCGTGTCTCCTCGAGCCGCCGCTGCCGCTCGGCCTCGGTCTCCTCGCGCATGCGGTGCTCCATCGACTCCCGCGTCTTGCGCGCCTCGGCGAGGATCGCCTCGCCCTGCCCGCGCGCCTCGGCGATGAGCTTGCGGTGCTCCTCGAGCAGCCGCTGCGCCTCGTCCCGCGCCTCGTCGGCGGCCTCGATCGCGCGCTGGATGTGCTCGCGCCGCTGGTCGATGATCGCCTGGATCCGGCCGAAGGCCAGCTTCCGCAGGACGAGGAAGACGATCACGAAGAAGATGATCGTCCAGATCATCAGCCCCGGAATGATCCGGGTCAGCGGGCTCGAGACGGCGACGAGCATCACTTGACGAGCACGAAGCCGAGGAAGCCGCCGACGAGGCCGTAGAAGACGACGGCCTCGGTGAGCGCGAAGCCGAGCCACATGATCCCCTGGAGCTCGCCGCGCAGCTCCGGCTGGCGGGCGACCGACTGGATCATCGAGGCAAAGACCGTGCCGATGCCGATGCCGGCGCCGAGCGAGCCGAGCCCCATGCCGAGCCCGAAGCCGAGCGCCTGCGCGGCTTTGATCGTGCTTGAGGTTGCAGCGAGCAGGTGGAGCACCGTTTCCTCCTTAGTGGGCCGGCTCGATCGCCGTGCCGATGTAGATGGCGGTCAGGGCGGCGAAGATGAACGCCTGGATGGTGACGACGATCACGACCTCGAAGATGTAGAAGGCGATGCCGATCGGGAGCGACACGACCGCGACGATCCAGAAGGTGATTCCGCTCAGGATGAAGAGCAGCCCGATCGAGACGAGGATCAGCATGTGCCCGGCGAGCATGTTCGCGTAGAGCCGGACGCTGAGGCTGATGACGCGGAAGACGTGCGAGATCGTCTCGAGCACGGCCATGACCGGCACCATCCCCTTCGGCACGCCTGACGGGACGAAGCTCTTGAAATAGCCGGGGCCGTTGTACCGGACGCCTTCCACGTGAGTGAAGATCACGCTGAGGAGGGCGAGCACGAGCGTCACCGAGAGCTGCGATGTGACCGCGTAGATCCCCCAGGTGGGCACGCCGTGCCACGTGTCGCCCGTGAGCGGCAGCGGGATGAAGCCGACCATGTTCATCGTGAAGATGAAGAGGAAGAGCGAGGCGACGTACGGGAACCAGCGCCCGATCGCCTTGGACGGCAGTCCCTGTTCCGCGATCTGTGTTTGGGCGAGCTCGTAGATCGCCTCCCCCACGGTCTGCCGCTTCCCGGGCAGAAGGGCGAGCCGGCTGCGCATCGTGAAGATCCCCAGCAGGATCGTGAGCAGCGCCGAGATCGCGAGGTAGACGACGGCCTTGTTGATCGACATGTCGATCGGTCCGAGGTGGATCGAGACCCACTGCTTGAGCTCGAACTCGTTCGCGGGGTTGAAGGTGCTGGCGAGGAAGCTGCTCATCCGCCGAGCCTCTCCCCGCCGAAGTACTCGACGAGCGACACGCCGAGCGAGAGCGAGTACGCGAGCGCATAGACCGCGAGCGCCGCGAGGCCGACGTGCCTGTCGCCCAGCGTGACGGCGGCCAGCACCACGATCACGCCGATCCCGCGAAAGGAGTGCGCGAGCGCGACGAGGCCGGAGGTGCCGAGGTGGTCGGCGCCTGTGGGCAGACGCGCGAGCCAGAGCGCGAGCACCTCGCCGGCCGCCCACAGGACTGCTGCGAGCGCCCAGCCGGCGAGCGGGAAGCCCGCCACGAGGAAGACGGGCAGTGCAAGCGCGACGACTCCCGCTCCTGCGAGCGCGGGAATGCGGCGCCCCGGAACAGGGCGCGGCGTGGACAGGAGTCCGGGCATCACGTGAAGTAGCCCTTGAACCTGCGATAGACCGCGTAAACGCCCGCGGGAAGCCCGATCACGACGCCGGCGAGGGCTCCGTACCCCGCGTTACCGGCCGCCCAGCCGACGAGCGCGCCCGCGCCACCGCAGGCGCCTACGGTGCCGGCCAGCACTGCGCCCGCCTCCGCGGGCTGGAAGGACGGGCGTGGGTTCCCCTGCATTCGGCGCGAGAATAGCAGTGTCGGAAGGGCTGCGAACCGGTACTTTGTGACACCCGAATCCCGCATGGAGACTCGAACTCGCCTTCTGCTCGTTCATGGTTCCGTCGTCAACGCGGAGCTGACCTGGAGCGCCCAGAGAGCGCTCGCCGAGCGGTTCGAGATCGTGGCGCCGAACCGGCGCGGCTTCCCGCCCGGCCGGGACGTCGAGCACGTCGACTTCGATGACGAAGCGGTCTGGCTGGAGCCGTTTCTCGAGCCCGACGCTGGAAGCGTCGGCGCCGGTGGCGCGCACCTGGTCGGCCACTCCTACGGCGGCGTGATCGCGCTCCTCGCCGCGGCGCGGCGGCCCGAGCTGGTCGGTTCGCTCACGGTGATCGAGCCGCCGGCGTTCGGCGTCGCCCGCGGCAACCCGGCCGCCGACGAGTTCATGCGACGGATCGAGGAGCACTGGACGCGCGGACCACGCGATCCCGGCGAGTTCCTGCGCGGCTTCCTCGCGCTCGTCGGCTCCTCCATCCCACCGGGGAACTTCACGCCCGACCTCCTCCAGGGAGCGCGCACGCTGATGGTCGAGCGCTCGCCGGCCGAAGCCGTGATCCCGTTCGACGAGCTGGCGCGCGCGCCGTTCCCGAAGCTCGTCGTCTCGGGCGGCCACAGCGCCGCCTTCGAGGCGGTCTGCGACGTGCTCGAGCAGCGGCTCGGCGCGGAGCGGGCCGTCCTCCCCGGAGCAGGCCACTCGGTGCAGCGGCTCGGTGCACCGTTCAACGAGCTCCTGGCCAGCTTCGTGGAACGCGCCGAGCACAGCTGAACCAGGCACGTCCGGTGTCTGACAGGGGACACGTCTCAACTGGCCAGTGGCTTCGTACCGTGCCGTCTAGGTCGGCTCGAGGCGGTCTCGCAGCTCCTCGGCGGCGATCACGCCTGGCACGAGCAGGAAGGAGAGCACGATAAGCGCGCCTCCGATCCCGGTCGCGGCGAGCAGCGCCCGTGGTCCGAACGCATCGGCAAGGGGGCCGACGACGGCCAGCGCGACCGGCATCAGGCTGGTCGAGACGAGCCAGTCGATGCTGTTGACGCGGCCGAGCAGCTCGCCCTCGACGCGCTCGTGGATCAGCGTCATCCAGACCACGAGGCCGACCGTGGAGAGCGCTCCCATCACGAAGCTGGCGACCATGGCCGTGGCCGCGCTCGTTGCGAAGCCGAACAGGCCGACTGCAGCGACCTTCCCTGCGAGGACGAGGAAGAGGACGACGACCGGCCGGCGCGGGCTCCCGCGCGCGCCAGTTGCGAGCGCCGCGACCACAGCGCCGACTCCGCCCGCGGCGTAGACCGCGCCCAACGTTCCGGCGCCGCCGTCGAGGTCGTCGCGTACGAGGACCGGGACGAGCGCCTGCACGCAGCCCCAGGTCGCCAGCGTGCCGATCGCGTCCGCCCCCATCCCGGCCCAGAGCCAGGGCACACGCCGCACCGCGGCGAGGCCTTCCCCCACTTCGCGCAGCACCGCACGCACACTCGTCTCTGCGGCCACGAGTGCGGTGCGCGGCACGCCCATGCGCGCGAGGATCGTCGCGGAGACCGCGAAGGTGCCGGCATCCAGGGCGAGCGCGGCCCCCGCCCCCAGCCCGCCGACGAGGAGCCCACCGAGCGCAGGCCCGGCGAGCCGGAGCGCAAGCGGCCGGTTGACCTGGTTGAGCGAGTTCGCCTGCGCGAGGACGTCGCGGTCGACGAGCTCCGGGACGATCGCCCCGTAGGCCGGCCCGAACACCGCCTCGGACGCCCCGTAGCCCGCCACGAGGACGAGGAGCTTCCAGATCGAGAGCACGCCGCCCAGGGAGAGGACGGCAATCGACCCGACGAAAATCCCCGACACGACGTTCGCGCCGAGCAGGACGCGGCGGCGCGGCAACCGGTCCGAGAGCACGCCGCCGAAGAGGAGCATCGCGATGTGCGGCAGCGTGAAGGCGAGCCAGACGACTGCGAGCGCGGTCGCGCCGTTCGAGAGGGCCAGGGTCTGCCAGCCGATGGCGACGTACCACACGCCGTCTCCCAGCAGCGAGATCGTGCTCGCCGACCAGAGCAGCCGGAAGTCGCGGCTTGCGAAAGGCGCGAGGAAGCGCTTCATCCGTATCGCGCTGGCGTGTTCGCTACAGCACCCGGCGGAGCCGCCGCGCCGGCCGCTTCGACCGGCGGCTCGTGACCGGATGCGAAATGCCGCAGTCCGCCCGAGCTAGCTGCCCCAGGCAGCGAGGCGAACGTCCATCTACGCGAACCTCCTCTCCGCTCAGTCGTTCCGTTCGGGGTACCTCGTTCGAGGCATGGCGAGCCTCGCAGACTCGTTGACTCTCGTCAACAAGCGTGACATGAAACCTCAGGCGATCTTGCGGAGCGGGTCGTCCGGCTTGCGCCGCCGCTGGATCCGGTTGCCGAGCTTCACGATCTCGAGCACATAGACGACGTAGACCGAGAAGAGCAGTGCGGCGAAGCCGATCGACGCCGCGAGCAGCGTCCACCACGGATGCCAGACGCCGTGGGCGCGGAAGGGAACGAAGCGGGTCGCGAATGCCGCGGCGGCGAGCGTGATGCACCAGGCCCAGATCGTCACGGCAGCCCGGCGCTGCGAGAAGCCGCGCCGCAGGAAGCGGTGATGCAGGTGGGCCTGGTCTCCCTCGAACACGCGCTCCCCGTGCTTGAGGCGCCGCACCACGACGAACGTCGTGTCGACGATCGGGACGGCGAGCACGAGCAGCGGGAAGAAGAGGGCCACGGTCGCGGCCGTCTTCAAGAGGCCCTGCACGGACACGGTCGCAAGCACGTACCCGAGCAGCAGCGCCCCGGAGTCGCCCATGAAGATCCGGGCCGGATAGAAGTTGTGGCGGAGGAACCCGACGCACGCCCCGAAGACCACCGCGGAGAGCACGGCGGCGTCGACCTTGCCGAGCGAGAGCGCGATCACGCTGAACGTCAGGCCGGCGATCGCCGCTACTCCCGCCGCGAGCCCGTCCAGCCCGTCGAGGAAGTTGACCATGTTCATGATCGCGACGATCCAGAGGATCGTGACCGGGATCCCCACCGACGACGGCAAGGTGTGGATGCCGACGAACGGGAACGTGAAGCGGTCGACCCAGACGCCGAAGCCTGCGGGAACGGCGGCCGCCGACACCTGCCCGGCGAGCTTCGCGTACCACGGAAGCCCGCGGAAGTCGTCGACGATCCCGACCGTGACCGCGACCGCGGCGCCGAGCAGGAGCCCTCGGTTCTCGTGACTCGCATGGAGGAACGCCAGCGCAGGCACCAGAAGGCCGAGGAAGAGTGCGAGCCCGCCGAGGCGCGGCACCGGGAGTTGGTTGACGCGCCTGCCGCCGGGGACGTCGACGACGCCGAGCCGGCGCGCCATCCCCCCCACTGCCGGCGTCAGGAGCACCACGACGGCGAAGGCGACGAGCGCTCCCCAGAGGACGCCGAGGTGATCCGCAAGCTCGTCGAGGACGCTTAGGTGCGGGCTGTTCGCCGCGAGCACGCCGTCAGGGTACTTCGCCGCGGGGACGGCCCCCGCCCCGCGCGGCCGACCGACTAACGAACGCGGACCCGGACGGTGAAGCGGCGTGCCGGGGTGGTGTGCCCGGACTGCACGTAGACGAGGCGCAGACGGGCGGCTCCGGCGCCGAGCGCACGGAAGCGCCAGACCTCCTTGCCCGCGGCGCCGACGCGCTTCGTCTTCGGGGCGACGTAGCGGTGTGAGAGGAGGCGCACCACTTGCTTGTCCGGCCGCGCGGCGAGCCGCCATTGGAAGCCGGTGCTCGCATTTGAGGGCAGGACCACGGCGATCGTCGTCTGCGGCTTGACCGAGTACGAATGCCCGTTGGCGGCGGGCCCGAGCGTCAGCGTCGCAAGGAGCACGAACAGAAGGGCCATCGCCTAAGCGTAGGCAGTTGGGGACATCTGTAAAGGCCCGGCGTTCACCGTTCGCACCGGACGACGATCCGGCCCTCGACTGCGGGCAGGGGCAGGCCGCGCGCCTCCGCCTCGACCGCGTCGCGCTCTGCGCGGCTGAGCCGGCGCCACAATCGAATGGAGACGTCCGCCTGCGCTCGCCGCCACGTCCCGACGATCTCCCCGGCGACGAGCACAGCGCCCGGCCAGACGCGCGACGTCCACAGCTCGGCGCGCTGCGCGGCGTCGGGGACGAGCAGCTCGCGGCCCGCTCCCCAGTAGAGGAAGTACGTGTCGCCGCTCGGCAGGAGGCGTGCCGCGGCAGGCGGTCCCGGCGGTTCGCGTAATGCGGGCTCGTCTCGGGAGAGAATCCAGGCGTCGCCGATGGGCGTGCGAACCGGGACGAGCGAGTTGCTCAGCCCGTCGAACGCCGCTCGGGCCCGGGTAGGACCGATCCCGGCCCATCTCCCGAATGCATCCGGCGTCGCCGGGCCCAAAACGTGGAGGTAGCGCCACGCCAGCTCGCGGCGCGCTTCGAGCGGATCGACCTCGGGCCGCGGCACGGTCCAGATGGTCGGGGCTCGCGCGCCTTCCCAGCGGATCAGGACTGTGCCGGTCGTCGTCGCGTACTTGAGCCCGTTGCCGACTCCGAGCGCCCGTTGCGCCTCGTTGTCCTTCAGCCGCCGCCCGCCGAGGAATGCGTGCAGGCGCGCGGCCATGTCCTCGGCTCGCTCGCGCCGACGGCCCTCCTCGGGGTGCCGGCCGAGCGTGAAGATCGCGTGGTCCCGCGCCGGGACGAGGTAGGTGCTGAGCCGCGGCCCCCAGACGTGGACGAGCGAGGGGTCCTCCCATGTCGACGGCCGGGTCCCCTCCACTCGCGCGTGGATCGAGAGGAGCGCCGACCGCGGCACGCTGTCCGTCAGGCCCGCCCAGGCGGCTTGACGGAGGGAGCGCTTACCCGGCGGCAGGCGCTGGTCCAGCGCGCCGACGCGGCGCCGGAAGCCGAGGATCTCGTCGCGGCTGAGCTCGAGCGGCTGCGGCACTAGGGCGCCAGACGATACGGAAGTAGGATCGCCGCATGAGCGAGTTCGGGCCGCCTGAGCAGCTCTCCTGACGCGTGAAGGTCGACGCCAAGGCGGCGCGCCGCTTTCTCGTCGCTCGACATTTCCTCGCTCCTGCGCGATCTCTCGAAGGCGGGCCGGACGCGGTGCTCGAGGTCGTGCGCAGGCTCGGTTCGATCCAGTTCGACCCGATCGCGGTCGCGGGCCGGAACCACGACCTGATGCTGCATGCCCGCGTCGCGGGCTACGAGCCGGGATGGTGCGACACGCTCTACGAGCGGCGGGAGATCTTCGAGACGACGAACAAGGCACTGTCCTTCATCCCCGCGAGCGAGTTCCCCTGGTACCGCGTGAACGGCGGCCGCAAGGGGCGGAGGTTCCACGCCGCGGCGCTCGCGGAGAACGCCGCGGTCGCCGAGCAGGTGCTCGAGCGCATCCGGACGGAGGGGCCGCTCTCCTCGGCCGACTTCGAGCGCGAGAGCGGCGCGACGAAGGACTGGTTCGGGATGCCGGAGAACGCGGTGCGCTCGGTCCTGGAAGCCCACACCGTCGCCGGCGCGATCGGGCTCGCCCGGCGCGACGGCAACGTCCGCTACTACGACGTCATCGAGCGGCTGCTCCCGGCCGCTCTGCTCACGCAGGAGGTGCCCGAGCGCGAGCAGCTCCGGCACAAGCTGCTCTCCCGTCACCGCGCCCACGGCCTGCTCGCCGCGGGTGGCGCCGGGGGCACGTTCGCCCGCATCGCCGCGCCCGAGATACGCAGGGGGCTGCACAGGGAGCTGGTCGAGCTCGGAGCCCTCGTTCCCGTGGAGGTCGAAGGCATGCGCGGCAGGCGCTTCGTCCTCGCCGAAGAGCTCGCACTGCTGGAGTCCGCGCCGCAGCCGCCGCCCTCCGTCGCGTTCATCGCGCCGTTCGACTCGCTGCTCTGGGACACCGCCCTTCTCGCCAAGCTGTTCGGCTTCGAGTACGTCTGGGAGGGCTTCTTCAAGCCGGAGAAGCGGCGGTGGGGCTACTACGTGCTCCCCATCCTCTTCGGCGACCGCTTGGTCGGCCGCATCGAGCCTCGGATCGACCGGGAGCGAGGCCGGGTGGAGGTGCTGGGCCTCTGGTGGGAGGACGGCTTCGCGCCACGCCGCGCCGACGGGTTCGTCGAGGCGATGCGCGACGCGCTGCGCGCGTACGTGCGCTTCGCAGCCGCCGACCGGATCGAGTGGGCTTCCAACTTGGCCGCCGAGCGGCGACTATTCCCGGCATGACGACGCAAGCCGACAAGGTCGACGCCTTTCGCCGGCTGCACGCGGAGGGCTGCTTCGTCATGCCGAACCCTTGGGACGTCGGGAGCGCGGTCGCCCTCGAGCGCATGGGCTTCGCGGCGCTCGCGACGACGAGTGCCGGGCACGCGTGGACACTCGGGCGTCCCGACAACGGAGTCCAACTCGACGAGGCGCTCGAGCATCTGCGCCAGCTGGCGAGCGCCGTCGAGCTCCCGCTGAACGCGGACTTCGAGGGCGGCTTCGCCGACGATCCGGACGAGGTGGCGGCGAACGTGACGCTCGCCGTGGCGACCGGAATCGCCGGCCTGTCGATCGAGGACTCCACGGGCGACGCCGACGAGCCGCTTTACCCCTTCGACCTGGCCGTCGAGCGGGTGCACGCGGCGCGGCGCGCGATCGACGAGAGTGGCACGGGCGTTCTCCTCACCGGACGCTCCGAGGGGTTCGTCGTCGGTCGCCCCGACCTGGAGGAGACGATCCGGAGGCTGAAGGCCTACGCCGAGGCGGGAGCGGACTGCCTCTACGGGCCGCGGATCTCGACGACCGACGAGGTGTCGGCGGTCGTCGCGGCGGTGGCGCCGAACCCGGTGAACCTGCTCGCCAACGCGCCGTTCATCACGGTTTCGGAGGCCGCAGCCCTCGGCGTGCGCCGCATCAGCGTTGGGGGCACCCTCGCCCGCACCGCCTGGGCCGGCTTCCTCGCCGCCGCAGAGGAGATCGCGACCCAGGGCACGTTCTCCCGGTTCAGCGGGCTGCCCGACGTCGACGCCCTCCTCGGGAGCGCATAGCTCCCTCGCGGCCGGGTAAAGACGACTCATCGAGCGCGGTTCTCCATACTCTGACCCCGTGAGCGAAGTTCGGACCGGCAGGGACATCGTCCTCGAGGTCGAGAACCTCCGCACCGAGTTCCGGTTGCGATCGGGCACCGTAGGGGCCGTCGACGGCGTCTCGTTCACCGTGGAGGCCGGAGAGTGCGTCGGCCTGGTGGGCGAGTCGGGCTGCGGGAAGTCGACGACGGGGCTCTCGATCATGAAGCTGCTGCCGAACGTCGGCCACGTCGTCGGCGGCTCGATCAAGCTGCTCGGACGCGATCTCGGCCCTCTCAAGGAGCGCGAGATGCAGCACGTGCGCGGCAACGACGTCGCGATGATCTTCCAGGACCCGATGACCTCGCTGAATCCGACGTGGACGGTCGGGCGGCAGATCGCCGAGGCCTACCGGCTCCACAACGACGTCTCGCAGCGAGACGCGCTCGTGCGCGCCCGCGAGGTGCTCGAGCTCGTGCGGCTGCCCCGCCCCGCGGAGCGCCTCAGCGCCTACCCGCATCAGCTCTCCGGCGGGCTGCGCCAGCGCGTGATGATCGCGATGGCCCTCGTCAACTCGCCGAAGCTGCTGATCGCCGACGAGCCCACGACGGCGCTCGACGTGACGATCCAGGCGCAGATCCTCGACCTGATCGACGGCCTGCGCCGCGACTTCGAGATGGCGGTGATCCTGATCACCCACGACCTGGGAGTGATCGCCGCCCGCGCGAACCGCGTGATGGTCATGTACGCGGGGAAGATCGCCGAGGGCTCCGAGACCGAGGAGCTCTTCGGCTCGATGCGGCACCCGTACACGGAGGCGCTGTTCCGCTCGATCCCGCGCTTCGACCAGGACCGCACGCAGGCGCTCTTCTCGATCCCGGGCGTCCCGCCCGACCTGATGACGCCGCCGCCCGGCTGCCGTTTCGCGCCCCGCTGCCGCAACGCGCAGGTGCGCTGCACGCAGGAGGAGCCGTTGCTCGCGCCGGAGACGAGCGGCTCACGGCCGGGCGCCGGCACGGAGCACACCGAGACCCCGACTCTGCCGCACGCGATTCGCGCCGGTGAGCACGTCTACGCCTGCTTCTACCCCGTGGACACCTCTGCCTCCAGCAAGCCGACCCTGCAGGAGCTCGAGGAGGAAGCGAGCGCGGTGGAGCTCGGGCTCGTCGACGTGAGCGCCGGCGACGGCGGCGGGCAGCCGATCTCGCTCGTCGAGCGCCCGCCCTCGAGGATCGACTCGGTGACCGGAGGCGAGGTGCTGCTCCGGCTCGACGACGTCTACAAGGAGTTTCCCGTCACCGCCGGCGCCGTCCTGCAGCGCAAGATCGGAACGGTCAAGGCCGTGTCCGGGGTCTCCTTCGACGTCCACCGCGGAGAGACGTTCGGGCTCGTGGGAGAGTCCGGCTGCGGCAAGACGACGATCGGCTGGCTCGTGACCGCTCTCCACCGGCCGACGTCGGGCGAGATCCGCTTCCAGGACCAGGACATCGGCCAGCTGCGCTGGCGCTCGCTCCGCCGTGCGCGACGGGATCTCCAGCTCATGTTCCAGGATCCCTACGCGTCGCTCGATCCCCGCATGCGAGTCGGCCCCACCATCCGTGAGCCGCTCAACATCCAGAGCGTCGGCTCACGCGCCGACCGGCGGAAACGGGTCGCCGACCTGCTGAGCGAGGTCGGGCTGTCGCCCAAGGCGGCCGGCCTCTACCCGCATGAGTTCTCGGGAGGACAGCGGCAGCGCATCGGGCTCGCCCGCGCGCTCGCGCTCAATCCGAAGCTGATCGTCGCCGACGAGCCGGTCTCCGCCCTGGACGTCTCGATCCAGGCGCAGATCCTGAACCTGATGCGCGGCCTGCAGGCGGCGCACGAGCTCACCTACATCGTGATCTCTCACGACCTCGCCGTCGTTCGCTACCTCGCCGACACGATCGGCGTCATGTACCTCGGCAAGCTCGTCGAGATCGGTCCGGCGACCGACGTCTACGAGCGGCCCGCGCACCCGTATACGCGCGGGCTGATCGACGCAGTGCCCATCCCCGACCCGGTGCTCGAGCGGCAGCGGGAGACGGTCCCCGTGCGCGGCGAGCTGCCGTCGGCGATGGACCCGCCGTCGGGCTGCCGCTTCCGCACGCGCTGCCCCCTTGCGCAGGACATCTGCGCAGAGGTCGAGCCTCCCCTCCGCTCCTTCGGCCACGGCCACCGCGCCGCCTGCCACTTCCCGCTCCAGGAGCCGGAGGAGTCGACGGCCCAAGCGACGGCTACCGCGTAGGCGTAGCTACCGGCGCTGGAGGCGGACCTCGAAGGCGTCGCGCAACGCGTCGCCGACGAAGTTGAACGCGACGACCACGAGGACGATGGCGAGACCGGTCGGGTAGATCTCCCACCAGTAGCCGTCGAACGCGTAGTTGACGCCGTTCGAGAGCATCGAGCCCCAGTCGGTCTGCGGCGAGGGCACGCCGAGGCCGATGAAGCCGAGCGCGGCGAGCAGGAGGATCGCGTCGGCCACCTGGAACGTGGCGTTGACGATGATCGTCCCGATCGTGTTCGGGATGATGTGACGCAGCACGATTCGCGGCCCACCCCCGCCCATGACGCGCACCGCCTGCACGAACTCGCGCACCCGCAGCGAGAGGGTCTCGCCGCGCACGAGCCTCGCCGGGACCAGCCAGGCCGTGAAGCCGATCACGAGGATGAGGATCTTGACGGACGGCGTGAAGATCACGGCGAGGACGATCAGGAGGTAGAGGATCGGCACCGAGAGAAGCACGTCGACGAAGCGCATCAGGACCGCGTCGATCGCGCGCCCGAAGAAGCCGGAGACGGCGCCGACGAGCACGCCGACGATCGTGGCGATGCCCGCCGCGGCGAAGCCGACCTCGAGCGAGATCTGACCTCCGTACATGATCCGGCCGAGCAGGTCGAAGCCGCTCGCGTCGGTTCCGAGCGGATGCGCGCCGCTGGGCGCCGCGTTCTGGATCGAGTTGAGGAGCGCTTTCTGGGTGTCGGTTTGGTTCGTGTGGTAGAAGAGCGGCCCGACCCAGCAGAAAACGATGGCGAACGCGATGATCGCCAGACCGACCACTGCGAGGCGGTTCTCGACGAAGACCCGGACGAGCTGCATCGTGAGCCCGCCGCCGAGCTGCTGCTGCGCCTCGCCGCCTGCAGGCGCGGGGCCGGGAGCGCCCGCGCCCGGCTCGACGGCCGAGCTCGCGGTCACGTCTGCACCGTCCTAGGCATAGCGCACCCGCGGGTCGACCACGGCGTAGAGGATGTCGGCGATGAGGTTGCCCACCACCGTCGCGATCGCCGCTATGAACGTCGTGCCGAGGAGGAGAGGCACGTCGTTCTGCGTGGCCGCGTTCGTCGTCAGTAGGCCCATGCCCGGATAGTTGAACACGGTCTCGGTGATGATCGCGCCCCCGACGATCGCGGGCAGGGTGAGGCCGAGGAGCGTGATGATCGGGATCAGGGCGTTCCGCAGGGCGTGACGGAAGAGCACCCGCGACGGGCTCGCGCCTTTCGCCCGCGCCGTGCGGATGTAGTCCTCGGTCAGCGTCTCCATCATCGAGGAGCGCATGTAGCGGCTGAACCCGGCGATCGTGATCGCCGACAGGCTGAAGACGGGCAGGATCCAGCCCCGCGGGTCGGCCAGGATCCCCGCCACCGACGACGACTGTGGCGCCTCGAACTCGAACCAGTGCAGGTCGATCGCGAAGTAGAGGATCAGGAGCTGGCCGAGCAGGAACGCCGGCATCGAGTAGCCGACGAAGGAGGCGCCGGTGAGGAGGTAGTCGACCGGCTTGTTGCGGCGGACGACCTGGAGGATGCCGAGTGGTACTGCGACGAGCAGTGCGAACACGGTCGACAGGCCGACGAGCACGAGGGTCTTCGGGATCCGCTCCCGGATCAGCGAGACGACGCTCTGGTTGTTGCGGTACGAGAAGCCGAGGTCGAAGTGGCGGATGATTCCCCACGTGTAGAGCCAGAACTGGTTCCAGATCGGCTCGTCGTAGTGGTGCTCGTGGTTGAACTGCGCGAGAGCGCTCGGAGTCGCCCGCTGGCCGAGGGCCGCGCGGGCGGCTCCGCCCGGGATGATGTGGCCGAGCAGGAAGGTGAGCAGGATCACGCCCAGCACGACCACGATGGCCTGCGCGATCCGGCGGATGAGATAGCCGGTCACTGCTCCCTTCCTGCTCTCTCGTTTCCTTGGTCCCTACTTCGTGAAGTACCAGTCCTCGGGATTGATCGTTTGCAGCGGATTGATCGGCGTGGCTCCGCCGAGCTTGTTGTTGACCTCGAAGACGGTGACGGGATTCGGCTGCCAGACGACCGGGAGCTGCTCCGCGAGGTAGTTCTCGTAGTTCGCGAGGCTCGCGTTGCCCTGGGTCGTCTGCTTGATCAGCGTGTCCGCCTTTTTGTCCGAGTAGGTGCCGGCGTTCGACGAGGCACCCGTCTGGAACAGGTCCTCACCGGACGGGTAGTAGTCCGGCGCGTAGATCCAGCCGCCGCCCCAGTTCTCCATCTGCCAGGTGCACGACGAGCCGGAGCACGGAACCGCGGTTCCGATCACCGTGTCGAACGTCGCCGTCGACAGCTTGACGTTGATGCCCGCCTGCGCCCACGACGACTTCTCCGCCTGCATCAGCTGGTCGATGGAGGCCGTGCCGCTCGCGTACTGGAGGCTGATGTTGAGCGGCGTCCCGGCCGGCACGCCGCACTTGGCGGCGTCGGTGCAGGTCGTCGTGCCGCCCGGCTTCACGTTCCAGCCGTGCGACTTGAGCAGCGAGAGCGCCTTTGCCTTGTCGTAGGAGTACGGGTTGTTCGATTCCGTGCTCGTGGCGAAGTTGTTCGTCGGGCAGACCGGAACCGGCCCGTACGTCGGCACGCCGTAGCCCTTGTCGATCTGCTTGATGTACAGCGGCTGGTTGACGAGCAGCTGGAAGGCCTGGCGGAAATAGAGCTGGCTGAAGATCTTGCCCGCCTGGCCGCCGTTGGCGGTCGACTTGAAGTTGAGCGGGAAGTAGTTGATCCCCCACGGGAAGACCGGGGCGAGGGTGTAGCCCGACAGCCGTGGGTTGTTCGCCCCGGACAGGTCGCACGGGTTGCTACCGGTCTTCGCCGGCGAGGTGATGTCCTGCGTCGGCAGGTAGCCGACGTCGACCTTGTGGGCCGCGAGCGCGTTGAACTCGGCCGTGTCGGACGTGTACGGGAGCTCGACGAACTTCGCGAGGTGCGGCTTGACCGTGCCCGAGTACTTCTTGTTCGGAACGAAGGTCACGTTCCCGCTCGTGTCCATGTGCTGGAGCTTCCACGGGCCGTCGACCACGCTCCAGAGCGGGCTGGAGACGTAGCTCGAGATCTTCTTCGACTGGCCGTCGAGGTACTTGTAGACCGCCGCGCACGACTTCGCCGCGGCCGAGAGCGGGGCGATCGTCGATCCCTTCGAGGTCTTCACCGTCTTGGTCGTGACCGAGGTGAACGACGCAGTGCCGCACGCCTGGCTGCCAGCCTTCTGGCCCTTCGCGCTGATGTCCCACGCCATCGGCATCGGCGTGATCTGCGAGAGCTCGTTGTACGTGTACCAGTTCGAGTTGGCCTTGCCCGTGAGCGTGATCTTGAGCGTGTTTCCGCTCGCCGAGATCGACTTGATGTCGTCGGGGATCGTCCCCGGGACGTAGCCGGCCCAGATGGTCTTCTCGACCTTCATCATGTTGAGCCAGAACACGGCGTCCTGCGGCGTCACCGTCTCGCCGTTCGACCACTTGTACGGCTTGAACTTGACAGTGACCACCGTCCCGCCGCTCGAGTACGTCGGGTTGTCCGCCAGCGACAGCGACGGGTTGAGAGTCGGCTGCGCGCCCTGCCCGAACCAGTAGAGCGGCCGGTACATCAGCTCCTGGAACTGGGTCAGGTTCGCGACGCTGAAGTACGCAAACGCCGCAAACGGGAAGATGTAGTTCGGGGTCGCCTGAGGCGCTTCAGCCCAGTACGCCGTCCCTCCCTTCTGAGCGTTACCGGCGGAAGTCGTGCCGGGGGTGTTGCTCGAGCTCCCGCCGCATGCGGCGAGAGCGAGCACGAGAATCGCCAGTGCGGCGAGGACGCCCAGCCCCCGGATGCCCCGCGTTCCCGAACCAACCGACTGCATCTGTTTCCTCCTCTTTCTCGTTACCGAGCGCTGCCGCCGCGTCCCCTGTCCGCAGGGCGTACGGCAGTCTATTCCCACCGTCGCGCTCACTAGTCGCTTCCTTTACCTGGGGCACACAAGGGAGCGCGAGCGCGCGCTCATTTCGTTCCGTACAGGCGGTCTCCGGCATCGCCGAGACCGGGCACGATGAAGCCGTGCTCGTTCAGGGCGCGGTCGACCGCGGCGCAGACGACGTGCACGTCCGGATGCCGGCGATGGACCTCCTCGATCCCCGGCGGCGCCGCGACGATGCAGACGAGCGTCACCGATTGCGCTCCCGCCTCCTTCACCGCCGCGATTGCGGCGCAGCTCGAGTGGCCGGTCGCGAGCATCGGGTCGAGGACGATCGCATCCCGGTCGGACAGGTCGTCGGGCAGCTTGAGGTAGTACTGGACGGGCTCGAGCGTCTCCTCGTCGCGGTACATCCCGACGAAACCGACGCGCGCGCTCGAGACGAGCGAGAGGACGCCGTCGAGCATCCCGATTCCCGCGCGCAGCACCGGGCAGACCGCGACCTTCTTGCCGGAGATGCGCTGCACCGTCATGCGCTCGAGCGGCGTCTCGACCTCTGCGCCCTCGGTCGGCATGTCCTTCGTGGCCTCGTACGTGAGGAGGAGCGTGATCTCGTTCGCGAGCTTGCGGAAGTGGACGGTCGGCGTCCCCTTGTCGCGGAGGTAACCGAGCTTGTGCTGGACCAGCGGATGATCGACGACGGTGAGACGCGGTTCCGTCAAGCGACGTACGTCGTATAGCCGCGGAAGCCCTCGTAGAGCGGCCGCTTCGCGCAGAGCGCCGCGACCCGTGCGCGGAGCCCGTCCAGATCGGGCGACTCGGTGAGCGCCTCGCAGATGATCTGCCCCACCTCGCGGAAGTCGTCCTCGTCGAAGCCGCGCATCGTCATCGCCGGCGAGCCGAGCCGGATGCCCGAGGTCACGAACGGCGACCGCTCGTCGAACGGGATCGTGTTGCGGTTGACGGTGACGTCGATCTCGTGCAGCCGCTCCTCGGCCGCCTTGCCCGTCCACTCCGACTCGCGCAGGTCGACGAGGAGGAGGTGCGTATCGGTGCCGCCGGTCACGAGCGAGAGCCCGCCTTCGAGCAGCGCCTCGGCGAGCACGTCGGCGTTCCGGCGGATCTGCGCCTGGTACTCGCGAAAGGCGTCGGTCATCGCGATCCGGAAGCACGTCGCCTTCGCTGCGATCGTGTGCTCGAGCGGGCCGCCTTGCATGCCCGGCATCACGGCGGAGTCGAGAGCCTTCGCGTGCTCCTCGCGGCAGAGGATGAAGCCGGCCCGCGGCCCTGCGAGCGTCTTGTGCGTCGTCGAGGTGACGAAGTCGCAGTGCTCCACGGGATTGGGATGCAGGCCCGCGGCGACGAGCCCCGCGAAATGCGCCATGTCGCAGACGAGGAGCGCATCTACCTCGTCGGCGATGGTGCGGAACCGCTCGGCCTCGACCGTGCGCGGATAGGCGGAGCCGCCGCAGACGATCACCTTCGGCCGCACTTCCTTGGCCTTCGCGAGCACGTCGTCGTAGTCGACGGTCATCGTGGCGCGGGAGACCTCGTAGTGCGCGACGTCGTAGAGACGGCCCGAGAAGTTGACCTTGTGACCGTGGGTGAGGTGGCCGCCCTGGTTGAGGGCGAGCGCCATCAGCGTGTCGCCCGGCTGCATCACCGCCGCGTAGACCGCCATGTTGGTCTGCGCGCCGGCGTGCGGCTGGACGTTCGCGTGCTCGGCGCCGAACAGCTCCTTCGCGCGGTCGATCGCGAGCTGCTCGATCTCGTCGACCACCTCGCAGCCGCCGTAGTAGCGCCGGCCCGGATAGCCCTCCGCGTACTTGTTGGTCGGCACCGAGCCGATGGCCTCGAGCACGGCCGGCCACGTGAAGTTCTCCGAGGCGATCAGCTCGATCTGGCCGCGCTGACGCTCGAGCTCGTCGCCGAGGAGCCGCGCGATCTCGGGGTCGACCTCGTCGAGGCCTGCGTGCTTCAGCTCCTGGAACGTCGCCTGCTTCGTGGCCACGGAGTGGATGCTACTCGGGCGGACGGGCGGCGCCCGCGCCCTGGCGGAGGACGCGCGGCTCGGGTCCGGTCAGGTCGATCACCGTGGACGGCACGCCGGGCAGCTCGCCCGCCTCGACGACGGCGCCGCAGGTGGCTCGAATCTCCTCCGGAACGTCCTCGACGCGCCTCGGATCCGGTCCGCCCGAGCGATTCGCGCTCGTGGCTGCGACGACGCCGACCGCTTGGACGACCTCGGCCGCGGCCGGCGGCAGCTTTGGGACGCGCACCCCGACCGGCGGCTCTCCCACCACGAGCGTGTACGGCCCCGGCAGGTACCGCTCGAGGACGGATCGCTCGAGCCCGGGCACGGTACGGACGAGCGCGTCGACCTCCGCGGCCAGCAGCGCCACGGGCTTCGAGCGGTCGCGGCCCTTGAGCTCGTACAGCACGTCCTCGTGGCCCGGGAGCGCGCAGAGTCCGTAGACGGTGTCCGTCGGGAGGATCACGGCCTGCCCGGCGCGCAGAGCCGCGACCGCTCTTTCGCTCACAGCAGGAAGTCGGTCAGGGCCGCGCGGAACGCCTCGGGCTGCTCGACGTAGACGAAGTGGCCGGAATCGGGGATCGTGACGAGCCGCGCGTCGGGCAGCCCGCGGACGATCGCCTCCGCGCAGACGGGACCGCATATGAAGTCGTCCTCGCCGGCGACGACGAGCGTGTCGGCTTCGATCTTCCGCAGCTCGGGCCGGAGGTCGAACGTCGGGAACTCCACCGTGTTGAAGTGGTGCAACGGCTCCGCATGCGCGAAGTCCTCGGCGAGGAGGAGGCCGACCTTCTCGTTGCCCTCCCAACGGTGGAAGTAGAGCGGGATCTGTCGCCGCAGGTTGGCGATCAGCTCCGCGGCCGAGGCGAACTCGCCGGCCTGCTCCTCCTCGATCGCCTGCGCGGCCTCCGCGAACCACGGCTCGCCGCTGCGACTCTCGATCGCGCGCGCCTGCGCCGCCTCGGCCTCGTCGCCCCAGACGGCGAGCGTGTCGACGAGCGCGAGGCGGCGGACATTGGCCGGGTGCGCGGCGGCGTAGGCGATCGCGACACAGCCGCCGTGGGAGAAGCCGAGCAAGTCGAGCTGCTCGACGCGGAGATGCTGGCGCAGCGCCTCGACGTCGGCGACGTACGACCGGAGCGAGTAGTCGTCCGCAGGGTCGGATCCGTGCGAGCCACGCGGGCTGAAGAGCAGGAGCTCGAAGGTGTCGTCGAGGCCCGCGAAGCCGAGGAACTCTGCGGCCGAACCGCCCGGCCCGCCCGGGTGGCAGACGAGCAGCGGGCCGCTCCCCCGTCGCTCGTACGAGAGAGTGAGCCCGTCCGGCGTGGTGAAGATGTCGATCACGGCAGCCTCGCCTCGACGACCCTAGCGCGGCCCGTGAGGTCGGCCGTGGTCGCGACGTCGAGGCAGCCGAGCCGCTCGAGCATCGCGGCGACCCTCGGCGCCTGTCCGTCTCCGACCTCGAAGACGACGAAACGCGCCTTCACCGCCCGTGCGATCCGCTCGTGCTCGCCGCGGCCGACCAGGGCGACAGCCGGTTCCCAGCGCAATTCCGGCTCGACCTCGTCGAGGCTCTCGACATAAGGCGGGTTGGCCACGACGACATCCCAGCCCTCGGCTGCCGCCGCGACGCCGTCGCCCTCCCGCAGCTCGACCTCGAGCCCTAGGCGCTCCGCGTTCTCCCTCGCGAGCGCGAGCGCCTCGGGCGAGACGTCGACGCCGGTCACCTGCGCATCCGGCCGCTCGTCCTTCAGCGCGAGCGCGACGGCGCCCGAGCCGACGCCGACGTCGAGGAACCGCGGCTGCCGCGTGATCTCCGCCGCGACCGCGAGCGCGCGCTCGACGAGCGTCTCCGTCTCGGGACGCGGCACGAGCGCGCGGGCGTCGGTCTTGAGCGTCAGCCGCCTGAAGCCCCACTCCCCCAGCACGTAGGCGAGCGGCTCGCGCGCCTCCCGCCGGGCGAGCAACGGCTCGAGCCCTCGTACTTCGTCACCGAGCCTTGCCGCCAGGCCGGAGCGCGTCGTGCCGAGGAGATGCGCGACGAGCCACTCGGCGTCGACCCGGGGCGTGTCTACACCGGCCACGGTGAGGCGTCGCTCGGCCTCGCGAAGCGCTTCGCGAACGGTCACTCACCCAAAGCGCGGCGCCGGTCGTCGGTCGTCAGCGCCTCGGTGAAGTCGTCGAGCTCCCCCTGCAGGATCCGGTCGAGCTGGTGCACGGTCAGCTTGACGCGGTGGTCGGTGAGCCGATTCTCGGGGAAGTTGTACGTCCGGATCTTCTCGGCCCGCTCGCCCGATCCGATCTGCGAGCGGCGCGTCGCGTCTAGCTCCGCCCGCTGCTTCTCGAGCTCGCGCTCGTAGAGGCGTGCGCGGAGCACGCGCATCGCCTTCTCCCGGTTCTGCAGCTGGGACTTCTCGTCCTGCATCGAGACGACCACGCCGGTCGGGAGGTGCGTGATGCGGACGGCGGAGTCGGTCGTGTTGACGGACTGGCCGCCCGGGCCGGTCGAGCGGTAGACGTCGATCTTGAGGTCGTTCGGATCGATCTCGACCTCGACCTCCTCAGCCTCCGGCATCACCGCCACGGTCGCAGTCGAGGTGTGGATGCGGCCAGCGCTCTCGGTCTCGGGCACGCGCTGCACTCGGTGCGTGCCGCCCTCCCACTTGAACACGGAGTAGGCCCCGTCCCCCTTGACCGCGAACGTGACCTCTTTGTATCCGCCGCCGTCCGATGGGCTCGCTTCGAGCTCCTCAACCTTGAAGCCGCGGCGCTCGGCATAGCGCGCGAGCATCCGGTAGACGTCACCCGCCCAGAGCGCAGCTTCGTCCCCACCGACACCTTGGCGCACCTCGACGATCACGTCCTTGCGATCGGCCGGGTCTGTCGGGACGAGGGCGACGCGCAGCTCCTCCTGCAGGCGGCCGGACCGCTCTTCGAGCTCCGGGACGAGCTCGCGGAGGTCCGCATCCTCGCGCGCCGCCTCGAGGTCGTCCCGCGCGGACGTCCACTCCTGCGCGAGCTTGTGCGGCTGCTCGAGCTCCTTCAGGCGCCGGCCGACCTCCGCCGCCTCGCGGTGGTCGTTGTAGACGGCCGGATCGGCCATCCGGGCCTGGAGCTCCTGGTAGCTGCGCTCGAGCTCGCTGACGAGGTTGTCGAAGTCCGTCGCCATGGGAAGGGGCCAAGCGTAGCCCCTTGCCGGGAACACTTCACTTTGGATAGTTTCGAGCTTCCATTCGTCCAGCTTCGCGCTCGGGAGGTCGCAGATGTCCGTCGTCGACGAGGTCACGCAGGCCAACGCGCAGTACGCCTCCGGATTCGCCAAGGGCAGCCTTCCGACGCCGCCTGGCAGGAAGTTCGCCGTCGTCACGTGCATGGACGCCCGCCTCGACCCGGCGCGCTTCCTCGGGCTCGAGGAAGGCGACGCACACGTGATCCGCAACGCGGGCGGCATCGTGAACGACGAGACGATCCGCTCCCTCGTCATCTCCCACCAGCTGCTCGGGACGCAGGAGGCGCTCGTGATCGGGCACACGGGCTGCGGGATGCTCACGTTCACGAACGAAGACGTGCATGCGAAGCTCGGGGCGGCAGCCGAGAGCATCGACTTCCAGCCGTTCCCGGACGTGGCCGAGCGCGTGCGGCAGAGCGTCGAGGCGATTCGCAGCCATCCGCTGCTCGGAGACGGCTTCGGCGCGTCGGGCTTCGTCTACGACGTGGAGAGCGGGCGGATCGAGCCCGTCTAGCCCGCAAGCCCGGCGTCGAGGTCGATCTCCGGCACGCCCGCGAGCGCCTGCGAGACCGGGCAGTTCTCCTTCGCCGTCTCCGCGGCGCTGCGGAATCCTTCCTCGTCGAGCCCCGGCACACGTCCCTCCACCGTGAGAGCGATGCGGGTGATGCCCTCGCCGGGCTGGAAGGTGACGGTCGCCGACGTTCGGAGCTCCTCCGGCGCATGACCGTCCTGCGCGAGCGCGTGGGACAGCGCCATCGCGAAGCACGCGGCGTGCGCCGCGGCAATCAGCTCCTCGGGGCTCGTCACGCCGCCGGTCTCGTCGGTCGAGCGCGCAGCCCAGCTGACCGCCTGCTCCCCTAGCGCGCCTGTCGTCGTCGAGAGGATCGTCCCGGAGCCCTCCAGCAGGCTCCCCTCCCACCGCACCTCGGCCCGCCGTTCCGTCGCCACTAGGCCATCACCTCCACGAGAGACGGCTCTCCCGGCGCCTTCTCCAGCGCGAGCACCTCGCGGAGCGCGCGGATCGAGACCTCGAGCTGGTCGAGCGTCGGCTCGCGCGTCGTCAGCCGCTGTAGCCACATACCGGGCGCGAGCAGCGTCATCAGCACACGGTTGCCCTGGTGCTTCCCCGCAAAGCGGATCAGCTCGTAGGCGAGGCCTGCGATCAGCGGCAGCAACAGGATCCGCGTCGCGATCAGCCAGTACCAGGCCGGCCGGCCGAAGAACGCGAACACGAAGACCGCGAGCACCATCACCCAGAGCAGAAACGCCGTCCCACAGCGGGGGTGGATGAGCGAGTAGCGCTGCACGACCTGGGGCTCGAGCGGCTCGCCGGCCTCGTAGGCGTTGATCGCCTTGTGCTCGGCGGCGTGGTACTGGAAGACGCGGCGCAAGTCGGGCAGGAGCGAGATGAGGGCGAGGTAGGCGACGAACATCGTCACGCGGATCAGCCCTTCGACGATCACGAACCAGCCGCCGCTCGAGATCGGCAGCGTGTCGGTGATCAGCGCCGGGCCGACCTTGAAGACCATGACGGCGAAGCCGATCGCAATCGCGAAGGCGAAGATGAGGGCACCGCGGGAGAGCTCCGTCTCGACCTCACCGTCCTCTCCTTCCTGCTGCGCGGCGTAGTTCGCGGAGATGGCGAGCGCGCGGAACCCGATGGCGAGCGACTCGCCGAGCGCCATCACGCCCCGGACGATCGGCAACCGGAACACGAGGTGGCGCGCCATTGCCGAGTCGATCGGGCGTGCGACCTGCGCGATCTCCCCCGACGGCGTCCGGACCGCGACGGCCCAGTTGCCGGGCCCGCGCATCATCACGCCCTCGAGGACCGCCTGTCCGCCGACGTTCGCCATGGTGTCTCTTCGGCGCTAGCCGCGTCGCGCTTGACCGGCGCGCTCCAGGCGGCGCTGGAAGCGCTCGACGCGCCCGCCCGTGTCGACGAGCTTCTGCTTGCCCGTGTAGAACGGGTGGCATTGCGAGCAGATCTCGACGTGCAGCTCGGGCTTCGTCGAGCGGGTCTGGAACGTGTTTCCGCAGGAGCACGTCACCGTTGCGAGGACGTACTCGGGATGGATGCCGGCTTTCATTGCTCTCTCAAGATAGCAGCGGCCTGCTGCGGCTCCACGTTGCCGCCCGAGACGATGACGGCGACTCCCGGGCCCGCTTTCACCTTGCCCGAGAGGACGGCTCCAGCGGCCGCGGCGCCCGCCGGCTCGCACGCGAGCTTCGCCCGCGCGTAGAGGAAGCGCATGCCCTGCGCGATCTCGTCCTCTGTCACGAGCACGGTCTCGACTCGCCCGCGGCAGAGCTCGATCGGAAGCTCTCCGGCGAACGGCGGAGCGAGGCCGTCGGCGACCGTGTCGGTCTCGACGCGGACGCTGCGGCCTGCCGCGAGCGCCACGGGGAAGGCCTGCGCGCGCTCTGGCGCGACACCGATGACCCGCACGCGCCCGTCGAGAGCCGTGACGATGCCCGAGATCAGCCCGCCGCCCCCGGTGCCCACGACGACGGCCTCCAGGTCGGGTACATCCTCGAGCAATTCGAGCGCGAGCGTCCCGTGGCCCGCGACGACGTGCGGATCGGAGTGTGGATGGACGAAGACGCGGCGCTCCTCCTCGACGATCCGCAGCACACGGTCGTAGGCAGCCGCGGGATCCGGCGGGGAGAGGTCGACGGTCGCGCCGTACCCGCGCGTGGCCTCGACCTTGAGGGCGCTCACGCCCTCCCACATCTGGACGAGGCAGTCGACCCCGGCCTCGGCCGCCGCCCACGCAACCGCCTGCGCATGGTTCCCCGCTGACCACGTGACGACGCCTCGCTGCCGCTCCTCCTGGGTGAGCGACGCCAGCCGGTTGAGCGCGCCGCGCGCCTTGAACGAGCCTGTCTTCTGGAACAGCTCCGCCTTCAGCGAGACGCCCAGCGCCTGCGACGAGAAGGTGGGCGTACGGTGGATGCGTCCGGCGAGGACGGTTCGCGCGTGCTCGACGTCCTCCCGGTTCGGCGCGGTCACGCAGGCAGCGTCTCACGCGCCGCGACCTTCGGGATGCGAAGGCGGACGGTGAAGACGGTCTGCTTGCCGGGGCGGCTCTTCACGTCGACGTCGCCGCCCATCGCGAGGGTCAGCTCCTTCACGATCGCGAGGCCGAGGCCGGTCCCGACCTGCCGCTGCAAGCCGTAGCGCTCGTGGAGGTAGAAGCGCTCGAACGCGCGCTCCGTGTCGGTCTCTGCGAGCCCGGGCCCCGTGTCCTCCACCCGCAGGATTCCAGGGGCGGCGACGACACGCACCTCGCCGCCCGGCGGCGTCAGGCGCAGCGCGTTCTCGACCAGGTTCGACACGACCTGGAGGACCCGGTCGGCGTCGGCGATCGCGGGTGCCGGGGCATCGGTCACCGCGCGCAGCTCGACGCCGAAGCCCGCCGCCTGCTGCTCGTAGCGGCGGACGGCGTCCTCGACCACCTCGGCGAGCTCGATCTCGGTGTTGTGCACGCTGAAGTCGGTGCGGTTCATGCGCGCAAGGTCGAGCAGGTCGCGCACGAGCCGCTCGAGCCGCTTCGCCTCGGAGGCGACGGTCGCCGCGGCGTCGCGCGGGTCGATGGCACCGTCCTCGACCGCCTCGGCGTAGCCCCGTATCGCGGTGAGCGGCGTCTTCAGCTCGTGGCTGACGGAGAGCAGGAAGTTGCGCTCCGCCTCCTGCGCTCTCTGGAGCTGCTCGGCGAGGTCGTTGAACGCGCTCGCGAGCGTTGCGATCTCCGCCGCGCCCTCGACGGGCAGCGGCTCCGGATGCGTGCCGCCCGCGAGCGTGCGCGCGGCGGCTGCGATCCGGTCGACCGGCTGCGAGATGCGCCTTGCGAGCAGGAAGGCGGCGAGCGCCGCGAGGAGCCCTCCGGCCGCAGCTGCGATCAGCAGCCCCCAGACGTACGGCGAGAGGAGAGAGCCCACCGCACTCTCGCGGCGCAGCAGGATGAGCGTTCCCGGGTTGGCCCACCGAGCCGCGAAGTAGTAGCGGACGCCGTTCTGGGTGAGGGTCCCCTGGACAGCGGGCTTGCGCTGATCGGGCGGCGGGACCGGCAGGATCCTCGGGTTGGTGGAGAGCTTCTCCTGCTGACGGACGAACGACCTCGGAAGCGTCGGCAGATGGTGCACGCCGCCGATCGGCTCCAACTTGTGGATCAGGTCGGCCTGGTGCGCGAGATCGCGCAGTGTCGCCGTCTCGACTGCACGGCGCGTGAGCACGAGGCCGAGCCCGATCGTCAGCGCCACACAGATGAGGACAACGACTCCAATGCCCCGGAACAGCCGCGAGCGAAGTCCGTTGCCGAGCATCTCAGGCCGGCACGAGCTTGTAGCCGGCGCCGCGCACGGTCCGGATCCCGTCCGGATCGCCGAGCTTGCGCCGCAGCTGCGCGACGTGGACGTCCACCGTGCGGGTCCCGCCGGGGTACGTCATGCCCCACAC
>DASRBY010000004.1:0-29140 GCA_035653435.1 Gaiellaceae bacterium
GCGCGTAAGTGTCCGTCGTGCGTCCACTCCGCGAACTCGACCTCGGCGACGAGACTGGGCTCGACCCACACGACGTCGCCCTTCCGCACCTTCGGCATCTTCGGCACGACCGGGAACGGCGACTCCTCCCGACGTAACGGCTCGAGCTTCGCGAGCAGCTCACGAATCGTGCGCTCCGAGAACCCCGTGCCGACGTTGCCGACCCACTCCCAGTCCTCGCCGCGATGGACACCGAGCACGAGCGAACCGAAGCTGCTGCTTCGGCGCCCCTGGCCCCTGGTGTAGCCGCAGATCACGAACTCCTGCCGCCCGTGGGTCTTGATCTTGAGCCAGTCACGCCCGCGGCCGCCCTCCGAATATCGCGACGCCGGCCGCTTCGCCATCACACCTTCGAGCCCCAGCTCGGTCGCCGCCTGGAGCAGCGCCTCGCCGTCCTCGAACGAGCCGGAGAGCTGAACGACCGGGTTCGGCGCGAGCAGCTTCTCGAGCCGAGCCCTCCGCTCGGTCAGCGGCAAGTCCACCGTCGGTTCACCGTCTATCTCGAGCACGTCGAACACCTCGTACGTGAGCCGGGTGCTCCCCTGCTGCATCGCCGAGAAGCTCGCCTTGCCGTCCGCGTCGAGGGCGACGACCTCGCCGTCGACGACCGCGTCCGGGGTACGAAGCGCCTGCACGAGCTCCTTCGCCACGGGCGCGAACCGCTGCGTCAAATCGTTGCCTCGGCGCGAGACGAGCTTCGCCTCGCCGCCACGGACGTACCCCAGAGCGCGGTATCCGTCCCACTTCGGCTCGAACTGCCAGTCGTCACCTCGAGGCAACTCCTCCGTCAGAGTCGCCAGCATCGGCTTGTAAACGCGACGACCGGGGCCCGCGCCGGCGTCGCGCTTGCGGAGGATGAGCCAGTTCTTCTCGTCGCCGGACAGATGCGCCGGCACGAGCGCCCACGTCCCCTCCAGCCGCTCGCCGTGCAGCCTCACCGTGAGCCCGCCGTCTCGCTTCTCCTCGACCAGCTCGTAGGTTCCGCGATCCCAGATCTCGACCGTTCCGGCACCGTAGTTCCCCTTCGGGATCTCGCCCTCGAAGCTCCCGTACTCGAGTGGATGGTCCTCGACGTGCACGGCGAGGTGCTGCTCGCCCGGCTCCAGGGGAACGCCCTTCGGGACAGCCCACGAGACGAGGACGCCGTTGCGCTCGAGGCGGAAGTCGTAGTGGAGCCTGCGGGCGTCGTGGCGCTGCACGACGAAGCTCAGCGCCTTCGCCTCTTTGCTCCCGCGCTTACCGCCGAAGGGTTCCGGCGTCTGCTTGCGGTCTCGTTTGCGCTCGTACTCCGAGAGCTTCTTGCTCACGAAGCTTTTCTAGCGCGTGCGCGTTCCGTGCGCTCGACCGACTCGCGTAGCGCCTGCATGAGATCGACGACGGGAGCCTCTTCGGAGTGGGCCTCCGGCAGCGGCTGGCCCTCCGCCTTCGCCCGGATCAGCTCGAGCAGCTCGGACCGATAGGTGTCGTCGTAGCGCTCCGGGTCGAACTCCGCGCTGAGGTTCTCGACGAGCGACTTCGCCATCTCGACCTCGGCCTTGCGGAGCCCGTCCTCGGCAGCCGTCTCGTCGAGAACCTCGGCGGGGCGGCGCACCTCCTCGGCGTAGTACATCGTCTCCAACACGAGCACGCCATCCCAGGGGCGGAGGCAGGCGAGGTGCTGCTTGTTCCGGATCACGACCTTGGCGATGCCCACGCGGCCGGTCTCTTCGAGGGCCTGCACGAGCAGCCGGTAGGGCTTCTCGCCGCCTTCCTGCGGCGCGAGGTAGTACGCCTGCCGGAAGTAGATGGGGTCGATCTCGTCGAGGCAGACGAAGTCGCAGATGTCGACGGAGTGCGTGAGCTCGACGTCGAGACGGTCGAGATCCTCGGGCTCGATCGGGACGAAGCGTCCTTGCTCGAGCTCGAAGGCCCGCACGACGTCGTCGGGATCGACGTGCTCGCCCGTGTCCTTCCGCACCTTGTCGTAGCCGATCGGCTCGAGATCGCGCCGGTCCACGAAGTGGAATCGAAGCTCGCGCGAGCTCGTCGCCGTGAACATCCGGACCGGGATGCTGACAAGCCCGAACGAGATCGTGCCGCTCCAGATCGGCCGCGCCGCCATGCGGTCGTCGTCCCCGTTTTTTCGGTTTCGAGTCGTATGCCTCTCGTTCACACGACGCATACATGGCGGGGATAAGCCTGTGGACGGTGTGGACAGCGTGCACGCACGCGTCGCTTGAACCTCACCAAACCTACCGCAAGCTATCTACGCGAAGACGCCGAGCGACCGGAAGCGGGCGCGGCGCCTGCGGCGGAGATCGTCGCCGGGAATCCCCTCGAGGTCGGCGAGAGATTCGCGCAATGCCTGCCCCAGGAGCCGCGCGGCCATGTCGGGATCGATGTGCGCGCCGCCGACCGGCTCCGGGACGATCTGGTCGACGACTCCCAGCTCGAGGCAGTGAATCGCGTCGGGCCGGAACGCCGCCGCGGCCTTCTTCGCCTGCCCGGCGTCGCGCCAGAGGATGGCCGCGCATCCCTCCGGCGAGATGACGGAATAGATCGCGTTCTCCTGCATCAGGACGCGATCGGCGAGCGCGATGGCGATCGCACCGCCCGACCCGCCCTCGCCGATGACACAGGCCACGGTCGGCACCTTCAGTCGCGCCATGGTCGCTTGCGAGTGCGCGATCGCCGCACCCTGCCCGTGCTGCTCGGCGACGACGCCCGGATACGCGCCGGGGGTGTCGACGAGGGAGATGACCGGGAAGCCGTGCCGGTCCGCGAGCTCCATCGCATGCCAGGCCTTGCGATATCCCTCGGGGTTCGGCATCCCGAAGCGGCGGCTCGCGCGTTCGTGGATGTCGCGCCCCTTCTGCTGGCCGACGAGGACGACCGTGCGCCCGTCGAGCTTGCCGAGGCCGGCGATCATCGCGCCGTCGTCGCCGAGCGCCCGATCGCCGTGCAGCTCGAACCAGTCCTCGAACAGGCGCTCGACGTAGTCGAGCGTGTACGGCCGGTCGTCGTGGCGGGCCAGCTCGACCTTGCGCCAGATCTCCTCGTCGGTCGCCTCCTCTCCGATCCGGGCGATCTGCCGTTGCAGCCGCTCGAGCTCGCCCGACAGCCGCGCGCCGCCCAGCAGCGGGAGGTTCCGCAGGCGTCCGAGCCGCTCGCGCAGCCGTAGCTCGTGCTCAGTCGGGGGCATCGAACAGCCTCAGGAGGCGGGCCAGCGTGGGACGAAGCTCGGGACGCGGCACGATCGCGTCGATCTGCCCGTAGCGGAGGTTCTGCTCCGCACGGCCGAAGTCGTCGGGCAGCTTCTCGCGCGTGATCTCCTGGACGACGCGCGGGCCGGCGAAGGACATGAGCGCGTTCGGCTCGGCGAGCACGATGTCGCCGAGAGTCGCGAAGCTCGCGAGCACGCCTCCGGTCGTGGGATGGGCCATCACGCAGAGGAGCGCCTGGCCCGAGTCGCGGAGATCCTCCACGGCTGCCACCGTCTTCGGCAGCTGCATGAGCGCGAGGATCCCCTCCTGCATACGGGCGCCGCCCGAGCTCGTCACCGCCACGAGCGGCATCCCGGCCTCGGCCGCGGAGTCGCACGCGCGGGAGAACTTCTCGCCCACCACGCTGCCCATCGAGCCGCCCATGAAGGCGAAGTCCATCACGGCCAACTCGCAGTGCCGCCGCTCGATGGCACTGCGGCCGATCACCATCGCATCGGCCAACCCGGTCTTCATCTCGGCCTCGGCGAGTCGCTCCGTGTACGGCCGGAGGTCGAAGAAGTCGAGCGGATCCTCGGAATGGAGCTCCGTCGCCTCCTCCGTGAAGGAGCCCGCGTCGGCGAGCGAGGCGATGCGGGCCCGGGCCCGCATCGGGAAGTGGTGACCGCACTGCTCGCAGACCCAGAGGCTCCGCTCGAGCTCGTCGTCGCGGTAGTGCGAGTGGCAGCTCGGGCAGGTGTTCGGGTGACTCGGGGGAGGGCTCGGCTGGTCGTTGGTCTCGACCGAGACGTCGATCTTGGCCACGGCGCCAGCTTAGACCTCGGGCTTCTGCCGCGGGTTGCGTGCTAGTAGCCCAGCGCGGACGCGAGGCGCTCGACCTTCTCGACATTCGCCGGGTCGGGAGCGAGCCCCGTGAAGCCGACGCCGACGAGCTTGCCGCTCTCCCGGACGCGCTCCAGCAGCCGTTCGACCTCGCCGAGCGACGGGCCGTCCGGCTCGGGCATGAAGACAGCGAGCTCGTCCGGATCGAGCACGTCGCAATCGAGCGCGACGTACACGGCGTCGACCCGGTCGAGCAGGGCGCCGGGATCGTCGCCGATCCCCGCCGCCGCGATGAACTCCTCCTCGGGCGGGTCGAGGTTGCGCGCACCCCAGAGGACGACGTCGGCCGGTGCGACCGTGCCGCGGTCGAGCAGCATCCGCAGCGGCATCCCCCACTCGTTGCCGGAGGGGGACGTCTCGGGAGTGTTGAGGTCGCCATGCGCGTCGAGCCACAGGACGGCGACGTGGCCGTGCCGCGCGGCGAGCCCCTCGACCGCGCCCACGTGCGAGCAGCAGCAGCCGCCCAGGACGAGCGGGCGTACCGGGAGGTCCGAGGCCACCGCGAGCGTCTGCAACGCAAGCGTCTCCTCCTCCACGACCGCAACCTCGGGATAGTCGAGGGCGAGCGACGCGGCCTCGACCATCGCCTCGCCCCCGTCGCCCCATGCGCGCGGCACGCGGACGACCCCGGCGCCGAAGGAACGCCCGCAGCTGTGGCACTCGTATTCCTCGCCGACCGCGACAGCCGTGAGCGTCCGGCAGTCGGGGCATCTCGCGCGCAGCAGGCTCATCCGGTCGGCTTCTCGAAGGCCACGCCGCACGCCTCGACGTGCATGCCGACGCGCTCGTAGAGCCGGACGGCGCCGGTCGCGTTCTCGGAGTCGACGTCGAGCGTGACGCGGGTCGTGCCGCGGCGCCAGAACTCGGCGAACGTCCTCTGCAGCAGAGCCTTGGCGAGCCCCTTGCCTCGCCAAGCGGGTCGGACTCCGATCGCGCCGACGTAGCCGCCGCCGGCGACGCTCAGGTCGTTGCGCGTCACGGCGGCGAGCTCGTCTCCGTCCCGGACGACGAACCAGATCGGGCCTTGCTGGTCGCGGTGCTGGCCCTGCCGGAGCTCGTACCACTCCTCGAACGGCGTCGGATGCCACTCCCAGTGCTCCGCGAACGCCTCGTTGAGCGTCTCGTGGAACTGCTTGTACTCGTCCTCTCGCAGCTCGTCCACGACGAGCCCGTCCGGGACGACGGGCTCGGGCGGCTCCGCGGTCAGCTCGATCGCCATCTCGTAGAAGCGGCGCACTTCGCGGTAACCGCGCGACTCGAACAGGGCGCGCGCCTCGGAATTGGGCTCGGACGCGCCGGTGTGGATCTTCTTCACTCCCTCCGCGCGCGCGAACGCCTCGCCGCGCTCGAGGATCTCCGTCCCGAGGCCGCGCCCCCGCTCGCCAACAGCGCCGCGGATGTTCGCCGCTTCGCCGTGCACCGCGAACGTCCCGGTAGCGACCATGCGGCCGGCCTCCTCCCAGATCCACGTCTCCTTGGCGTGCCGCAGGAACATGAGGATGTCCGCGCCCGTGACGCGGCCCGGCCGGTCGGGATAGAAACGCTCCTCTTCGGCGGCTATGAGCTCCGCCACGGCCGGCGCGTCGTCCTCGACGAACGGGCGGATGTTCATGCGAGGACCTTCTCCCAGACGATCGTCTCCAGCTCGACGGACATGCCGACGCTCTCATACAGCTTCGTCGCGCCGGTCGGGTTCGCGGCGTCGACGCCGAGCGTGGCGCGCGTCATCCCACGTCGCCTGAACTCGAGGAAGCTGTGGTGGAGAAGCGCACGGGCGTAGCCACGCCCACGGAAGTCCCGCCTCACGCCGAGCGCGCCGACGTAGCCGCCCGAGGGACGGATCTCGTTGCGGCACGCCGCCACGACCTCCCCGTCTTCCCGGACGAGAAGCCAGAGCGAGGGGTCGTAGTTCGACCTCGCGCGCTGGCGGGCCCACCACTCGTCGAACGACTCCGGGTGATGCTCCCAGTGGTCCGAGAATGCCTCCTCGAGCGCGGAGTGGAAGCCTTCCGCATCCTCTTCACGGAACACGTCGGCGGCGACGGCCGGCTCAGGAGCCTCCTGCTCGAACTCGACCGCCATGTCCCAGAAGCGGCGCACTTCGCGATAGCCGCGCCGGGACAGAAGCCTGGACGCGGGCTCGTCCGCGGCGATCGTCCAGGAGTGCAGGCGCGTCGCACCCTCGTCCACGAACCGGTTCTCCGCGAGCTCGAGCAGCCGCGTCCCGAAGCCGCGGCCGAACGCGTCGGGATGGACGCCTCCGGCGGAGTTTGCGCGAGAATCGTGAACCTGTCCGCCTGCTGCCGCCACGAGCCTGCCTTCCTCCTCGATCAGCCAGGTGTTCGTCTCGTAGTCGATCGTCTGCCACCAGCCGCGGACCGCCTCGACGTCGAAGCTGGAGGAGTGCCCGAGCAGCGCCTTCTCCAGCGCGGTGAAGAGCTCGGCCACCGCGCCGACGTCCTCCGGTGTGGCGGGGCGGACGTTCATGCGACGAGGGAGTCGAGGCTTTCCGCGAGCCCGGCCAGGCTGTGCAGCTCGACGTCGGGTTGCGGTTCCGGCTCCTCGCCGAGACGATTGATCCAGATCGTCCGTAGGCCGAGCGCCGAGGCAGGCGCGATGTCGTGGAAGAGGCTGGCCCCGACGTGGACCTGCGTTTCCGGGGCGGCCCCGCTGCGGGCGACGAACTCCTCCCAGTGCCCGGGCGCAGGCTTGTACGAGCCGATCTCCGACGCGACAACGGTGAGGTCGAAGTCGACGCCGATTCGCTCGAGCGAGGCGTCGAGGAGGTCGCGGTCCGTGTTGGAGAGGACGGCCAGCTTCCAGCCGCGGGAGCGGATCTCCTCGAGGGCCGCGGGCGCCTCGGGAAACGGGTCCCACTGAGGCAGTGAGCGGCCGAGCGCGTCCTCGTCGTCGGCGGGTGCACCGAGCCGCGCGAGCGCCACGGCCATCACCTCGCGATAGCTTCGTCCGGGATCCTCGCGCTGGATCTGCGGCTCGAGCTCGTGGTAGGCGTGTAGCAGCTCGCCGCTTCGCGCGGCCCCGAACAGCCGCTCGAGCTCGCGCCCGATCCCCCCGTTCCAGTCGATCAGCGTGCCGTAGCAGTCGAAGGTCGCCCACCGTTGCATGGGCGCGAGCCTATCGGCCGGCCGGCCTCAGTCCTCGAACCGCTTGAAGACCACGCAGGCGTTGTGCCCGCCGAAGCCGAAGCTGTTCGAGACGGCCACCTTCACGTCGGCGTCGCGAGCCTCGTTCGGCACGTAGTCGAGATCGCAGGTCGGATCCTCGACCTCGTAGTTGATGGTCGGCGGAAGCTTCCCGTCGCGGATCGCGAGGATCGTGAACGTCGCCTCGATCGCGCCTGCCGCGCCGAGGCAGTGGCCCGTGGCGCCTTTCGTCCCGGAGACCGGCGTCTTGTAGGCGTTCTCCTCACCGAGCGCGTACTTCAGCATCTGCGTCTCGGAGGAGTCGCCGACCGGAGTCGAGGTGGCGTGCGCGTTGATGTAGTCGATCTCATCGACGGCGACTCCGGCGTCGCCGAGCGCCATCTTCAGCGCTGTAACGGGCCCGGTCGGGTCGGGGTCGGTGATGTGCTTCGCGTCGGAGGAGAGCCCGTAGCCGGCGACCTCGGCGTAGATCGTCGCGCCGCGCGCCTTCGCGTGCTCGAGCTCCTCGAGCACGAGCAGCGCCCCCGCCTCGCCCATCACGAAGCCGTCTCGCTCGGCGTCGAACGGCCGAGATGCCCGCACCGGGTCGTCGTTGCGCCGCGAGAGCGCGCGCATGGCGCCGAAGCCCGCGATCCCGACCTGCGTCACGGCGGCCTCGGTGCCGCCGCAAAGCATCACGTCGGCGCGACCGAGGCGGATCTCGTCCGCCCCGTCGCCGATCGCCATGTTCGAGGCCGCGCACGCGGTGCACTCGGAAAGGAGCGGGCCGCGCGTGCCGAGCTCGATCGAGACCCAGCCGGCGCCGAGATTCGGGATGATCGCCGGAATCGAGAACGGGTTGACCCGATCCGGTCCCCGCTCGAGCAGCTGGTCGTAGCAGTCCTGGAACGACTGCAGGCCGCCGATCCCCGTGGCAATCGCGGCGCCGATCCTGTCGGCCTCCTTCTCGATCTCGAGCCCGGAATCGGCACATGCCTGCCGCGCCGCCGCGAGGATGAGGTGGGTGAAGCGGTCCATGCGCCGCGCGGCCTTGCGGTCGATCCAGTCGGTCGCGTCGAAGCCCTTGACCTCGCACGCGAAGTGGACCGGGTAGTCGTCGTGGTCGAACTGCGTGATCTCGGCCGCGCCCGACTCGCCCGCGAGCAGGCTGGACCAGCTCGACTCGACGTCGAGCCCGAGCGGCGACACCGCGCCCAGCCCGGTCACGACGACACGCCTGCGTCCGTTGAGAGAACCGTTCCCTGTAGTCACTACATCCCGAGCCCACCGTCGACGAGCAGCACGTCCCCTGTGATGAACGATGCCTCGTCGGAGCAGAGGAAGCGTACAGCGCCCGCCACGTCCTTCGGCTCGCCGAGGCGGCCAAGCGGTGTGTTGTCGAGCATCGTGGACGTCGCTTCCTCCGGGAGGACGTCGGTGAGCTGCGTGCGGACGTAGCCCGGCGCGACCACGTTGGCACGCACGCCGCGACTGCCGAGCTCGCGCGCGAGCGACTTCGTGAAGCCGATGATCCCCGCCTTCGAGGCCGCGTAGTTCGTCTGGCCCCAGTTGCCGTGCACCCCGACGATCGAGGATACGTTGACGATCGAGCCCGCCCGCTTCTTCATCATCGGCCGGCAGACCGCGCGGCAGGTATAGAAGACCGAGGAGAGGTTCGTCTCGATCACGGTGCGCCAGTCGTCGTCGGGCATCCGCGCCAGGAGGCCGTCGCGTGTGAGGCCGGCGTTGTTGACGAGGATGTCGAGATCGCCGGCCTCCTCGACGAGCCGCGCCGCCTCCTCGGCACTCGAGACGTCGGCCTGTACGGCCCGGCCATCGATCTCGCGCGCCAGCGCCTCGGCCTCCTCCGCTCCAGTGCGGTAGCCGACGACCACCTCGGCCCCGGCGGCCGCGAGCTCCTCGGCAATTGCGCGTCCGATCCCTTTCGATGCGCCCGTGACGAGGGCCCGCTTGCCCTCGAGCGAAGCGAAGGTCACGGGCTCTCGGCGAGCAGCTCCGGGAGCCGCTCGAGCGCCTCGATGCTGTTCACCGAGACGGCCTTGACGCTGCGATCGATCCGCTTGACGAGCCCGGAGAGGACGTTGCCCGGCCCGACCTCCACGAAGGTGCGGACGCCGTCGCGCATCAGCTCCGTCGCCGATTGCGTGAAGCGCACCGGCGCGGTGAGCTGGTCGACCAGGAGGGGGCCGATCCGATGCGCCGACTCGACGCGTGCGGTCACCGTCGACATGAAGGGAGCGACGGGCTCCTGAAAACGCACCTTCTCGATCGCGGGCCGCAGCCGGTCGGCGGCTCGCGCGACGAGCGGCGAGTGAAAGGCGCCCGAGACCTTGAGCTTGACGGCGCGGCGGGCACCCTCGCTCTGCGCCTGCTCGATGCACTCGTCGACCGCGAGGTTCTCGCCGGACACGACGATCTGGCCGGGGCAGTTGTAGTTTGCCGGCCACACGCCGAGGATCTTGCGGCAGAGACCCTCGACCACCTCGTCGGCTAGGCCGAGAATCGCCGCCATCGAGCCGGGATTGCGTGCGGCTGCGTCGGCCATCGCGAGGCCGCGCTCGCGCACGAGGGCCATCGCCTCCTCCAGGGTCATCGCCTCGGCGGCGGCCAGAGCCGCGAACTCCCCGACCGAGTGGCCGATCACGAAGTCGGCCTGCACGCCTCGTTCGCGAAGGGCCGCGAGCACCGCGAGCGAGGTCGCCACGAGTGCGGGCTGCTGCACTGCGGTGTCGAGCAGCTCCTCGGCGTCCGCGTGGAAGCAGAGACGCTCGAGGTCGAGGCCGCTCGCCTCGCTCCCCCGCCTGAAGACCTCCTTCGCGGCCGGCACCGCCTCGGCGAAGTCGCGGCCCATGCCGGCCTCGAACGCGCCCTGGCCGGGGAAGCAGAAGGCGACTTTGCTCATGTCGCGGCTGCGTTCGCGGTCCAGCGCATCAGCGCACTCCCCCAGGTGAGCCCGGCGCCCATTCCCGTCATGAGCACGAGGCTACCCGGCCGGAGCCTTCCTTCCACCTGCGCCTCGGCGAGCGCGAGCGGGATCGAGCCGGAAGACGTGTTGCCATAGCGGTCGACATTGATCACCACCCGCTCCGACGGGATCCCGAGCTTCTTGGTTGCGTGATCGATGATGCGAACGTTTGCCTGATGGGGAACGTAGACGTCGACGTCCTCGACGCGCTCCCCGCACCGCTCGAGCACCGCACGGCCCGACTGCACGAGCACGCGCGTCGCGAACTTGAACACCTCGCGGCCGTTCATCTTCACGAGGCGGTCGGGATCCTCGAACCGTCGCGAGCCGCTGCCCGGCAGCCAGAGGTGCTCGCCGCCGGCGCCGTCGGCACCGAGCTCGAACGCGAGGAAGCCGGCCTCGTCCGACGGCTCGAGCACCACCGCGCCGGCGCCGTCGCCGAACAGCACGACCGTCGAGCGGTCGCTCCAGTCGAGAATCCGGGAGAGCACGTCTCCGCCGACCACGAGCGCTCGCCGAACGAGCCCCGACGCGACCATGCCGTATGCCTGCGCGAGCGCGTACATGAAGCCTGTGCAGCCAGCCGAGAGGTCGTACGCGGCCGCGTCCTTCGCGCCCAGCTCGTCGGCGAGGATCGCGGACGTCGAGGGGAACATCATGTCCGGCGTGACGGTGGCGACGATCAGGAGGTCGACGTCCGTCCCGTCGCTCCCTGCCTGCTCGAGCGCCTGCCGCGCAGCCGGCAGCGAGAGGTCCGACAACGCCTGCGAGTCGGCCGCGATGCGGCGTTCGTGGATCCCGGTGCGCTCGACGATCCACTCGTCGGACGTGTCGACCATCTGAGCGAGCTCGTCGTTCGTGATCACACGCTCGGGCGCATACGCCCCGAGGCCCGTGATCGTGACGTGGACGTCGCTGCGGCCGCTGCCGATCAACCGCCAGGCTCCCCGCTCCCGACGAAGACCGTGAGCACCGCCTCCGCGGCGACGTCTCCCGCGACACTCGCGCGGCCCTCGCCCTTCGCGATCGGGCCCCGCACGCGCACGAACTCGCACTCGAGCTCGAGCATGTCGCCTGGCCCCACGACGCGCTTGAAGCGGCAGTCGTCGATGCCCGCGAAGAAGGGGATCTTGCCCCGGTTCGCTTCGTCGGCGAGCACGGCGACGGCGCCGCACTGCGCGATCGCCTCGATCGTCAGCACGCCGGGCATCACCGGCCGGTCCGGAAAATGTCCCTGGAACCACCAGCCGTCGTCCGGCACGAGGAAACGCCCGCGCACCCGGCGGCCCGGATCGAGCTCCACCACCTCGTCGACGAGCAGGAAGGGCGGCCGATGCGGGATGATCGACTCGATCGTCTCCCGGCCGAAGGGCGCAGCCGGGACAGTCACGCTACGTCGCGCTGCGCGAGCCGCTCGCGAAGACGATTCCTACCGCGGTGCGCGTGGCACTTCGCGGTCCCGACCGGCATGCCGGCCGCGACGGCGATCTCCTCGAACGTGTAGCCGAGCGCGTCCTTGAGGACGATGACCTGCGCCTGCTCGGGCGAGATGTCGGCGAGCGAGTCGCAGAGCTCTTGCCGCAGCTCGGTGATTCGCACCCCACGGGTCGGATCGTGCTCGACGTCCGCACCCAGCTCGTCGGGCAAGGGATCGTGCACGCGCGTGCGCTGACGCTCGGCCACGTCTCGGCAGGTGTTGACCACGAGCCGGTGCAGCCACGTGGAGAACTGCGACTCGCCCCGGAACTGCCGCAAGCGCACGCAGAGCTTCGCGAGGGCCTCCTGCGCCGCGTCGCGCGCGTCCTCGGGGTCGCGGAGGAGGTGCCGCGCAAGCCGCTCGACGCGCGGCGCATGCCGCACGCAGAGCGCTTCGAGTGCCTGCGCGTCGCCGGCCTTGGCCCGCGTCACGAGAATCGGGTCGCTGAGGCTCGCGTAGTCGAGGCCGCGCTCGCGCAGCGGCTGCCTGATCCTCCCCACGGCCGCAGTAGTCTAAAGCCGAGTGTCGGATCTCTCGCCCGCCTCTGTCGAGCCGTTGCTGCAGGGGCGGCTCGGGCGGCCCTACCGGTTCGTCGAGGAGTGCGCCTCCACGCAGCGACTGCTCGATCCGGACGGGGCCGAAGGGACAACGGTCGCGACCGACCTCCAGACCCAGGGGCGCGGCCGGCTCGGTCGGACCTGGGAGGCGCCGGCGGGCCGGGCGCTCCTCTTCTCGGTCCTGCTCCGCCCCGATCCCCCGATGGTGCTCTGGCCCGAGCTCTCGCTCGTCGCCGGCGAGGCGGTCGCGCAGATACTGCACGACCACACAGGCGTCACGGCCGAGCTGAGCCACCCGAACGACGTGCTGATCGAGGGCCGGAAGGTGGCCGGGATCCTCCCCGAAGCAAGCACCGGCCGAGTGCGACTGGGGATCGGCGTGAACGTGAACCAGAGGGCCGACGAGCTACCCGCGGAGACGCCCAAGCCGCCGACGTCGCTTCACATGGAGACCGGGCGAGAGTGGCCGCGGGCGCCGCTGCTCGCCGCGACCCTGCTCGAGCTCGAGCGGCGCTACGACGACTGGCAGCGGCTCCACACGCACCGCTGAGGAACGCGCCCTACTCCGCGACGGGACGCTGGTCGCGGAAGCTCCGCGCAGCCTCGATCGCCGCGCCGAGGTTCAGGCCCTTGTCCTTCGCCTGCTTGATCAGCATCACGGTCTCGAGGGCGTCGATGTCGTAGATCCGCTGCTTCTTGCCCTTCGTGGGGATCTGCGCCTTGTTCGTCCAGTAGTCGAGCTGCATCTTCGAGATGCCCGCGATCTGGCAGACCTGGCCGAGGTAGAGCTCGACCTTGTCGAGATGCTCCGCCAGATTGATGGGTTCCAGAAGATCGACCTGCCGGCTGACTGCCATTCCGCCCTCACCGCGTGTGCTTGCCCGCTTCGAGAGTTATAGAGGTCCGAGGCTGCTTTTGGAAGGGGCGCCCGGTTACCCGGCCGCGGGTGGCGCCTCCTCGGGCTCCGGATCGCCGCTCGTCTCTTCGGTCTCGACGACAGGCGCGAGTGCCGACACCGTCTCGTCGTCGCCGCGCAGCCGCATCACGATCACGCCCTGGGTCGAGCGCCCGAGCCTCTTGACCTCCTCGACCGGGATCCGGATCACGGTGCCGGCGGTCGAGATGAGCATCACCTGGTAGCCGTCGCGCACGACGCGGGAGCCCACGAGATGCCCGCGCGCCTCGGTCAGCTGCACGGTCTTGACCCCCATGCCGCCGCGGCCCTTGACCGGATACTCGGAGACGCGCGTCCGCTTTCCGTAGCCGTTCTCGGTCACCACGAGGAGATCCGCGTCGTCCTCGGCGATGTTGATCGAGATCACCTCGTCGCCCTTGCGGAGCTTCATGCCGGCGACGCCCGAGGTGTCGCGCCCCATCGCCCGGACGTCGGTCTCGTGGAAGCGGATCGCCTGTCCCTTCGCCGAGACCATGAGGATGTCGTCCTCGCCCGAGGAGTGCCGGACGCCGACGAGCTCGTCGCCGTCGCGCATCTTGATCGCGATGATCCCGTCGGCCTTGAGGGGCGTGTTGTACGCCGCGAGCTCCGTCTTCTTGACGACGCCGTTCTTCGTGGCGAAGACGAGGTACTTCGCCTCCTCGAAGTCGCGCGTCTGGATCACGGCGCGCACCTGCTCCTCCTGCCGGAACGGGAGGAGGTTGACGATGGCCCGGCCCTTCGACTGGCGGGAGCCGAGCGGCAGCTCGTGCACCTTGAGCCTGTAGACCTTGCCCACGTTCGTGAAGAAGAGGATGTAGTCATGGGTCGAGGCGACGAAGAGGTGCTCGATGTAGTCGTCGTCCTTCAGCTCCATCCCCATCACGCCGATCCCGCCGCGCTTCTGCTCGCGGTAGGTCGTGACAGGTAGCCGCTTGATGTAGCCCGACCGCGTGATAGCGATGACCATGTCCTCCTCGGCGATCAGGTCTTCGAGCTCGAGCTCCTCCTCGGCGGCGACGATCTCGGTGCGGCGGTCATCGTTCCGGCCGTAGATCTGCTTGATCTCGAGCAGCTCGTCGCGGATGAGGCCGTCGATCTTCGCCGGGTCGCCGAGGATCTCGCGCAGCTCGGAGATCCGCTCCTGGAGATCCTTGTGCTCGGCTTCGACTTCCTTCCGCGCGAGGCCCGTGAGGCGCGAGAGCCGCATCTCGAGAATTGCCTCGGCCTGGATCTCGGAGAGCGAGAACTGCGCGATCAGCTGCTCGCGCGCCTCGTCCCGGTCGGCGGCCGCGCGGATGAGGGCGACGATCGCGTCGATGTTGTCGAGCGCGACGAGGTAGCCCTGGAGGACGTGCGCGCGGGCTTCGGCCTTGCGCAGCTCGTCCTTCGAGCGGCGGGTCACGACCTCGCGCTGGAACTCGAGGTAGTGGCGGACGAGCTCGAGCAGGGAGAGCGTCCGCGGGACACCGTCCACGAGCGCGACGGCGTTGTAGCCGAACGTCGACTGCAGCGGCGTGTGCTTGAAGAGCTTGTTGAGCGCGACCTGCGGCACCGCGTCGCGCTTGAGCTCGATCTGGATGCGCATGCCGGTGCGGTCGGAGTGGTCGGCGAGATCCGACACCTCCGTCAGCACCTTGTCGCGGACGAGGTCGGCGATCTTGAGGATGACGCCGGTGTCGCCGCCCTTCTTGACGCCGTACGGCAGCTCGGTGACGACGATCGCCGACCGGCCGCCGCGCAGCTCCTCGATGTGGGCGCGCGCACGCATCACGATCCGGCCGCGGCCGGTACGGTAGGCGTCGCGAATCCCGCTCCGCCCCACGACGATCGCGCCGGTGGGGAAGTCGGGGCCCTTGACGTGCTTCATCAGGGCCTCGACCGAGATGCTCGGGTCGTCGATCATCGCGACCACCGCGTCGATCGTCTCGCCGAGATGGTGCGGGGGCATGTTCGTCGCCATCCCGACCGCGATCCCCGTCGACCCGTTGACGATCAGGTTCGGGAAGCGGGACGGGAGGACGGACGGCTGTCGCCGCGACTCGTCGTAGTTCGGCTCGAAGTCGACGGTGTTCGCGTCGATGTCGCGCAAGAGCTCGGTCGCGATCCGCGCGAGGCGAGCCTCGGTGTAACGCATGGCCGCCGCCGGGTCGTCGTCGATCGAGCCGAAGTTGCCCTGGCCGTCGACGAGCGGGTAGCGCAGCGAGAACGGCTGCGCCATCCGCACGAGCGTGTCGTAGATCGCCGAGTCGCCGTGCGGGTGGTAGTTCGCCATCACCGCGCCGACGGTCGAGGCGGACTTCTTGTAAGGCCGGTTCGGCTGCAGGCCGGCCTCGTGCATCCCGTACAGCACACGCCGGTGCACCGGCTTGAGGCCGTCGCGCACATCGGGCAGCGCACGCGAGACGATGACCGACATCGCGTAGTCGAGGAAGCTCGAGCGCATCTCCTGCTCGAGCTCGCGCGGCTCGATGCGACCCGGCCCCAGCGCCCCGGTGTCGACCTCAGACAACTGTGCCCCTAGACGTCAAGGAACGCGTCCTTCGCGTTCTCCTCGATGAAGACGCGGCGCGGCTCGACCTGGTCGCCCATCAGCATCGAGAACAGCTGGTCGGCGGCGCTCGCGTCCTCGACGTCGACGCGGACGAGCAGCCGCTTCGCGGGATCCATCGTCGTCTCCCAGAGCTGCTCGGGGTTCATCTCCCCGAGGCCCTTGTAGCGGGAGAGCTGCGTGCCGACCTCCTTCGCCAGCTCGAGCGCCTCGTGCCGGAGCTCGGAGAAGGTCTCCGGCTCGGCCGTGTGCTTGCCGAGGGCGAGCTTGAAGGGCGGCGGACCGACCACCTCGACGAGCTTCTCGTAAGCGCGGCGGAGGTTCGCGTAGATCGGCGACGCCAGCAGCTCGGCCGAGAGGCCGATGGTCTGAGCGGCGGAGGTCTCCTCCTCGACGACCTTCACCTGGAGGCCGCTCTCGTCCCGTTCGAGAACGGACAGCTTGAAGCCGTTGGGCGGCAGCGCCGAGATCGCCTTCTCGGCGGCGGCCGGCGTCGCGATGTCGAGCTCCACGAGCCGGTGCGAGACGACGAGGTCGGAGGCGTGCGGTCCGAAGTCGGCGCGCAGCCGGGCCGACCAGCCCTCGAACTCCGCGAGCGCGCCCGTGAACCGCTTCCAGCGCGCCTCGGTCAGCTTCACCTCGGTGCCGCCGCGGTCGCGCACCTCGAGCTCGCCGAACCGCTCGCGGACCAGCAGCTCCTCGAGCTGCGAATCCTTCTCGAAGTAGAACTCCTGGTTCCCGAGCTTCACCTTGTAGAGCGGCGGCACGGCGATGTAGACGTGTCCGTACTCGAAGAGCTCGCGCATGTGCCGGTAGAGGAACGTGAGGACGAGCGTGCGGATGTGCGAGCCGTCCACGTCGGCGTCGGTCATGACGATGATCCGGTGGTAGCGGAGGCCCTCGATGTCGAACTCGTCGCCGATCCCGGTGCCGATCGCGGTGATCATCGCCTGGATCTCGTTGTTCGAGAGCACCTTGTTGATCCGGTTCTTCTCGCTGTTGATGATCTTCCCGCGCAGCGGCAGGATCGCCTGGTACGTGCGGTCCCGTCCGGTCTTCGCCGAACCGCCGGCCGAGTCGCCCTCGACGATGAAGAGCTCCGCCGCCGCGGGGTCGCGGATCGAGCAGTCGGCGAGCTTGCCAGGCAGCGACGAGCCGTCGAGCGCCGACTTGCGCCGCGTAAGCTCGCGCGCCTGCCGCGCCGCGAGCCGCGCGCGCATCGCCGCAATCGCCTTGTTGCAGATCGCCCGCCCGTCCTGCGGGTTTTCCTCGAGGAACTGCGAAAAGGCCGAGTTGACGGTCGTCTGAACGAGGCCCTCGACGCCCGGATTGCCGAGCTTCGTCTTCGTCTGGCCCTCGAACTGCGGGTTGCGCAGCTTCACCGAGACGACCGCCGCCAGACCCTCGCGGACGTCCTCGCCGTCCAGGCTCTCCTTCTCCTTCAGCAGCTTGAGCTCCTGGGCCTTGGCGTTCAGTGTCCGGGTCAGCGCGCTGCGGAAGCCGGACAGGTGCGAGCCCCCCTCGATCGTGTTCACGTTGTTGGCGAACGTGAAGACCGACTCCTGGTACGAGGAGTTCCACTGCATCGCCACTTCGACACTGCCCTCAAAGCCGGCAGAGCCCTGCTCGGTCTCGCCCTCGAAGTAGACAAGGCGCTTGTGGATCGGGTCCTTCGCCTCGTTGATGAACGCGACGAAGTCGCGGATCCCGTTTTCGTAGTGGAACTCGACGGTCTTCCCGTCCGCTCGCTCGTCCACGAGCTTGATGTGGAGGCCCGACGTGAGGAAGGCCGTCTCCCGGAGCCGCTGCGTGATCGTCGCCGCATCGGCGTCGAGCTCCTCGAAGATCTCCGAGTCGGGCAGGAAGGTGATCGTCGTGCCCGTCGGGTCGCCCTTCGCCATCTTCCCGACGACTTCCATGTCGCCCGTGGGCTCGCCGCGCTCGAACTCCTGCCGGTAGACCTTCCCGTCACGGCGCACCTCGGCGACGAGGTGCTCGGAAAGCGCGTTGACGACGGAAACGCCTACGCCATGCAAGCCGCCCGAGACCTTGTAGCCCTCGCCGCCGAACTTGCCGCCGGCGTGGAGCTTCGTCAGGACGACGGTCAGCGCGGGCAATCCCTGTTCGGGCATGACATCGACCGGGATGCCCGAGCCCCAGTCCTGGACCGTGATCGAGTGGTCTGGATGGAGCGTGACCTCGATCCGGTCGTTGCGGCCCGCGAGCGCCTCGTCGACCGAGTTGTCCACCACCTCGGTGATGAGGTGATGGAGGCCGCGGAGGCCCGTCGAGCCGATGTACATGCCCGGCCTGAGCCGGACCGGCTCGAGTCCTTCGAGGACGGTGATGTCCCTTGCTGTGTAGTCCGTTTCAGTCATGAAAAAAGCCCTGCAAATTCCGCATTTGCGGGCACGAGGAAGTGTATCAGACGGAGCGGTCGGCCGAGGCCCGGACGAGCGCCGCTTTTATGACTTTCGCGACAGATTCGCGCAGCTTTGGATCATCGATCGCGGAGGCCAGCTCCGCGGCCTCGCGCGCCTGCTCCGGCGACGGTTGGAGCCGAGGCGCCGCGAGGGGCTCAGGCGTCGTCTGGGGCAGTGGCCCCGGGGTGAAGCGGAGCCTCGGACGACCCGGCAGCCGACCCGAGATCTCGGCCGCCCGCTGCGTCAGCTCGAAGCCCCAGATCGCGTCGCGGACATGCACGACGAGCGTTCCGTCGGGCTGCGTCCGCGCCGGCCACGCGTGTCGCGCGATCTGCTCGCCCACGGCCTCGGGCCAAGCGGTGACGACGTCGCCGGCCCCGCTGTCCGCCCCCACGCGGCTCAGCTCGGCCCTGATCTGCTCGCCGAGGGGCTCCACTACGCGGCCGCCTCCAGCACCGTCCCGGGGGTCACCTCGAGCAGCTGGTCGGGAGCCGCCGGCAGCATCGCGGCATCGGTCGCCGTCACGAGCGCCTGGCCTGCAACGCGCACGCGTGCGGCGAGGATCTGACGACGCCCCGGGTCGAGCTCCGAGAGCACGTCGTCGAGCAGCAGGAGAGGTGGCACGCCCGTGCGGTCGGCGATGGTCTCAGCCTCGCCCAGTAACAGCGCCAGGAGAGCCAGCCGCTGCTCGCCCTGCGAGCCGAAGCTGCGCAGGTCGCGGCCGGCAGCGGCAAGCGTGATGTCGTCGAGATGCGGCCCGAGCGAGGTCGCGCCGCGCTCGAGGTCGCGTTCCAGGACGGCCTCCAGGGCTGCCGTGGTGGGCGGCTCGCCCTCGTAGCGAAGCACCAGGTCGCCGAGGCCCAGCTCGGCCGCCCGGGCGGCGGCGGGTGGCTCCAAGAGCGCCAGCGTCTCGAGGCGAGCGGCGACGAGCTCGGTCCCCAGCTCAGCGACGCGTTCGGTCCACGGCTCGATCGCTTCTCGGCCCGACAGGCCTGCCGCAGCGCGACGCAGCGCGGCATTTCTCTGCGCGACCGCCGCGCCGTAGTCCGCGGGCAGCGGTGCCCGCGCAGGAGCAAAGCGGCCGAGAACCCGGTCGAAATACGCACGGCGTGCGGCCGGGGGGCCCTTCACCACGCCGAGCCGGTCCGGTGTGAAGACGAGCGTGGAGACCATCGTGCGGAGCTGCTCGGCCGCCCGCAGCGGCGCCCCGTTCAGCCGCGCGCGCTTCCCCTCTCCGCGACGGACCGCCACCTCGAGCTCCAGCCGCACATCACCGCGGCTCCCCGAGACCGCGGCGCGTGCTCCCTCCGCGCCGAAGCGTACGACCTGCGAATCGGTGCGGGTCCGGGGGGAGAACCCCTGCGTCGCGACATGCGCGGCCTCGAGCAGGTTCGTCTTGCCCACGCCGTTCGCGCCCACCACGAGCACGAGCCCCGGCTGCAGTCCCAGCTCGAGCCGCTCGTAGGAGCGAAAGTCGCGGAGCGAGACCGTCTCGACGATCAGCGCCGCTCAGCCGGGGAGGCGAATCGGCATGACGAGGTACGTGAAGTCGTCGGCCTCGTCGGTGAGGATCGCCGGGCGCAGCGGGCTGATCAGCTTCATCTTCACGTCGTCGCCTTCGACCGACTCGAGGCCTTCACGCAGGAACTCCGCGTTGAAGCCGATCTCGAGCGGCTCGCCGCTGTACGCGACCGGCATCGACTCCTTCGACTCGCCCACCTCGTGCGTGCGGGCAACCACGGTGACCTCGCCCTCCGCGAAGCGCAGCTGCAGCGGCGTCGCGCGCTGGATCATCACGGCGGCCCGGCGCACGACGTCGAGGAGCTCCACCCGCGACACGGTCAGCTCGTGCTCGAAGGTCTCGGGCAGAAGCTGGCGGTAGTTCGGGAACTGCCCGTCGATCCGGCGGGTCGTGAGCCAGACTCCGCCGGCCGAGAAGAGCACCTGGTTCTCCTGCACGCCGAGCGCGATCTCGTCCCCGTCGCCGGGGATGCGCGCGAGCTCCTGCAGCGCGCGGCTCGGAACGATGGCCTCGAGATCCGGTCCCGGCGAGGTGAGCGTCGTCTCCTTCACCGCGAGGCGGTAGGAGTCGGTGGCAGCCATGACGAGCTTGTCGCCCGCGAACTGGACGAGCACGCCTGTCAGGACGGGCCGCGCCTCGTCACGCGACGCCGCACGCGCCACGCGCGCGATCGTCTCGAGCAGCGCCTCGCGCTCGACGGTGAACGTCTCTGCCTCGGTGAGCTCGGGCAAGCGCGGGAAGTCCTCGGCGTTGTACGTGTGCAGCGTGTAGCTCGCGCTCCCCGATCCGACATGGACGACGGACTCCGACGCGCGATGCTCGATCGTCACGTCGTCACCGGGCAGGAGCCTGGCGATGTCGACGAGCGTCCGGCCGGGCAGGACGACCGCGCCGTCGCCTTCCACGCGTGCGGACACCGCGGCGCGCAGCGACAGCTCCATGTCCGTCGCTGCGAGGCGAAGCTCGTCGTCGTGAGCCTCGAGCAGGATCCCCGACAGGATCTGGATCGCCGTGCGGCTCGACACGGCTCGGCCGACGAGCGCAAGGCCCTGCACGAGCTCGTCCTTCGAGCAGGTAATCCTCAGGTCGGCACCGACTGCGATGTCACTCTCGATCATTCAGGGATTCTCGTAGAAGTCATAGGGAGTGTGGAGGTTGGGGAAGACGTGCTTCTGACCCCTTCCTTCCTGCGTGCAGCGTGTGGGGGTTCATTGTGGACGATTCGCAGGGTCCCACAGGCGGCAAGCGTCAGCGGACCTGCTTCACACGTGCGGTCAGCTCCTGCACGAGGTTGTACACAGACCTGTCCTCACGGATCAGGCGGGCGATCTTGGACGTCGCGTGGATGACCGTGGTGTGGTCGCGACCGCCGAACTCCTTGCCGATCTTCGGCAGCGAGGAGTCCGTCAGCTCGCGTGAGAGGTACATCGCGACCTGTCGCGGGTAGACGATGTTCTGTGAGCGCTTGTCGCCACAGAGCTCGTCGAGAGAGAGCTCGAAGCGCTCGGCGACGAGATCCTGGATGCGCTTGATCGAGACCTCTGCGGCCTCGCCCTGCGGGAAGACGTCGCGCAGGACGTCCTGCGCGAGCTCGACCGTCATCGGGCGGCCGGTGAGAGAGGAGAAGGCGACGACGCGGGTGAGCGCGCCCTCGAGCTCGCGGATGTTGGTCGAGACGCGGCCGGCGATGAACGTCAGCACCTGCTCGTCGTGCACGTGGATCCCGTCCACCTTCACCTTCTTGCGCAGGATCGCGATCCGCGTCTCGAGGTCCGGCGGCTGGATGTCGGTGATCAGCCCCCACTCGAAGCGGCTGCGCAGCCGTTCCTCGAGGGTTGCGATGTCGCGCGGCGGCCGGTCGGACGAGAGCACGATCTGCGAGCCGGCCTCGTACAGCGAGTTGAAGGTGTGGAAGAACTCCTCCTGGAAGCGCTCCTTGCCCTCGAGGAACTGGACGTCGTCGATGAGCAGGACGTCGTACGCGCGATAGCGCTGCTTGAAGCTTTCCGTGCGCTTGTCGCGCAGCGAGTTGATGAAGTCGTTGACGAAGGCCTCGCTCGTCACGTAGCGCACCGACAGCGACGACGAATGCTCCGCGACGTACTGCGCGACGGCCTGCAGGAGGTGCGTCTTGCCGAGGCCGGTGCTCCCGTAGATGAAGAGCGGGTTGTACGCCTGCGCCGGCGCTTCCGCGACGGCGAGCGCCGCGGCATGCGCGAACCGGTTGGACGACCCGATCACGAAGGAATCGAACGTGTACTTCACGTTGAAGCCGCCGCTCTCGGGCCGTTCGGCCATGCGGTGGACCATGGGAACGACACCCTCCGAGTCCGCACGGCCATCCGTCGGCTGCTCACCGGGCGCTACCTGGAGCTCGAGCGAGCGCTCGCCTCCGAGGATGTCACGGGCGGCGGCGCCGATCAGACCGAGGAAGTTGCCTTCGATCCAGTCGCGGGTGAACTCGTCGGGGACGGTGATGACGAGCGTGTCGTCGTCCAGCTGCCGCCCGTGGACCTCACCGAACCACTTGCTGTACGTCCCGTCGCTGAGCGCCTCTCTGAGCCGCCCCGAGATCTCCTCCCAGAGGTGCTCTGCAGACAGCTCAACTTGGTGCTCCACCGACGCCCTGACCCTCCCGTTTCCGGCCCGGCGGCCAGCATAACAGCGGCTTCCCCGAGGGCAAAATTGCCGCGTTTGCAGGCATTTACCGGAAGGTCGAAATCCCTCCACAGGTGTGGACAGCCGTGGGGGAACTCCCTCCGCCCGCATCCCTGCAGCGCCCGCGGCTGTGGACAAAGCGGTGGACGAGCTCGTCTATACTGACCGTCGCGCCCCGCCACCCGCGGGGATTTTTCTGGCAAAGAGACCCTTTCGCAGTCGTGAAGCGCACCTACCAGCCCAACGTCCGTCGCCGCAAGCGCAAGCACGGCTTCCGCGCCCGGATGGCGACGAAGGCCGGCCGGGCGATCCTGAAGCGCCGCCGCGGCAAGGGCCGGGCTCGCCTCTCGGCGTAGGTCGGTCCGGCGGGACCGAGCTACTAAGCTGCATCCGTGAAGCGCGCCAACCGCCTGTCCCGCTCTCGGGACTTCGATGCGGTGCATCGCCGGGGACGTTCCGTCTCGTCCCGCTTTCTCGTTCTCTACTGGCTGCCGCAGGAGGAGCCGGCCGAGCCGCGCATCGGGTTCGCCGTGCCGAGAGCAGCCGGAGGTGCCGTCGAGCGGAACCGCATCAAGCGCCGCCTGCGCGAAGCCTGGCGCGAACGGATCGAGCGCGTGCCGGAAGGGCACGACTACGTGCTGATCGTCCGCCCCGGCCTCATCGAGGCAGCCGAGACGAACGGCTTCGAGTGGCTCGGCGAGCGCGTCGACGAGCTGCTCGAGCAGACCGGAGCGCTCGCCGCATGAGGACCCTTCTGCGTCTGCCCGGGCTCGTCGGGATCGGCCTCGTCTGGCTCTACCGGCTGACGTTCGGCTCGCTCTTCCCCACCACGTGCAAGTACCACCCGTCCTGTTCGGAGTACGCGGTGCAGGCCCTTCGCCGCCACGGCCTCGCCCGCGGCAGCGTCCTCGCCTGCTGGCGGCTGCTCCGCTGCAACCCGTGGAGCCGCGGCGGCTTCGACCCGGTGCGCTGATGCTCTTCGCGATCCCGATCATCAGCCAGCTCGAGACCGTGATGCGTCACGTTCTCAACTTCTTCCACTCCAACCTGAACCTGACGTGGGCCTGGTCGATCGTGGCGACGACGGTCGTCGTGCGGATGATCCTCGTCCCGCTCACGATCAGGCAGATCCACTCGATGCAGAACCTGCAGCGCCATGCGCCGCAGATGAAGGAGATCCAGAAGAAGTACAAGCACGACCGGCAGAAGCAGAACGAGGAGCTGATGCGCTTCTACCGGGAGAACAACATCAACCCGGCCGCCTCGTGCCTGCCCATGCTCCTGCAGCTGCCGGTCTTCATCGCCCTCTACTACACGCTCAAGCACTTCAACACGAACTTCCACGTCACGAAGCACGCGGATCTCTCGTTCCTCCACTTCATCCCGTCGATCGCGGACCACACGACCACGCACTGGGGCGGCTACGTGCTCCTGTTCGTCTACGTCGCGAGCCAGATGGCCTCGTCGTTTTTCATGATGACGACCACCGACAAGACGCAGCGCGTGCTCTTCATGGTGATGCCGCTCTTCTTCGTCTTCATCATCGCGCGCTTCCCGGCGGGCCTCGTCCTCTACTGGGTGACGACGAACCTCTGGACGGTGGGGCAGGGACTGATCACCCGGCGGCTCGTCTCGCGGACTCCTGCTCCTGCTGTGGAGAAGCGCAGCTCGCGCACGCCGCCGAAGGACGACGGCACGAGCGGCAACGGCGCGCGCCGCGAGGCGCCGCAGCCGAAGCCGACCCCGGGTGCCTCGCAGCGGCCCCGGCAGGTGCGGCGGAAGAAGAAACGCACGAGCCGGAGATGAGCGAGGTCGCGGACCTGACGGTCGAGGCGACCGGCGAGACGGTCGGCGAGGCGAAATGGGCGGCGCTGCGCGAGCTCGAGCGCCGGCATCCCGGGCTCGACAAGGCTTCGGTGCAGTTCGAGGTCCTGGCCGAGGGCGAGCGCGGAATCCTCGGCGTCGGCTACGAGCCGGCGCGGGTGATCGCGCACCTCCCGTCGGAAGCCGCGCGGGCCGCGACGGTCGTCCTGGGGGACGAGGCCGGGCAGGCCGCGGAGGCACGAGGACTGGTCGCGCGGATCGTGGACACGCTCGGCGTCGACGCCGAGGTGGTCGCTCGTGAAGACGCCGAGGCGATCGTCATCACGTGCTCGGGCCCGGACGTGGGCCTCCTCATCGGCCGCCACGGCCAGACGATCGACTCCATCCAGTACCTCCTCAACGTGGTCGCGTATCGGGCGTACGGAGAGGAGAAGAAAGACGTCGTGGTCGACGCGGCGGGCTATCGCGCCCGGCGTAAAGCGACCCTCGAGACGCTCGCTCTGCGGGTCGCCGAGCGCGTACGCGATTCGGGAGAGCCCGAGGAGCTCGAGCCCATGACGGCGGTCGAGCGGAAGGTCGTCCACCTGCGCCTCAAGGAGGTCCCGGGTGTGGGCACGACCTCCGAGGGGACGGAGCCGAACCGCTACGTCGTCGTCCTTCCTGAGTGACTGGCTAAAGGCCGTTCTCGGCACGCCCGGGCTGACGGCCCTGCGCGACGCCGAACGCGCGCGGGAGATGTTGCTCGACGACGCGCTGCGTGCGCTGCCGCTGCTCGAGCGGTTCGCCGGGGCGGTGATCGACGTCGGCTCCGGCGGCGGCTCGCCAGGGATTCCGCTGGCTGCCGCACTTCCCGAGCGCGAGGTCACGCTGCTCGACGCGGAGCGCCGGAAGTGCGACTTCTTGAGCCGCTGGGCGCCCCCGAATGCCCGGGTCGTCTGGGGTCGGGCCGAGGAGCAGCCGGCGGAAGGATGGAGCGTCGCGGTCGCCAAGGCACTCGCTTCGCCGCCCGTGGCCGCAGAGCTGTGCCTTCCGCTCGTCCGGGTGGGGGGAGCGGCGATCCTCTGGCTCGGCGAGCGGGCGGATCTCACTCGTCTCGCGGCCGCGTCGGAGCTGCTCGGCGGAGGGCCTCCCGAGCTCCACGACGGCCTCGTTGTCCTGCCGAAGATCGCGTCCACGTCCCCGGGGTTCCCGCGCCGCGTCGGCGTCGCGAAGAAGCGTCCGCTGGCCTAGCGACAATGGCTGCGGCCATGAGTCGCATCTACGCGCTCGCGAACCAGAAAGGCGGCGTCGGCAAGACGACCACCGCCGTCAATCTCGCCGCTTGCCTCGCCGAGGCCGGCGAGCGGGCGCTCGTGATCGACCTCGATCCGCAGGCGAACGCGACGTCCGGGCTGGGGATGCGTGCGAACGGCACGTCGAGCTACGACCTGCTCGACGGCGCGCCCCTCGCGGAGCTCGTCCACCCCACGGCGTTCGCGAACCTCGATCTCGTCCCCGCGAAGCCGGATCTCGCCGGCGCGGTCGTCGAGCTGTCCGGCCGCTCCGACGGCGAGCGATATCTCGCGCAGGCGCTTGCCTCCGGACGCGAGGAATACCGCTTCGTCTTCCTCGACTGCCCCCCGTCGCTCGGGCCGCTCACGGTCAACGCACTGGCCGCCGCCGACCGCGTGCTCGTGCCAGTGCAGGCCGAGTACTACGCGCTCGAAGGACTGACCCAGCTCCTCCACTCGGTCGAGCTGATCCGGCGCCGCCTCAACCCGAAGCTCGGCATCGGCGGCGTGCTGCTCACGATGGTCGATGGCCGCACGCGCCTCGCGCAGCAGGTCGAGGAGGAGGTGCGGCGCCACTTCGGGCCGCTCGTCTTCCGCACGTCCGTCCCCCGCTCGGTGCGCCTGGCCGAGGCCCCGAGCCATGGATTGCCCGCGATTGCCTACGACCGTCGCTCCGCCGGAGCCGACGCCTACTGGAAGGTGGCGATGGAGCTTGTCGAGCGCGCCTGAGTCCTCGAATGCTAGAAGCGCCGACGGCAAAGCCGCCGGCGCCCGGAAGGAAACCTCGGGCCGTCGCGGTCTCGGCCGCGGTCTCGAGGTGCTGATCGGCGGCCAGCCGGTCCCGACCGAGCTGCTCGAGATCCCCGTCGATGCGATCCACCCGAACCCGCGCCAGCCGCGGAGGCGCTTCGAGGCCGACGCCGCCTCGGGGCTGGCCGAGTCGGTGCGGCGGCAGGGCGTCATCCAGCCTCTGCTCGTGCGCCCGCGCGGGGTTGGGGGTTACGAGATCGTCGCCGGCGAGCGCCGGTGGCGGGCGGCTCGGGAGGCCGGCCGCGAGACGGTGCCGGCCGTCGTGCGCTCCGCAGACGATCGCGACACCCTCCTGCTCGGCCTGGTGGAGAACGTCGCGCGCGAGCAGCTGACGCCGATCGAGGAGGCGCGCGCCTACGCCGTCCTGATCGACGAGTTCGCGCTCTCGCTTGGCGAGGTCGCCGAGCGGGTCGGTCGCTCCAAGCCGTCCGTCTCGAACCGGATCCGCCTGCTCGAGCTGCCCGACGACGTGCTCGGGATGGTCGAGCGCGGGCAGCTCACCGAGGGGCACGCGCGGGCGGTTCTCGCCGTGCCCGACCACGAAGGCCGCCGGCGGCTCGCACGCGAGATCGTGCGTCGGGGTCTCTCGGTGAGGGCCGCCGAGCAGCGCGCGAAGTGGGCGGGCGCCCGGCAGCGGCCGCGAGCGCGCTCAGCTCCGGTCGATCCCGCGCTCGCAGAGCGCGTGCGCAACGCGGTCGAGCGGCTGACCGGCAGGCACGCTCGCGTCCTCCCCGGACGCGTCGAGCTGCCCTTCGGCGACGAGCACGACCTTGCGGAGCTCGCCGAGGCATTCGAGAACACCGCGGCTACAATCGACCCGCTTGCGGGCGATTAGCTCAGCTGGTTAGAGCGCCGCTCTGATAAGGCGGAGGTCCCTGGTTCGAATCCAGGATCGCCCATGCAGCGACAGGGGTGCGGTGCCGGCCTGGGGGAGCCCACGGCGGAGCTCCCCCATGTCGCCACCGTCCTATGTGGTCGTCGGAGCAGTTGCCGTCGAACCTGCAAGCGAGCAGAACAGCGAGCCTAGAACCCCGCCGTTCGGCGTGGCGGTGATGCTGAGGTGGACCTGGTTGAGGTCGACGACCAGGCCGAGGAGGTCGAGATGGAGCGGCCCGAGGATGAGGTCGAGAATCGGGCAGGTTCCCGCGGCCGCCGACTGCTGGGTGCTCTTCACCGGTACGGAAAAGCCCAGGAGGTTGGCTGAGGTGGCCAGTCCACTTCGGTGCACCACCGAGGTCAGGTGGCGGCTGTACGAGGCGAGTGACCGCAGCTTGACCTTGGCGCGCGCCAGCTGACAGAAGAGGCTGCCGAGCGCGCCTCCGTTGGGTTCGCCCTTGATCGAGAGGATGACCTTCCCGAGATCGACGTTGAGGCCGAGCAGAGTGAGAGAGAGCTGGTCCAGCTGGAGGCTGAGCACCGAGCAGGTGCGGGCAGCAAGGTGGCGGAAGCCGCGGCTGAGGACACGCGCCGTGAACGGCTTGGTCACCGAGTGTGATGCCCCGTCCGGCGTGGTGGCGGTGGCCGTCACGCTCCCGAGTGCCACCAGGCGATGACCGCGCTGGACGAACTTTCCGAGCTTGAATCCAACCCGCATCGTGGTCTGCGCTGACTGCGCGGTCGGCGCTGCCGACACTGCAGTAGCCGCAGCGAAGCCGAGCGCCGCCGTCCCGCAAGCGACGGCGACTGCGAGCAGCCACCTAGGCATCCGTGATCCCCCTTTTTCCGGTGATCCCAGTGGGCGAACGCGCGCGGAAGTTCCCGCTCTGGTTGCCCGTAAACGGCGCCGAGCTAATGGAGGCGGTTCGTGCGGACGAGGTACTCCTCGACCGCGAGCAAGAACGCCTCGTCCTGGGCGAGCTCCACGAGTCGGCCCTTGGTGACGGCGTCGAGCTCCTGGTCGAGGGCGATCTCCACGACGAAGCTCGGCGTCCGGCCCGTCTGCGAGAGAGACGCCATCCGCAGGAAGATCCGGCGGGCGTCCTCGTTCTGCGAGATCGCCTCGAGCGACTCGATGTCGTCCAGCCAGAGAGTGCGCACGTGGGTCAAACGCGACGTGCCAGACCGGGGATACGCCGCGTTTCCAGGCCCTGTGCCTGAGCTATATTCGAGACGAGGTCGCCCGGGATGCAGGAGATGCTCATCTACGGAGTCAGCTTCGACCTGGTCGGCAAGCAGCCGATCGTCCTCCTGAAGACCGCCGACGGGAACAAGTTCCTGCCGATCTGGATCGGGCATCCCGAGGCGGCGGCGATTCTCATGAAGCTGCAGAGCCAGAGCTCCGTCCGGCCGATGACGCACGACCTCGTGAGCGACATGCTCGAGCAGCTCGGAGCGTCGATCAGCCGCATCACCGTGACCGAGCTCCGCGAGAACACCTTCTACGCGCAGATCACCGTGATCCAGGACGGCCAGGAGATCGAGGTCGACTCGCGGCCCTCCGACGCGATCGCGCTCGCCATCCGCGCCGAGGCGCCGATCTTCGCCGCCGACGACGTGATCGCGGAGTCCGCGATCGAGTTCGAGGGCGAGGAGGTCGACGAGGAGCAGCTCGAGGCGGAGGTGCTGCGCTTCCGCAGCTTCCTCGAGGACGTCACGCCCGACCAGTTCGTGGTCGAGAACGGCGACGAGGAGGAGTAGAGCCGCTCAGCCGAGCACGGCCACGGCGAGCGCCGTGCCGTTGAACAGTGCGTGCACGAGCATTCCCGGGAGCACGCTGTTCGTGCGGTCCCGCAACCACGCGAGCGCGATGCCGAACGGGACGAGGACGAGGAGCGCCTCGACAAGCCCGTGCGCCAGGCCGAAGGCGATCCCGACGAGGACGATCGACGGCGCACGGCCGAGGAAGCGGAGCAGCGACTGGCCG
>DASRBY010000005.1:0-25926 GCA_035653435.1 Gaiellaceae bacterium
CGCGATCCGCGCCGGACTCGACATGGGCATCGTCAACGCGGGCCAGCTCGTCGTCTACGAGGACATCGAGCCCGACCTGCTCGAGCGGGTCGAGGACGTCATCTTCGACCGCCGAGCCGACGCGACCGAGCGGCTCGTCGAGTACGCGGGGCGCGTCAAGGGCGAGGCGACGCGGCGCGAGGTCGATCTCTCCTGGCGCGAAGCGCCGGTCGAGAAGCGGCTCGAGCACGCGCTCGTGCACGGCATCGTCGACTTCATCGAGGAGGACACGGAGGAGGCGCGGCAGCGCGCCGACCGCCCGCTCGACGTGATCGAGGGGCCGCTGATGTCCGGCATGCAGGTGGTGGGCGACCTCTTCGGTGCGGGGAAGATGTTCCTGCCGCAGGTCGTGAAGAGCGCTCGCGCGATGAAGCGCGCGGTCGCCTATCTCGAGCCGTACATGGAGGCCGAGCAGGCGGCCGGCGGCGGCCCGGCGCGGGCCCGCGGCAAGGCCGTGCTCGCGACGGTCAAGGGAGACGTGCACGACATCGGCAAGAACATCGTCGGCGTCGTGCTGGGCTGCAACGACTACGACGTGGTCGACCTCGGCGTCATGGTCCCGGCCGAGCGGATCCTCGACACGGCGATCGAGGAAGAGGCGGACCTCGTGGGGCTGTCCGGGCTGATCACGCCCTCGCTCGACCAGATGGTCGACGTCGCGCGGGAGATGGAGCGGCGTGCGATGTCGCTGCCGCTCCTTATCGGCGGCGCGACGACCTCACGCCAGCACACCGCTGTGCGGATCGCGCCGGCGTACTCGCAGCCTGTCGTGCACGTCCTCGACGCGTCCCGCGTCGTGGGCGTGGTCTCCGATCTCCTCGACGCCGAGCGGCGGGTGAGGCTCGACATCGAGAACCGCGTCGAGCAGGAGCGGCTGCGCGACCTCCATGCCGAGAAGGAGCGGAAGCCGCTCCTGCCGCTCTCGCGGGCGCGGGAGAACCGCCACCGGGTCTCGTTCGACGACCTGTCCGTCCCCGAGTTCACCGGCCGCCGCATGATCGAGCCGGAGCTCGCGACGCTGCGCGAGTACGTCGACTGGCAGTTCTTCTTCCACGCCTGGGAGCTCAAGGGCAAGTTCCCCGCGATCCTCGAGCAGCCCGCGGCGCGGGAGCTCTACGACGACGCGCAGCGCCTGCTCGACCGAATCGTCGAGGAGCAGTTGCTCGTCGCGCGCGGCGTCTTCGGTTTCTGGCCGGCCTCGTCCGACGGCGACGATATCGTTGTCGATAGTGACAACGAAACCGACATACGCTTTTGCTTCCTGCGCCAGCAGACCGACTACGGCGACTCGCGCCCGAACCGCTCCCTGGCGGACTACCTGGCTCGCGAGCGAGACCACCTCGGTGCGTTCGCGGTCACCGCCGGGATCGGAGCCGAGGAGCTAGCCGCCCGCTTCGCCGCGGAACACGACGACTACCACGCGATCATGGTCAAGGCGCTGGCCGACCGGCTGGCCGAGGCCTTCGCGGAGTACCTGCACGAGCTCGCGCGCCGCGCCTGGTACGAGACGGGCCCGAAGCTTCCGAACGAACAACTGATCGGCGAGCGCTTCCGCGGCATCCGGCCTGCGTTCGGGTATCCCGCCTGCCCGGACCACAGCGAGAAGCCGAAGCTGTTCGCGCTCCTCGGCGCAGAGGAGGCCGGCCTTGCGCTGACCGAGACGTATGCGATGACGCCGGCGGCGAGCGTGAGCGGCATCTACCTCGCGCATCCCGAGGCGCGGTATTTCTCCGTGGGGCGGATCGCCCGTGACCAGGTCGAGGACTACGCGGCTCGAAAGCAGATCTCGCTCCGCGAGGCAGAGCGCTCGCTGCGGCCGAACCTCGCCTACGAGCCCACGGGGGACGAGACCGAGGTGAGCGTCGTCTCGGCCTCCGCCGGAAGCTGAGCTATCCTCGAAGGCAGGCGCCGCGGTGGCGCCGATCTCGCATGCGGACGACGCTGAAGCGCGGAATCGGACTGGTCGCGGGCCACAACGGCAACGGCCACTCTGCGGCACCTCCGCTTTTCGGGCCGATCGTGCGGTACCGCCAGCCAGACCCGCCGCAGCGGTCGGTGATCGGCCTGCTTCTGCGCGGCTTCGGGTGGCTGCTGCTTGCGGTCGTCGTGATCGCGGCGGGCGCCGCCGGCGGCCTCTACCTCTACGGTCACGAGAGCCTCAACGCAGTGGCGGCGAAGGACCAGTCGCTCAAGAAAGCGGAGACGAACGGAGATCTGAAGGTGCCGATCCCCTCCCAGCCCGCGATCGCCCTCGTCGCCGGCTACGACTTCCGCGCGGGAACGGGCGCCGGCGGCTCCAACCCGTACGCAGGCTCCAACTCCGACACGCTCATGCTTCTCCGGGCCGACCCGAAGCACGACACACTCTCCATGCTCTCGTTCCCGCGCGATCTCTGGGTCCCGATCTATTGCCATTCGGGCGCCCCGTTCACGGTGAGCCGTATCAACTCGGCCTGGCAGCTCTGCGGCAACAACGGCCCGGCGGCGACGCTCCAGACGATGGAGCACCTGACCGGCCTCAAGATCAACTACATGATCACGCTCGACTTCCACGCCTTCAAGCAGATCGTGAACCACCTGCACGGCGTGTACATGAACGTCGACCGCCGCTACTACATCGCGCCCCACTCGGGCACGTCCGCCATCAACCTCCAGCCGGGCTACCAGAAGCTCGACGGCGGCCAGGCGCTCGCGTACGTCCGCTACCGGCACACGGACAGCGACATCTACAGGACGGGCAGGCAGCAGCTCTTCCTCGAGGCGCTCAAGAGCCGGCTCAGGACGGGGCTCTCGATCTTCGAGGCCCCGAAGCTGATCAGCGACCTGAAGAAGAACGTCGCCGTAGCCCGTGGAGGCAGTGGCTCCGTGACGGCGGCCGAGCTCGAGTCGTATCTCGGGCTCGCATACCACCTGCCGGCCGGACACCTGTTCCGCAACCAGATCCCGCTCGCGGACTTCCACTACTTCACTGCCGCCGGCGGCGCGCAGGTTGAGTCCGCGTCTGCGGGAGCGATCTCGGGTGCGGTCTACCGCTTCCTCCATCCCGACGTGCGCGAGTCGCAAACGCTGAACAACCAGTACTCCGGGCACCGCAAGACCGCCCCGAAGAAGAAGACCCCCAAGCTGCCGAAGTCGAGAATCTCGGTGCTCGTGCTCAACGCCGGCACGGTGCCCGGCGAGGCCGCCAACACGTCCTACCTGCTGACGACGGACGGCTTCACGACGAAGACGCTGCCCGCCAACGAGTCGGCCAACGCGCCGAAGCATGCGCGTGACACCACCGTCTACTACGACCCGGTGCAGCCCGACGCGCAGCAGGCCGCGCAGCAGATTCGGCCGCTCTTCGGCTCACAGACCCGCGTCGAGCAGATGACGACCGCCATCGCCGCGTACGCGCGGCGGGCAGGCAACCCGCTCACCGTCGTCACCGTCGGGACAGGCTTCAGCGGCAAGCTCGCCGTTCCCCACCACGTGAAGGTGCCGAAGCGTCGCCCACCCCAGGTGAGCAACGGCGCCGCCATGACGGCGCCGGCCTTGCGCCGCGTCTACGACCGGGTGCACTTCCCGCTCATGGTCCCGCACAAGATCGCGCAGTACGCGCAGCTCTCGCCCGACGAGGGCGTCCGCGCCTTCAAGGTGAATCACCAGCACGAGGTGGCGCTCACGTTCGTCATGCCGAACCAGATCGAGTACTGGCAGGTCGAGGAGAGCACGTGGAACCGCGCGCCGATCCTCGAGAACCCGACCGGGCACATCTACTACCACGGCGAGAAGCTCCAGATCTACTCCACCGGGGGCACGATCCAGATGGTCGCCCTACCCACGAAGCGGGCGACGTACTGGGTCGTGAACACGATCCTCAATCAGCTCTCGAACTCGACGATGATCGCCATCGCAGAGAGCTTCAGGCCCCTGCGCCGCTGAGCGGCGGTTTACCCTAGGACCGTGGCACGGATCGCGATCTTCGGGGCCGGCTACGTCGGTCTCGTCACCGGCGCGTGCTTCGCGGATCTCGGCCACGAGGTCGTCGTGCGCGACGTGCTGCCCGACCGCATCGAGCGGCTGCGCGCGGGCGACGTGCCGATCTACGAGCCGGGCCTCGACGAGGTGCTGGGGCGCTGCCGCGACCGGATCTCGTTCACCCTCGACGTGCGCGAGGCCGTGGTAGGCGCCGATTTCCTCTACGTCGCAGTCGGGACGCCGCCCACGTACTCCGGAGACGCGGATCTCAGCGCCGTCTGGACGGTCGTCGACGAGATCCCGGAAGAGGTCGAGGGCCGCCCGCTCCTCGTGATGAAGAGCACGGTCCCGGTCGGGACGGGGGAGCGAGTGCGCGCGCGGCTCGACGCGCGCGGGCTCGAGAGCGTCGGCTACGTCTCGAATCCCGAGTTCACCGCCGAGGGAACGGCAGTCGCGGATTTCATGCACCCGGACCGGGTCGTCGTCGGCGCGTTCGACCCGGCAGACGCCGAGCGCGTGGTCGACCTCCACGGAGGCATCGAGACCGAGTTCCTCCGCATGGACGTCGCCTCGGCCGAGCTCGTCAAGCTCGCGTCCAACGCGTTCCTCTCGACGCGGATCAGCTTCATCAACGAGATCGCGAACGTCTGCGAGCTCGTCGGGGCCGACGTCGTCGAGGTCGCGCGCGGAGTCGGCCTCGACCACCGGCTCGGGCCGCACTTCTTCCGCGCCGGGATCGGCTTCGGCGGCAGCTGCTTCCCGAAAGACGTGACCGCGCTGAAGCAGCTCGCCGGCAATTCCGGCTATCCGTTCCTGCTGCTGCAGGCGGTGTGGGAGGTGAACGAGCTCCAGAAGCGGCGTGTCGTGCAGAAGCTCCAGCAGCGGCTCGGGAGCCTGCGCGGGCGAACCGTCGCGCTGCTCGGCCTGGCGTTCAAGCCGAACACCGACGACATGCGCGAGGCGCCCAGCCGGATCATCGCCTACCGGCTGCTCGCCGAGGGAGCCGAGGTGCGCGCGTGGGACCCGGTCGCGCGGCCGGACGACCTGCAGGGAGTCGAGATCTGCAACTCCGTCCTCGAGGCCGTGCGAGGCGCCGACGCCGCGGTGATCGTGACCGAGTGGCCCGAGCTGCGCGAGCTTCCGAGCGCCGAGGTGCGAGAGGCGATGTCGAGGCCGCTCATCGTCGACGGCCGCAACCTCCTCGATCCGGCGGCCGTGGCGGCGGCAGGGTTCGAGTACGAGGCGATCGGGCGCCCGACCCACGCGACGCCGGGCGGCGTGAACGGCAGCCCAAAGCCCTCTCGCGACCGCGAGCTCAACGCCTGATGGAAGCTCTGCTGCTCGCCGGCGGGAAGGCGGAGCGGCTGGGCGAGGCGGCGCAGGGGTTGCCGAAGCCGCTCGTGCCCGTGGCGGGGATCCCGCTCGCGGCCTACGCGGTCGGCCGCCTCGTCGACTCGGGCGTGACGCGGGTGATCGTCGCGTGCCGGGCCGGTCACGAGGAGCCGTTCCTCCATGCGCTCTCCGGGCTCGGCGCCGACGTCGAGGCGGTGGGGGAGGACGAGCCGTTGGGCCGCGGCGGAGGCCTCCGGCTCGCGGCCACGCGGCGTCAGGAGGACGGCCCCGTCCTCGCCCTCAACGGCGACGAGCTCCTCGACGTCGACTTCCGCGCACTGCTCGCCGAACACGAGGCAAGCGGTGCCGCGGGGACGATCGTCGTCGCGCAGGTGCGCTCGCCCTTCGGGGTGGTGGACGTCGAGGCGGATGGGACGATCACGGGCTTCCGGGAGGCACCGCTCCTCGAGCACTGGGTCAACTCCGGCGTCTACGTCCTGGGCGAGGGGGCGCTCGCGCTCCTGCCGGAGAAGGGCGATCACGAGCAGTCCACCTTCCCGCAGCTGGCGCGCGAACGGAGGCTGCACGCGCACCGCCACCAGGGCGTCTGGCTCACCGTGAACACGCCGAAGGATCTCCGGCGCGCTGCCGAGTTCGTCGACGCGCATCCCGACTGGCGGCCGCAGAGGCAGCTGGCGTGATGCTCGACTCGCCGAACTACGGCTCCCTCGACAAGTTCTCGTTCGAGGCGCGCCGGGTCGACAAGCCCTGGGGCTGGGAGCTGATCTGGGCGCACGCGGAGGACTACGTCGGGAAGATCCTCTTCGTGCGGGGGGGCGAGTCGCTCTCGCTCCAGTTCCACCGGGAGAAGGACGAGAGCTGGTACGTCGAGAGCGGCCGCGCGCGCCTCGAGCTCGGCGAGGCGGGCCAGGAGGCGCTCGACGAGGAGATCGTGACCCCCGGGGCGTGCTTCCGTTTCCGCGCGGGGACGGTGCACCGGATCACGGCGCTCGAGGACACGACGATCCTCGAGGTCTCCACGCCGCACCTCGACGACGTCGTCCGGCTCGAGGACGCCTACGGACGCGAGGGCACCAGCGACGCCTGAGCGGGTTCTGCGGTGGGACGGCTGTGTCAACGTCCGCGACCTCGGCGGGCTGCCGCTCGCCGGCGGCGGCGAGACCGCGTACCGCGTCGTCGTGCGCGCCGACTGGCTGCCCGGCCTCAGCGACGCCGGCCGCCGGGCGCTCGTCGATTACGGCGTCTCGCTCGTCGTCGACCTCAGGCCAGAGCACGAGCACGAGGACGACGGCCTCGACCCACTCCCGGTACCGGTCGTGAACCAGGGGATGGATCCGCGGCCGGCGGGTGCTGCGTGGGACTGGCCGTCGATGCGGGAGGCGTACCTCGCGCTCGCCGACCACTACCGCGCCCAGCTCGCCCAGGCGCTGAGCCTGCTCGGCGCGGCCGAGCCTCCTGCTGCGATCCACTGTGCAGGCGGGCGCGACCGCACCGGCATCGCCTGCGGAATGGCGCTCTGGCTCGCGGGCGTGGAGCCCGACGCGATCGCTGACGACCACGCGCTGAGCGACGAGAGCTGGGCGCCGTACAACGACGACTGGCTCGCCGAGGCTCCGGACGATGAGGAGCGGGAGCGCCGGCGCCGGGTCCTGCAGCCCGCGGGCCGCACCCTCGCCGAGGTGCTGGAGGAGATCGAGGAGACGGAGGGCATCCGCGCTCGCCTGCTCGGCGCCGGCGCGGACGAAGCCGCGCTCGACCGGCTCGTCGCGCGGCTGAGGGGCGAGGGGTGAGCGAGCAGGATCTCGTGCGCGAGCAGTACGCCACCACCGACGCGAACCTCCGCGCCCGAATCGAGCTGCACGAACGCTTCTCCACCAGCGCAATTCCGTATCCACACTGGGTATTCGACGGCTACGACTTCGGCGCCGAGGCCGATGTCCTCGAGGTCGGCTGCGGAAACGGCCTGATGTGGCGAGAGAACCGCGACCGGATCCCTGACGGGTGGCGCCTCACGCTCACCGACCTCTCGCCCGGGATGGTCGAGATCGTCAGGGACGCGCTCGGCGACCGCGCCGAGTACGTCGTCGCCGACGCGCAGGAGCTCCCATTCGCGGACGCGTCGTTCGACGCGGTGATCGCGAACCACATGCTCTTTCACGTCCCGGACCGCGCCCGGGCGCTCGCCGAGATCGCGCGCGTGCTCCGGCCGGGCGGAGCCTTCCGCGCGACGACGGTGGGGCTCGACCACTTGCGCCGGCTCCGCGAGCTCGTTCCGCCGCGCGAAGGCGGGCAATGGGAGAAGACACGCGAGCGTTTCACGATCGAGCAGGTTCCGACGGAGCTCGCGCCGTTCTTCTTCGACGTCGAGATCGAGCCCTATGAGGATTCGCTCGAAGTGACGGAGATCGCGCCGCTGCTCGACTTCGTTCGCTCGCGCGGCGACGTGGAGGAGCACGAGCTCGAGGCGCTGCGGCGCGCGGCGGCGGAGGAGATCGCGTCCCGCGGCTCGTTCCGCGTGAGCAAGGCGACCGCGCGTGTGCGCGCGCGCAAGCCTTGACACAAACGTGTTAGGGTTGTCCCGATGGATGGACTCCACGTGGGTCACGCCGCCCAGCACACCGGCTGGTCGGCTCGGATGCTCCGTTACCTCGAGCAGGCCGGCCTCGTCGTGCCTTCCCGCACGCCTGCCGGCTATCGCCTCTACGGCCTGCGCGAGCTGAACCAGCTCCGTTCGCTCGCCGAGCTGCGCAGCCGCTTCGGGCTCGGGATCGGCGACATCGCGTTCGCCGCCCGGCTCCGTCGCGAGCCCGAGCTCCGCACGGCGGTCGACGGCTGGCTCGCCGGTGTGGCCGAACCCGGTTGGGTCGAGTGGGAGCAGCGAAAGCACGAGCGGCTGCTGAGGGCCGCATAACCGAGAAAGGACTCCATGGCAGCGACGCAGCGCTACGACGTGAAAGACCTCGCCCTCGCGGACGAGGGCAGGCGGCGGATCGAGTGGGCCGACCGGCAGATGCCGGTGCTCGCCGCGATCCGGGAGCGGTTCGAGCGCGAGCAGCCGCTCACCGGCCACCGCATCTCCGCCTGTCTGCATGTCACGACCGAGACGGCGAACCTCATGCGCACACTCCAGGCGGGCGGGGCGGACGTCGTCCTCTGCGCCTCGAATCCGCTCTCGACGCAGGACGACGTCGCCGCGGCGCTCGTAGCCGAGTACGACGTGTCCGCCTTCGCGATCAAGGGCGAGGACAACGACACGTACTACGCCCACATCGAGGCGGCCGTCGACCACAAGCCGCACTTCACGATGGACGACGGCGCCGACGTGATCGGCGTTCTGCACTCGGCGCGGCGGGAGCAGCTCGGCGAGATCATCGCCGGCACCGAGGAGACGACGACCGGCGTGATCCGGCTCAAGGCCCTCGAGGCGGAGGGAAAGCTCGGCTTCCCGATCATCGCCGTGAACGAGGCGCAGACGAAGCACATGTTCGACAACCGCTACGGCACGGGGCAGTCGACGATCGACGGAATCATTCGCGCGACCAACGTCCTCCTGGCGGGCAAGCGGTTCGTGGTGTGCGGCTACGGCTGGGTTGGCCGCGGTGTCGCGCAGCGGGCCCGTGGCATGGGCGCGCATGTGATCGTCACCGAGGTCGAGCCGCTGCGCGCGCTCGAGGCGTTGATGGACGGGTTCGAGGTGCTGCCGCTCGAGCGGGCGGCGGAGGTCGGCGACCTCTTCTGCACGGCGACCGGCGACAAGCACGTGATCGCGCGCGACCACCTGGAGCGGATGAAGGACGGCGCGATCCTCGCCAACACGGGCCACTTCAACGTCGAGATCGAGATCCCGGCGCTGCGGGAGATGGCGGTCGAGACGCGGCGGGCGCGCGAATTCGTCGAGGAGTTCACGCTCGCGGATGGGCGGCGCTTGTACCTGATCGCGGACGGCCGGCTCGTCAACCTCTCCGCTGCCGAAGGGCATCCCGCTCTCGTGATGGACATGTCCTTCGCGAACCAGGCCCTGGCGCTCGAGTACGCGGCGCAGCACGCGAGCGAGCTCGACCGCAAGGTCTACCCCGTGCCGCCGGAGATCGACCGCGAGATCGCGCGCCTGAAGCTCGCGACGATGGGCGTCGAGATCGACCGGCTCACGGAGGAGCAGGCCCGCTACCTCGCCTCATGGGACGAGGGCACCTGATCCGACCCTGTCTGGATCGGACATGGCTCGCGGAAACGTGGCTGAGCTGGACCCCGAGCAGATCGTGCGCCTCGAGGAGGACGGCCCCGCGGTCGTCCTGCTCGACCAGCGCCGCTTGCCGGACGAGGTCGTCGAGGTGCGCTGCGGGACAGCGGAGGAGGTCGCCGATGCCATCCGGACCATGGTCGTGCGCGGTGCGCCGGCGATCGGAGTCGCAGCCGCATACGGCCTCGCACTGGCCGCGCTGCGCGGGGACGACCGCACGGAGGCCGAGCAAGTCCTCGCGGCTTCCCGTCCGACCGCCGTCAACCTGCCGTGGGCGCTCGCGCGGATGCGCGAGGACCCGACTCCGGAGCACGCCCGTGCACTCCACGAGGAGGAGGTCGAGCGCTGCCGCCGGATGGCCGCGCACGCCGCCGAGCTCTTCCAACCCGGGACACGCGCGCTCACACACTGCAACGCCGGCGGCCTCGCGACCGGCGGCTACGGCTCGGCGGTGGGCGCCCTCCGCGCCGCCGCCGAGCGCGGCCTGCTCGAGCGGGTTCTCGTCGACGAGACGAGGCCGCTCCTGCAGGGCTCGCGCCTCACGGCCTGGGAGCTCGAGAAAGCCTGCATTCCGCACGCCGTCATCGCCGACTCGGCGGCCGGATCCCTAATGGCGCGCTGCGAGGTCGACCTCGTCGTCACGGGCGCCGACCGGATCGCCGCGAACGGGGACACGGCCAACAAGATCGGGACATACTCGCTCGCCGTGCTTGCCGCACACCACGAAATCCCGTTCTACGTCGTCGCCCCCACGTCGACCCTGGACCGGGAGACGCCCGACGGCTCGGGGATCCCGATCGAGGAGCGCGACCCCGCCGAGCTCACGAGGCGCTTCCCGGCTCGCAATCCCGCCTTCGACGTGACTCCCGCCTCGCTCATCGCCGCGATCGTCACCGAGAACGGGGTCCACCGGCCGCCCTACGCCGACTCGCTCCGTTGAAGGCCGTCATCCTCGCTGCGGGGTACGCGACCCGGCTGCGCCCGCTGACCGACGACGTGCCGAAGCATCTGCTGCCGGTCGGCGGCCGGCCGATGCTCGACTGGGTCCTCGACCGGGTGCGGGAGGTGGACGAGGTGGAGGCGATCCATCTCGTCACGAACAGTCGTTTCGCTCCCGCCTTCGCGCGCTGGGCCGAGGCGCACGACGTCTCGGTGCACGACGACGGCACGACCTCGAACGAGGACCGGCTCGGGGCGGTCGGCGATCTGAGCCTCGTCGTGGAGAAAGCCGGCCTCGAAGGCGACGCGCTGCTCGTCCTGGCGGGAGACAACCTCTTCGAGCTCTCCCTGCCGCGCTTCCTCGAGTGGTGGCGCGCCAAGCCGCATCCCGCGAGCGCCGTCCCGCTGCACGATGTCGGCGACCTCGAGCTCGCGACGCAGTACGGCATCGCGGACACGGACGGGGAGGACAGGATCGTCCGGTTCGTCGAGAAGCCGAGCGACCCGTCGTCGACGCTCGCTTCGACGCTGATCTACCTCTTGCCGGCGCAGCACGTGCGGCTCGTGCGGACCTACCTCGACGAGGGCGAGAGCCCCGACAACGCGGGCAGCTTCCTCGGCTGGCTCGCCGCGCGCGAGCCGGTCTACGGCTATCGCTTCGAGGGGGCGTGGTTCGACATCGGCGACCGGGAGCAGCTACTCGAAGCGGACAACCGGCTGCGGCGGCAGGCCGGTCTGCCGGAGCGCGAGACGTACAGCCTCGACTGAGTCGGCACCGTTCCGGCACACTCGTCGGCCTACCGTGGAGATGTGCTCGACTTGCTCCTGCCGCAGCGCTGCGTCGTCTGCGGCTGCGGAGCGACGCAGCTCTGCGCCGCCTGTCGCGAGCAGCTGCCGCGGATCGAGCCTCCGCTCTGCGCCCGCTGCGGCGCGCCGACGGCGTGGCCGGTGGAACGCTGCCGTGAGTGCGCGGGACGCCGGCTCGCGTTCGCGACCGCCCGAGCGGCCGTCGGCTACGACGCAGCGGCGCGTCGCGTCGTCCACGCGTGGAAGGAGCGCGGCCTACGGCGGCTCGCCGAGGAAGCCGCGCAGCTCGTCGCGGAGCGGCTGCCGCCGCCCGAGGTCGATGCGCTCACGTTCGTCCCCGCCGACCGGAGGCGGCGTCTCGAGCGCGGCCACAACCCCGCCGAGCGGCTGGCGCACGAGCTTGCCGTGGTCTGGGACTTGCCGTGCTTGCCGCTGCTCGAGCGGACGCGCGGCGGTCGCCAGCGCGGTAGCTCGGCCACCGAGCGCCGGACGGTGCGCGGCGCCTTCCGGGCGACGCGCCGGGCACCCGGCAGCACCGCGGTGATCGACGACGTCTACACGTCGGTGCTCTCACGACGGTCTGAGGGCTTGGCTTTCAGCTTCGAGCTGGAACTGGCCGCGTGAGAGGAGAGGACGATGCCCAAGCTAGACATCGCCGTTCACGCCCACACGCTCAGGTCGCGGATCTACCACCTAGAGCAGAAGTGGACGACGGCGTACCCCCAGGAGCGGGAGAAGCTCGCCGCGGAGATCGCGAGCCTGCTCGCCGAATACGAGGCGCTCGTCCCCGAGATCGAGTCAGAGGCGGAGCGCCGGAAGCGGGAGCTGAAGCAGGGCTACGACGAGCTGATGCGGAAGCGAGATGAGCTGCTGATGCTGCTCGGTCAGGTGCCCGAGCCGCTCTACCGCAACGGGATGGGTGTCATGCAGCCCCCGCCGCCGAACGGCCAAGGCTTCTTCACCCTCGCGACCCGCTACGAGTTGGCGCCGCTGCGCCACTGTCCGCGATACGAGGAACTCGGAGGTGTGCGATGAGGAACAGGCACAAGCCGCTGCACGACATCGAGAAGTGGTCGATCGACGACAGCGAGAAGAAGGGTCACAAGTCGATGAATGAGATGCTGCATGGCCTCGTTCCACCGCCGCTCGGAAGCGAGAAGAAGGTCGATCCCGCGGAGGAGGAGCGGAAGCTGCTGGACCGCCTCGACCGGATCACCCGGAGGCACGATGGCCGCTGAGCGGCAGGTGGTTCGCGTCTATCCGAGTCGGCTCGCTCGCCGTGCGGCTGCTCGCGCGGTAGAGCGTGAAGCACGTCGCCAGCGTGACATCGCCCTGATTCGCAGCGGAGTCGCGGACAAGCTTCTCGCGCGTGGCGTCGATCCGTTCGCTCGTTCCGCGGCTGGTAGTGCTGACCGTGGAGCGGGGCGAACAGAGCAGACGGACATGCCTGCGGCAGCGCCGACGTTCAACGAGTGGATCAGGGCTGTCGTCAACGACCCAGAGCGCAAAAAGGAGCGTCAGCGGATCAAGCGCGCGGGCAACAACGACGTGCGTAACGCGCCGGACGACGCTCCTGCGCCAACCTCGTATCCGGCTGTGCCCTGGGAGTTCACTTCATGACGATTTGTTGAATGTGTACGTGTGCCCCGTGCCCTTTGCGTTAGGTGGGCGGATTATTAGATCAGAAGGTTGTCCACATGGACAACGACCACCGAGCAGGAGGATCACATGCCACGCACGCGTAAGCAGCCCGCGACCGACGCTCCGGTCGCAGACGAGCATGACGCCGACGTGAAGCAGGCAGCGAAGGCTGTCGACGCGAAGGTGACGAAGCAGGCTCCGGCGGCGAAGCAGACGCGCACGCCCGAGGCGACGGTGAAGCGTGCGGTCGAACTGCGCAACGAAGGCCTCGGTTTGCCGACCATCGCAAAGAAGCTCATGGAGGAGGGTCACCAATCCGCCTCGGGCAAGGAGATTCGGCCGCAGACGGTCCGGCAGTGGCTGCTTCGCGAGTTCAAGGTCGAAGGACTGCGCCCGGCGCCAGAGGAGACGCGCGCCGAGGTCCAGGCGAGGTGACCTTTGAAGAGCAAATCGTTCGCGCGAACGCTCTAATCGACCAGGCCCTGAGTCTCCAAGATCAGGGCCTGTTCGACGAAGGCGATGCGCGACTTGATGTAGCTGCGGCAGTGCTCGATCACGCGGAGCAGTACATCTGGCGAAGCGGGAACGCGTCTACACTCGCCGCTCATCCGATGCCGGACAACCTGACCAAGGAACAGCGGTCGCGGGCGATGTCGCGAATTCGATCCCGCGAGACGCAGCCGGAACTCACGCTCCGCCGGGGACTGCGCGAGGCAGGGCTACTTGGCTACCGGCTTCACGTGAAGCGCCTTCCAGGAAACCCTGACGTTGTCTGGATCGGCCGTAAGGTCGCCGTCTTCGTAGACGGAGCCTTCTTCCATGGCCATCCGTCGGCGTACACCCCCGGTAAGTCGGGCGAGTACTGGGATCTCAAGATCGCGCGCAATGTGGCGCGTGACCGCGCCTCGGACGAAGCCCTGCGCGAGCTTGGTTGGACGGTTTTGCGCTTCTGGGACTTCGAGATTCGACGAGACCTCACCTCATGCATCGAGAGAGTGCGCGAGGCTCATGCACGCGCGACCCTGCCCGCGCGTGTCCGTCCTGAGCCCTCGACATAATCGATCTCGTGCCCGCCAAGAAGCCCACAAACGCGGGTCTGCCTCGTGTGGACCGAGAGAAGCTCAACGGCAACGTCGTCTCACTGCGACCTCAACATACGGTCGCGTCGTTGTTCTCCGGCATCGGCGGTTTTGACCTCGGGTTCAGCCGCGCCGGGTTCAGCGTGACGTTCCAGTGCGAACTCAACCACTTTTGCAACGTGATCTTGGAACGACATTTCCCAGGCGTGCCACGCTCAGAGAACATCAAGGAGATCAATGGATCAGATATCCCAACGTCGGATGTTTGGGTTGCCGGCTTCCCATGCCAAGACGTCTCTCTTGCGCGAATGGGAAAGCGCGACGGACTCCGAGGGCGACAGTCTGGACTCTTTTTCGAGTTTGCTCGACTTGTTGGAGAGAGTCGCCCCCGAGTTCTTGTCATCGAAAACGTGCCGGGTCTACTCAGCTCGCACCAAGGAAGAGACTTCGGAATTGTTCTCGGGACGCTGGCCGACCTCGGGTATTCACTCGGATGGCGTGTGCTTAACAGCAAAGATTTCGGAGTCCCCCAGTCACGACAGCGAGTCTTCCTTGTTGGGTGTCATCAAGACCGGGAAGGTCCCGCGCAAATACTTTTTGAGCCCGAACGCGGCGAAAGGGATGCTGCGACGAGCAGACAGGATGGGAAGACCGCTCTTTCGCCCTTTAAGAGAGTCCTTGAACATCCTGGCCGCGAAGGAGCAGTAACGCCCGCGATCGCTTACTGCTTGTACGCGGAATCGGCGCGACACACGGGGACTGACTGGAGCCGGAACTACGTGAGCTATCCCAAGAAGGGCGAAGTCAGGCGTCTCATGCCCGACGAATGCGAGGGCGTCATGGCCTTCCCGCCGGACTGGACGGTCCCGAGCAAAGTTGAATGGGACGAGGAGACGTACGACACCCTCCGCTATCACGCGCTCGGAAACGCGGTGACTCCTCCAGTGGCGGAGTGGCTCGCTCACCGGATCAAGGCTCATCTGGACCGAGCGATAGGCTTGCCGCACCATGAGCGGGCACACGGGACTTCACGCCGCGCGGCAGGCGTAGCGTGCGAATCGCCCTTCGCACCTCGGGTGGCCGAGGCGAGTACGAACTAACCGGCGAGCACGGTGGGATCGCCGCGTCCGATCTGTTCGATCGGCTCCTTAACTTTCAGCTCACGCCTGACCTTCTGATCGCGGGGCGGCAGCGTGCGCGCCGTGTGCAAGGGAAACCCCGGATTCGACTCGAGGAAGGTGGTCGCCACGCATACGGCGTGCTTGCCGACGTGCTCCTGATGCCGGTGCCGATTCGCGAGCTGCGCGCCACTGCAAACGGGCCGGACTTCGTCCGCGACCGCGGGTATTCCATGACGGATATCGACGTAGCGCTCGGTGCGACCAACGGCTCGGCGGAGCTGAGGCCGATGCGGTTGTGGCTGACGAACGCCGAGGGCCTCGTGCGAAGCGTCGAGTTTTCAGAGCGGATGGCGATGGTTCAAGCCGTATGGGCTGCCGCCCGCGACGAGGACGGTCGTCTCGCACGGCTAGTCCGCGCTCATGAAGACGCAGTGGAGAGCGGCGACCACGGCGCGATCCGAACGACAGCGAGTGCAATCCGCGGTGAGTTCGGCACAGGCACCGATGTTCTGCCACTCGTAGCTGCCGGGCTCGGCGTCGGTTTGGATGAGCAGTCGTTGGACGGCGGGACCATCGTCGACGAAGTGCCGGAGGAGGGAGCTGAGGAGACCGACCCCGCTGAGGCGATACGCAAAGTCATCTCAAGGTGGCGCAAGCAGGCCGTACGCGATGCTGCGGGAAGGCGTTTCGCGGAGGCTGTAAAGGCCGCATACGACTACCGCTGCGTCGTTTGCAGCCATCGGTACCCGAAGCTCGATAGCGCCGCGACCGCCGGCGTTGATGGGGCGCACATACTTCCGTATCGTCGCTACGACCTGAATGAAGTCATCAACGGCCTTTGCCTCTGCAAGCTTTGCCACTGGGCCTTCGACAACGGGATCGTGCGCATGGACTACCGCCAACGCGGGCGGAGCTATGTCATCTCGATTCCTCGGAGCGCACGACAGGAGGCGCGTGCCACCGGCTTCGATCTCTCGTTCTTCGATCAGTACGAAGGTCCGGTTGCGAGGGCGCGTCTGCCCCAATCTGAAACGCTCTGGCCTTCCGCCACCTACCTCGGCGAGTTGAACGCGCAGCTCTACGGCTGAAGCCCTGGCCGATTCGGACAATTGCGGTAGCTGGAGGAGCGGCGTAGCGTCCGCTCGGGGCCGGGTTGCGTGGCAAGCGCCCGGGCGTTCGGATCGCCGCCCGGCCCGAAAAATCTGCGCTGTTTGCGCGGGACCAGCTGTTCGCCTATCTAGCTCGTCGCGTAGCGCGGCGTTCGCTTGTTAGACGCGCGTAGAGGCGCGCGACAAAATGGCTAACCGCGGGGTATTTCACGCGCGGCTCGACGCGCCGCCTGCCACTCGGCGGGCGTCATCGGACGCCGTAGCTCGCGCGCGGACTGAGCGAGCGCCCACTTCCGGCCGGGGTCGTCGTACCACCGCTTCGTGCTGACCATGCCGCGAGCATCGCCCTCGTGAACCATCATCAGCACGTCGGCACCGCGCGACAACAACGCACTCCGGAGATGCGCGCGGTAGCTGCCTCCCGCGTGCAGTTCGATCCGCCTCCCGATCAGGGAGCCCAGTTCAGCTTCGAGCTGCGCGATGACGCGTCCCGCCCAGACGCGACGCTTCGCGAGGTCGAAGTCTTCGATCCGCACGTCGTACGGCTCGACGACCTGATCCGGATGCAAGAGGCCGTACTTCGCGGAAGCGATGAACCACGGCTTGTCCTGCGCGTCGGCGTACTCGCGCCGCCAGCGCGCAAGCGGGGAGTCGTAAAGCTCGCGGGCAGATGCAGCCCGACTGAGCTTCCTGCTCGTGCAGCCGACGAGGATGGCATCGGAATCCACACGTGCACAGTATGGGAACTCGGTGCCAGAGTAAAGTCTTGACTTACACCTAAGTGCCAGCTAAGGTACACATATGGCACGCACATACAAGATCAGGAACTCAGTGGCAGGTCCAGGTCAGCGGAAGGTCTACAGGCTCACGGTTCCACCGGAGATCGCTGAGGCTCTGCCCGACGACATTGCCTTTGCGCCCGAACTGACCGAGGACGGTTTGCTGTATCGGCCCGTTGAAGGCGCCGACGATGCTCCCGAGCTTCCGTCGTGGGCGAAGAAGCCCGCGAAGCCGCGCAAGGCCGTTCCGAAGCGCTCGTAGGTCCACCTGCTCACATCGGCCGGCACGGTGTCGAATCCCGGACCGCGCGCGAACGCCACCCGGTTTCAACAACCGCGGGGGGAGGCCGGGCGTCTACGCCTCCGGTTCTAGGTCGAATGGCGAATGGCGAGCTGCCCGCGCCTACGGCGTGACATTCGACCTCGACCTACGACTTCGACGCCGCACCGTCATGCGGCCGTTGAGCGTGGACCCGGTACCCGCGACTCAGGTACCCCGTCACGCAGACGTTGAGGGTTTTTATCCCCGGCTGCCATGAGTGAGCGCGGGGACTGTTACGCGTAACGCACGTAGACGACGTGCGCAGGATTCACGCGATACGCACCGTGCTCGGTGTCGAATGTGACGAAGCCACCGATGCCGCGGTTGTTCTCCAACTTGCGCAGGACGTCGTCCTCCTTGATGTTGGCGTCGCGCACAACGATCTTGGTTCCGTCAGTAAGTGCGATTTCCACTCTCATCGTTGCCTCCTGTCATGGTCGTGCACGTGATGCCGTCCGGCGCTCTCCCTAAGGTGCGGTGCACCTGTGGAGCGCGCGTGGACAACCCTGTGGAAGACCGCGAAGGCCCGCCGCAGGACGACGAGCCTTCGCAGCGAACTACGGCCGGATGCTTACGGCCCGACGTACGTCCACGTCTGGTTCTTGCCGCAGTTCCGGCAAGGCGGGAAGACGTCGCCTCCCTTGACATGGATCACGTGGCCGCTGGCGCACTTCCAGCGACCGCCTTCGTTGCGCGGGCAGTACTCGCCCGTCTTATGCGTAGGGGGCATGTAGCCTCCCCTTTCGTTCGGGGCACTGAGTTCCAGCTCAGCGCCTTGGGTGGACTGATACGAGCCCGATCTTAGGCGGCGCCCCGGACGACCCGGCCCCGGCAGCCTTCGTGCGGTCGGGGCCGGTCACTTTCTGCACACACGCTCCGCGAAAATGGCCGCGGAAGTACTTATGCGTGACGATGCCTGCTACCAGAACTTCGGGAACTCGAACCCGACGTTGAACCAGACGGGCGAGTTGAACACGTCGTGGTACCGCCTGACAGGGCGGGGCCGCCAGTGACGAGGTCAGCGCGCGCGCCACTGCAAGTAGCCGCGCTCGTCTCTCTTCATCTGCACGTCGCCGCGACGGAGCATGCGCCATAGGACGTTCTCCAGCTTCGCCGGGCTGGTGCTCGTCGCCGCACCGATCTGCGTGCGATGGAACCACTGCGGGTGCTTGTTCGTGAGGAACTGGCGGACGGCACGCTCGACGTCGCCGCCAGCCGAGTAGTTCCGGTAGCCGCCCTGCTCGTTCAAGAGCTGTAGTCGATCAAGCCGCCTCATCGAACCCGTCCTCCAACTCCGCGAGGAGGCTAGGCCGCTCGTCCCACTTGCCCTGACAGCGCATCTCCATTTCGAGGTGGTCGGCGATGGGGTCATCGCCGAGCACCTCGAACAGTCGCGTCACCTCATCAGCGGTCAGCGACACGTGGAGCAGTTCGTTGTCCACGTCAGTCACGTCCCTCACGTCGATCACGGTCATCTCCCTCGGTCGGTTGTGACGAAGGATCCTGCGACCGCTTGCGAGTGTCTCGGGGCGTGCTCCACTTCGAGTCGGTGCGAAGCTCCCGGAGGATCGCACGCGTCTCTGCGATCAACGCGAGGGCTTCCTCCGCAGCCTCTGCGGCGTCGAAGCGGCTTGCGACATCGATGTACGACCTCTCGATCGCCCGTTCCGCGCGAGCAAGTTTGCTGTCGGCGTTGGCGAGCGCGCCCTTCTCCGTGACCTTGTACGTCTGTTCCATCGTCATCCCCTCTCTAGGTTCCTGCCGAATAACCCGGGTCGGGTTCTTCGGGTTCTTCGTCCGAAGAAGACGAAGAACCCGAATCCCCCGCTATCGAAGAACCCGTAGAACCCGCACCGGGCTCTTGGGAGCGGACCGTGATCCGCATCGGTAGATCGAGCGTCCAGCCGCCGCCGAAGTCCGTCTTGCGCGCAACGATTCCGAGCCGCGCCTTCGCCGCGTCCCACGCGTAGTTGCTGATTCCGATCTCTCTCGCCGCCGCGCGAAGCTCCTTTGACGGACGCGGACTGTCCGCAAGCTCCGTCTGGAAGAACTCGACCGCTGCCGCCACCGCCGCAGGCGTGTCCGCCTTGCCCGAGAGCAAGTCGGCGCCGGTGTACGAGGACTCGTCGACGAACCGCAGATGCGCGGTCGGGACGGTCCGGCCCTTGATCTCGAGTGGCACGCGATCGATCTCGAACAGCAGCGCCGCGCCCTTCGGGCCGAGGTTGCACTTCTCGTGCGTGAGGATGCGCTGCGCGTCGTTGTCGGGCGACTCGTGCATGAACAGCACCGACCGAGCGGGACCGACGATGCCCCCGAGCGATCCCGACACGCGAAGCAACGCCTCGCCTTCGGAGCGCTTGTTGAAGTGCATGCAGCCGATCACCGCGCAGTCGTTCTCGGCGGCGATCTGCGCGAGCGGTGTCATCAGCCCGTCGCGCAGCTGCTCGTCCTTGAACGAGGCGATGAGGTTCGAGTTGATGTGCCCGAGGATCGGATCGATGATCGCGAGCCGGAAGTCGCCCTCCTCGATGATCCGCCGGAACTCCTCGACGTCATCCGGGAAGCGGATCAACCCCGCGTCCTCGTCCTTCACCTGCATGCTGACGAAGCCGACCTTCGTCAGGTCTGCACCGGCCGCCCGCAGGCGGGGCCGGAGCGTGGTCGCGATGCTGTCCTCAGTCGAGGTGATGAGCACGCGCGCCGGTTCGTCGCCGAAGTCGCCGCGAGTGATGCAGGCGGCGATCTCGCAGAGCCAGAGCGTCTTGCCCTTGTCCGGCATTCCGGCGAGCAGCGTCAGAGCGCCGCGCGGGACACGCTTCGGGACGAGGAACTCCGCGATGTCCTCCTCGACCTCGTCCGCCCACGTGATGGTTGCGCGCCTCGTGTCGGCCATCACGCCACCTCCTGGAAGTCCGCGAGGCCGTAGCCGGCCGCGATGTGATCGGAAGCGTCCTTACCCTCGGCTGCCTTGACGATCCGCAGCGAGGCCACGTCGAGCTCCTTCTTGAGCATCTCGACGCGCTGCCAGCCTGGTTCATCGTCGTCAGCTACGAGCACGAGATCCGCGCCGCGGAGCTGGGCGGTGTACTCCGGTGCCCAGTGCCGAGCGCCGTACGGAGCGGTTGTTGCGACGATCCCGAGCGTCTCTAGTGCTTCGGCGTCCTTCTCGCCCTCGCACAGCCAGACCGTCGCGCCGCGCTTGATCGCCGCGAGCACCTTGGGCAGGCGGTAGAGGACGCGACGTCGCTCACGCCTCTTCGTGCCCCGCTCCGGGTTGCGGCGCGCGTGGTACGAGGCGTCCAGGTTGAGCGCGTAGACGGTGTTGAGTTCCTTCTCGCCCGCCGCGTTGCGGTAGCGGTCGATGCGGAACAGCCGCTTGCCGTCCTCGTCGGTGTACCAGTGGCGGCTTTCGATCTCGAAGCCGTGAAGCCGTTCCATACCGAGGCCACGGCTCGACTTGTCGTACTCCGAGAACACGACCCGGATCGTGTGCGTCTTGCGGTGATTCTTCGTGTTAGCGGACGGCATCGCTATCACCTCGCGTTGCCGCCGTTGCATGTATCTCCTGAACGCGACCCGTCGCTGCTGCGGCGGCGGGCCGCTGCTCTTCGAGCAGGTCGTCGTAGGCGACCCCGAGCGCGCGGGCGAGTGCCGCGACGCTCATGCCCCGAGGCACGTGCTTGCCGCGTTCCCACGCTTGGATCGACCAGTAGTGAACCCCGGTCGCCTGGGCCAGAGCTTCGCGCGACAGACCGCGCTCGAAGCGCAGGCGCTGCATCTTGGTAGGGCTGAAGCGGTGCATGTGCTCCTCCTGTAGCTGGTGTGACTCCATAGTAGCACTAAATGGGACTATAGAGGGAACCCGTGTAATATTATGGCACCTGAGGTATACTGGGAACCAGAACCGAATCGGAGGACACATGCAGGCAGCCATCTACACCCGAGTCAGCACAGACGACCAGCGCGACGGCGCGTCTCTCGACGTGCAGCGCGAGCGGTGCATCCGCCACGCCGAGGATCAAGGCTGGACGGTCGTTGCCGAGTTCAGTGACCCAGGCGTCTCGGGCGCAGCCTTCTTCGAGCGCCGGGAGCTTCTTGAGGCACTCGCAGCCGCACAGCGCGGCGAGGTTCAGGTTCTTGTCGCCTACAACCTCGACCGCTTCTCGCGCGGCGTCTGGCGGCAGCTAACCGACGCAGCGGAGCGCGCCGGTCTTCGCCTCGTGACCGCCGACGGTGTGATCGACACCGCCGACGACGAGCGCGAGCTACCGGCAGACATGTACGAGGCTTTCGCGAAGGAGCAGCGCCGACTAACGGTCAAGAAGTCCATGGCCTCGCGCGCGGCTCGGGTCCGCGACGGCAAGTGGGTTGGTGGGGTGGCTCCCTTCGGTCACCGCATCCAGCCGGGCGAGCGCGGCTCGGTTCTCGTGGTTGACGCCCACGAACAGGCCATCGTTGAGCGCGCGTTCGCCCTCATGCTGGACGAGGGCTGCTCGCCGGGTGAGACGGCTGCACGGCTCAACGCCGAGGGCTTCCGCAAGCGCGGAGCGCGCTGGACGAGTCGCAACCTGATTCAGTCGCTCTCGCGCGACACGCTCGATGGGCGATTCGTCTACGGCAAGGATCGCCGCGCAAAAACCAAGTACGACGCCGAGCACTACGCGATCAAGGGCTACGAGTCGGAGGTACCGCGCGTCGTTGCAGCCGACCGCTTCGCCGCAATGCAGAACTTGCTCTCGCAGGTCAAGTGGACCAAGAAAACCGCCCACACGTATCCGCTTTCAAGCCGCATCGTCACCGACGACGGCCACTTCTTCACCGGCCGTTGGGACACGAGCAACCAGGTCCGGCGCTATCGGTGCGCCCAGCGCTACGACCAGTCGAGCGCGGGTCGTGTTGGTGCGGCATGCTCGCACAAAGAGACGCACGCCGACAAGATCGAGCGTGCCGTCTGGGACGCGCTGATGAGCGAGCTGCGGTCGCCGCGCATGGAGGAGCTGTTCGAGCTGCGCGAGGATGGCCCGACGGACTCCGAGGCTGCGAACGCCTCGATGGAGCGCCTGAGCAAGCAGGTAGCGAAGCTGCGCAAGGAGCGAATCGACAAGGAGGCTCGCGGCCTCCGCGACGGCTACTCCAAGGCGGCGATCCAGCAGGTGCTGCACGAGATCGACCAGGACATCACGACCGCCGAGTCCGAGCTAGCAGCCGCGCGGTCGTGGGCCGAGACTGCCGCCAAGGTCGAGTCGCAGCGCGAGACGCTGGATCGGCTCCAGGCCTACGCGATGCTCATGAACAGCCCCGACCTCGACCTCATGGCGCGCGTCTTCGAGGCTTTCGACATCCGAGTCACCCTGACCGGCCCCGGCACCTGCGCGGTGGAGGTCTGTGCCCCGCTTGATCCTGGGTCGGAATACCTACTGGCCGACCGTCGTAACAGCGCTGATGTCTACACGACGGGCGCAACCGCCGCGGCCGCCGCGAGTGCGCTCCGGGCCGCCGGTGCCCGCCGCGTGGACGCGATCGCGTTTGCCCGCGCGCTCCGCCGCGGCTAGCGAGCCGGGCCCGAGTAGGGTTAGGGCACCGCAACGGAGCGACAGGGGAGGCGCCAGATGCAGCTTCACGTCAAGGGCAAGAACCTCGAGGTGAACGACTCCATCCGGAGCTACGTCGAGCGGAAGCTGCGCAAGCTCGACCGCCGCGTCCACGAGCTGACGCGGGTCGAGATCGAGCTCGCGGTCGAGCGGAACCCGTCGATCGCCGAGTCGCAGGTGGCGGAGGCGACCGTCCATCTGAAGGGGCACACGCTGCGGGCGCGCGAGGCGGCGCGGGACATGAAGGCCGCGATCGACGAGCTCGCCGACAAGCTCGTCCGGCAGGTCAAGGATCTCCACGACAAGCGCGTCGACGGCCGCAAGCACTTCGAAGCGCCCGAGCCGGAGCTCGACAACCCGGTCGAAGCGGAGATCACCGAGAGCTAGTGGCGCTGTTCCGGCGCAACAAGGAGACGCTGAACGAGCAGCTCCTGCGGGAGGCGGGACTCGATCCGGCGCAGGTGCTCGGCGATCAGCAGCCGCTTCCGCCAGTGCCGGAGCCCACCCCGTCGGTCCTCGCAACGGTCGGCGTCCCCGACGGCTCCCGCGTCCCTCCCAAGGAATGGGACACCACCGCCGCGGTCCGGGCGCCCGGGCTCGCGGGTGACCGGGCCGTGTTCACGACGCTCCCGAACGGCGACCTCATCGTCGACGAGGACGCGGGCGACGGCGACCTCTCTCCGCTCGCCGACGCGGTCGAGCGCAACGTCACGCCGCCGTACCGCGCGGTCGCCACGAGGCAGGACGGCGACCTCTGGGCCGTTGGCGCGAGGCGGATCATGGTGGCGCGCATCCCGTTCCCCGAGGGCGAGAAGCTCGAGCTCGCCCGGCGCCAGGGTGAGCACAGCGAGCTCCGGGTCGACGGCGAACCGAGCAATGCGCCGGCCCCGCTCGAGCTGGAGCGCCTCGGCGAGGGTGCCGGCGAGGACTTCTACGCCGAGGCCGAGCGCATCGACGGCGATCTCTGGGAGGTCAAGGTCACAGCCTTGTAGGCCGCTACCCTTGCCCCGGGTGAAAGGGAACTAGTGGAGATCGGCAACCTCGAGAAGGTCCTGCGCGTCGGCGAGGGACGCCGCCTCAAGCGGCTCCAGGAGCAGGCGGCCTACATCACCTCGCTCGAGCCGGAGTTCGAGCAGCTCTCCGCCGCAGACCTCCAGGGCAAGACCGCGGAGTTCCGGCAGCGGCTCGAGAACGGCGAGAGCCTCGACGAGCTCGTCTTCGAGGCGTTCGCGGCCGTCCGGGAGGCGCGCAAGCGCGCGTCCGACCAGCGGATGTTCGACGTGCAGCTCATGGGCGGGATCGTGCTGCACGAGGGCGACATCGCCGAGATGAAGACGGGCGAGGGGAAGACGTTCGTCGCAAGCCTCGCGCTCTATCTCAACGGCCTCGCCGCGCGCGGCGCGCATCTCGTCACCGTCAACGACTACCTCGCCCAGCGCGATGCGGAGTGGAACCGGCCCGTCTTCGAGTCGCTCGGGATGACCGTCTCCTACATCGAGACGATGATGCCGTTCGACGCACGCAAAGCCGCCTATGCCGCGGACGTGACATACGGGACGAACTCCGAGTTCGGCTTCGACTACCTCCGCGACAACATGGCAGTCGCGCTCGACGGAATCGTGCAGCGCGGTCACGCCTACGGGATCGTCGACGAGGTCGACTCGATCCTCATCGACGAGGCGAGAACGCCGCTCATCATCTCCGGCGAGCCCGAGACGGCGGCCCAGCTCTACTACGACTTCGCGCGGGTCGCGAAGCAGCTCATCCCCTTCCGCTCCTCGCCCGGAGACCCGAAGGGGGCGGCGGAGGAAGCAGGCGCCGACTTCGAGTTCGACGAGAAGTTCAAGACCGTCGGCGTGACGCCCCAGGGCGTGGCGAAGGTCGAGCGCGCGCTTCGGATCGACAACCTCTACGCACCGGAGAACACGCAGCTTGTCAACCACCTCTACCAGGCGCTCAAGGCGGAGTCGCTCTACCACCTCGACGTCGACTACGTGATCCAGGACGGCGAGGTGAAGATCGTCGACGAGTTCACCGGCCGGATCATGGAAGGACGGCGCTGGAGCGAGGGCCTGCACCAGGCGGTCGAGGCGAAGGAGGGCGTCAAGATCCAGGAGGAGCACCAGACGCTCGCCACGATCACGCTCCAGAACTACTTCCGCCTGTACGAGAAGCTCGCCGGCATGACCGGCACTGCGAAGACCGAGGAGAAGGAGTTCGTCGAGATCTACGGCCTCGAGGTCGTGGAGATCCCCACCAACGTCCCGGTCGCCCGCGCCGACGAGAACGACCTCGTCTTCAAGTCGAAGGAGGGGAAGTTCGCGGCGGTCGTGCGTGACATCGAAGAGCGGTCCCAGGCCGGGCAGCCCGTCCTCGTGGGCACGATCGCGGTCGAGACGTCGGAGTACCTGTCGCAGCTCCTGACCCGCAAGGGGGTCAAGCACAACGTCCTCAACGCGAAGGAGCACGCACGCGAGGCCGAGATCATCCAGGACGCGGGCCTGCGCGGCGCGGTCACGATCGCGACGAACATGGCGGGCCGCGGCGTCGACATCAAGCTCGGCGAGGGCGTCGTCGACCTCGGCGGCCTCTACGTCCTCGGAACGGAGCGCCACGAGTCGCGCCGGATCGACAACCAGCTCCGGGGCCGCTCGGGGCGCCAGGGCGACCCGGGCGAGACGCGCTTCTACCTCTCGGGCGAGGACGACCTCGTGCGCCTCTTCGCCGGCGACCGCATCAAGGGCGTGATGGAGCGCTTCAAGATCCCCGAGGACCAGCCCATGGAGGCGAAGATCCTCTCCCGGCAGATCGAGGGCGCGCAGAAGAAGGTCGAGGAGCAGAACTTCGTCATGCGCAAGAACGTTCTCCGCTACGACGACGTGCTCAACCGGCACCGCCAGCGGATCTACGAGCAGCGGCGCCAGGTGCTCGAGGGGGAGGACC
>DASRBY010000006.1:0-22752 GCA_035653435.1 Gaiellaceae bacterium
CGGCGTGAACGTCGCCCTCGTCTCACGGTCCTTGACGAGCTCGATCGCGAAGAAGTAGCCGCAGCCGCGGAGGTCGCCGACGATCGGGAGGTCGAGCAGGGTCGCGAGGATGGCGCGCGCCCGCGCCTCGTTCGCGCGGACGTTTTCCACCACTCGCTCGCGCTTCATGATCTCGAGGTTCTTGAGCGCGATCGCCGCCTGCACCGGATGACCCCCGAACGTGATCCCGTGTGCGTACATGGCGTTCCCCTCGAGGAACGGCTCCGCGACCCTCTCGCTCGCGATCAGGGCGCCGATCGACGCATACGCCGACGACATCCCCTTCGCGCAGGTGACCAGGTCTGGACGGATGCCGAACCGCTCCGAGCCGAACCACGACCCGAGCCTGCCGAAACCGGTGATCACCTCGTCGGCGCAGAGGAGGATGCCGTAGCGGTCGCAGATCTCCCGGACGCCGGCGAAGTAGCCAGTGGGCGGCGTGTACGCGCCCCCGGCGTTCTGAACCGGCTCCATGATCACCATCGCGACCGTCTCGGGTCCGGCTTGCACGATCGCACTCTCCAGGTCGTCGAGCAGGAAGGCGAGGAACTCGTCCTCACTCTCGTCGACGGGCCGGTGGTACCGGTTCGTGTTGTGAACATGGACAACGTCTGGGACGAGCGGCTCGAACGGGGTGCGGAGCGCCGCGACGCCGTTGAGCGAGAGCGCACCGAGCGTCGTTCCGTGGTAGGCGACTCGGCGAGCGACTGCCTTCCAGCGACGCTCGCCGCGGAGTGCGTGGTACTGGCGGGCGAGCTTCCACGCCGCCTCGACCGCCTCGGAGCCGCCGTTGACGAAGAAGACGCGGTTGAGGTCGCCCGGGGCGAGCGAGGCGACCTCGGCCGCGAGCTCGATCGCTCGCGGGTGCGCGTACGACCAGTTCGTGTAGAAGGGGAGCTCGCGCATCTGCTCGAGCGCTGCCTTGCCGATCTCGTCCCCGAACGAGTAGCCGATCTGGACGGCGAACAACCCGGCGAGCGCGTCGAGGTAGCGCTTGCCAGCGAGGTCCTCGAGGTAGCAGCCGTCTCCTCGGACGATGATCGGCACCGGCTCGTCGCGGTACGAGCCGATGCGCGAGAAGTGCAGCCAGAGGTGGTCTCTCGCCGCCTGCTGCAGATCGATCACGCGAGCTTGACCATCACGTGTTTGACACGTGTGTAGTCCTCGAGGGCGTACATCGACATGTCCTTGCCGTAGCCGGACTGCTTGAAGCCCCCGTGTGGCATCTCGGACACGATCGGGAGGTGGTCGTTGATCCACACCGTTCCGAACTCGAGCTTGCGCGCCGCGCTCAGCGCACGGCCGACGTCGCGCGTCCAGACGGAGGCGGCGAGCCCGTACTCGACATCGTTCGCCCAGGCGATCGCCTCGTCGTCCGAGGCGAAGCGCTGCACCGTCACCACCGGTCCGAAGACCTCGCGCTGCACGATCTCGTCCCGCTGGGAGACTCCGGTGACGACCGTCGGCTGGACGAAGAACCCGCTCGAGCGGCTCGTCCCGCCCCCGGTGAGCACCGTCGCCCCCCGCGCTCGGTCGAGGAAGCCGAGGACACGCGCTTGGTGGTCGGCGGAGATCACCGGTCCCATCTCGACCGACTCGTCCTCGGCGGGATCGCCGACTCTGAGCGACTCGACCCTGGGCACGAGCTCCTCGAGCAGACGGTCGTAGATCTTCGGGCCGGCGAGGACACGCGAGGCGGCGGTGCAGTCCTGGCCGGAGTTCCAGTAGCCCGCGACCTTGATCCCCTCGGCGACCGCAGCAGGGTCGGCGTCGTCGAACACCACGGCTGGCGCCTTGCCGCCCAGCTCGAGGTGGACCCGTTTGAGGGTGTCGGAGGCGGTCCGGGCGACGATCTTCCCGGTAGCGACGTCTCCGGTGAGCGACACGAGCCGCACGTCCGGGTGCGAGACGATGCGCTCGCCGACCGGGACACCCTCGCCCGTGACGACGTTGAGGACGCCGGCTGGCAACACGTCCTCCGCGAGCTCGGCGAACCGAAGGAGCGAAAGCGGTGTCTGCTCGGACGGCTTGAGCACGAGGACGTTCCCCGCGGCGAGGGCGGGACCGAGCTTCCAGACCGCCATCATCAGCGGGTAGTTCCAGGGAGCGATCCCGCCGACCACGCCGAGCGGCTCGCGGCGGATCATCGAGGTGTATCCCCGCATGTACTCGCCGGCGCTCTTGCCTTCGAGCAGACGGGCGGCGCCGGCGAAGAAGCGGAGGTTGTCCGCGCACACCGGCATCTCGTCGCGCGCGAACGAGAGCGGCTTGCCGACGTTCCGCGACTCGATCCGCGCGAGCTCCTCCGCGTGCGCGTCGAGGAGGTCGGCAAGCCGCAGCAGCATCTCCGCCCGCTCTCCGGGCGTCGTCTCGAGCCAGTCGGGAAGCGCGGCCTTGGCCGCGTCGACCGCGGCGTCGACGTCCTCGGCGGTGCCAGAGGGAACGCGCGCGATCACCTCGCCGGTTGCGGGATTCAGCACGTCCATCGTCGCGGTCACGCGAGCAGCCTCTTGGCTTGTTCGTAGTACGGCTGGTCGACGAAGGCGCCGTCGACGGTGATCGCCCCCACACCGGCGGCCAGGGCCGCCTCGTACTCGGCGACAACGCGCCGCGCGCGCTCCAGCTCGTCGGCGGTCGGGCTGAACACCTCGTTCAGAATCGGCACCTGCGACGGATGGACGCACGGCGAGCCGCGCAGCCCAAGCGCTCGCGAGCGCTCGGCCGCGGCGCGGAAGGCATCCTGGTCGGCGTAATCCACGATCGTCGAGACGAGCCCGAGCGGCACGACGCCGGCGGCGAGTGCGGCGTTGACGACGTGAAAGCTCGCGATCACGTTCCCATCACCGCCGGCCGCCATCCCGGTCGCGAGGGTGTAGTCGGAGGAGCCGAGCCCGATCGCGGCGACGCGGCGATCTGCGGCCGCGATCTCGCCGGCGCGGAGGAGACCGGCGGCGCTCTCGATCCGCGGGAGGAGGAGCGTTCCGCCGGGGTCGAGCCCTCGCTCGATCTCGAGCTCCGCGACAACCTCGGCGATCGCGCGCACGTGCTCGGCGGAGTCGACCTTCGGGAGGACGATCCCCCGGACATTCTGGCCGACTGCCGCCTCGAGGTCCCGGAGGGCGAGGCGCCAGGGCCGGTTGACGCGGACGAAGACGTCGGCGCCTGCCTGGGAGACGGTCGCGGCCGCTTCGGCGACGAGCTCCCGGGCGCGACCCTTGGCCGACGGCGCGACGGCGTCCTCGAGGTCGAGGATGATCGCGTCGGCGCCGCGCGTATGCGCCTTGGCGACGAATCGCTCCGATGTTACGGGCACGTAGAGGAGCGAGCGCCAGCTCAAATCACGCCCTCCCGCTCCAGCTCCTCGAGGTCCAGACCGAGCTCGCCGTAGACCTCGGCATTGTGCTCGCCAAGCGCCGGTGCGGGTGTCCTGATCGCGCCCGGCGTCCGGGAGAGACGGGGCACGACGTTCGTGAGGACGGTACCGTCTTCCATCTCGACGACGGTCTTGCGGGCACGGTAGTGCTCGTCCTCGATGATGTCGAGGATGTCGTACACCGGTCCGATCGTGAGGCGATGCTCCTCGGCGAGCCGCAGCACCTCGTCACGTGTGCGAGCGGCGAACTCTTCGGCGAGCACCTCGCCGAGAGCGTCGCGGTTGTCGTGCCGCGCCGCCGCGGTCGCGAAGCGCGGGTCGTCGAGCAGGTCGAGCCGGCCGAGCGCGGTGAAGAAGCGCAGCGCGGTCTCGTCGGTCGCGGCCGAGAGCGCGACCCAGTGCCCGTCCGCCGTCTCGAACACGCCGCGCACGGAGGAGATCCCGGGCGTGTCGCCACGCCTGCGCCGCCGGCCGCTCATCGCGTACGCGGTGGCGTCCGCTCCCATGATCGAGAAGAGCGGCTCGAAGAGCGAGACGTCCACCACCTGCCCGTCTCCTCCGTTCGCGCGCACCTCCCAGAGCGCGGCGAGGGCGGCGAGGGCCGCGTAGGTGCCGGCGACCGTGTCGGCGAGCGAGAGCGGGGCGGGATGCGGCGGGCCGCCCGGCGGGCCGTTCAGGAACGTGAAGCCGGCGAAGGCCTCCGCGAGCGTGCCGAACCCGGGATTGCTCGAGCGGGGACCGGTCTGTCCCCAGCCCGAGATCCGAACGACGACGAGCTTCGGATTGCGCTCGAGCAGCGCCTTCGGGCCACCGACGAGCCGCTCGAGCACGCCGGGGGCGAAGTTCTCGACGAGGACGTCGGCCCGCGCCGCCAGCTCGAGCAGCAGCTCGCGCCCGCGTGGACACGCGAGATCGAGCGTGATCGACCGCTTGTTGCGGGCATACGCGCGCCAGTGGGCGTCCGACCCGCCGGCGTGCCGGAACGGGTCGCCGCTTCCAGGCCGCTCGACCTTGATCACGTCCGCGCCGAGGTCGCCGAGTACGACACCGAGCTGCGCCCCCGAGACCAGCCTCGTCAGGTCGAGCACCCGCACACCGCGCAGCGGACCCGTCGTCGTCCGCGCATAGCGCAAGCGGGGCAGCGCGAGCGCCGTCCTGCCGTCGACCTCGATCGTCATGCTCGCGCGAGCTCGGCAGCTGGGCGAGCGGGGTTCGCGTGCGGCACCGGAATCGGGACGCACAGGGGCGCGCCGGAGGTCGGGTGCTCGAGGATGTGCGCGTCGATCCCGAAGACCTCGCGGATCAGCTCTGCCTTCAGCACCTCGCGGGGATCTCCCTGTGCGACCAGGCGGCCGTCGCGCAGCGCGAACAGGCGGCGAGAGTACTCGCAGGCCATGTTGACGTCATGCAGCACCATCACGATCGTCTTCCCCTCCGCCTCGTTCAGGTGTCGAAGCAGCTCCAGAACTTCGAGCTGGTACGCGATGTCGAGGAACGTCGTCGGCTCGTCGAGCAGGATCAGATCGGTCCCCTGGGCGAGCACGAGCGCGATCCAGGCGCGCTGGCGCTGGCCCCCCGAGAGGTGGTCGACCGGACGGTCGCGCAGGTCGGCGGTCGCCGTGACCTCGAGCGCCCATTCGATCGCCTGCCGGTCCTCCGCGCGCATGCCGCCGACCGACCGGCGTTGCGGGAAGCGTCCGAAGGCGACGAGCTCCTCGACCGTGATCGACTCCGGGGAGATGAGCACCTGGGGCAGGATCGCCAGGCGGCGCGCCACCTCCTTCGTCGTGTACGTGGTGATCGCCTTGCCGTCGAGGATGACCTCGCCCGCCTTCGGCTTGAGCAGGCGCGCGAGCGCACGGAGAAGGGTGGACTTGCCCGAGCCGTTCGGCCCGATCAGCGCGCTGATCTGCCCATCCGGGATCTCGATCGAGAGGTTGCGCGCGACGACGACGTCTTCGTAGTGAAGAGCGAGGTCAGAGGCGGAGAGGCGCACGGGAGGCTCCTTCGCTAGAGCGACCTGGTGAGGAGATAGACGAAGTATGGCGCTCCGATCACGGCGGTGACCATTCCGGCCGGCAGCTCGATCGGCGGATCGGCGCCGCGACCGATCGCATCGGCGACGAGCAGCATCAGCGTGCCGAGGAGCGCCGCCGTCGGAAGGAGGACGGCATGGCGCGAGCCGACGAGCCGGCGAGCCATGTGCGGAGCGATGAGGCCGATGAAGAGAATCGAGCCGGCGACCGCGACGCACGCGCTCGCGAGCAGGACGGCGAGGAGGAGCGCAGTGCGGCGTGTCCGCTCGACCGGTAGGCCGAGCCCACGGGCCATGTCGTCGCCGAGCCCGAGCACGTCGAGCCTGTGCGCGTAGTACGCAAGAAGCGGGAGCAGGACACCGATCCACGGGAGGATCTCGTAGAAGCTCCGCATGTCGACCGCCGCCAGCGAGCCTGTCAGCCACACGAGCGCATGGCCGATCCCCTTCGCCTGGTCGATCATGACGTACCGGATGATCGACTCGCAGAACGCGCTCACCGCGATACCGACCAGAGCGAGCCGCACCGGTGTCGTCCCTCCGTGCCGGTACGCGACGAGGTAGACGATCACCATCGCCCCGACACCACCGGCGAAAGCGGCCACCGGCAGGTACGAGACGGCTGCGAACGGGTACGCCAGAAGCAGGAAGACGGTGCCGAGGGCGGCACCCTTCACGACTCCGATGACGTCCGGCGCGGCGAGCGGGTTGCGCGTGACTCCCTGGATCACCCCACCGGAGACGGCGAGCGCGCTGCCGACGAGGAAAGCGACCAGCACGCGGGGCAGCTCGTACGTGCGGATGGTCCGGATCTGATCTGCGGTTCCGTGGCCGAACAGCGCCTCGACGGCGTGGGGTTCCAGCACCCGCACGGCACCGACGCCGAGCGTCGCGAACGCGGTGAGGATGCAGAGCCCGCCCAGTGAGCCGATCACGACGGCGGGTCGGCGTGCCCGTACGCGAACGGCGACGCCCGGGGCAGCGAGCGGCGTGGCGGCGCTCATCCGGCGAGCTTCTCCCTGCGAGCGAGGTAGACGAAGACTGTCGCGCCGATCGGGGCCACGACGACGCCCGCCGGCGTCTCGACATGCGGGTTCAGGTAGCGCGAGGCGACATCGGCGTAGAGAAGCAGCGCGGCGCCGGCAACCATGCATGCGGGCAGCACGACGAAGTGGTTGTGACCGACGAGCCGGCGCACGATGTTCGGGACGACCAGCGCTAGGAACGCGACTGGACCAGCGACGCCAACCGCGGCCCCAGCCAGAAGCACGACGCAGACGACAGACAGTAGACGTGTCCTGCTCACGTTCTGACCGAGACCGCGTGCGACGTCGTCGCCGAGGGCGAGCACGTTCAGCCGTCGCGCGAGGAGCATCGCGAGAGCAAGCCCCGCCGCCATCCATGGAAAGGCGAGGTGGATGTCGTGCCACTGCGCGTAGGTGACACCGCCGACGAGCCAGAAGAAGAAGAGCTCCGCGTTCTGCGTGAACGCGATCAGGATCCCCTGCATCAAGGCATAGAGCAAGAGCGAGATCGTCACGCCCGCGAGCGCGAGCCGCACGGGCGACAGACCTCCGCGGCCGAAGCGCGCGATTCCAAAGACCAGGGCTGAAGCAACCGACGCGCCGGCAAACGACAGAAAGATCGTGCTGATACCGCCCAGGCTCGGCACGATCGTCGAGGCGATCGCGACGGTCACGGCGGCGCCGCTCGTGACGCCGAGGACGTCCGGAGCTCCCAGCGGATTGCGCGTCAGCGACTGCATCACCGCGCCGGAGACAGCGAGGGTGCCGCCTGCGAGCACCGCGAGGAGCGCCCGCGGCAGCCGGATCAGGTGCACGATGAGCTGCTTCGTGTCGTGCCCCTGTGCGAACGTTCCCTTGACGATCGTCCAGAGACCGATGTGCTCGGGGCCGATCGAGACGCTCCAGACGAAGCCCCCGGCCGCGAGCGCGACCAGGCCTCCGAGCGTGGCGACCGCCCGGAGGCGGCGGGCGAGCGCGGCCGAAGCCGCGCTCGCACCCGGTAGCTGGACGGTCGTCATGGTTCTCGGCCTCGCCGCTTACGCTTCGGGGACGTTCGGCAGCGCGACCGAGACGTACTTGTGGTAGAGGAGGTGGACCGCCTGCTGGCAGATCAGCTCCCCGGCCTCGAGCCCGCGCGCCTTCGACCACAGGTTCGTGTTGACGAGGTACACCTGATGGTTCTGGACGGCCTTCAGCGTCTGGAAGAGCTGGTCCTTCGACCAGATGTCGTACATGGTCGGACCCGGCGGGTTCTGGGCGACGAAGATGATGTCGGGGTTGCTGTTGAGCAAGTCCTCCTCGGACATGACGATGTACGGGTTGCCGCGGTTCTGCGCGTTGTAGGGCAGAACGTTCGCAGGCGGAATCCCGATCGCCTGCAGCAGGCTCGGGGTGTAGGCGAGGTTGGAGTGCACGTTCCAGATCTTGTTCGTCACCACCGCGAACATCTCTTTGCGTGTCTCGCCCTTGCCGCCCGTAGCCTTCATCACGGCGTCCCTCATGCGCTGCATGATGATCTTGTCCTGAGCGACGCGAACTCGCATCGCTCCGCACTTGTTGACCGCTTGGCCGATCACGATCGCGGCGTGGAGATTCGGCAAGTACGCCTCCTGGAGGCTGTCGAGCGCGATCGTCGGGGCGATCTGCTGGAGCTGGTTGTAGATGTTCGCGTCGCGGGTCGCGTCCGCGATGATCAGGTCGGGGTGGAGCGATGCGATCGTCTCCAGGTTCGGGGACTGGCGCAGCCCCACGGACGTGTACGGACCGAGCTTCGCCCTGACCGGTGGGATGATGCGCGTCGGGTCGTTGTCGTCCGCGATCCCGATCGGCGAAATCCCCACCTGGACGAGATCGTCCACGAACGAGAACTCGAGCGCGACGATCCGCTTCGGGGTCCCGTGCAGGGTCACGGACCCGAGCGTGCCGTTGACCGTACGGGTCGCGGCGCGCGCCGGCCCGCACGTCGGGTCGAACCTTCCGGCGGCGGACTTCGCTGTGCCGCCACTCGCGGCACCGGTCAGCGTACCCGCCAGAGCAGCGAGCAGCGCCGGCGCCACCAACCATCTCTTCACGACTCCTCCTCGTTGTTCGTTCATGCGGACTCCTGCTCTGCTTGCCTCGGAAGAGCATGCAGGTGCACGCCCCCGGCAGGCTTCTCGGCCCGCTCGTCCCCCTCGTGCAGCTCGAAGACTTTCGCCTCGAACTCTTCGAGCAGCGACTCGCAACGCCGCAGCCAGTCGCGGGCCTGGGCGGCGTTCGGCGCGCCGAACCAGTCCCGCTCCTGCACCCGGTCGAACCAGGTGCAGATCTTCTCGAACTCCATCCGGATCTCTTCCGCCTCCTCGTAGGTGTAGTTCTCGCGGAAGTTCTCGAACTCGATCTCTTTGACGAAGTTGACCTCGCAGTCCTCGATGATCTCCGCGTAGTGCTTCGCGCTCTGGTCGAGGAAGCGCTGGACGAGCTTGGCCTCCTCCCCTTCGGGGAGCGTGCCGAGCGGTAGCAGGTGGTAGGTTCCGCCATCCGCCTCGATGCGCTCGAGCACAGCCGTGAGCTCGGCCCGGAGCTCCTTCGTGTCGGGGAGCACGCAGACGGAGTCCTGGAGGTACACGGCACCCGCCTTCTTGAGGCTTCGCCACACGGCCACGCGGCCGGCCGTCGGCTTCGCCGGCATGCGGTAGACGAGCTCGACGAACCGGTGCGGTGCCACCCCTACGCCTCCCGCCCCTCCCGGAGCGCGCCCACGACGATGCTCATCGCCACGACTGCGAAGATGCCGGCCCCAGTCAAGAGCGACACCGCCGTGTCCGAGAGGGCAGTGCCGGCGACGAGGCCGGCGCCGCCCGCGAGGACGGCCACGACGCCGGCGGCGATCGTCCAGTCCTCGCCGACGATGAAGTCCCACCAGAAGCGGGCGAAGCTGACGAGGAGCCGCATCACGCCGCCTCCTTCGTGATCGTCGCCGCGGGACGCGAGGCGCGACTCGGCGCGAGCGGCGCGAGCAGGCGGATCGCCGCCCAGGAGATCCCGCCCCACGCGGCCAGCACGCCGAGCACCATCGCGTCCCCGCCCGGCCACTCGATGCTCGCCGATCCCTGCTTGAAGACGCCGAGGCCCTCGACCGACCAAAACGTCCCGAACGTCGAGAGCAGCAGGCCGACCGCGAACTTGATCGTGTTCTCGGGGACCCGCGCGAGCGGGCGGTGCAGGAGAGCGCCCGCGGTCAGCACGGCCGCGCCGCCGGCGCCCGCACCTGCGATGGCGACGGGCATCGAGTGCGCGTTCAGCCCGAAGGTGATGACGATGAAGATCACCTCGAGCCCCTCGAGGAAGACACCCTTGAAGCTGACGACGAAGGCGAACCAGTCGAGCCCGGCCCTCCTCTCCTCTCCGGCGCGACGGGCCGCCTCCGTCTCTTCCCGGAAGGTCTCCTCCTCGTCGTGCATCGGCTTGAGACCGCAGGCGCGCAGGATCGCCTTGCGCAGCCACTGGAGCCCGAAGACGAGGAGGAGGCTGCCGACGATGAGCTGGAGCAGGCTCTTCGGAAACCAGCTGATCAGCGCGTATCCGGAGACGGCCGCGACGCCGCAGAGCAGGACGATCGCGCTCGCGGTCCCGGCGAGGGTTGACCGCCACCCGCGGGTCAGGCCCATCGCCAGCACGATCGTGAACGCCTCCACGAACTCGACCGCCGAGGCGAGGAGCGTCGCCGCTGCGAGCCCTGCCATGCTCCAGGTCATCCCGTTCCCCCCTTGGTGAAACGCCGGTTACATGTAGCAAGCATGATGAGTAGCCGGGGTTATACGGCAACCGGCGCCACATGGCAAGGGTCCCCTCCGCGCCTGCCCGTCTCGTCCGGCCGGCCCCGGCCTGTCCGCACCGGGGCCGCCGGGCGCCTACCCGCCCGGCAGGTCGCGGAGCTGATGGGCGGCGGTGAAGAACCCCCGGGCGGCGAAGGTGGTCGCGGCCACGACGACGATCGCGGTCGCGCCCACGAGCAGGTAGAAGACGACGAGCTGCAGCCGCACGGCGTCGAGCGGCGCCGCACCGCCGAGGAGCATCCCGACGGTGGTGCCGGGGATCGCCACGATCCCCGCCGTCTTCGTCGAGTCGATCGTGCTCGTCAGGCCGGCGACCACGCTGCGACGGAGGATCGGGTCGATCGCCTGCCGCCAGGTCGCGCCGAGCGACAGCCGCGCCTCGATCTCGCCCGGAGCAGCCGCGACCTCGAACGAGAGCCGTGCGAGCGCGATTCCGGAGCCGACCATCGCCTGCCCGACCACCATCCCGCCGATCGGGATCAGGGCGCGCGAGGTGGCGTCGATCGCCCCGACCGCCAGCGCGAGCCCCAGCGTCCCCGCCGTCGCGATCGCGATCGAGCAGAGGAGGAGGGGGAACGCGTGAGGAACGTCCGGCGCTCGCCGCCGCGCCGTCTCCGCGCCGAGGACGACCATCGCCGCGAGCATCGGGATCACCCAACCGACGTCGTGGGCCTGGAAGACGAGCTTGATCACGTAGCCAAGGGCGGTGAGTTGGACGAACGAGCGGCCGACCGCCCAGGCGATCTCGTTCTCGATGCGGGCGCCCCGCCAGACGGAGAGCGCGACCGCGACCGCGACGAGAGCGAGCGACCCGGCTACTTGGTCCCAGGTGATCATGCCGCGACCCGCACCCGGCCGCGCCTCAGCTCGACGACGTGGTCGGCGAGCCGCTCCGCCTGCGCACGGTCGTGCGTCACGAGCACGAGGGACGTGCCGAGGTCACGGCGGACGTGAGCAAGGGTCTCCTCGACCTGAGCGCGGGCGCGCCCGTCGAGCGCCGACGTCGGCTCGTCGAGCAACAGCACGTCCGGCTCGATGGCGAGGGCGCGCGCGAGCATCACTCGCTGCTGCTCCCCAACCGAGAGTCGACGCGCGTCGCGATCGGCGTAGGAAGGCGGAAGGCCGACGCGCTCCAGGAGACCCCGGACGTCCACGTGACGACGCAGGAGCCTGGCACCGTAGGCGACGTTGTCGAGCACGGTCCCGGGCATCGGCACGGGGAGCTGCTGGACGAGCACGACCCGGCGGCGGAGCACGAGCGGGTCGAGCTCACGCACGTCCCGCTCCTCGAACAGCACTCGGCCACGAGCGGGATCCGCCAGCCGGTTCAGGAGGCGGAGGAGGGTCGACTTTCCCGACCCCGACGGCCCCCAGACGCAGGACGACGGGCCTGGCAACTCGGCGTCGACCGCCTCGAGGGCGCGAAAGCTGACTCCCTCGAGGCGGAAGAGCGTCACCTGAGCTCTTCCTCGAGCGGTGCCACCCTCAGCTGCTTCCGCAGCTCGTTCAGCTCGGCGAGCGCTGCGAGCGAGCGAGCGCGATCTCGCGCCGCGAGCGCGAGCAGCAACGCCTCGAGGATCGCGATCGTCGCCGCGCTGCTCGTGAGCGAGCCACCGCGACTTCGTGGCGTCACGAGCGCAACGCTCACGCGATCCGCGAGCTTGCCTGCCAGCGTGTCCGTGAGCAGCACGACGGGCAGCTCGAGGTCGTTTGCACGCCTGAGCGTGACCTCGGCCGGGCGGTCGAGCCGTTCGTGCGCGATCAGGACGAGCGCATCGCCTCGGCGCACCGCGAGCAGGGCATCGGCGAGCAGCAACCCACTCTCGGTGATCGCCGTCGCGGCGCGGCCGAACCGGTTGAGCCGGAGGGCGAAGTACTCGCAGAGCGGGCCGGTGGGCCCGAGGCCGAAGGCCAGCACGCGCTGCGCGGAGGCGAGAGCGTCGACCGCCCGCTCGAATCCAGCCCGATCGAGCGAGCGGGCGTGCTCGAGGAGCTCGAGCTCGAGCCCGACGACGTGGCCGAGCGGGTCCTCGCCCGCGTCCTCGAGGCTGCGGCCGAGACGCACCGCCGGGGTCGCTTGTGCGCGGAGCGCATCGATCAGCTCGCGGCGGAGCTCGGGGATCCCCGAGTAGCCGAGCGCCTTGACGGCCCGGACGACGGTCGCGTCGCTCGTTCCGAGGCGGGCGGCGATCTCGGCCGCCGAGAGGAAGGCGGCCTCCTCGCGGTGCTCGACGTAGAACTCTGCGACCGCGCGCTCCTTGGGCGACAGCTCGCGGGATGTAGCGCGTACGACGATACCTTGCGCAGACATGTAGTGACCGCTACGATAGCAGCGAGATGCTGCCGCTCGTCGAGATCGACGCCGCCGCTCCGCGGGAGCGGGGCCGTCAGTACGGCGAGCAGGCTCGAGCGCAGATCGCCGCCTCGGTCGAGTTCTACAAGCGCGAGTTCGAGCTCAAGTCCGGCCTCGGCTGGGCCGAGGTGACGCGGCGCGCGCCGCAGTGGGTGCCGGTGATCGAGCCCTTCCACGCCGACGCGCTCGAGGAGGTGCGCGGCATCGCCGAGGGATCCGGCTTCCGATTCGAGGAGATCCTCGCGCTCAACGGCCGCGGCGAGCTGCGTGCCGGCAACCCGTTCGCCGCGGACGGCTGCACGTCGTTCTCCCTGACGAACGGAGCCGCCGGCGACGGCCACGTCTACTGCGGGCAGACCTGGGACTGGCGCGTCGGTACGAAGGAGTCGATCGTGCTCCTGCGCGTCGTCCAGGAGCCAAAGCCGACGATCCTGATGCAGGTCGAAGCGGGGCAGATCGGCCGACACGGCGCCAACTCGGCCGGGATCGGCCTGAACGCAAACGGGCTCGAGGCGCAGTTCGGATTCGGGCTTGGCGTGCCGGCACCCTACATTCGCCGGCGCATCCTCGACTCGCACACCATGCACGAGGCGCTCACGGTCGTGATGACGGTGAAGCAGGCGCTCTGCTCGAACCTCCTCTTCACCCACCGTGACGGGTACTGCGTCGACTTGGAGACGACGCCGGAACGTCACGGCGTGCTGGAGCCGGTAGACGGAATGCTCGTCCACGCGAACGCGTTCCTCGCTCACGTTCCGCCGCAGATCGAGGAGACGTACCGCCCGTCCTCATTCGACTCCCTCTTCCGCGCGCCCCGGGTCGAGCAACACCTCCGCCGCGCGCGCGAGACCCGCTCGACCGACGAGACGCGCAGGGTGATCGCAGAGGCGCTGTCCGACCACTTCGCATACCCGAACTCCGTCTGTACGCATCCGGATCCGCGCGACGGCGGGCGCTGGGAGACGGTGGCGGCGGTGATCGTCGACCTGACGGCGGGCGACTACCTCGTCTCCCCCGGAAACCCCTGCGAGCACGGGTTCGAGCCGCTGCCCTGGAACCTGTACGCATGAGGATCCCGCTGATCGAGATCGCGGGACCGCCACGCAACCGCGGTCGCCAGTACGGCGAGCAGGCGCGCGAGCAGATCGAGCGCTCGATCGCGTGGTACCGCGAGCAGTTCGTCGCAACTGCATCCCTCCGGTGGGAGGACGTCACCGCGAACGCGCGCCGCTGGGAGCCGCTCGTCGAGGCGTACCTGCCGGACGCGCTCGAGGAGATGCGCGGGATCGCCGAAGGCTCCGGCGCCTCCTACGAGGAGATCCTCGCACTCAACGGCCGCGGCGAGCTCTCCTCCGGAAACCCGTTCCTCGAGGAGGAGGAGTGCTCCTCGTACTCGATCCTGCCGGAAGCATCCGGGGACGGGCACGCGTATTGCGGCCAGAACTGGGACTGGCGCTCGGCCGTCCTCGACACGGTGGTGATGGTCCGCGTCGAGCAGCCCGGTCGACCGACGATCGTGATGCAGGTCGAGGCCGGACAGGTCGGCCGCCAGGGCGCAAACTCTGCCGGCATCGCGCTGAACGCGAACGGCCTCGGAGCCCGCTTCGGCAACGCGCTTGGTATCCCGCAGCCGTACATCCGGCGCAAGATCCTCGACGCCTGGGACCTGAACGAGGCGCTCGAGGCGATCTTTCGCTCTCGGCAGTCGCTCTGCACGAACCTCCTGCTCTCGCACCGCGACGGCTTCGCGATCGACCTCGAGACGACGCCCGGCCGGCACGGCTGGGGCTACCCGAAGGACGGCGTTCTCGTGCACACGAACCACTTCCGCTACTTCGTGCCGAAACAGATCGAGGGCACCTACCGGCTCGTCTCGCCGGACTCGCTCTACCGGGCCGACCGGCTCGAGCGCGCGCTCGCGCGCTCGCGCGAGACAGCGACGAGCGTGGCCATGCGCGCGCTGATCCGCGAGGCGCTCTCCGATCACTTCGGCTACCCCAGCTCGGTGTGCAACCACCCGAATCCGAGCGACCCGTGGTACGACCAGAACGAGACCGTTGCTTCGTCGATCGTCGACTTGACGACCGGCGAGTACTGGATCGCGCACGGAAACCCGTGCCGAAACGAGTACGAGCTCCTGCCGTGGAACCTGTACGACGGCGCCGCCACGCCGGCCGCGGCCGCCGCGTAATCGTCGTCGGCGCGGGACTCGCCGGTCTGGCGGCCGCGCGATTCCTGCGCAGACGCGGCGTCGACGTCGTCGTGTTCGAGGCACGAGAGCGAGTCGGCGGTCGCGTCCGCTCGCATGCACTCTCGAACGGGTCCGTGGTCGAGCTCGGCGCCGAGTTCGTACTCCCCGGCCACGACACGCTGCGGCGTCTCACACGTGAGCTCGGTCTTCACCTGTACGAGAAGGGGACGCCGTACGGCGCCCGCGAGCCGCGCGGCGGCCCACCCGTCGAGCAGAGCGAGGTCGCAGCGGCGATCGGGCTCCTCGCACGGAGCGCCACCGACTCCGAGACACTCCCGGACGCGCTCGAGCGCCTTGGCGTCCTCCCGGGGGTACGCGAGGCGATCCTCGCGCGAGTCGAGGTCACGACCGCGTACCCGGCTCACGACCAGGCCAGCACCGTCCTTGCCGAGAGCGGCACCGCCGTCGGCGACTTCCCCACGCACGGAATCGCCGGCGGCAACGAGCGACTTGCCACGGAGCTCGCTCGGATGCTCGACGTGCGCCTCGGGGCACCGGTGGAGCGGATTTGGCACCGAGAGGGCAGCGTGACGGTCCGCGCAGCCGGCACCGAGTGCGGCGCCGACGCCTGCGTGCTGGCTGCGCCGGCGACCGAGGTGACGCGCATTGCGTTCGATCCGCCACTTCCCGAGTGGAAGCAGCAGGCGCTCGGCGCCGTCCGCTACGGCGCGACCAGCAAGCTCTTCCTGCCGCTCGCTCGGCCGGCGGAGCCGAGCGCAACCCTGTCGGTGCCGGGACGCTTCTGGACCTACACGCAGCTCGCCCCGAGCGGCGAGCCCCTCCCGGTCGCGTGCTCCTTCGGCCGGCCCGCGCCCGACTGGCCGGCCGCGGTGCGCTCCCTCCGCCCCGATCTCACCTACGACGACACCGACGAGCCGGTGCGCTCGGACTGGCCGGCCGCGTACTCGGCGCGCTCGCTCACCTCTCCACTCGACGACGCCGCGCTTGCAGCTCCGGTCGGCCTGCTGGCGTTCGCGGGCGAGCACACCGCCGGAGCGTGGCATGCGTTGATGGAGGGGGCGCTTCGGAGCGGGGAGCGCGCGGCAGCCGAGGCTTACGACGCCGTCTCGCGCAGCGCCAGGTAGCGCTGGTTGAAGGCGTACGGGAGCTCGTCCTTCCGCGCGTAGACGCCGTGGGTGAACGCACGGGACCGGACGCCTCGCTGGACGCGCTCGCAGACGACGAAGTCCTGCTCGTTGACGAGCTCGTTGAACTCGATCACCTCCGTCGGATCGAGGTCGGGATCATCGAGCACCTCCTGGCGGAACAGGTACTCGGTGACGACCGTGGTCTTCTCGGGTCCACGCGGGTGCAGGCACGTGGCGATGGCGCTCGTCGGGCTGATGTCGAGGAACATGTTCGGGAAGACGAAGATCGAGTAGATCGAGGTCGCTTCGTGCTCCTCGAAGCCGGGCATGACCGGCAACGACGACCTCCCCGTGCGCGTGAGGCTCGTACCGCCGTCGGTGATCGCGACTCCGCCGTCATCGCGACCCTCCTCGAGCACGTCCCCACGCCGGTATGCCGGCACCACCGCGACGAGCTCGGGATGGACGGTCGGGCAGTGCAGACACTCGTTGAAGTTCTCGACGTGGACCTTCCAGTTGGCCGAGACGTCGACGACGGTGCGGTGTCCGACGCGAAGCTCACCGAGCGGCCCGAAGCGCTCGAGGGGAAGCGGCGATTCCGGCTCCGCCGCGAGCGTGTCGACGAGCGGCTCCGGGCTCTCGGAGAAGTTGACGAAGAGGAACCCAGCCCAGACATCGGCTGTCACCGGCCAGAGCCCGAGCGAGGAGCGGTCGACCTCCTCCTCTGCGACCATCGGCGTCCCGATCAGGCGGCCGTCGAGCGAGTACGTCCAGGCGTGATACGGGCACTTGATCGCGCCGCGCACGTGACCGCTCTCCGGCTCGCAGAGGCGTGAGCCGCGGTGGCGGCAGACGTTGTAGAAGCCACGCAGGACCCGGTCCTTGCCGCAAACGACGACGATGCTCTCCCCCGCCACGTCGTAGACGACGTAGTCGCCCGGCTCGGCGAGCGCGTCCGCGCGGCCGAGGTAGTACCAGCGCTTGAAGAAGATCCGCTCGCGCTCGAGCTCGAACACCGCAGGATCGACGTAGTCGGTTCCGGGAAGAGTCGCGCGGACGGCCTCAGGCGCCAAGCAACCACGATCCTAGCTGACGCAGCCTCGCCACGAAGCTCGGTACAGACTGACCGGCCCGCCGCGCGGTCCGCCCTTCGACGGTCGTGAAAATGGGACTTGGGCTTGGGCTTGAGTCGAGTCGCCTGGAGTGCTGTCGCGCTGTCGTCCGTCGGCGCCTCCCTCGCCTACGGCCCGGAGGCGCCGGGTGATCTGCTCGACGAACGCAACCGAGAGCATGCACGCCTCCTTCCGGGTGACGCCGTACGCGTCCGCGGCCACTTCCCAGCCGAGCAGGCCGCTCTGAATGCTTGTACCTCACCATCCACAGCCCTGACCCGACAGGCCGCGGCCGGCAACGCTGGAGCAACCGCTGGAAGCTGATCGACGCGTAACAAGAGAGATAGACAACAAGACTGACGCCGAAGATGTGACAGACCCGCTCGAAGCGATCGTCGCCGAGGACAACCACGAGCAAGCGAAGGAGCTACTGCGCCTGCTCGTCAAGGACATCCACGTGCACGACCGCCGCCGGATCGTCCCGGCTCACCGGGTTCCCGCGGCGGTCGCGCAACACCTCGTGAGGTGGGCGGTACTGGGCTCGAACCAGTGACCCCCAGCTTGTCGAACTCGTCCGTGGCGTCTGCGGCCGAAACGGATCCCCTGCGAAAGACGCTTCTGAGCAGGCATTTCTTGTGGCTGGGACGGCCGCGAACCTGCGGCGAAATGCGCCGCTCTGCGCACCTGGTGTGGGGTGTATGTGGGATGGGCGGTGTTGCTCGTTTCGCGAACGGGCAACGTCCGCCGCACCTCGGGTGCATTTGCGTCTTCGCCTCTCTGCCGTTCGCCGGGGTGGGGAGATGCTGAGCGTGGCGAAGCTGACGCTCGGCCAGGAGGCCTACTACGAGCAGCAGGTCGCCCGCGGGCTGGACGACTACTACGCCGGACGGGGCGAGTCGCCGGGGATCTGGGCCGGGGCCGGCTCAGCGGGGCTCGGACTCGTCGGCGTCGTCGACGACGCCGAGCTCGGCACGCTGCTGCGCGGCGTCAACCCCGCGAGCGAAGAGCGGCTGCGCGCGCCGGTGCGGGAGCGAACGATCACCCGCCGCAGGCTCGACGTCGAGAGCGGCGAATGGCGCGAGGAGCCCACGCAGCTCAAGCCGGTGTCGGGCTATGACCTCGTCTTCTCGTGCCCGAAGAGCGTGAGCCTCCTGCACGCGCTGACCGATGAGGAGCGCGTCCGCCGGGAGATCAGCGAGGCGCACGAGGCCTCCTGGCAGGCGGCACTCGCCTACCTCGAGCGGGAGGCGTGCATCGTCCGCCGCGGTAAGGGCGGCACGGTGCGCGAGCACGGCGCGGGGTTCGTGGCGGCGGCGTTCCGGCACCGGACCTCGCGGGCGCAGGATCCGCACCTGCACACGCACGTCGTCGTCGCCAACATGACGAGAGCCGCCGACGGCGAGTGGCGGGCGCTCGACGGCGGGGCGGTCTTGAAGACCTACCGGCTCGCCGCCGGCTACCTCTACGAAGCCCACCTCCGGCACGAGCTCTCGCTGCGGCTCGGCCTCGAGTGGACCGAGCCCGTCAAGGGGATGGGCGAGCTCCGGGGCGTCCCGGAGGAGACGATCCGGGCCTTCTCGACCCGCCGCCAGTCGCTTGTCGAGCACATGGAGGCGCTCGGCACCGAGGGCTTCACCGCCTCGCGGGTCGCTGCTCTCGCGACCCGCAAGGCGAAGGAGCAGGTCGAGCTGCCGCGGCTGCGTGAGGACTGGAAGGCACGCGCGGCCGAGCACGGCCTCGGGTGCCGCGAGGTCGAGGCGCTCGTGCACGAGCGGCCGCTCAAGCGCGATCACGTGGAGCCCGATCAGCTTGCTGGCGTGTTGCTGGGTCGCGAGGGCCTGACGGAGAAGCAGACCACGTTCACCATGCCCGAGCTCGTCCGCGCGGTCGCGGCGCGCTGCCGGCGGGCGCGCCTGTCGAGGAGGTGCTCGAGCTCGCAGAGGAGCTCTCGCGCTTCCCCGGCGTCGAGCTCGTCGAAGCGCAGGAGGCGCCTGGGCAGCCGGCACGCTTCACGACCCGCGAGCTGCTCGCCGTCGAACGGGAGGCGGTCGAGCTCGCTCTCACCCGCCGCAACGTGGCAGTGCCCGTGCCGGAGCGGCGGCCGCTGGCGGAAGCGCTGATGCTGAGCGGTCACGACTTGAGCGGTGAGCAGCGGATGCTCGTGCATGAGGCGGCCTGTCGCTGCGACCGGGTCGTCTGCGTCGTCGGCGTCGCTGGCTCGGGAAAGACGCTCGCGCTACGCGCGCTCGCCGAGGCCTACCGCGGCATCGACGCAACGGTGCTACTAGGGGCGGCGCCGAGCGGCCGCGCCGCCGACGAGCTCCAGACCGCGACGGGCATCGAAAGCCGCACCCTGCACCGGCTCCTCCTCGACGCCCGCCGCGACGGCGGCCTGCCCCACCGCTGCGTGCTCGTGGTGGACGAGGCGGGGATGGCCGAGACGCGCGTCCTCGCGCCGCTCCTCCACCTCGTCGACCGCGCGGAGGGGAAGCTGCTGCTGGTCGGCGACCCGGCGCAGCTTCCGCCCGTCGGCGCCGGCGGCCTCTACCAGGCGCTCTGCGACCGCCTCGATCCCCTCGAGCTGACCGGCAACCGCCGCCAGCGCGACCCGCTCGAACGGCGAGCGCTCGCGCAGATGCGCGAAGGCGATCCCGAGCCCTACCTCGCCCGCGCCGCCCGCCGCGGCCGCCTCCACGTCGACGACGACCCGATATCGGCCAAGGAGCGCCTGCTCGCCGACTGGTGGCGAGAAGCACGCCGGAGCCCCACCCGAAACGTGATGCTCGCCTACCGATGCGGCGACGTCGACGAGCTCAACCAGGCCGCGCACGCGCTCATGCTCCGCAACCGCCGCCTTGGCGACGAAGCCGTCACGCTGGGCGAGCGCGAGTTCCGGATCGGCGAGCAGGTTCTCTGCCGCCGCAACGACGGCCGGCAAGGTCTGCGCAACGGCATGCGCGGCACCATCGTCGACCTCGGTGAGCGAGGCTTTGTCGTTCGCGACCGAGCGGGCGTCAAACGGCACGTTGCCTTCGCCTACGCCGGCGAGCACCTCGACTACGGCTACGCGCTCACCGGCCACGCCGCGCAAGGCGTGACCGTCGACCGCGCCTTCGTCCTCTTCCCCGACCGGGGCGCTCTCAAGGAGTGGGGCTACGTCGCCTGCAGCCGCGCCCGCCTCCAGACCCGCCTCTACCTCGCCGACCGCGACCTGCTCGAACGCGAGACACCGCTCCGCGAACCGGAGGTGGCCGGCTCGCCCGAGCGCGCCGCCCGCGCCCTGCAGCGCTCGTCGGCGGAGCCCCTCGCGCTCGACCAACGCCGACCACGCAACGACACGATCCTCAACTTCTACGCCCAGCAACAAGAGAAGCTCGAGCGGCACCGAGAGCGAACAGGGAACGAACTCGCGGCAGCCCAACGCGAACGCAGGCGCCTTCGCTGGTGGAACCGAGATCGCCGCGAGGCGCTGGAAGCCGAGATCGGCGACCACCAGAAGATGCTCGACCGGGCCGACGCGAAAGCCGAGAAGCTACGTCGAGACGCGGAGCTGCAAACGGAGAGACTCGCCCAGCATGCGAACACGCTCGCGCTCGCCCGCGACCACGGCGAGCTCGCGCCCTCGCTCCGGCCGGAACCGCCGCGCCGCAGTCCAGCGATCAAGCTCGAACGCGAACCGCCCAGGCTCGAACTCTGACGAAGTGCAGACGCCGAGGACGTCTGCCCTTGCCTCTAGCGTGACACGAAAGCGCAGCCAGTGAACTGGATCGCCGTCTACTACCGCGAAGACAGCGCGAGCGTCGAGCTCACCGAGGAGCAGATCGCTGCCGGCGCCGCCCCCGATCCGACCCCTGCGCGAGCATTCCTCAACGCGTTGCCCCTGTCGCCTCGCGCCGGCCTGCGCGCGACGATCGTCGCCGTCCGTGACCGCCCGCCTCCTTCGTTTCCGACCGGCTCGCAGGCCTGGCGGCTGATGCACAAGCCGGCGAAGAAGGGCGAGGTCGACATGAGCGGCATCTTCGAGGCCCGCGACCGACACCAGCGCAAGCTGTGGCGGCTCTTCTGCGTACTCGACAGCCGCGCGCCCGAGCACGGGCTCCCCGCGCCCGCGCTCGTGATGCTCTCCGGCACGGTCAAGAACGTCGGCCAAGAGGTGCCGCAGGCCGTCTACCGCGAAGTGCGCCGGAGGTTGTCCCGTAGCTCGTAGAACTTGACGGCGGTCCCTCCGGCCTCGTCCGCTCTGCTTGGGAGCGTTCGAGGCGATCCGCCAAAGATCGAAGGAGGAACCGCCGTGAAGAAGGAGACCGTATCGCTCGTCCCGGCCGAGGCCGTGTTGCCGCCGCGGGTGCAGGAGGCGCTCGGCGAGTTGGTCGGCGCCGCGAAGGAGGGGCTGCTCGCGCTGAGCGTCGGTGTCGGGCTGGGCGTGCTCGCCGAGCTGATGGAAGAGGAAGTTGTCCACGTGGTCGGCGCGAAGGGCAAGCACGACGCGGAGCGCGTCGCCGTTCGGCACGGGCACGAGTCGGGCGAGGTGACGCTCGGCGGCCGACGCGTCCAGGTGGCGCGGCCGCGTGTCAGGAGCGCCGACGGTCGGGCCGAGTTGCCGTTGCAGACCTACGCGCACTTCGCTGACCGTGACCCGCTGACGAAGTCGGTGCTGGAGCGGATGCTCGCCGGTGTCTCGACGCGCCGTTACCGGCGCACGCAGGAGCCGGTCGGCTCGGAGGTCGAGCGGGCGGCGCGGTCGACGTCGAAGTCGTCCGTGTCGCGGATGCTCGTCGAGCGGACGCGGCGGTCGCTCGGGGAGCTGATGAGCCGCCGCCTCGACGACGTCAGGCTGGCGGTGATGATGATCGACGCGCTCGAGCTGCAAGGACGCTGCTGCGTGGTCGCGCTCGGGATCACGACCGAGGGCGTCAAGATCCCGCTCGGGCTGTGGGAAGGCTCGACCGAGAACGCCACCGTCGCGACCGCACTGCTCTCCGACCTGGTCGCGCGTGGCCTCGACCCCGAACAGGGGATCCTCTTCGTCGTCGACGGCGCCAAGGCGCTGCGCAAGGCGATCCGCAGCGTCTTCGGTGACGCGCCGGTGCAGCGCTGCCTGCGCCACAAGGAGCGAAACGTGCTCGACCATCTGCCCGAGCGCGAACGGCCGGCGGTCACGCAGCGGCTGAGGCGGGCGTGGGCGCTCGACGATCACGACCGCGCGCTCGAGCAACTCCGCCGACTCGCCGGCGAGCTCGACCATACGTATCCCGGCGCGGCCGGCTCGCTGCGCGAGGGACTCGAGGAGACGCTCACGCTCACCCGACTCGGCGTCGGCGGCAACCTCAAGCGAACGCTCGAATCCACGAACCCGTGCGAGTCGATGATCGAGATCGTCCGCCACACCCAGCGCAACGTCAAGCGCTGGTCGTCCGGCGAGATGGCACTGCGCTGGACCGCCGCCGGCATGCTCGAAGCCGAACGGCAGTTTCGCAAGATCATCGGCTACCGCGACCTCGCCACACTCGTCGTCGCGATCGAACGCCACCACGACCGCCGCCGTCACTCCGTCGATGCCGCCCCCGCCGCGACCAAGGAGGCCGCTATCGTCGCAGCGATCTAACGATCACACCGGGACCGCCGTCACGAAAATCCACGGCGACCGGGACATCCTCG
>DASRBY010000007.1:0-65991 GCA_035653435.1 Gaiellaceae bacterium
TCGTGCTCGACGACGTGCTCGTCGTCCTCCAGCGCGCCGAGATGATCACGCGGATGGCGGCGCGCATCACGCGCGATTGCATTGAGCTCGGCGCGGAGGGCCGCCTGATCCGGCTGCAGCTCGCGGAGTTCGCGGGGGACGTGCCGGCAGAGCGCGACGCAATCGTCCGTGACTACCACGTCCTCGGCGCGGGCGAGGAGGCGACCGCGGCGCTGGCCGACCTGAGCAGCGTCAGCTACCAGGAGCTCCTCGAATTCGGGCGTCTGGCGGAGGTGCTCGGACACGAGCGTGGCGTCAACCCGCTCGACCAGGCCGTCGTGCCGAGGGGCTACCGCGTTCTCTCCCACCTCCCGCGCGTGCCGGAGCCGCTCGTCCGTCGGGTCGTCTCCAACCTCGGGAGCCTCGACGCGGTCGTCAGGGCGTCGCAGCGCGAGCTCGAGTCCGTGGAGGGGGTGGGGGCCGTGCGGGCCCGCGAGATTCGCGAGGGTCTGCGGCGGCTGCAGGAGCACAATCTGGTCGATCGCTACCTGCAGCTCTGAGCCGTTTTTGGCTTATCCAGGCCGTTTCTGCTACACTCGCATCCTGTGGCCGGCGCATAAGGGCGTGCCGGCTTTCTTAGCGAAAGAGTGGCTTTGAGCCAGGGGAGGTCGGGCTTGTACGACGTCGGCGACAAGGTGGTCTATCCCCACCACGGGGCGGGGACGGTCGTCAAGAAGGAGAAGCGCGAGGTCCTCGGACAGCAGCGCGAGTACCTGACGATCAAGATCCTGCACAACGACATGACGGTGCAGGTCCCGTCCGAAAACGCCGAGAAGGTCGGTCTACGGCGCGTGATCGGCGAGAAGGAAGTCGGGGTCGTCCTCAAGGCGCTGACGGGTGTCTCGACGGAGATGCCGAAGAACTGGAATCGGCGCTTCAAGCACAACCGCGACAAGATGAAGACCGGCGACATCCTCGAGCTCGCCGAGGTCGTGAGGAACCTGGCGCTCCGCGACCGCGAGAAGGGCCTCTCGACCGGCGAGAAGCAGATGTTCGTGAAAGCCAAGAAGATCCTCGCCTCCGAGCTCATGTACGCGAAGGACATGGACGAGGAGACCTGCGCGGAGTGGCTCGAAGAGGTCCTCGCCTCCGACAGCCCGCCGAAGAAGAAGCCGGCGGCGAAGAAGAAGGCCGCAGCGGCCGCAACCGCCTAGTCCGGGTCCGACCCTGACATGTCCGTCTGGGCCATCCTCGTCGCTGCGGGACGAGGGGAGCGCCTAGGCCTGGACCGGCCGAAGGCGTTCGCGAAGCTCGGGGACGAGCCGCTCCTTGCCGAGCCGCTGCGACGCCTCGAGGCGTGTCCGTGGGTGGACGGGATCGTCCTCGTCGCGCCGCCCGGCTGGGAGGAACCTGCGATCCTCCTGGCCGAGGAGGAAGGCTGCGGCAAGGTGCATGCGTGCGTGACAGGGGGCGAGACGAGGAGCGACTCGGTGCGGGCGGGTCTCGCGGAGGTGCCCGCCGACGCACTCGTCGTGCTCGTGCACGACGCCGCGCGACCGCTCGTATCGGACGAGGTCGTCGAGCGCGTGCTCGCTCCGCTCTCGGAGGGCTGGGACGGCGTCGTGCCCGGCCTTCGCGTTGGCGACACGCTGAAGCGGGTCGGCTCGGACGGCACCGTGCAGGAGACGGTGCCGCGCGACGGCCTCTGGGCGGTGCAGACGCCTCAGGCGTTCGCCGCGGATGTGCTACGGCGAGCCCAGACAGAGGGCGGCGAGGCAACCGACTGCGCCGGCCTCGTCGAGGCGGCCGGGGGCCGCGTGAAGGTGGTGGAGGGAGACCCGCGCTTGCTCAAGGTGACATCGGAGGCCGATCTCGAGCGGGTGGCCTCATGGCTGTGACCGCGGTCGTGTTCGACGTGGGCGAGACGCTCGTGGACGAGACCCGCGACTGGGAGCATGTCGCCGACGCCTGCGGGGTGCCGCGGTTCACGCTGATGGCACTCGTCGGCTTCGCGATCGCGCGCGGCGAGTCGCACCGGAAGGTGCGAGAGTGGCTCGAGATCGACCCGCCGCGAACGGCGTTTGCGAACGACGACCTGTATCCCGACGCCGAGCCCTGCCTTCGACGCTGCAAGGAGCACGGCCTGTTCGTCGGCGTCGTCGGGAACATGGGCGTCGTCCACGAAGAGGGGATCCCGAGGTTCGTCGATCTCGTGGCGTCGTCCGAGCGGTGGGCCGTCGAGAAGCCTTCGCCCGCGTTCTTCGAGCGGCTGGTGGCCGAAACCGATAGACCCGCCCACGAGGTCGCCTACGTCGGCGATCTCGTCCACAACGACATCGAGCCCGCACTGGCCGCCGGACTGAAAGCGGTCCACATCAAGCGCGGCCCCTGGGGATATGTGCAGGAGCCGCCGCCCGAGGCGATCCGGATCGGGTCGCTGGACGAGTTGCCCGGGGCGCTCGCGTGACCGTGACGGTCCGCAGGATGCGCTGGCTCGGGATCTCAGTCGGTGACGCCCGCGACGCAGGACATTTTCTCCGTGAGGTGCTCGGGCTGCGAGCTTGCTTCGAGGAGGCGGACACGATCGAGCTGGAGACGACGGACGGCGACCGCGTGCAGCTCTTCGGGCCCGCCCATCGCTACCACGAGCGTGCGCAGCGGTCACTGCCGCTATTCGAAGTCGATGACGCTCGGTCCGCTCGCAGCGAAGTGGCCGCCGCCGGCGCGGATGTTGGACCCCTCGAGTTCGATTCGGCATGGGAGTGGTTCGATGTCTTCGGCCCGCATGACCTCGTCTTCCAGCTGGGGAGCCGGCGGTGAGCGAATATCGCGTCGGCACGGGCTTCGACGCGCACGCCTTCGAGGAAGGCGTGCCGCTCGTGCTCGGCGGCGTCTCGATCGATCATCCGCGCGGGCTCGCCGGCCACTCCGACGGCGACGTCCTCGCGCACGCGCTCACCGACGCCCTCCTGGGGGCCGCGGGCCTCGAGGACATCGGCGCGCTCTTTCCTTCCACCGACCCGAAGCTCGCGGACGCCGACTCCCTCGAGCTGCTCGCGGAGGCCTGGGAGCGGATCCAGGCCCACGGCTGGGAGCTCGCGAACGCGGACGTCCTGCTCGTCGGCGAGGAGCCGCGCCTCGCTCCGCACCGCGACGAGATGCGGCGGCGTCTTGCGGCGGCGCTCGACGTCGACTCGGAGCTCGTCGCAGTCCGCGCCACGACCACCGACGGCCTCGGGTTCCCCGGCCGCGGCGAAGGCCTCGCCGCACAGGCCGTCGCCCTCCTGCGCCGATGAAGCTGGCCCTGGTCACCCACGCCGAGCACCCGAAGCTGCGAGGCACGTTCCCGAGCATCTGGCCGGAGTTCATGGCGCACGACCCGGTCGTCGAGTCGTTCATGCCGCAGCTCTACGACCAGTACCCGGACTTTCAGCTCTGGGTCGTCGACCGCGAGCGCGGACGGCGGGCCACCGTCGGCTACGCGTGCAGCGTGCCCGTCGGCTGGAACGGAAGCCCGTCGCCGCGCGGCGTCGACTGGGCGCTGACCGACGGCGTCGAGGGAACGCCGACCACGCTATGTGCGATCGTCGCCGGGGTCGTCCCGGAGTACCGCGGCCTCGGCATCGCCGAGACGATCCTGCGCCGGCTCGCCGCACTCGCCGCGGGCCACGGGCTCGACGCGCTCGTGGCGCCGGTGCGCCCGACGTGGAAGGACCGCTACCCGCTCGTCGCCCTCGAGCGGTACGCAGCGTGGCGCCGGGGCGACGGCCTCCCGTACGACCCGTGGCTGCGCACGCACGAGCGCTTGGGCGGTGAGCTGTTGGCAATGGCTCCGCGCTCCATGACGATCTCGGGTACGCGCGCGGAGTGGGAGGAGTGGACGGGGCTGGTGTTCCCGGAGGACGGCAACTATGTCGTGCCGGGCGGGCTCGTCCCGGTCCACTTCAAGAGCGGCCGCGGCGTGTACGTCGAGCCCAACATCTGGGTCCGACACGCCTTCGAGTAGCTAGCGGCGCTTTCGCTGCTTCTCGAGCCGCCGGCGCATCTGGCGGTTCGTCGCCTCGAGCCCGGGACCGCCCTGCTGCTCCTGCATCTCCAGCAGCGCCGCGCGTTCCTCGCGAGTGAGCCGCGACATCGCCTTCTGGGCCTTCTGCGGATCGTGGAGCTGCTTCGCATGCGGCTCGAGCTTCCGCATCGCGCTCGCCAGCTCGGGATTCGTGCGCTCGATGGCCGCCTTCGACGCCTTTTCGAGCTGCCGCCTCAAGAACGGCACCTTGGACATCAGCGCGATCAGCGGCTTGAGATAGCGACCGCCCTGGATGCGCCCGAGCAGACCGAGCACGCCGAGCACCGCGAGCAGGCCGAGCAGGATCCAGAGCGGGATCAGTAGCGTGACGATAGAGGTGGCGAGCATCGGCCGGATGGTACCCCGCTAGTTCGGTAGGGACACGGCCTCCCCATCCACCCGGACGAGCCCGTCGCGTGCGAGCGAGGCGACGGCCTCCTTGTCCTGCGGCTGCGCGCCTGCGACGACGGCGCGGAGAACGGCCGCCCGGCGTTGGCGAAACGAGCCCTCGAAGGGTCCCTGGCGGCGGCTCGGCTCGAAGCGGCGGCCACGCGAGGGACATTCGCGGGCGAGAGGGCAGACGTCGCACCTCGGGATCCTTGCGAGGCAGACCGTCTTGCCGAGATCCATGAGCGCCTGCGCAGCGGCGGGCGAGAAGGAGAAGCCGGTGCGCTCGGAGACGCGCCGCACGTTGACGTCGACTGGCAGGACCGGGCATCCGAACGCGAAGCACGCCACCGCATCCGCGGTGTAGCGGCCGACGCCCGGCAGCGCGGTCAGGTCGTCGGGCCAGCCCTGCGCCGCCACGTGCCGAGCCGCACGGTGAAGGGAGAGCGCGCGCCGGTTGTAGCCGAGCCCTTGCCACGCCCGGATAACCTCGCCGGCGGGCGCTTCGGCGAGCGCCTCCACCGTCGGCCAGCGCTCGAGCCAGCGCCGCCAGCGCGGCACCACCCGCTCCACCTGCGTCTGCTGCGACATGACCTCGCTGACGAGGATCGCGTACGGGTCGCGCGTCCTCCGCCACGGGAGGTCGCGTCCATGCTCGGCGAACCAGGCCAGCAGCAGATCCTCCACGGCGCGAACCTAGCGGGCGGGGCTGTCGACCGCCGCAGGCATCATCCGCCGGATGCGCCGCCTCATCGTCGTCGTCGGCGCCCTGATCCTGCTCGGCGCGATCGGGGCCGCCTACTACGAGTCGACGCACCGCTTCGGGGGCAGCGTCAGAGGGACGACCACCGAGTTCGACCCGCAGCAGATCGTCTCGCCTCCGCAGCCGAGCGCGGGCTCGCTCCTCTCGCCGATGTTCGGCGGCGAGCCGCAGCACCTGCACGTCGGCGTCGGGAAGCTCCGGCCGCCGTTCAAGCGCGACTGGGTCACCGGCGGCACGTCGCTGGTCGAGTTTCCGCCGGCGATCGGCTTCCACTACCTGTACTACGCGAGCCTCAACGGGAACCTCCTGGCCGTCTCCGCCCGCAACGGGCGCCGGCTGTGGACCCTCCACGTCGGCCGCTGCGAAGCGGCCTCGCCGGCGCTCAATCGCCTCGGTCGCGGCACCGTCTTCGAGACGTTCCTCAACCGCGAGCCGTGCGCGCCGGGCTCCGCGCCGAACGGAGACGGCGAGCTCCTCGCCGTCGCGGCGGGCCCGTCGCACAGCGTCCGCTGGCGCAAGACCCTCGGCGCGAGCGAGACGTCGCCCCTCCTCGTCGGCAACCGCATCTACGTCGGCGACTACAACGGCCGCGTCTACTGCCTCCGCTCCGGCGACGGCAAGGTGCTGTGGACCTTCCAGGCCGGGGGAGCCGTCAAGGGAGCGGTCGCATACGACCGTGGCCGGGTCTTCTTCGGCGCGTACGACGGCAAGCTGTATGCGCTGCGGGCGAGCGACGGCAAGCTGATTTGGCGGGCGAAGTCGAACCGCGACTGGCTCGGCGGTCACGGGCAGTTCTACTCGACCCCGACCGTGGCCTACTCCCGCGTCTACCTCGGCTCCACCGACGGGCACGTCTACTCCTTCGGCGAGCAGAGCGGCGAGCTGCGCTGGTCGTACCGCACCCGCGGCTTCGTCTACGGCTCGCCGGCCGTGTGGCGCCGTCGCGTCTTCGTCGGCTCCTACGACCACACCTTCTACGCCTTCGACGCCGCGACGGGAGCTGTGCTGTGGAGGTTCCGCGCGAACGGCCCGATCTCGGGCTCGGCCACCGTCGTCGACGGGATCGTCTACTTCGCCACCCTCAAGCGCCGAACGTACGGCCTCGATGCGCTGACTGGCAAGGAGGTCTGGACGTACCCAGACGGCGCGTTCACGCCGGTCGTCACCGACGGCCAGCGGCTCTACGTCGTCGGTTGGGCCAAGCTCTACGCCTTCAGCCCGCGCCGGAAGTTGCATGCCGCGACGTCGGGGCCATAAAGCGGACATGGCCCTGGAGGAGATGATCGAGATCGACCTCGACGGCAGGATCGTCGCCGTGCCGCGCGGCGTCGTCAGCGACCTCGCCGCGGCGGCGGCAGCTCGCGCCGGCGTCTCCGAACGCCACCGCGACCTCTCGCTGCTCCTCGGACGCGGGCTCGAGTCCGGCCGCGCGATCCTCGGCCAGGGCGAGGTGCGAGCGCTCTGCGCGGTGCTCGAGGAGGAGCATTCCGACCGATTCGGCCCCTCGGCCGCTGAGCTCCGGCGGGCCGCGGCCGCTTAGTCAGCGCTTGCGCAGGAGGACGGCGCTCGTGGCGGCGCCCACGCCCGCCGCGACGGTGCCCGCGAGCCGCCGGTGCTTCGACAGCGTCGTCTGGAAGCTGTGCTCGTGCGCCTTGTCGTCGAACGGCCCGTGGGCCCCGCGATCCTCGTCGCCGTCGACGGGGTGGAAGAGGTTGTCGTGGTCCGGGCCGCCGTCGAGCGGCTGCTTCGTCATCTGCCCGCTGTATCCCGTCTTCGCGAGGTACCAGTCGAGGAACCACGGAGCCACGCGTTCGCCGAGGACGTTGAGCACGGTCGGCGCTCCCACGTAGATCTGCCGCCGCTTGTGGTAGGCGGCCCAGTGGATCGCGTCTGCCGCGACCTCCGGCTGGTACATCGGGGGCACCGGCTGCGTCTGCTTCGGCAGCTTCGTGCGGCCCCAGGTGAACTGCGTCGTGTTGACGCCGGGGAGGTGGACCATCGTCACGTGGATGTCCCAGCCGTGGTGCCGGATCTCGGTGATCACCGACTCGGTGAATCCCTTGCAAGCATGCTTCGCGCCGCAGTACGGCGCTTGCAGCGGGATGCCGCGGAAGGCCAGAGCCGACCCGACCTGGACGATGGTGCCGCGGTTGCGCTCGGCCATCCGCTTCAAGGCGGCACGCGTCCCCCACACCATGCCGTGATACGTGACGTCGGTGGCGCGCCGGTATTCGTCCGGTTCGACGTCGAGGAACTCGGCGTAGATCGTCGCCATCGCGTCGTTGATCCAGATGTCGATCGGCCCGAATTCGTCCTCGGCGGCCTGCGCTGCGGCCTCGACCTGGTCGGCGTCCGCGACGTCGGTCGGCAGGACGAGGGCCTTCCCGCCCTGCTCCTCGATCTCCTTCGCGGCGGCCTCGAGCCCCGCCTCGCCGCGGGCGAGGAGGGCGATCTTGGCGCCGTCCTGCGCGAAGCGGCGCGCGGTCGCGCGGCCAATTCCGCCGGAGGCCCCCGTGATGACGACGACGTCACCCATCGCTCTCGATCTTCCGGGCCGCTGGAGAAGCCAAACCTCGCTACCGGGCGAGGACCTCCACCGTGTCGCCGTCGCCGAGCTCGTACTCCCTCCCGACCTGCTGCCCCGGGAACCGCGCCGAGGGCCCCCAGACGCGCGCGCCGGTGCAGTGCTCCCGCAGCTCGCGGTGGATCGTGTCGGCGACGTCGACGACGGTCGCGGGCGGATGCAGCGCCACCGGGTCCCCGCCGTCGCGAAGCTGCACGCGAACGAGACCCGTGAGCGCCCAGAGCTCGTCGCGGAGCCGGTCGAGGCTCGCGTCGTCGAGCACCGAGACGGGCAGCACGCGCAGCTCTGAGTGCTGGGGCGGAGGCGCCTCGTCGCACTTCGTCGCGGCCAGGAGACCGGAAAGCTCGATCCCGGCTTCGGCGACCTCGGCGCGAATGGCCTCGAGCTCGCCGAGCGGCCGGTCGCAGGCGTGGCACCACAGGATCGCGTCCGCATTGCGAAGCACGCCCAGCAGCGCCCGCCCGCCGCCACGATCGTCCGCGGCACCCTCGACCAGGCCGGGGATCTCCACGAGCTGGACGAGCACGCCACCGAGCCGCGTCGTCGCCGCGACCGGCCTCGTCGTCGTGAACGCGTAGTCGCCGGTTCGGATCTGGATCGCCGACAGCGCCTGCAGCAGCGACGACTTGCCCGCGTTCGGCGGCCCGACGAGCGCGATCTGCGCCGCGCCCTCGCGCCTGACGCCGATCGAGTCGCGGTGCACGGCGCGCTTCCGCGTCCGGGCCGCCGTCAGCTCTCCTTCGACCCACTTCCGCAGATCGGCGTACGGGCCGTTGCGGTAGCCGGGCAACTCGGCCAGGATCGCGCGAAGCTCACGGATCCGCTCGGCTCCCTCCTTGCCGACCAGGCGGCGCTTGATCAGTTGCTGCTGGGTGCGATGTGGCATCGGCATCGCGACGTACACCTCCCTCGTTTCGGGCGGGATCGCGTCGCGTCCCGCCGCTTCCCTACGACGTTTTGGTGGGAAGCGGCGGACTAGCCGTTTTGGCGGAGAACCGTTGCGCGCCAGGACTCCATCGCGGGCAGAACCTTACACTCGCCGGATGCCGGTCAGAGTCCGTTTCGCGCCGAGCCCGACGGGCTCGCTCCACCTCGGCAACGCGCTGAGCGCGGTCGCAAACCGGCGGCTCGGCGACTGGATGCTGCTTCGGATCGACGACACCGATCCTGCGCGGAACCTGCCCGGCGGGGAAGACGCGATCCTCCGGGATCTCGAGTGGCTGGGGATCGCGTGGGACGACGGGCCCGTGCGGCAGAGCGAGCGCGCAGAGCGTCATCGGGAGGCCGGCGCGCAGCTCGGTGACCGTTTCGAGGGCGTCACGCTGCTGCGCGAGGACGGCTCGCCCACGTATCACCTCGCTTCCGTCGTCGACGACATCGACTTCGACATCACCCACGTGGTCCGCGGCAACGACCACCGCCCCAACGAGGCGCTGCACCGTCGCCTGTTCGAGGCGCTCGGCGCGACGCCGCCGGAGTTCGTCCACCACGGCCTCATCCTCGGGCCGGACGGCCGCAAGCTCGCGAAGCGTGCCCCCGGCGGCTCGGTGGCCTCGCTGCGCGACGACGGGATCCCGGCCGAGGCCGTTCGGGCGTACCTGGAGGAGCTCGGGCTGCCGCGCCACGACGTTCACCTGGACCTCGCGCGGCTGAGGCGGCTCTCCATCGAGGCGCTCGCGGGGCTGAGCGACGAGGAGCTGGCCGCGCGCGTGGGCGTCCCCGTCTCGGTGGCGCCGGTGCTGCGCGGCGCGCGGGATCTCGTGGAGGCTCGCGCCTACGCGACGCTCGTGCTCCAGCCTGCCTCAGCGGAGGTCGACTCGCCGGAGACGCTCGAGCGCTTCCGCGAGCTCATCGAGGCGGGGATCGAGCCGCGCGACGTCCTTCGCGAGCTGAAGGCGGTCGGGGGCGACCTGAAGGCCGTGAGGCTGGCGCTCACCGGAGCCGACCGCGGGCCCGAGCTCGCCGCGGTCATCGCCGCGCTCCCTCGCGACGAGCTGCTCTCTAGGCTAGAGCGATGAGGCTCTACAGCACGCTGTCGCGGCGACTCGAGGAGCTGCCGCCTCCACCGGGACCGATCCGGATGTACTTCTGCGGCCCGACGGTCTACCAGCGCGCCCACATCGGCAACGCGCGGCCGTTCGCGCTCGGGATGTGGCTGCGAGCCTGGCTCCGCCACCGGGGCTACGACGCGACGTTCGTCCACAACATCACGGACGTCAACGACAAGATCTACGACGCGGCGCCCGGGGCCAGCGCGGAGCTCGCCGAGCGCGCCACCCAGTGGTATCTCGAGGACACGCGCGACCTGGGGCTTGGGATGCCCGACGTCCTGCCGAAGGCGACGGAGTCGATCGCGTCGATCGTGTCCTTCATCGAGAAGCTCGTCGACGGCGGCCATGCGTACGAGGCGAGCGGCGACGTCTACTTCAGCGTCGCGACCGACCCCGGTTATGGACGCCTCTCGCGGCAGAAGGTGGAGAACATGGAGCCCGAGGAGGACAGCGCGCTCAAGCGCGCGCCTCAGGACTTCGCTCTCTGGAAGGCGACCAAGCCCGGCGAGGACACCTCCTGGGACTCGCCGTGGGGAAAGGGGCGGCCTGGCTGGCACATCGAGTGCTCCGTCATGGCCGAGGACGCCTTTGGTCCTGTGTTCGAGATTCACGGCGGCGGCCTGGACCTCGTCTTCCCCCACCACGAGAACGAGCTCGCGCAGTCGCTCGCGCTCGGCCACGACTTCGCGCGGATCTGGATGCACAACGGGCTCCTGACGCGCAGCGGCGAGAAGATGTCCAAGTCGCTCGGCAACGACATGACGATCCGCGGCGTGATCGACGAATGGGGGCGCGAGGTCGCGCTCATGCTCTTGCTCTCCGGGCAGTGGCGCAAGCCGCTCGACTTCAACCAGGGCACGCTCGAGCAGGCGGCCGCCCAGCTCGAGACCTTCAGAAACGTCTTCCACACGCCGAGCGAGCCGGTGGGCGACTGGGGGGACCTCGAGCGAGCGCTCGACGACGACTTCAACACGCCGGAGGCGCTGGCCGTGATGCACGGTTGGCGCGACCACGAGCTGCTGCGGCAGGCGTTCGGCATCTTCGGGCTCGAGTCCATCGCCGAGGTCGAGGAGGCGCCGATGGAGGTCGCGGAGCTCGCCGAGCGGCGGCGGGAGGCGCGCGATGCGAAGGACTTCTCGGGCGCGGATCGTCTCCGCGACGAGATCGGCGCCGCGGGCTGGGAGGTGCGCGACGTCGCGGAGCCTCCCGGCTATCGCCTCGTCCGTCGCTCGTGACGCGCGACCTCGTCTACGGGCGGCGGCCCGTGCGCGAGTTGCTTCGCGGGTCGCGCGAGGTGCTCGAGTTGTGGGCGAGCGAGCGGGCTCTGCGCAGCGAGGCGTGGCTGCGCGAGGTCGAACGCCCCCGCACCCACACCAAGCTCGAGCGGGATCTCGCAGAGGCAGCCGGGACCCGCGACCACCAGGGTGTAGTCGCCTGGTGCGAGCCGTTCCACTACGCCGATGCGTTCGAGCTGGCCTCAGGCCCCGCTCCCCTCGTCGCCTGCCTCGACCAGGTCAGCGACCCTCGGAACCTCGGCGCCGTGATCCGCAGCGCCGAGGGCGCAGGCGCGAGCGGGGTCGTCGTGCCGGCCCACGGCTCGGCGCGCGTCACTGCCGCGGTCTGCCGGTCCTCGGCCGGAGCCGTCGAGCACCTCCCGGTCGCCGTCGTCGCCAACCTCGCTCGCTACCTCGCCGACATCAAGAGCGGCGAGCTCTGGATCGTCGGCGCCGTGGGTGGCTCGGGAACGCCGATGTGGAAGGCCGATCTCTCCGGGGGCATCGCCTTCGTCCTCGGCGCCGAGGGGAAGGGCCTCCGCCCGCTCGTCCGCCGCACCTGTGACCTCGAGGTGTCGATCCCGCAGCTCGGGCAAGTCGAGTCGCTCAACGTCAGCGTCGCGGCCGCACTGCTCCTCTACGAGGCAAGGCGGCAGCGCGATGGCTGAGCCGACGCTGTACCTCTTCGACGGGTTCAACCTCCTGCACGCCGGCGGCTTCGGCTCGCCGGAGGAGCTCCGCGACTTGCTGGCGAGCTGGGTCGCCGCGCAAGGCGCCCGCGGCGTGCTCGTGTTCGACGGCCAGGGCCCGACCGAGCGGCACGGGCCGCTCGAGGTGCGGTGGGCGAAAGATGCCGACGCGTTGCTGGAGCGGCTCGCGGCGGAGCATCGCGGCACCGAGCAGGTCGCGATCGTGTCGTCGGACACCGCGGTGCGCGGCACGACCGGAATCGAGGTACGCAAGGTCGCTTCGCAGACCTTCCTCGCCGAGCTGACCCCTCCGAGCCAACAGCCGCCCACCGCCGGCGACCTTCGCGATCGGATCGATCCCGACACGCTCGCCCAGCTCGAGCGGTTACGCCGCGGAGAACGCTAGATCTAGGTAGCCTCCTGGGTCCAAGACAAGCTGGGTCCATAGCAATTGGACTTGTAAAACCTTGGACCGCTTGCTATCTTCGGCTCGACCACAGGGTGAGAGTTCGCCCTCAGACGCCGGGAGGCGCCATGGCTGCTCGGACCGCCGCCGCTCGCTCGCCGCAAAAAGCTCAACGGGAGCTCGAGGATCTCCAGCTCGTCATCAAGGCGCGGAACGGCGACAGCGTCGCGATGGACGCGCTCATTCGCCGCTACACGGGCTTCGTGCGCCTCAAGGCGAGCTCGTACTTCCTCGCCGGCGGCGACAACGACGATCTCCTACAGGAGGGACTGATCGGCCTCTACAAGGCGGTACGGGACTTCCGGGCCGACAAGGAGACGTCGTTCCGCAGCTTCGCCGAGCTCTGTGTCACGCGGCAGATCATCACCGCGATCAAGACCGCGACCCGGTTCAAGCATTCGCCCCTCAACACGTACATCTCGTTCAGCCACACGCCCGCGGGGCAGGACGGCGAGGGGGAGTGCACGCTCGGCGACGCGCTGCCCGGCCCGGCGGTGCACGAGCCGCCACTTGTCGTGATCTCGACGGAGGAGCTGCAGAGCCTCGTCTTCAGCCTCGGCACCGGCCTCTCGCCGCTCGAGGCGGACGCGCTGCGCCTCTACCTCGAGGGCGCGTCCTACGAGGACATGGCCGAGGAGCTCGGCTGCGACACGAAGACGATCGACAACGCCCTGCAGCGCGTCAAGCGCAAGATCCTCGCGCACCAGAAGGGCCGCGAGGTCCTGTTGTAGCGAGCGCTACGCTGGGCGCCGTGCCGGAGTAGCTCAGCTGGTAGAGCACCTGATTTGTAATCAGGCGGCCGTCGGTTCGAGTCCGACCTCCGGCTTCAGTCCAGGTCCGCAAGGAGCTTCGGCGGCGCCACCTCTGCGAACGCGTCCTCGAGGATCCCGGCGATCTCGTCGCGGTCGAAGTCCCGGTCGAGGCGGACTCCGATCCACCCGCGATGCCCGACGTAGGGCGGCACGTAGAAGCGCTCCGGGTCGGCCTCGACGAGCGCGGATTGCATGCCGGCGGGCGCGGCGCAGATGAGCGCGAAGCGGCCGTCGCCGTGATGACTGTCCCAGACCGTCGCGAAGGAGCGCTTCTCGCGGACGAAGAACGTGGGCGCGCCGTGCGACGGCCGCTCGCTCGTCTCGGGCAGGCCGAGACAGATCTCGCGGACCGCGGCGAGGACCTGCTGCTTCGTCACTCCCGCATTCTGCTCCGGGAGAGCAGCGCTGCGAGCACTCGGGGCAGCTCCTCGCCCAGCCGCGCCTTGCGCACGTAGTCGTCGGCGCCCGCCTGCCGGATCTCGAGCACGCGCTCCTCGTAGTCGTGACCGCTGACCGCGACGATCGGCAGGTCGGCCGTCGACGTCCGCAGGAGCCTCGTCGCCTCGACGCCGTCGAGCACCGGCATCTCGATGTCCATGACCACCGCGTCGGGCGCCAGCCGCTCCACGAGCTCGACCGCCTCTTGCCCGTCGCGGGCGTGCCCGGCCACCGCGAAGCGCTGGTCCTGCTCGAGCAGGAGCGCGATCGCCTCGAGGAACGACTCGTCGTCCTCGGCGAGGAGAATCCGAAATGGGCCGGGCAGCTCTCCCTCCCTGCTCGCTCGAGGGACGGATACCCGGCGCCGCCGGACGGTAAATCCCGTTAGCCGAGCGCCTGCTCGAGGTCCGACCAGAGGGTCTCGGGATCCTCCAGGCCGACGCTGAGGCGCAGCAGCCCCGGCGGGACACGCTCGCCCTCCCAGCGCCGACGGCTCTCGATGAGGCTCGTCACGCCGCCGAGCGATGTGGCGTTCAGGATCACGCGAGTCGAGGTCTCGACCTTCCGCGCGGTCTCTGCGTCGGCGACGTCGAACGAGAGCAGCCCGCCGAGGCCGGGATAGCGGACGGTCTCGACTGCAGCATGCGCCCGCAGTCGCGCGGCGAGGAACGAAGCGGTCTCGGTCTGTCTCCGCACGCGGATCTCCAGCGTCCTCAGGCTTCGCAGCAGCAGCCAGGCCGCGTCCGGGGCGGCGACGATGCCCGTGCGACCGCGAAACGCCCGTAGCTCCTCTGCGGCCGCGGCGTCGCGACAGACGACGGCGCCCAGCAGTGCGTCGTCGTGGCCAGCGAGGTACTTCGTCGCGCTGTGGAGGACGAAGTCGGCGCCGTGCTCGAGCGGCCGCAGGTGAATCGGCGTCGCCACGGTTGCGTCCACGACAACGGCCGCGGGATGCGCGGTGGCCGCTTCGAGGTTCGGCATCGTGAGGTACGGGTTCGAGGGCGCCTCCAGCCAGACGAGCTGCGCGTCGGCGGGCGGGGACCCGGTCTGGTCGAATTCGACGACGCGGACGCCCCACGGCGCGAGAGCGGCAAACGTCCCGCCGGTGCCGTAGTAGCCGCCGGAGGCGAGCGCGATCGTGTCGCCGGGCTCGAGCAGCGAGAGGACGAGCGCGGTCGTCGCGCCGGCGCCGGAGGGGAAGAGGAGCGCGGTGCCGCCGTCCAGCTCGCCCAGTGCGGCCTCGGCGGCGTCCACCGTCGGGTTGCCGAAGCGCTGGTAGTGGAACTCCCCCGGCTCGCCTCGCTCGTCGTACGGCCAGACTGTGGATCTGTCGAGCGGCTCCATCGATCGAGCCTATACGGGCTCGGGCTGGAGCTCGTTGAGGCGGCCGAGCCGTGCGAGATCGGGAAAGAGCCGTGTCCAGGAAGCGGCGAAGCCGATCATGAGCGAGCCGCCGAGCACCACCGCCCGCACGGTCCCGATCGCCGCCGCCACGGCGCCGGATTCGAACGCGCCGAGCTCGTTCGAGGCGCTGATGAACACCCATTCCACGGCGTTGACGCGTCCCTGTAGCGAGATCGGCGTGAGGAGCGTGACGGTCGTCGCCCGGATGTTCATGCTGATCATGTCGACGAAGCCGGTGACCCCGAGCATCGCGAGCGAGAGTGGCAGCGACTTCGAGAGCCCGAAGACGATCGTCGCCGCCCCGAACGTCGCAACGACCACGAGCAAGGTCGGCCCGGCGCGGAAGCGAAGCGGCCGCCTCGCGAGGAGAACTCCCGCCAGGAGGGCTCCGACCGGCGGCGCGGTTCGCAGGCCGCCGAGGCCGATCGGGCCGACGTGGAGGATCGAGCGGGCGAACACGGGGGCGAGGGCAATGGCATCGCCGAAGAGCACCGCGACGAGGTCGAGCGCGATCGCGCCGAGGATCGTTCGGTTGCGCGACACGAAGCGCACGCCGGCAACCAGGCTCTCCCACCCGAGAGGCTCGTCGGCTCCGCGCGCGACCAGGGGCGGGAGGGCGACCGTCGCTGCGAAGGCGACCGCGAGCAGCCCGGTCGCCGTTGCGTAGACAGCGATCGGGTCGACGGCGAAGATGACACCGCCCACCGCCGGGCCGGCCACGATGCCGATCTGCCCGGCCACGCTCCGCAGCGCAATAGCCCCTTCGAGCAGCTCGGAGGGGACGAGCTCCGGTACGAGCGCGCGCGTTGCCGGCGAGCCGATCGCCGAGGCGATGCCGTTGAGCATTCCCACTCCGAGGAAGGGCCAGATGGAGTGTGGGCCGACCAGTGTGATCGTGAGCAGAAGCCCTGCGATGGCGGTCGCAATCAGGCCCGCCGTGGCCGAGACGAGCTTGCGCGAGACGCGATCGGCCAGCTGACCGGCCGGAAGGGAGAGCAGCGGAAGCGGGACGAACTCCGCGAGGCCGACGAGCCCGAGGTCGAGCGGGTTGCGGTGGATGGCGTAGACCTGCCAGCCGATCGCGACGGCGATCATGTTGGCGGCAAAGTTGTTCGTGAGCAGCGCCGTCCAGAGCAGCGCAAAGCTGCGCAGGCGCAGCACGGGGGGCAGGCGATGCCTCACGAGCGCGAACGTTAGGCTCCGCGAGGGTGGCCGAGAGACACGAAACGACCGTGGGCAAGCTCGAGTGGCTGGCCGAGCTGCGGGGCGAGGCGCTCCATGCGGGCAGCGAGAAGGCCGTCGCCCGGCGTCGCGAGGAGGGACGGCTCCTGGCCCGCGAGCGCGCAGAAAAGCTCTGCGACCCGGGCTCGTTCGTCGAGCTGGACCGCTACGTCCGCCACCGCGAGTGGAACTTCGGGATGATGGATCGCCGCCCCTACGGCGACGCGGTCGTGACGGGCTACGGCACGATCTTCGGCCGCAAGGTCTTCGTCTTCTCCCAGGACTTCACCGTCTTCGGCGGCTCGTTGAGCGAGGTGTTCGCCGAGAAGATCTGCAAGGTCATGGATCTGGCGCTCAAGTACGGCTGCCCCGTGATCGGGATCAACGACTCCGGCGGCGCGCGGATCCAGGAGGGCGTCGTCTCGCTCGCGGGCTACGCCGAGATCTTCTGGCGCAACGTGCAGGCATCGGGAGTGATCCCGCAGATCTCGCTCGTGATGGGGCCATGCGCGGGCGGCGCCGTCTACTCGCCCGCGATGACCGACTTCATCTTCATGGTCGAGGGTTCCTCGTACATGTTTATCACGGGCCCCGACGTCGTGAAGACGGTGACCGGCGAGGAGGTGACGTTCGAGGAGCTCGGCGGTGCGGCGACGCACGCGTCGAAGTCCGGGGTCGCGCAGTTCACCTCCCCCGACGACGCAAGCTGCCTCGAGGACGCTCGCTACCTGCTCTCGTTCCTACCTCAGTCGAACGCCGAGCGGCCGGCGTGGAGCGCGCCGACGGATCCCGCCGACCGCGAGGACGGGGAGCTCGACACGCTCGTCCCCGACAATCCGAACAAGCCCTACGACATGCACGACGTGATCCGGCGCGTCGTCGACGACGGGGAGTTCCTCGAGGTGAGCGAGCGGTGGGCGGAGAACATCGTCTGCGGCTTTGCCCGGCTCGGCGGCCATCCGGTCGGCGTGGTGGGCAATCAGCCTCGCTCGCTGGCCGGCGTCCTCGACATCGACGCGTCGAACAAGGCGGCGCGCTTCGTCCGTACGTGCGACGCCTTCAACGTCCCGCTCGTGACGTTCGTCGACGTCCCCGGTTTCCTGCCCGGAACGGCGCAGGAGTGGGGCGGGATCATCCGCCACGGTGCGAAGCTCCTGTACGCCTACTGCGAGGCGACGGTGCCGAAGCTCACGGTGATCACGCGGAAGGCGTACGGGGGCGCGTACGACGTCATGAGCTCGAAGCACATCCGCGCGGACTTCAACTTCGCCTGGCCCACGGCCGAGGTGGCCGTGATGGGGCCGGACGGCGCGGTCAACATCATCTACCGCGACCGGCCGGAGGACGAGCGCGCGGAGCTGATTGCCGACTACAAGGAGCGCTTCGCGAATCCGTACACCGCCGCGGAGCGCGGCTACGTCGACGACGTGATCGAGCCCCGCCGGACGAGACCCGTGCTCATCGACGCGCTCGGGACGTCGCTGACGAAGGCGGAGCCGCGCCCGCGCCGCAAGCACGGCAACATCCCGCTCTAGCTACCGGGCTGGGCCGTGGCCTCGATGGGCCGCGCGACGATCGGCGAGACGGCGATCGTCCGGGACGGCGCTTCGGCCGGGCAGTAGTCGAGGAACGGGTAGCGCGGCAGGCGGAGACTGAGCCGGCCGCGGACCCCGGGGAGGGCGACGCGCAGCCAGCGAGCCACGCTCGAGGCGCGGATGTCACACCGGTACTTGTTGAAGAGGAAGAACGCCGACCCGTCTGCGGCGACCTGGACTGCACGGGGCGCCCGGGAGGTGATGACGAGGTCGCCGTGATGGCTGTACCGAAAGGCCAGTGGGTGCTTGTGTGCATCGAGGAGGGCGATCCTCGGATAGCCCGTCAGCGTGCACGGGGTCGGGCCGAGCCGCTTCAGGAGGATGGGCGCGGTGTGCTGGCCCGTTGGCTCCGGCCAGAGCGAGCTGACGCGGAGGCTCCAGCCTCCGGCGCTGCCGCACGTCGCCGCTGCTCGTGGCCCTCCTCTGCCGGCCGTCGCGCTCGTGCCCGCCGGGCCGGTGAAGAGGGCGTAGACGCTGAGACCGACCGCCGCCGCCACTGCGATCCCGGCCGCCCCGAGCAGCCGGCGCCGCAACTGCCGGGCGCGGGCCTCCTTGATCAGCGCCTCGAGGTCGTCGTGCGATGAGGGCTTCGGCGGAGCGATCATCTAGTGCTAGTATGATCAGCACAATGCTGAAAGTCAAGATCGACAGGCAGGAGCCGACCGAGCTCTTCGAACAGGTGGCGGCAGAGATCCGGCGGGCGATTGCCGACGGCGAGGCCAAGCCCGGCGAGCGGCTTCCGCCTGCGCGCGATCTCGCCGCCGTGCTGGGTGTCAACACGAACACGGTCCTCCGTTCCCTGCGCCAGCTTCGCGAGGAGGGGCTACTCGAGTTCAGGCGCGGTCGTGGAATCACGGTCGCAGGAACGCCGGAGAAAGGCGCCGTGATCGCGCGGGCACGCGAGCTCGTTCGGTTCGCACGGCAGCAGGGCTACCGGCGCGACGAGCTCATCCAGCTGATCGAAGAGATCGTCTAGGGCCCGGGCGAAGAGCTTCGCTCTTCGCCCGGGCTCGGCACTCGCGAGCTAGCTACTGGTTCCAGTTGTCGGCCGTCTTCTTCTTGTGGCCGCTGGTGTTCGTGCGCGGGTCCGGGACATCGAGGTTCGCCGGCGCTCGCTCGTCGCGAGCCAGCGGTGCGTCTGCGACGGGCGCCTCCGGATGCCGCCGCTGCTCGCGGTTCGGCTTCACCTCGTGCATCCCGGGCACACGCGGTTGCTTCTTCGCCATGCCGACGTCCTGCGCGGAGGCGGCGAATCCGAAACGGGCTACTGCCGGCGCGGCTCCCAGGCGGCCTCGACCACGTAGCCGTCTGGGTCCTGGCATTTGACGCTGACGTACTCGGGCTCGTCCCACTCCTCGACGATCTGAACTCCGTCGGCCTCCAGGCGGCTGCGAAAGGCTCGCACCGCCTCGGGGCTCGGCAGACCGATTCCGAAGTGGAGGAACGTCGGCAGGGAGATGGGCTCCTCGGTAGTTCCGAGAGCGAGCGAGAATCCGTCGGCGTTGTAGAGCATCAGGACTCCGCCGTCGTAGCACCGCGAGGGCTTTGCGTCGAAGCCGAAGTACGTCTCGTAGAAGTGGCGCGAGCGCTCCTGGTCGGTAACGGCCAGAGCCAGGTGCTTCACGAGGCCAGCGCGGCGCCGGCCTCGATCGGGAGGCTCAACTCCTCCGCCAGTGCCTTGACCACCGCGGGATCGAACTGCGTGCCGGCGCAACGCTCGAGCTCGGCGAGGGCGGCTTGCTGCGGGATCGCCGACCTGTACGCGCGGTCCGACGTCATCGCGTCGTAGGCGTCGGCGACGAAGATGATTCGCGCTCCGAGCGGGATCTCTTCGCCGGCGAGACGGTTCGGATAGCCGGCGCCGTCCCACCGCTCGTGGTGATGGAGCACCCACTCGGCCACCGGCTCGACGCCGAGGCTCTCGAGCATCCGGAAGCCGATCTGCGGATGCCGCTCGAGCATGATCCGCTCGGCCTCGTTGAGGGAGTCGGGATTGCGCAGCACTTCTTCCGGGATCGCGAGCTTGCCGAGGTCGTGGAGATTGCCCGCGAGCCGCGTCAGCTCGACCACGGCGTCGTCGGCGCCGAGACGGCGTGCGATGCGCGCCGCGTACTCGCCCACGCGCTGCGAGTGGCTGCCGGTGTAGGCATCACGCTCGTCGACGGCCTTGGCCAGGCTCTCCGCCGCGCGGTATTGCGCCGCGCGGTCCGGGGTGTCGGCGAGCTGTTCGAGGTTCGCGCGGAGGATCGACTCCGCTGCGTAGGCCCGCACCCGGTTCTTGCCGTCCTTCTTGGCCCAGTAGAGGGCGCTGTCGGCGAGCCGGATCAGCTCGTCGCGCCCGGTCCCGTGTGTCGGGTACATCGCCACTCCTGCGCTCACGGTCACCGGGCCGACTCCCTCCACGTCGAGTGCGGCGACGCGCTCGACGATCGACCGCGCCACGGCCGTGGCCTGCCGCTCGTCCTGCCGCGGAAGGAGCACGGCGAACTCGTCGCCGCCGAGCCGGAACGCCTCCCCGCCTTGCCGCAGACGTGAGGCCACGTGGCCGAGTACGAGGTCGCCGACGGGATGCCCGAACCGGTCGTTGACGCTCTTCAGGTCGTCGAAGTCGACGAGGCAGAGCGCAAGCGACGAGCTCTTCTCCTCCGCCACGACGAGCTCCCGCTGAAGCCGCTCGTGGAAGCTGCGATGGTTGCCGAGGCCGGTCAGCGGATCGGTCAGGGCGAGGCGCATGGCGCGCATCGCCTTGTGCGTCGATCGCTGGTAGAGGGCGATCGCCAGGAGCGGGCCGACGAGCGCGGCCGAGAGCGCCGGCTCGCGCTGCCAGAGGACGATGAGCGTCAGGGCCGCGGAGACCATGAACGCGAAGGGCGCCGCAGTCTGTGTGATGTTCTCGCGCCCGATCGCCGAGAACGAGCGGCCGGTGTCGGCCGAGAGAACCGCGCTGATCAGCACGAGATTGACGACCCAGTAGTAGAGGACGCCGCAGAGCACGACCCGCGCGACGAGCATCGGGACCGAGTTCCCGTGGACGTGCTCGACCACGAGCCCGGCCACGAGCGCCGAGAGGGCGAACATCGCGCCGTTGTAACCGGCGCGGAGCGGAGGCCGTCGCTGGGCGAGATGCGTGAGTGTCGGCGCGCCCGCGGCGATGATCACGCCTGCGGGCCAGCCGAGCAGGATGATCGCCGAGACCGAGAAGACGAATCCGAGCGTCATGCCCCCGGCGCTGACTCCGTCCAGCGGCACGGGGAAGCGCTCGGCGACGACCATGCTCGCGAACAGGCCTGCGAGCTCTCCCAGGTCGGCCGCCGAAGGGTGCATCCCGGCGTAGCGATAGAGCGCGACCGCGAGAGCGGCGGCACCCGCCACGATCACGGGCGCCACGATTGCCAGCACCTTGGCAGGAATCGCGGCCGGGGGGCTCACCGCCGTGCCGGCGAGAGCCTGCTGCTCTTCACCCGCCACCGATCCCTCCCCTACGAGGTGTGCTTGCGCTTACCAGCCGAGGTTCAGCGGGTGCCAGCCGAGATTCCCGAAGGCCGCGGCGACCATGCCGGCAAAGGCCAGGAGAATCACGAGGCGAAACTTCCATTCGAGCATTGTGCCTCCAGGGGAGAACGTCGTAGGGACGCCAGACCGGGAAATTGTGGGCGCGGCGGCGCCGAGCGGGAATCACCCGAAGGGGGTAGCGGCCTCACTCGAATGGGGTAACTGAGCCCGGGAAGGGGCTTTTCTAGGGTTCGAGGCCGGCTTCACGCAACGGCCGGCGGGCCCAGGCGAACCGGCTCTTGTACCAGCCGCTGAGCTGGGCGAGCGCGACACCCTCGTCGGATGACTGGATGAACCACCCGTTCCCGACGTAGATCCCGGTGTGGAAGATCTGGGCTCCCTTCGAGTGAGTGCCCTTCGTGCCGAAGAAGACCACGTCGGCCGGCTGGAGGTCCTTGAACGAGATCCGCTGCGAGCGCGGGACCTCGACGCTCATGGAATACGTCGTCCGTCCCTCGATCGTCGAGGCAAGGGTCCCCTCGTTCGGATAGCTCTGGAGCTTGAAGACGCGCCAGACGAAGCCCGAGCAGTCGTAGCCGCCCCGCGCGGTGACGCCGAAGTCGACCTCGGTGCCGTCGCTCGTCCCGCCCCAGACGTAGGGCATCCCGATCTTCGAGAACGCGACGGACAGGATCTGGAGCTGCCAGTCGTTGAGCTGCGGGAGCGTGAAGGCCGCGGCGAGGCTCTTCACCTGGGCGACCTGCCAGCTGTCGGCGAGCGGGCCGAGGGCCAGGATCTGCGCGGCCGAGTACGCGGCCTCGGCGCGGGTGGCGGGATCCTGAGGGCGCAGCTCGAGGAAGTCCTGCGCGGCGGGGTGGTTGAGGCGCAGGCCGAGGAGTCGCGCGACGACCTCGCTGCCGAAGCGGCCGGGCACGGTGAGTCCCGCGGCGCGCGCTCCCTGGACGAACTCCTTCGCCGCCTTGCCGAGCCCGATGGCCTGCACGAGGCTGCGGTCGAGCTGCGCCATCGTCTCGGGCTGGGTCGGGTTCGAGACGGCCGGCGTGGTCGTCGTCCCGCCGGTCGTCGTGGTGCCGGGTGTCGTGCCGGTCGAGCCTGGGCCGGGATCGGACGGAGGAGGCGCCGACGTCGCGAGCTCCTGCTTCAGATCGGACGCGAGGCTCGCCAGAGTCTGGTGGGTGAGGGCGGCGTTGGGCCTGAACTTGCGCACGCTCTTCGCGTCCATCAGCTTGTGCGCCACGACCGTGGCGATCTGCGGCGCCGCCCAGTTCGGGAGGTCGCGGGACGACCCGGCCGCAGAAGCGGCCGAGACGGCAGCGACAGTGCAAGCGGCCGCGAGCGTGACGAGACGCTGGCCCACGAAGCGGTCATCGACCGGGATCCGCGAGGGCATTACCCTCTTTCGGATGTCGATTCGGATCACCCCTGACCCCGACGAGGCCGAGCTGCAGGCGATTGTCGAGGCGATCGCCGCCGAGGATCGCGAGCAGCCGGCGGTCTCGGCCTGGGCCGCGGCTGCTCTCCCGTCCCGAGAGGAAGACGAGCCGTAACCGTACGGAGTCGCGGAGCGTTCCCATCCCATGTGGGAGGAATGCATCCGCTGTAACGAAGCTCCCGCCGTCGACGATCAGGGCTACTGCGGCCACTGCCATTGGGCAGTCCGGGCCGAGGTCGAGGAGGGCTTCTACGCGATCCGCGAGTACCTGCGCGCGTGGGCCCGCTTCGACGAATGGTGCGAAGACCGCGGCATCCCCGCCTGACCGTTAGTCCGGCTGGGCGTCTCTGCCGAGGAGCCGCGGCGCGCTGCGTGCGTAGTCGAGGCCCGACAGCCAGGTGAGCACCACCGCCACGAGCAGCGTCCACCACGCGACGCGATGCGTCCAGGCGCCGGCGGCCGCGAACCCGGCGACCGCGGCGGCAACCGCCTGAGCCCACGTCTTCAGCTTGCCGAGGTCTCGCGCCGCGAGAACGACGCCGCGTTCGATCGCCGCCTGCCGCAGGCCCGTGATCAAGACCTCCCGCACGACGATCGCCGCGACCATCCAGGCCGGGATGACGCCCTGCGCGATCAGCATCACCAGAGCGGCGAGAACGAGCACCTTGTCGGCGATCGGGTCGAGGAGCGAGCCCACGGAGGTCGCGTGGCCGTGCCGGCGGGCGAGCTTCCCGTCGAGCCAGTCGGTCGTCATCGCGACGCAGAAGACCGCCGTCGCCCAGTAGTCGTGACCCGAGAAGCTCCAGGCGTAGAGCACCACCACGAGCGGGACCGAGGCGGCGCGCGCGACGGTGAGCTGGTCGGCGGCGGTCACGGCATGGAGAGAATACGGCCCGCTCATGTTCGACAAGGTTCTCGTCGCCAACCGAGGGGAGATCGCGATCCGCGTCTTCCGCACGCTTCGCGAGCTCGGCATCGGCACGGTGGGGGTCTACTCCGAAGGCGATCGCGGCGCGCTCCATGTCGCCTACGCGGACGAGGCGTTCCTGCTCGGGCCGACGCCGGCGGCCGAGAGCTACCTCGCGATCGACCGCATCCTCGACGCGGCCGAGCGTGCCGGCGCGCAGGCCGTGCACCCCGGCTACGGCTTCCTTGCCGAGAACGCCGCGTTCGCGCGAGCGGTGGAGGAGGCCGGGATCGTGTGGATCGGCCCGCCGGCCGCCGCGATCGAGCTGATGGGGTCGAAGACGGCCGCCCGCACCGCGATGCAGGAGGCGGGCGTCCCGATCATCCCCGGCACGACCGATCCCGTCGGCTCGATCGAGGAGCTACTCGCGCTCGGCGAGGAGTTCGGCTATCCGCTCCTGATCAAGGCGGCGGCGGGCGGCGGCGGCAAGGGCATGGAGGAGGTCCATGACCCCGCGCAGGCGGAGCAGGCGTTCGAGCGAGCCCGGCGGCAAGGGCAGTCCTACTTCGCGAATCCTGACGTCTACGTCGAGAAGCTCATCGTCGATCCGCGACACGTCGAGGTGCAGGTGCTCGCCGATTCGCATGGCAACGTCATCCACCTGGGCGAGCGGGACTGCACCATCCAGCGCCGCCACCAGAAGCTGATCGAGGAGACGCCCTCGCCGGCGGTCGACGAGGAGCTGCGTCGGCGGATCGGCGCGATCGGCGTCGAGGCGGCCCGCGCGTGCGGCTACCGCTCCGCCGGGACGATCGAGGGCCTGCTCACCTCCGACGGGGACTACTTCTTCATGGAGATGAACACGCGCATCCAAGTCGAGCACACCGTCACCGAGATGGTGACGGGGCTCGATCTCGTGCGCGAGCAGATCCTCGTGGCGCTGGGGGAGCCGCTCTCGGTGCGTCAGGAGGACGTCGAGCTGCGCGGCCACGCGATCGAGTGCCGGATCAATGCGGAGGACGCAGCCCAAGGCTTCTTGCCGGCCCCCGCGCCGGTGACCGGCTATCGCGAGCCGGCGGGGCCGGGCGTCCGGGTCGACTCCGGGGTCGCCGCAGGCTACGAGGTCTCAGGCGCCTACGACCCGATGGTGGCGAAGCTCATCGTCCATGGCGTCGACCGCGAACACGCGCGGCGGCGGATGCTGCGCGCGCTGGACGAGTTCTGGATCGAGGGGCCGACGACGCTGATCGGCTTCCACAAGGCGCTCCTCTCGCATCCCTGCTTCGTCGCGGGGGAGACATGCCACGGTGTCGTCGAGTCCGAGGGGCTCGCCGCGCGCGCCGCCGAGCTGGACGGCGCGGTGCCCGTCGCTGCTCCAAGTAACAGTCTGTTACAAGGAGCAACAGGTTCGGTGCGGACGACGGAACGCGTTCGGACCGTCGAGGTGGACGGCCGCCGGTTCGAGGTGCGCCTCTCGGAGCCCGAGCCCGAGTGGCGGGCGCTCGCGCGGCGCCGACGCGAGCGCGTGCGCCAAGGCGGGGCGGGCGCAGTCGGCGGGGAGGCGGTCGTCTCGCCGATGCAGGGGACGGTTCTCGCCGTGCCAGTGGCGGACGGCGACGAGGTGGAGCCGGGTCAGGTGATCTGCATCGTCGAGGCGATGAAGATGGAGAACGAGGTTCACGCTCACCGCGCCGGCACCGTCCGCGACCTCTCCGTCGAGCCCGGGCAGCCGGTCACGACCGGCCAGGTCGTCTGCCTGATCCAGGCCGAGTAGATCCGCCCAATCCGCGGTCCGCCGGTGCGCGTAGACACCGGCAACCCAGTAGGAGGAGAGAAAGTTGAAAAGGACAGTCCTAGCCGCTGCGTTCGCGATCGCCCTCGCCGCCGCCGGCGTAGCCGCGGCCGCAGCCGTCACCCATCAGGGCTCCGCCTCGTCCGCCGCGAGCAACGCGAGCGCCGGACGCGTCACGCTTCACAAGACGAAGCTCGGCAACGTGCTCGCGACGAGCTCGGGCCGCACGCTCTACCTCTTCATGGCGGACAAGCACGGGCGCAGCGCCTGCTACGGCAAGTGCGCCACGTTCTGGCCGCCGCTGATGAAGAAGGGCGCGCTGCGCGCAGGCTCCGGCGTCAAGCCCGCGCTGCTGGGCACCACGAAGCGGAAGAACGGACAGACCCAGGTGACCTACAAGGGCCACCCGCTCTACCTCTTCAAGCTCGACAAGGGTGCCGGGCAGGTCAGCGGCCAGGGCCAGAACTTCTTCGGCGGCAAGTGGTTCGCGGTCTCGGCGTCCGGAAGCGCGAACAAGAAGTCGCCTCCGGTCGGCGGCGGGACGAACGGCACCACCACGAGCACGACCGGCTGCGACCCCGTCTACGGCTGCGGCCCCTAGAGGTAACGCGCAGGCCCGAACTGCGCGGTCCACCGGCGTCGCGTCGTTAGTGTCCGGCGCCGGTGGACCTCTACGAGCACCAGGGCAAGGATCTCTTCCGGCGGGTGGGGATCCCGGTCTCTGAAGGCCGTCTCGCGACTTCTCCCGAGGAGGCGCGCGCGGCGGCGGAGGAGCTCGGTGGTCCCGTCGTCGTCAAGGCGCAGGTCCTGACCGGCGGCCGCGGCAAGGCCGGCGGCATCCAGCTGGCGGCGGATCCGGCGGAGGCGGAGGAGAAGGCACGTCAGGTGCTCGGGCTCGACATCCGCGGCTACGTCGTCCGCACCCTCTGGATCGAGAAGGCGTCGGACATCGAGCGCGAGTACTACCTCTCCGTCACCTTCGACCGCGGCGCAAAGCAGCCGCTCTTCATGTTCACGACGCAGGGAGGGGTCGAGATCGAGCAGGTCGCCGAGGAGAGCCCGGAGGCGCTCGTACGCCTGCACGTCGACCCGCTCGAGGGCTTCCAGCCGTGGGTCGCCCGGCGGCTCGTCTACGGCGGCGGCGTCGAGGATCCCTCCGAGCAGAAGCAGATTGCGGCGATCGTGGAGAAGCTCTACCGGGCCTTCGTCGAGTTCGACGCGATGCTCTGCGAGATCAACCCGCTCATCGTCACGCCCGAGGGCGAGGTGAAGGCGCTCGACTCGAAGTTCACCGTGGACGACAGCGGGCTCTTCCGCCATCCCGACGTCGCGGAGTGGCGCGACCCCACCGCCGCCGACCCGATCGAGACGTTCGCGCGCGAGAAGGGCGTGACCTACGTGAAGCTCGACGGCAGCGTCGGCGTGCTCGCCAATGGCGCCGGCCTCGGGATGTCCACGGTCGACGTCGTGGCGCAGGCGGGCGGCCGCCCCGCGAACTTCTGCGACCTCGGCGGGGGAGGGAGCGCCGAAGGCGTAGTCGATGCGCTCGAGGTGATCACCCGCGACGAGCAGGTCCGCTCGATCTTCTTCAACATCTTCGGCGGCATCACCCGCTGCGACGAGGTTGCGCGGGGGATTCTGGCGGCGCTCGAGCAACTCGACATGTCCCGGTACCCGATCGTCGTCCGTCTCGACGGGACGAACGCGGAGGAAGGGCGGCAGATCCTCGCCGACGCGGGCCGCGAGAACATCCATGCCGAGGCGACGATGCTCGACGGGGCGCGGCGGGCCGTGGAGCTGGCGGCAGCCGCGTGACCGACACCTGGAGCGAGCGCGCGCAGGCGTACCGCGAGAGCGAGACGCATGCCGCCGGAGACGACCTCGATCTAGTCGTCGCCTGGTGCGAGCCGGGGTCGGGCGTGGACGTACTGGACGTCGCGACCGGAGGCGGACACGTCGCGCGGCGGCTCCGCGAGGCCGGAGCGAGCGTCGTAACGGTCGACACGGCGCCCGGTATGCAGCCCGACGTCATCGCGCCTGCCGATCACCTCCCATTCGCGGACGCGAGCTTCGACGCCGTGGCGTGCCGCATCGCGGCGCATCACTTCCCCGACGTCCTCGCGGCGGTGAAGGAGATGGCGCGCGTTGCGCGAGACCGTGTGGTGATCTGCGACAACACGTTCACGAGCGAGTCCGCCGAGCAGGCCGACCGGCTGCGCGATCCGAGCCACGTCCGCAACTACGGGGTCGCCGAGTGGCACAGCTTCTTCGAGCTGGCCGGGCTGCGGGTCGCCGACGAGGCGTTCATGGTGCGCGACACGGATTTCGAGCAGTGGCTCGATCGCACGGGGACGCCCGACGACGTCCGCCCGCGCGTGCGGGAGCTGCTCGACAGCCGCGTGCGCGACGGCAGGCTCGAGCTGCCGACCGTCGTCCTCAAGGGCACTGCGCTCGAGGGAGCGAAGGCGGCCTAGTGGCGATCATCCTCGACAACGACACGCGTCTCGTCGTCGCGGGCCTGACCGGCTCGGAGGGCCGCTTCCACGGTCTCCGCAACCGCGCATACGGCACGAACCTCGTCGCCGGCGTCACGCCCGGCAAGGGCGGCCAGGACGTCGAGGGCGTTCCGGTCTTCGACACGGTCGCCGAGGCGGTCGACGAGGCCGGCGCGAACACGTCGCTCATCTTCGTCCCGGCGCGCTTCGCAGTCGACGCGATCTACGAGGCCGTGGACGCAGGCATCGGCACGGTGATCTGCATCACCGAGCACATCCCGGCGCACGACATGCTGCGGGCGTACACGTATTTCCGCGGCAGGGGAACGACGATGATCGGCCCCAATTGCCCGGGCGTCCTCTCGCCCGGCAAGGCGAACGCCGGGATCATCCCGGCCGAGATCTTCAGCGAGGGCAGCGTCGGCCTCGTCTCGCGCTCGGGCACGCTCACCTACCAGATCGGCCACGAGCTGACGCAGCTCGGCCTCGGCAACTCGACGATCGTCGGCATCGGCGGCGACCCGGTCGTCGGCTCCTCCTTCGTCGACGTGATCGAGAAGTTCGAGGCCGACGAGCAGACCGAGCTGATCGTGCTCGTCGGGGAGATCGGGGGCGACGAGGAGGAGAAAGCCGCCGCCTACGTTGCCGAGCACGTGACGACGCCGGTGCTCGCCTACATCGCGGGCTTCTCGGCCCCGCCCGGCAAGACGATGGGCCACGCAGGCGCGATCATCTCCGGCTCCTCCGGAACGGCGCAGGGTAAAAAGGAGGCGCTCGAGGCCCGCGGCATCGCGGTCGGCACCACGCCGACCGAGGTGGCGCAGATGGTGGCCGAGCGCATGAAGTAGGTGGGCGCCGACCTCGTCGCTACGCTCCGCCGGTGATCTCGTTCGCCCGCGGTGTGCCGGCGCCGGAGTGTCTCGCCGTCGAGGAGCTGGCCGACTGTGCGCGCGCCGCGCTGGAGCGCGACGGCCGGACGATCCTCAGCTACGGGCCCGGCGGCGGCTACGGCCCGCTGCGCGAGCTGCTCGCCGAGCGGCACGGCGTCGAGCCGTCGCGCGTGGTGATCACCAGCGGCTCGCTGCAGGGGTTCGTCTTCCTCGCCGAGCAGCTCGTGCGCCCGGGCACGCGGGTTCTCGTGGAGGCGCCGACCTACGACCGTCCGCTCAAGATCCTCACTCGCCTCGGCGCTGAGATCGTCACCGTGCCGATGGACGACGAGGGACTGATCCCGGACGAGCTGCCGGAGGGTGAGTTCGCCTTCCTCTACACGATCCCCACGTTCCAGAACCCCAGTGGGCGCACGCTCTCGCTCGAGCGGCGGCGACGGTTGGCCGAGCTCGCCCGCGAGCGGCAGCTGCTCGTGCTCGAGGACGACCCGTACGGCCTCGTCCGCTACGACGGCGAGCCGGTGCCGAGCGTGTTCGAGCTCGGGGAAGGCGAGCACATCGCGTATTGCTCGTCCTTCTCGAAGACCGTGGCCCCCGGCGTGCGCGTCGGCTGGTTCGTCCTGCCCGCAGAGCTCGCCGGGGAGATCGAGGCTCTCGCGGTGTCGACCTACATCTCGCCGCCGTACCTCTCGCAGGCGACCGTGCTCGAGTTCCTGCGGCGCGACAGCTTCGACCCGAACCTCGAGCGGGTGAACGGCCTGCTCCGCGAGCGGCGCGACGCGATGCTCGAGGCTCTCGCGCGCGAGCTCCCCGAGGACGCGAGCTGGACACGGCCGGAAGGCGGCTACTTCGTCTGGGTCGAGCTCCCCTCCGCCGCCCCCAGCGGCGAGCTGCTCGCGGAGGCCGAGGAGGCAGGCGTGACCTTCGTCAAGGGCAGCGACTTCTTCCCGGCTGCTGGAAGCGTCGTCGGCGGCGCCGCCGACGCCCGGCAAAGGCAAGGCGGCCGTGGCGGCGAGCACGCCCTGCGGCTCGCCTTCAGCTTCGTCTCGCCGGACGAGATCGCCGAGGGTGTCTCAGTGCTCGGCGGTCTGGTGCGCGCGGCGGCGCCGGCGGCGCTCTAGCTGCGCGAGCAGGATCCCGCCGAGCAGCCCCACCCCGAGCGCGAGCAGGATCACCCAGACCAGCGAGACGCGAGCCGTCGCGAGCACGAAGTGGATGTGCACCTGCGTCCGGTTCTCGAGGATGAAGGCGATTGCGTACGCGACGAGGAGGCCGAGGACGATCAGCCTCGCATAGAGGCGAGGCTGCCAGCGGTCGGCGACCTCGCCGGTGTCGATCCGGGGGCGGCGCAAACGGCGCACGACCGAATCCTATGAGTCAGCTAGGCCGCGGCGTGGACCGCGAGAGCCCTGGGAACGAGGCGGGGCTGGGGCGGCGGGACGAGCCGGCCGACCGACTGGACGCGGAACGTCGGGCAGATCGTCTCGCCGGGAAGGGCGCAGAGGCCCGCTCTCCGGAAATAGCAATCTGCGCACGTTGGCTTAGCTCGTTTGCTCATAGTTAGCTTTGCTCTGGGAAGGACGGGCCGCTCTCGAGGTGCGATGATAGGGGTAGAAAGCGCCGTGGCAAGCGTTGTCGCGGACGAAAACTGACGAATTTCCGCCAGTTTCGGCGGGCCCGCAAAGCGGCGGCTTCTACCCCTCCTTGGGCAGCGTTGCCAGAGCGTGCAACGCCTGCCCGAACGTGCGGACGGGGATGACGCGGACGTGACCTGCGTAGCGCCGCGCCACACGCGCGTTGTCGCCCGCCGGCACGAGGAAGACGTCGACCTTCGCCTCGCGGGCGTCGAAGATCTTCTGCTTGACGCCGCCGATCGGCGCGACGGTTCCGTCGAGCTCCATCTCCCCGGTCGCCGCGACGCGAAGGCCACGGTCGACGTTTCGGCCGAGCTGCTGCATCACCTCGAGCGCGAAGGCGAGGCCGGCCGACGGGCCGCCGATCCCCTGCGCGTCGATCGAGACCCGGAGGGGCAGCTTGATCTGGGCGGCCTGCGCCGGCTCGAAACCGATCAGCGCATGACCGGGCTGCTGCGGGTTGTTCACGGTGCGCAGCGACTCGGTGATCACCTTGCTACCGCGCTGGAGCCGTACCCGGACCGTGTCGCCCGGCTTCACCGGGGCGAGGATGCGGCGCAGGCTCGCGATGGTCGGCGTGGGCTTGCCGTCGATGCCGATGATCACGTCGGCGGGCTGCAGGTGACGGTAGGCGGCCGTCCCGAGCTCGACGCCGTTCACGATCACGCCGTTCGGCCTGACGACGACGTGATAGCCGAGACGGCGCAGCGCGACCGCCGCCGCGACGCGTTGTGAGATCTGCATCTCCCGGAGATCGGCCGCCTCGGCCGCCGCGCTGCTCGTCCCCGGCGGGACGACGAGCTTCGCGGGGACCAGGGTCGCATCGGAATGGATCCACGGGAAGAGCTGCTCGAACTCGCTCGCACGGCGCTCGATCACGTCCACGAAGTAGATGCCGCCCGGCCCCGTCCCCCGCTGCCCGCCCTGGACCTTCACTAACGGCGCGACGGGATGCGCGACGTCGGGAAGAAGCAGGTAGTCGCCGGAGGGGATGTTGACGAGGATCAGGACGGTGACGGCGAGCGCGACGACAACGGTGCCTGCGACGCGCAAGGGTGTGATGTGGCGCCTCAAAACAGGAACCTCTTCAGGCCGCCGTCGACCACGAGGGTCTGGCCCGTCACATAGCGGGCGCGCTCGGAGGCGAGGAAGCACACCACGTCACCGAATTCTCGCGGAGTCCCCCAACGGCGCAAGCCGATCTCCTCGAGCTGATCCTCGCTGGGGCCTTCCGGATAGAGCTCGTCGAGTCGGGCCGTCGCGATGCGGCCTGGCGCGACGCAGTTGACGGTGATGCCCTTCGGGCCGACCTCGCGGCTGAGGGTCTTGAGCCAGCCCGTCAGCGCGGGCCGGAAGGTATTCGAGAGCGCGAGGTGCGTGGTCGGCTCCTGCGCGGCGAGGGACGTGATCGCGACGATGCGGCCGGCCGGGCTGCGCTCGAGGTGCTCGAGGCAGAGGCGCACGAGCGTCACGGCCGGCCGGAGGAGGAGCCGGTAAGCCGACTCGAGCGAAGCCTCGTCGGCGTCACGGGCCGTGCCGGGCGGTGGACCGCCGCTGTTCCAGACGAGGACGTCGAGGCCGCCGAAGCGCTCGACCGCCGTCGAGACGGCGCGCTCGAGGTCGTCGTCTTCCTTCACGTCTCCCGCCACCGCGACTCCGCCGAGCCGGGACGCGTGCTCGTCGAGCTGGTCTCCACGCCGGGCGAAGAGGACGACGTTCGCTCCTTCCTCGGCCAATGCCTCGGCGCTCGCGAGGCCGAGGCCCGACGAGGCGCCGCAGACGAGCGCCGTACGTCCGCTCAGGCCGAGATCCACGATTGCGGCAGCTCCCCGCTCGAAGCGACCACGCGCGTCGTCATGCCGCCGCGTGCCGCGAACTCGCCCTCGACCTCGACGAAGCGCGGCGCCCCGTCGGCGACCAGCCGCTCGAGCACCTCGTTGACGACCTCCTCCTGGAAGATCTTGCGCTCGCGAAACGAGGTCAGGTAGTCGCGCAGCGACTTGAGCTCGTAGAGCTTCCCGTCGGGGACGTAGCGGATCGTGAGCTCGCCGAAGTCGGGCGCCTCGGTCAGCGGGCAAATCGAGGTGAACTCAGGCGCGCCGAGCTCGACCAGATAGTCGCGCTCGGGGAACCGGTTCTCGATGGTCTCGAGCACTCAACTCAGCTGGAGAGGACGCCGACGACGTCGCGCACCGCGTCGGCGCTACGCTCGAGCGCCTCGCGCTCGTCGTCGGAGAGATCGAGCTCGACGATCTCCTCGATCCCGCCCGCGCCGAGCTTCACCGGCACGCCGATATAGAGACCGTCGATCCCGTACTCGCCTTCGAGTAGGGCGGTGCAGGGGAGGACACGCTTCTGGTCGAGGAGGATTGCGTCGACCATCTCGGCGATCGCGGCTCCCGGTGCGTACCACGCGGAGGTGCCGAGCAGCTGCACGATCTCGCCGCCGCCCTTGGCAGTGCGTTCGACCATCTGCTGGATCCGCTCCTCGGAGACCAGCTTGCCCAGCGGGACGCCGCCGACCGTCGCCGCCGAGACGACGGGAACCATCTGGTCGCCGTGGCCGCCGAGGACGAGCGCCTGCACGTCGCGGACCGACGCGCCGGTCTCCCAGGCGATGAAGGTGCGGAAGCGGGCCGTGTCGAGGATCCCGGCCTGGCCGAAGACGCGCTCCTTCGGGAAGCCCGAGACGCTCTTCGCGACATGGCACATCGCGTCGAGCGGGTTCGAGAGCACGACGATCGCGCAGTCGGGGCTCTGAGCGACGATCTGCTCGGTCACCGAGCCGACGATCTTCTCGTTCGTCGTCACGAGGTCGTCGCGCGACATCCCGGGCGAACGCGGCAGGCCGGCGGTGATCACGACGACGTCCGAGCCCGCGGTCTCCTCGTAATCGTTCGTGCCGCTGATCTGCGGCTCGAAGCCGAGGATGGGGCCCATCTGGTTGAGGTCGAGCGCTTTCCCCTGCGGCAGGCCTTCCTTGATGTCCGTGAGGACGATGTCCGCGTAGTCGCGCGCCGCGAGGACGTGCGCTGCGGTCGCGCCCGTGGCGCCTGCGCCGACGATGGTGATCTTCCTTCTCATGCCGGGATCTCAACCTCCAGCTTCTCGATGACCGCGTCCGCGACCTCGCTCGTTCCTACGGCCGTGGGGTCGTCGCGGTTCGGCTTCATGTCGTAGGTGACGTTCTCGCCCTCGGCGATGACGGCTGCGATTGCCTGCTCGAGGCGGTCGGCGGCGCCGCGCTCGTCGAGGTGGCGGAGCATGAGGACGCCCGACAGCATCTGCGCAATGGGGTTGACCTTGTTCTGCCCCGCGTACTTCGGCGCCGAGCCGTGCGTCGGCTCGAAGACCGCGACCGTCTCCCCGTAGTTCGCGCCGGGGGCGACGCCGAGCCCGCCGATCATCCCGGCGGCGAGGTCGGAGAGGACGTCGCCGTAGAGGTTCGGCAGAACGAGCACGTCGTACTCCTCCGGCCGCTGCACGAGCTGCATGCACATGTTGTCCACGATCCGGTCGTCGAACTCGATGTCGACGTTCTCGGCGGCGACCTCACGGGCCACCTGGAGCCAGAGCCCGTCGGTGAACTTCATGATGTTCGCCTTGTGGACGGCCGTCACCTTGCGGCGGCCGTTGCGGCGCGCGTAGTCGAACGCGAACTCGAAGATGCGGCGCGTGCCGGTGACCGAGATCGGCTTGATGGAGATGCCTGCGTCCGGGTGGCGGAGCCGGCCGCCGCGTTCCTCGATCCACTGGATCAGCTCGGAGGCCTCCGTCGTCCCCTGCTCGTACTCGATGCCGGCATAGAGATCTTCGGTGTTCTCGCGCACGATGATCAGGTCCACGTCGTCGAAGCGGCTGCGCACGCCGGGATAGCTCTTGCACGGCCGCACCTGCGCGTACATGTCGAGCTCCTTGCGCAGCGCGACGTTGACCGAGCGGAAGCCGCCGCCGACGGGTGTCGTGATCGGCCCCTTGAGCGCGACTCCGGTGTCGCGAATCGCGTCGAGCACGTCGGGAGGCAGCGGGTTGCCGCCGTGGCGCTCCATCACGTCCGCTCCCGCCTCGCGGACGTCCCAGTCGAGCTCGACGCCCGTGGCCTCGAGGACGCGCCGCGTCGCCTCGGTCAGCTCGGGCCCGGTGCCGTCGCCGGGGATGAGGACGACCCTGTGCGCCACGGCGCCCACTCTATTTAAGGTCCCGCGAATGTCGTTGCAGGAAGCCGCGGCCGAGGCCGACGCACTGGCTCAGGCGGGTTCCGAGCGCGAGCTCTCGCAGCTCCGGGCCCAGTGGGACGAGGAGCTCGAGGCTGCTGCCCGCAGCTCCGACTTCCGCGAGCGGGCGCTTGCCTTTCGCGCGATCGGCATGTTCCGCTGGCGGGCGAAGGAGGAGCTGTTGCGGCGCGGCCTCGATGACGGAAGCCCCGCGGCGCGCGGCTCGGCGCTGCTCTCCCTCGAGCTCCTCTCGCGCGACCATCCGAGCACTGTCAACTCGGTGCGGCCGCTTCTGCACAAGCTGCTCTCGGACGAAGCCGAGAACTCCGCGGTGCGCCGGCTCGCGACCCTGGTGCTGAAGAACGGATCGGCGCAGCGCGACACGGTCGTCCTCCTCGAAGGGCTCGCGGCGGACGACCGCGCCGACGGCGAGCTGCGGCGGGCAGCCGGAACCGTCGTGCAGGGCCTGAAGCGGAAGGCTCAGGAGAAGCGCTAGCGCCTTAGCCGGCGCACGAGCTGCAGACGCGAGCGTGGATCTGGCGGCCGCAGGACGGGCAGACCCGACGCTTGCGACGCCGCTCGAGTGCGCTCTTCTGAAGGCCGGCCACGATCATGAGCCAGGCGGCCCCCAGGGTCGTGACCGCGGCGAATGCGATATGCGGAGCGAGGTGCATTGCTACTTCCCGGTTGCTGACTTCTTGCGGCGCGCATGCGGGTGCGCCTGGAAATACAACTCGCGCCGCCTGCGATCGGATACGTGGGTGTAGAGCTCCGTCGTCGCGAGATCGGCATGGCCCAGCATCTCCTGCACCGCACGCAGGTCGGCACCTCCCTCGAGCAGGTGCGTCGCGAACGAATGGCGTAGGAGGTGCGGATGGATCCGCTCGCGCTCGAGGCCTGCCTTCTCCGCCAGGCGGCGGAGGATGAGGAATACGCCCGCGCGCGTCAGCGGGCCGCCGTGCGCGTTGAGGAACAGCTCCTGCCGGTGGCGCCGGTCGAGGTAGGGCCGGCCCCGCGACAGATAGCGGCGGACCGCGCCGGCGGCCTCGCGGCCGATCGGCACGACCCGCTCCTTGCTCCCTTTGCCGAGACAGCGGACGAGCCGGTTCTCGAGATCGACCGACTGCCGGTCCAGCGCGACCGCCTCGCTCACGCGCAGCCCGGCGCCGTAGAGGAGCTCGCCGAGGGCGCGGTCGCGGAGGTGTCTGGGAGTCGTTCCTGCGGCTGCATCGAGGATGCGCTCGACCTCGGCGGGAGAGAGCGTGCGCGGGAGGGTCCGCCGCCGTTTCGGCAGCTCCACGCTCGCCGCGGGGTTGTCGGCCCGCGCGCCGAGCAGCACCTGGTGGCGGAAGAAGGAACGCGCCGCGGCGAGCCGGCGCGCGATCGTCGTCGCCGCGAGGCCGTCGGCGCGGAGCTGGGCGACGTAGCCGGCGAGGTCGTCGGCGCTCGCCTCGGCAGCCGGCCGGCCGAGCCACGCCGTCAGGTGGGCGAGGTCGCGCCGGTACGCCTCCACCGTGCGAGGAGCGAGCCGCGCGGAAGCAAGGGCGAGGAAGCCCTCGACGGCCGCATCCGGCTGTTCGCGCTTCGCCACGCGCGTTGACTTCGGCCCGAGCCGCCTCACGCCTGCTCGAATGCCCGGGTGGAGCGCCGTCATGTCACGGTCTACGGGTTCGTACAGGGTGTCGGATTCCGCTTCGCCCTCGAGCGAGCGGCGCGGACACGCGGGGTGGCGGGCTGGGTGCGGAACCGTCCCGACGGAACGGTGGAGGCGGTCTTCGAGGGCGAGCCCGAGGACGTCGGGGCGCTCGTGGAGCTCTGCCGCAAGGGGCCGCGGGGCGCCGACGTCGAGCGCGTCGACGTTGCGGTGGAGTCACCTGAGGGCGTGCCCGGCTTCCGCGTCGAGAGCTGAGCCGTCCGCGCTGGCCCAGACGATTTCGCCGCGCGCGAGCTCCAGATCGTCGAGCTCCTCGCGTCGGAGGCGGGCCGTGAGGCGCTCGCCGCCGCCGTCCGCGAGGTCGACGCGCGCGTCGGCGCCGAGCACCGCGATCCGTTCGATCTCGACCTCCACGGCGCCGTCGCTCGGCCAGCGCCGCAGCACGACCTCGTGCGGGCGGACGAGGCGCGAGCCGAGCCGGACCGCGTCGCCGACGAAGCGCAGGACGAACTCCGACGCAGGCGTGTCGTAGAGGTCGGCCGGCGCGCCGACCTGCTCGAGCCGGCCGTGGTCGAGGACGGCGACGCGGTCGGCGACCTCCATCGCCTCCTCCTGGTCGTGGGTGACGAAGACCGTCGTCACGTGAACCTCCTCGTGCAGCCGGCGCAGCCAGTCGCGCAGCTCGGCCCGCACGCGGGCGTCGAGCGCGCCGAACGGCTCGTCGAGCAGGAGTACTCGCGGCTTCGCGGCCAGGGCCCGCGCGAGCACCATCCGCTGCCGCTGGCCGCCCGAGAGGCGGGATGGATACCGGTCCGCGAAGCCCTGGAGCTGCACGAGCTCGAGCAGCTCGTCGACGCGGTCGCGAATCTCCTGCTTCGGGCGCTTGCGGATCCTGAGGGCGAAAGCGACGTTGTCTCGCACGGTCATGTGCTTGAACGCGGCGTAGTGCTGGAAGACGAAGCCGACGTCGCGCCGTTGCGGCGCGAGCCCGGTCGCATCCGCGCCGGAGAGGAGCACCTCGCCGGAGTCGGGACGCTCGAGGCCCGCGACGATGCGAAGCAGGGTGGACTTGCCCGACCCGCTCGGCCCGAGCACCGCGGTCAGCGAGTCCTGTGGGATCTCGAGCGAGACGTCGTCGAGGGCGACGAACGAGCCGAAGCGCTTGCTGACGTTGCGGATCTCGATGCTCATCAGAGGGCTCCCTCCCGGGGCCGGATCAGGGTCATGGCGACGAGCACCAGCACGGCGATCGTCGCGAGGACGAGGGACACGGCGAAGGCCCCCGAGGTCTGGAAGTTCTGCGTCAGCTCCTCGACGCGCGTGGTCGCCGTCTCCGTCTTGCCGATGATGTTTCCCGACACGACCGCGACGGCTCCGTACTCGCCGAGGCAGCGCGCGGTCGTGAGGACTACGCCGTAGATCACCGCCCAGCGGATGGAGGGGAGCGTGATCCGCCAGAAGCGCTGCCAGCGGGTCGCACCGAGCGTCGCCGCAGCCTGCTCCTGCTCGTCCCCGAGCTCGCGCAGCGTCGGTATCACCTCGCGGGCGACGAACGGGACGGAGACGAAGACGGTCGCGAGCACGATCGCCGGCAACGCGAAGAGGACCTGGAAGTCGTGGGCGAGGAACCAGCTGCCGAACCAGCCGGTGCGTCCATAGAGGAGATAGAGGCAAAGGCCGATCACGACGGGCGAAACGGCGAGAGGCAGGTCGATGAACGCGTTCAGGAGCCCCTTGCCGCGGAAGCGGCGCCGCACGACGGCCAGCCCGCAGAGCACGCCGAAGACGGTGTTCAGCGGGACGGCGATACCGGTCGCGATCAGCGTCACCTCGAACGCGTGGATCGTGGCGGGATCGGACAGCGTCTGCCACACCGGCTGGAGCCCGCTCTGGAACGTGCGGTAGAAGACCATCGCGAGGGGCGCAAGCAGGATCACTACGAGATAGCCGAGCGCGATCGCGCGCAAGCCGAGCCGGTTAAGCACGTTCGTGCCTCGTGGCGAAGAAGCGGAGCGCGCCGACCGCGAGCAGCAGTACGAAGGCGGCCCCGAGGAGGACGACCGCCACGGCCGCGGCGTAGGTCGGATAGCCGTTCTGGATCTGGTTGAAGATGAAGACCGACGCGACCTCGGTGTGGTACGGGAGGTTCCCCGAGATCACCACGATCGAGCCGATCTCGCCCAGCGCGCGCGCGAGCGCGAGGACGACTCCCGACAGGATCCCGGGCAGGAGATTCGGCAACACGATGCGCCGGAAGACGGCGAGCCGGCCGGCGCCGAGCGAACGCGCAGCCTCCTCCATCTCCACGTCGAGCTCGAGCAGAACGGGCTGTACCGTTCGCACGACGAACGGCAGTGTGACGAAGCAGAGCGCGAGCACGATCGCCGCGCGCGTGAAGGCCACGTGGACGCCGACCGGCGAGCGCGGGCCGTAGAGCGCGAGCAGCGTCAGGCCGGCGACGATCGTGGGCAGCGCGAAGGGGAGGTCGATCACCGCGTTGACGAGCGCCTTCCCACGGAAGTCGTCCCGCACGAGCACCCACGCGGTGATCGTCCCGAGCAGGGCGTTGATCAGCACGACGACGAAGGCAGCGCCGAACGTGAGCTTCAGCGCAGCGACGGCTTCGGGGCTCGAGACGATCTGCCAGAAGCCGTGCGCGCCTCCCTTCTTCGCCTCCCAGAGGAGCGCTGCGAGCGGGAGCACGACGACCACGACCAGGAACGTCGTGATGACGCCGAGGGACAGGCCTGTGCTGGCCCGGCCCTTCGCGCCCGCTCTGCGCAGCGCGGGCGCAACCGGCGTGGCGACGGTGCTAATGAGTCGGGCCTCCGACGGCGCGCTCGATTCCCACCATCCGTCCCGCGTTCGGGTCGAACCACACCCGGTTCGCCTTGAGCCAGCCGCCGAAGAGCCGGTCGCGGATGTTGAAGGTCGGGCCAGTGTCGTACTTCTTGCGCCAGGCTGCGAGGTTTGCCTTCTTCAGGATCGATCTGACGACGGGCCGGTAGCCGTTCTCGGCGAAGATCCGCTGCTGCTTCGGCGCGTGCGCGTACGAGATGAACGCCTTCGCCGCTGCCGGTGCCTTCTTCAGCGCCACCATCGGCAGCTCGATCAGCATCGTCGGCTTGGGGACGACGAGCGTTCCCTGCTTGCCGGCGGCGAAGGCGGCGTACGCCTCGCTCTCGTACGTGATGAGGACGTCGCCCTGGCCCGAGAAGAAGGTGTTCGCCGCATTCGAGCCGGACGAGTCCTGTGAGACGACGTGCTCGAAGAGCTTCGTCACGAACTGCACGGCCTTGTGGTCGTTCAGCCCCGCCTTCCGCATCGACCCGTAGGCGGCCAGCACGTTCCATTTCGCCGAGCCCGAGCTGAAGGGATCGGGCGTCACGACCTTCACCCCCGGCTTGACGAGGTCCTGCCAGCCGCGAATGTGCTTCGGATTGCCCGGCCGCACGACGAACGCCACGACCGAGTCGGCCGCAATGCCGCCGAACGGCGCCTTCGTCCACGTCTTCGACACGAGCCCGGCGTCGGCGAGGGTGTCGATGTCGAGCCCCGTTGAGAGGAACGCGATGTCGGCGGGCTGGCCGGCGACGATCGCGCGGGCCTGCGAGCCCGACGGGCCGTACGACTGCGTGAACGAAACTCCCCGGCCGGCGGACTGGTGCTGGAAACGCGTTATCAGCTGGCCCATCACGGCCTTCGGGGTCGAGTAGGCGACAAGGTTGAGCGTCGTCCCGGCCCGCCGGGCTTGCGCGGCGCCTGCGCAAGCGAGGAGGACGGCGAGGATCAGAGCGGAGAGGAGCAGTCGGCGCATCTGGGCGAAAACCCTTTCTCGAGATTACCTACCGTCTTAGTAGGTATTGGAGATACTGATTATTGCCATAAGCAAAGGCGCACCGCAAGTCGAGCGGTCAGACCCTGTGCACGAGGTCCGCGAGCGTGGTCTGCTCGAGCACGTCGCGCATGTGCGTGCGCAGCTCGAGCCAGACGTCGCGGAGGCCCGCCGCAGCGCCGTCGTACGCGAGCTCGTCCGGCCGCACGCCCCGGACCGTCGCGATCGGCCCCTCGAGCTCCCGGATGACCTCCGCGATCGAGATCTCCTCGGCCGGGCGCGCGAGCTGGTAACCGCCCACGGCGCCGCGCTGGCTCGCGACCAGACCGGCGCTGCGGAGCTGCGACAGGATGCTCTCGAGGAACTTCGGCGGGATGTGCTGGGCCGAGGCAAGCTGCTCGGCCGTCATCAGGCCGGGCGGCGCGGCCGCGAGCTCCGCCATCGCCCGCAGCGCGTAGTCGACCTTCGCCGAGACTCGCATGCCGGCATTCTGCGGGAGCGCTACGAGCGCGGATGCGAGCGGTCGTAGACGCGACGCAGGTGGCGCGGGTCGACATGGCTGTAGACCTGGGTCGTCGAGAGCGAGCTGTGGCCGAGCAGCTCCTGGATCGTGCGGAGGTCGGCGCCGCCCTCGAGAAGATGCGTGGCGAAGGCATGGCGCAGCCGATGGGGGTGAGGCGCGACCCGGCGCAGCGTGCTCGTATCGAGGCGCCGGCCGCGCGCGGAAAGGAAGAGCGCGTCGTTTGCGCCTCTCGCCAGCTCCGGCCGCGCCTCGCGTAGGTAGCGCGCGAGCCAGAGCGCCGCTTCCTCGCCGAGCGGGACGACGCGCTCCTTGCCGCCCTTCGCGCGTCGTATGTGCACGAGCTCCTGCTCGAAGTCGACGTCGGCGAGGTCGAGGCCGACGGCCTCGGCGCTGCGCAAGCCGGCGGAGTAGACGAGCTCGACGAGCGCTCGGTTCCGCAGCGCCACCGGTCCCTCGCCCTCAAGCGCGTCGAGCGTCCGCTCGACCTCCACGGCTGCGGGCGCGTCGGGCAGGCGCCGGGCCCGCCGCGGGCCGAGAGGCACATCGGGGACGCGATCGGGGCCGAGCGCGTGCCTCAGGAACGCGCGGACGGCGGCGAGCTTGCGGCTGATCGTCGCCGGGGCGAGCTTCCGGCCGTGGCGCGCTCCGCCGAGCGAGGCGACGTAGTCGGCGAGGACGCGGACGTCGACCGCGTCGAGGCTCGTGCCGCGATCCTCGAGCCAGCGGCAGAACTCGCCGATGTCGCCGCCGTACGCACGTCGAGTGGCCTCGCTCAGCGCGGGCGAGGCGAGGAAGCGATCGGCTGCGGCGCGAGCGTCCACGGGGGACGGTTCGCCGGGCGTCGCTCCTTTCCCTTGCGCTAGCGTCAATTCCGTGATCGCGAAGCACGACGTGCTCGTCGTCGGAGCGGGCTGCGCAGGCATGCGCGCAGCGATCGAGGCCTTCGACGCGGGCGCGGACGTGGCGATGATCTCGAAGATCCACCCGACGCGCTCTCACTCCGGCGCCGCCGAGGGCGGCATCAACGCGGCGCTCGGAAACGCCTCCGAGGACGACCCCGAGACCCACGCCTTCGACACCGTCAAGGGCTCGGACTACCTCGGTGACCAGGACGCGATCGAGATCCTCTGCGACGAGGCGCCCGCCGACGTCTACCAGCTCGAGAACTGGGGCGCCGTCTTCTCGCGGACGGAGGACGGCCGCATTGCGCAGCGCCCGTTCGGGGCCGCCGGCGCGCCGCGGACGGCGTACGCAGCCGATATCACCGGCCACGTCCTCGTCCAGGTGCTGTGGGAGCAGGTCTGCAAGCGCGAGATCCTCACCTACGAGGAGTACTTCGCCTGGCAGCTGGTCGAGAACGACGGACGCTGCCAGGGCGTGGTCTGCTGGGACCTGCTCGACGGCGGGCTGAAGACGATCGGGGCAAAGACCGTGATTCTCGCCACCGGCGGCGCGGGCCGGCTCTACACCGGAACGACGAACGCGTACTCCTGCACCGGCGACGGGATGGCCCTCGCGCTGCGCGTGGGTCTCCCGCTCAAGGACATGGAGATGATGCAGTTCCATCCGACGACGCTGGCGCCGACGGGCGTGCTCATCACCGAGGGCTGCCGCGGAGAGGGCGCCTACCTCCTCAACAAGGACGGCGAGCGGTTTCTGACGCGCTACGCGCCGAACACGATGGAGCTCGCGTCGCGCGACGTCATCTCGCGCGCCGAGCAGATGGAGATCGACGCGGGGCGCGGCGTCGACGGCAACGTCCTCCTCGACCTCCGCCACCTCGGCGCCGAGCGGATCATCGAGCGGCTGCCCGGGTCGCGCGAGCTCGCGATGACCTTCCTCGGCGTCGATCCGATCTACGACCCGATCCCCGTGCGGCCCGGCGCCCACTACCACATGGGCGGGGTGGCGACCGACGTCTGGGGCCAGACCGAGCTGACCGGCCTCTACGCCGCCGGTGAGTGCGCGTGCGTCTCGGTGCACGGCGCCAACCGGCTCGGCGGGAACGCGCTGATGGAGACGATCACCTACGGCAAGCGCTCGGGCCGCCATGCGGCCGACTGGGCGCTCTCGCACACGACCGTCGAGGTGCCGGAGTCGGTCGAGCGCGACGCGGAGCGGGAGCTGAGCACGCTGCTCGACCGTTCGGACGGCGAGCGCCCCTGGGCCATCCGGGACGAGCTCGCCTCCACGATGCACGAGAACTTCGGCGTCTTCCGGCGCGAGCATCAGATGGTGCAACAGGGCGAGATCGTGGCCGGGCTGCGCGACCGCTACCAGCGGGTGCTCGTCGAGGACAAGGGAGAGGTCTTCAACAGCGACCTGACCGGGACGATCGAGCTCGGCTTCCTCCTCGACCTCGCCGAGTGCATGGTGGTGGCCGGGATCGAGCGCAAGGAGAGCCGCGGCGCTCACGCGCGCCCGGACGACTACCCCGAACGCGACGACGAAAAGTTCCTCAAACACACGTACGTCCGCCTCGTCGACGGGGCACCGGAGCTCTCCTGGGAGCCGGTGCGGATGACGAAGTGGGAGCCACAGGAGAGGAAGTACTGATGGACGTTTCCCTCAAGATCTGGCGCTACGACTCCTCGACGGGCGACCGCGCGCTCAAGGAGTACGAGATCGAGGCGCCGGAGTGGGCGACGCTCCTCGACTGCCTCGACATCGTCAAGGACAAGCACGACGGCTCGCTCGCCTTCCGCAAGAGCTGCAGGATGATGATCTGCGGCTCGTGCGGCATGCGGATGGACGGTGCGGCCGTGCTCGCGTGCAAGACGCGGATGTACGACATCGCGCAGTCGGGGCACGTCCCGGTCATCTCGGCGATGGGAAACCTCCCGATCCGCAAGGACCTCGTGGTGGACATGGACCCGTTCTGGGCGAAGTTCAACGCGATGAAGCCGTGGCTCCAGCCGGGGTACGAGCGGCCCGGGGACGGCCGCGAGTATCGGATCTCGCAGCAGCGGATGAACGTCATCCACAAGGAGGCGCTCTGCATCAACTGCGGCTGCTGCGTCTCGGAGTGCAACGCGATGGAGTCGGACCCCGAGTTCCTCGGCCCGCAGGCGCTGGCGAAGGGGATGCGGTTCGTCGGCGACCCGCGCGACGGCGCCACGGTCGAGCGGCTCGAGCGCTACAACCAGGAGCACGGCATCTGGGACTGCACGCGCTGCTATTTCTGCAACGAGCGGTGCCCGAAGGGGGTCGACCCGCGTGACGCGATCGCGAAGCTCGGCGCCGAGTCGATCCGCCTCGGGATCGACCGCGACATGGGAGCGAAGCACGCGAAGTGGTTCGTCCGCTCCGCCGAGACGACCGGCTGGCTGCGCGAGGAGGAGCTCATCCCGAAGACGCAGGGCTACGTCTCCGCGATCAAGCAGCTCAAGTTCGGCGCCAGCCTCGCGCGTCACGGCAAGGTCCGGCCGATTCCCATCCCGCACACGGCGAAGGACGTGAACGAGGCCCGGAACCTCCGCAAGCTCGTCCGCGAGCAGGACCGGCAGGGCGCGCTCGGGCATGTGCAGGGAGAGCACGCGCTCGCCGCGCTCGCGCACGGCAGTGCGGGCGAATCGCTCGAGGAGATCTACGCGCGGCCGGGCGCCGCCCCGCGCCCGTTCCTGCGCGAGCTGGAAACGCCGGCGGCGAAGCCGCGGACGTCCGGCGGGAAGACCCCGGCGCCTTCGGCGCCGGTGGGCGAGGGCTCGGCGCAGGGGCAGGGCTCGCTGACGCAGGCCGACGTAACACCCGGCAAGGAACCGACGAGGAAGCGAGGAGACGAGGCTTGAGCACCACCGAAGCGGCCACGAAGCGCGTGGCGTACTACAAGGGCTGTCTCGCGTCGCTTTCGGCGAAGGAGCTCGACTCCTCGACGAAGGCTTTGGCGCCCATGATCGGCCTCGAGCTCGTGGAGCTCGAGTCGGTGACGTGCTGCGGGGCGGGCGACATCCACGAGGCCGAGCCGGACTACTACGTCCACCTCAACGCGCGCATCCTCGCCTACGCGGAGGCGACGGGCTGCGACATGCTCATGACCGTCTGCAACGTCTGCACGCTCAACCTGCGGCAGGCGAACTTCATGCTCCAGGGAGACGCCGACCTGCTCGCGAGGGTCAACGAGAACCTCGCGACCGTCGGCGTTCCGGCGTACTCCGGCAAGGTCGAGGTGCGGCACTTCCTCTGGGAGATCGCCGAGGGCGAGGGCTACGAGAGGCTGAAGGAGGTCGCGCACCGCGGGCTCAAGGGCCTCAAAGTTGCGCCCTTCTACGGCTGCCAGATCCTGCGACCCTCGAAGATCCTGGGTTTCGAGGATCCCGACCGGCCCTGGTCGCTCGAGCGGATCATCGAGGCCTGCGGTGGCGAGGCGATCGACTACCCGGCCAAGATCAAGTGCTGCGGCTTCCCGATCATCGCGGCGCGCGAGGAGACGGCGCTCGGGGAGGTCATCCAGCCCGTCGAGCAGGCGATCGAGGCCGGCGCCGACGTGATGGTGACCCCGTGCCCGCTCTGCCACCTCTCGCTCGACGCGTGGCAGCAGAAGCTCGAGGCCGCCACGGGCCGCGAGTTCAAGATGCCGGTGCTCCATCTCGCGCAGCTGGTGGGCGTCGCGGCCGGCCTCGAGGAAGCGGAGCTGAAGTTCAAGCGCCACATCGTCGATCCGCGGCCGGCGCTCGAGCGGCTGGAAGTGTGAGAACTCGCTTCGAAATGAAGCACGGGCTCCCTGCGTCCTTGTCTCGCACTCGACCATCGCGCCCGGCCAGCGCGCGGTCATTCCAAACCGAGTTCTGAAGCGGGTCGGCGCGCTCGCGGGTGCGGCTCTCGGTTGGGGGCTGCTCGAAGCGGGCTGGGTGCGGCTGAGGGAGCTCGAGCTCGAGCTGCCGGGACTGCCGCCGGAGCTCGACGGCCTCCGGATCGTGCACCTTTCGGACTTCCACTTCGGCGTCCCGTCGCCCGGGATCGGCGCTGCCTGGCACGCGGCCGCGTGGGCTCGGGACCGGAAGCCGGACATCGTCGCGATCAGCGGCGACCTTCTCACGCACCCTCGCGGCGAGCCGATGCTGCGGCAGCTCGTGCGGATCCTGCCGCGGCCGGCGTTCGCCGTGCTCGGCAACCACGACATCGCGCTGAGCCGCGACCCGCAGGCGCGCCGCTCAGACCTGCGGGAGCTCGAGCCCGCGACGCTGCTGCGGGACGACGGCCGCTTGCTCGAGCTACGTGGCCGGACGGTCTGGATCGCCGGGGCCGATCCACGGCTCATCGTGCGCAGCCGGCCGAGGCTCGATCCGAATCGCCTCACGCGGGAGGCCGACTTCTCGATCCTGCTCTGCCACTACCCGCGCGTGCTCGACCTGCTCGAGCCGGGCCGCTTCGACCTCGTGCTCGCCGGCCACATGCACGACGGCCAGATCGCGCTCCCGCTGCCGGGCGGGAAGTTCCGCTTCGCTCATCCGAGCGCGCGGTTCAATGCGGGCGTCTACCGCAGCGCATCCGCGACGATGCACGTCTCCGCCGGGCTCGGCACGACCTTCGTCCCGTTTCGCTTCGCGGCTCGCCCCGAGGCGACCGAGCTGGTGTTGAGGAGCTCCGGAGCAGCGCTACGCTGAACCGGCTATGGCCGGTCAGGCGTCGATCTCGACCGAGATCCTCGCCCGCTATGCCGCGGACGCGGCGCGGGAAGTGGAAGGAGTGCGAGGTCTTGCGGACAGCCCGCTGCCGCGGCGGCATGCCGTTCGCATCTCCGGCGAGAACGGAGCGGTGCGGGTCGAGCTGCATCTCGTCACGGAGTGGGGCGTATCCGTTCCGGCGGTCGGCAGGCGCGTCCAGGCCCGCGTTCGCGAATACCTCCGCAGCATGGCCGACGTGGAGCCGGCGGTGGTCGAAGTCGTCGTCGACGGGGTAGGACCGCGGGAATGACGACGCGGATCTCAGGCCTCACGGGCGCGACGCTCGAGACGGCGCCGACGGTCTGCCACGAATGCATCTGGTGGCAGACGCGGAACGGCCGCAGCGCCGACAAGCGCAAGTGGATCCGCACGGCCGAGGACGAGTGGGGTGCGTGGGGGACGGTCTACCACGACGACGACGGGCGCCTGCTCGGCTCGATGCAGTACGGGCCTGCGGAGCTCTTTCCGCGCGCCCGCGAGCTGCCGGCGGGGCCGCCGAGCGACGATGCCGTCCTCGTCACGTGCGCGTACCTCACCGACCCGTCCCGTCCGTGGGTGATGCAGTCGCTCTTCCTCACCGCGATCGGCGACGTGCGCGAGCGCGGCGCCCGCGCGCTCGAGGCGTTCGCGTATCGCTACCCCGAGGGCGAGACGAACTTCGAGCGCTTCCACGTGCACCGCACGATCTTCCCGGCGGGCTTCCTCGCCGACTTCGGCTTCTTGCCGGTGCGCTCGAAAGGCCGCGTCGAGCTGGCGCGCCTCGAGCTCGGCGGCCTGCAGCCGGTGGAGGAGGGAACGCGCGAGAAAGTGCTCGCACGCGTGCAGGAGGCGTTCATGCCCGCCCCTGCGCCGCAGCGGTTCTGGTCGGCGGCAAGCCGGAACCGGATCGCCTCCTTGGCCGTTCAACCTCGCGAGGATGGGGCTGGCTGCTTTCCACCTGCACAGGACTGTGACGAGGCGGATGCTCCTCGTTCTACTCGTTGCCCTTGTCGCGGTCGTCGTCGCGGTGACGGCTGCCGCAGCGCCGCCGGCCTGCACGCACGGCGTCTCGTCGGTCGGCCCTGCTGTCGTCATCAACGGCCACCTCGCCAACGATCAGAGCGATCTGACGCCGGACACCGAAGCCTGCCTCTCGCACTGAGACTCGGCCGGGCGGTGGGCCGAAAGAGGCTAGGCGGCCTGCGTCGCCGAGCGCGCGTCCTCGAGCAGCAGCTCGGCGATCTGGAGCGCGTTGAGCGCGGCGCCCTTGACGAGGTTGTCGCAGGCGAGGAAGAGAACGAGGCCGTTGCCGTCCGTCGCGCGGTCCGGGCGGACGCGGCCGACGAGCACGTCCTCGGTCTGAGCCGCTGCGCGCGGAGTCGGTGTTTCCACGAGCCGCACGCCTGGAGCCGTCGCCAGCACGGCCTCTGCCTGCTCGGGCGAAAGCGGCTCCTCGGTCTCGACCCAGACCGATTGCGAGTGGCCCACGAGAACCGGGACGCGGACGGTCGTCGCGCTGATCGGCAACTCGGGGAGCTCGAGGATCTTGCGCGCTTCCGCGCGAATCTTCGCCTCCTCTTCGGTCTCGTCGCCCTCCCACGGCCAGTCGAACTCGAGGTCGTGCTCCTCCGACGGCTCGGCTCGTAGGCGCTCCATCCGCTGCGCGCCCGCGCCCGAGACGGCCTGGTAGGTCGAGAGGCGGACCCGTCGCAGCCGGGCCGCGTCATGGAGGGGCTTGAGCACGCAGGTGAGCGGGATCGCCGAGCAGTTCGGGTTCGCCACGACGCGGGTCGTATCGATCGCCTCGACGGCCCGGTCGCCGTTCACCTCGGGCACGACGAGCGGATAGCCCTCCTCGAGCCGATACGCGCTGGACTTGTCCACGACGAGCGCGCCGCCCTCGACCGCGTGGGGCACGAGCTCGCGCGAGGCACGCGTGCCGCAGGAGAAGAGGACGAGGTCGAGATCGCCGGCCGCGAGCGTCTGCGGCGTCGCTTCCTCGACCGCGAGCCCGCCGTCGAGCGTCCGCCCCGCGGAACGCGCCGACGCGAAGGGCCGGACGTTCGAGTAGCCGCGCTCACGCAGGAGCCGGAGCGTCACAGTGCCGACGGCGCCGGTCGCGCCGACCACGCCGATGCGTGCCTCGGCGGCGTTCACGCCGCTCCGAGGTCGAAGGCGTCGTGCAACGCCGCGACGGCCTTCGGCACGTCCTCGGTGCGCACGTGGCAAGCGATCTTGATCGGTGAAGTGGAGATGACCTCGGGCTCGACGCCGATTCCGCCGAGCGTCGCGAACGCCTGCGCTGCGATGCCCGGATGGCTCTTCATCCCGGCGCCGACGAGGCTCACCTTGCCGAGGTCGTCGCGCATCGACCACTCCACGTCGAGGCCGCCCAGCAGCTCCTCGCAGGCGCGACGATCCTCGACGGGAGCGCTGAAGACGATCTCGTCGCTCGATACCTGGAGGATCGTGTCGACGTTGACGTTCGCCGCCGCGAGCCGCTCGAACAGCTGTGCGGCGTCGATCAGGCGGACGCGGTAGAGGGGCTCGCACTCGGTGTGCGCGACGCCGCTGATGATCGCCTTCTCGAGCACGGGATCCTCCTCGTCGACGATCCACGTTCCCTCCGCGTCCGAGAACGTCGACCGCACCTGGAGCCGTACGTCGTGGTTTCGCGCGAACTCGACCGAGCGTAGCTGGAGCACCTTTGCGCCGCTTGCCGACAGCTCGAGCATCTCCTCGTACGTGACCGCCGCGAGCCGCCGCGCGTGCGGGACGAGCCGCGGGTCGGCGGTGAAGACGCCCTGGACGTCGGTGTAGATCTCGCAGACGTCCGCGCCGAGCGCCGACGCCAGTGCGACGGCGGTCGTGTCCGAGCCGCCTCGGCCCAGCGTCGTCACGTCGTGGGAGTCGGCAGAGACGCCCTGGAAGCCGGCGACGAGCACGATCTTCCCCGCGTCGAGCGCGTCGTTGATCCGCGTCGCGCGGACCTCCGCGATCTTCGCCTTGCCGTGGACGGTGTCGGTGACGATGCCCGCCTGCGAGCCCGTGAGCGAGATCGCCTCGTGGCCGAGGTCGTGCACGGCCATCGCGCAGAGCGAGTTCGAGATCCGCTCGCCCACCGAGATGAGCATGTCGTACTCGCGCGGATGCGGACGTGGCGAGATCTCGTGGGCGAGCCGGATCAGGTCGTCCGTCGAGTCGCCCATGGCCGAGAGGACGGCCACCACGCGCCGGCCTTGTTCGCGCGCCCGCACGAGCCTGCGCGCGACGTCCTTGATCTTCTCGGTGTCGGCCACCGAGGAGCCGCCGAACTTCATCACCACAAGGTCGGGGTCGTGCGACGCGGCATCGGCCGCGACCTCCGGCACCGTCTCGTACTGCGTCGTCGCCATCAGCTCATCTCCCGGCGCCCGGCGAGGGCGCGGCCGAGGGTGACCTCGTCGGCGTACTCGAGATCGCCGCCGACCGGCAGGCCGCTGGCGAGGCGCGTCACCCGCACGCGGTCGCGCAGCCGGCCAGCGAGGTACGACGCTGTCGCCTCGCCTGTCGCGTTCGGGTTCATGGCGAGGACGACCTCCCGCACGCCGTCGCTCTGGACGCGGTGCATGAGCTCGTCGATACGCAGGTGCTCGGGCTCGACGCCGTCGAGCGGCGAGAGCGCTCCGCCGAGCACGTGATAGAGCCCGCGGTACTCGGCCGTCCGCTCGAGCGAGACGACGTCGACCGGTTGCTCGACGACGCAGATCGTCGTGCGGTCACGGCGCGCGTCGAGGCAGATCGCGCACAGCTCGTCCTCGGTGAGGTTGCCGCACTCGCGGCAGAAGCGGACGCGCTCCTTCACCTCCTCGATCGCGCCGGCGAGCGCGAGCGCCTCCTCCCTCTGCGTCTGGAGGAGGTGAAAGGCGAGCCGCTGTGCGGTGCGGCTGCCGATGCCGGGCAGGCGCGTCAGCTGCGCGACGAGGTTCTCGACGGAAGGGCTCAGCATGCGCCCTGAGGGTACTCGTCCACTCCGGACACGACCGGTGTCTGACACCGGTCAAGTCCCCTTTGGACAGGGCTAGCGTGGTGAGAAGTCGAAGGCCCAGCCCCAGATCACGACACCGATCAGGGCGAGGACGATGAGGGCCCAGAGCCAGTTCGCGAAGAGGTAGCGGCCGCGCACCCTTCGCCGCGGCGGGGGCGTGCTCACTCGCCGAGCCCGGGGAGCCCGAGCCCTCCCAGGCCCAGGTCGCCGAGCATCTGCTGTGCCTTCGCCTCGACGCCCGCCCGCGCCGAGCGAAGCGCCTCGTTCACACCGGCCAGAACGAGGTCGGCGAGCGCCTCCGGGTCTTCGGGATCGATCGCGTCCGCCGAGATCTCGATCGCAAGGACCTCGCCGGCACCGTTCGCGGTCACCTTGACGAGACCGCCTCCGACCGACGACTGCGCGGTTTCCTGCGCCGCCTCGTCCTGCATCTGCTGCACCTGCTGCTGCATCTGCGCCGCCTGCTGCATGAGCTTGTCCATGTCGAATGAGGACATGGCTCTAGCTTTCCCGCTCACGCGCGTCGAGTGTCTCCTTGAGCAGCTCGAAGATCTTCTCCTCGCCCGCGGGCTCCTCGTCGACCACCGGAGCCTCGCTCGCCTCGCCGAGCTCGAAGGCGAGCTCGAGCCGTCTTCCGGTGACGTCGTAGAGCGCGTCGGCGAGCAAGCCCGCGTTCTTCGGGTCGCGCGCGAGGTTGAGGTGGAACTGCGCGCTCGGCGGAAACGCGAGCGTGAGCGTGTCGCCGCTCAGATCGGCCGGATGTGCCTCACGCAGCAGGGACGCCGTGGGGATCCCGCCGCGCTCCTCGACGGCCGGCAGGATCGTGCGCGCCCAGGCCTCCTGGAGCTGGGAGAGCTCGAGCGCAGGGGCGCCGACCGGGACGGGCACCGGCTCCGGCTCGGGTTCGGGCTGCGGCTCGGCCGTAGGCTTTTCCGGACCTGTCTGGGTGTCTGACACCTGGACCGGTTCGCTCGAGACCTGTCCCTGCTCGAGCCGCTCGAGCCGGAAGGCGATCGACTCGCGCGAGAGGTCGCTTGCGGGTCGAGTGACCTTGACGAGCGCGAGCTCGAGCGGGAGACGAGGGTCGCCGCCCTGGCGCATGTCGTCGACCGCGACCGCGAGCAGGTCGACCAGCCGCAACACGGTGGCTTCCCCGAGCTGATTCGCCTGCGCGCGCAGGCGTTCCCGCGCCTCCTCGCTCGTCGCGGCCGGCTCCGGAACGTCGCCGAGGTGCTGCGCGAGCATGAGCTGCCGCAGATGCTCGATCAGGTCGATGACGAGGCGGCCGAGGTCGTGTCCGCGCTCGGCCAGCTCCTCCAGATACGTAAGCGCTCCGGCCGTGTCGCGGTCGATCACGAGATCGCAGAGGCGGAAGAGCGCCTCCTCCTCGACCGTGCCGAGCAGCTCGAGCGCAGCCGGCACCGTGACCTGGTTCCCGGTCGCCGACGCAAGCTGGTCGAGCGTCGATTCGGCGTCCCGGTAGGCCCCCCGCGCACCCCTGGCGACGAGCGCGAGCGCCTGGTCGGGCACGTCGATCCCCTCGGCGTCGGCGATCAGGCGGAGCTTCTTGACGAGATCCTGCAGCCGAGGCCGCTGGAAGACGAACGTCTGGCAGCGCGAGCGGACGGTCGGCAGCACCTTCGACAGGTCAGTGGTGCAGAACACGAAGACGAGGTGCGGCGGCGGCTCCTCGATCAGCTTGAGCAGCGCGTTCCAGGCGGCGTCGGTCAGCTGGTGCGCCTCGTCGAGGATGTAGACCTTGTAGCGGCCCTCGACCGGCTGCAGGACGACGCGGTCGCGGATCTCGCGGATGTCGTCGATGCCGCGCTGGGAGGCCGCGTCCATCTCGATCACGTCGAGAGAGGTGCCGGCGGCGATCGCGCGGCACGCGTGGCACGTGCCGTCGGGGGTGGTCGTTGGTCCCTGCCCGCAATTGAGGCACTTGGCGAGAATGCGCGCCATCGAGGTCTTGCCGGTGCCGCGCGGGCCGGCGAAGAGGTAGGCCTGCCGCACCGCCTCGGTCGCGATCGCGTTGGAGAGCGTCCGGACGACCGCCTCCTGCCCGACGACCTCTTCGAAGCTCTGCGGACGGTACTTCCGGTAGAGCGCAGCCACGAGTCGATTCAAGCAGAGGGCCAGACCTTACGCACACGCGAGAGGGACTACTTAGCGCTGCTTCCTCCCGGATCTGACGCGGTTCGCAGGCTCCCACTGCACGGGGCCTGGCCCGGCGGCCAGTGTAGCTTTGCGCCTCATGCCCGACGACGCGCGCCGCGCGCTCCTGACGAGGTTCTTCGACCACGCGCCCATGTTCCCGCCGGCGAGCCTGCCGCCGGTCGAGGCGCTCGCCGAGGACCGCCGCGCCCGCGCGAGCGAGCACGCCTGGCTGCTCGGGCGGCTGGTCTGGCCGGCTGCCCAGCTGTCGGAGCTGTCGCAGGACGACGGCCGCGCGCTCGCCGTGGTGGAGGCCGGCAGCGAGCGGCAGGACGAGGCGGTCTACCTCGAGGGCGTCCCGCTCGACGAGGTCGCGGCGCGCGGGCTGCGCGCGAAGATCCGCTGCGGCGGCGAGCGCGCGCCGACGGTGGAGGAGCTCGCCGAGTTCGTTCGCGGCTGCCGCTCGCGCGGGCTCGTCTTCAAGGCCACGGCGGGCCTCCACCACGCCTACCCGACCGAATCCGACGAGCACGGCTTCCTGAACGTCCTCGCGGCGGCGGTGTTCGGCGAGGAGGAGGAGGCGCTGCGGGAGCGCCCGCCGGCCTTCGCCCTCGACGCCGCCTCGTTTCGCTGGCGCGACCGGGAGGCCTTGCCCGCGCAGCTGGCCGACGTTCGCGCCTCGCTCTTCCACTCGATCGGCACGTGCTCGTTCTTCGAGCCGGTCGAGGAGCTCGAGCGCCTGGGGATCCTATGAGCTTCGGCGTCGGGGCGAACGGACTGCTCTGGCGGGACGGGGACGAAGTCGTCGACCTATCCGGCCTGGGCGACGTCTTCGCCGAGAGCAGGCTGAATCCGCTCATGGCGCAAGGCCGGGCCGTGTGGGAGGAGTCGATCGCCGCGGCGCGTGAGCACGATGGGCCGCGCATCCCGCTGCCGGAGGCCGATCCCCGGCTCCCGTTCGACGTCGCGGACTACGTGGACTTCTACTCCTCGCTCGAGCACGCGACGAACCTCGGGCGCATGTTCAGGCCCGATCAGGAGCCGCTGCTGTCGAACTGGCGCTGGCTCCCCGTCGCATACCACGGCCGCGCGGGGAGCGTCGTGGTGAGCGGGACGGACGTCGTGCGGCCGAGCGGTCAGCGGAAGGCGCCGGACGAGGACGCGCCGACGTTCGGCCCAAGCAGACGCCTCGACTTCGAGCTCGAGCTCGGGTTCGTCGTGGGCGCCCCGACGGAGCCGGGGGAGACGGTCACGGTCGACGCGTTCCCCGACCACGTCTTCGGCGTCGTGCTCGTCAACGACTGGAGTGCGCGCGACATCCAGGCGTGGGAGTACGTGCCGCTCGGCCCGAACCTAGGGAAGTCCTTCCAGACCTCGATCTCGGCGTGGGTGACGCCGCTGGCGCTGCTCGAGGAGGCGCGGATCGAAGCGCCGCCGCAGGACCCGCCGCCGCTACCCCATCTCGCGGGCGGCCGCGACTGGGGGCTCGACATAGCGCTCGAGGTGGAGCTGAACGGCGAGCCCCTCTCGCGGGGCAATGCGCGGACGCTCTACTGGACGCTGCCGCAGCAGCTCGCGCACGCGACCTCGAACGGCGCGCGGCTGAGGACCGGCGACCTCATGGCGTCGGGGACGATCTCGGGCTCCGAGCCGGGCTCGGAAGGCTCGATGATCGAGCTGTTCCACGGCGAGCGCTTCCTCGAGGATGGCGACGAGGTCATCCTCCGGGGCCGAGCGGCTGGCGGCGTCGAGCTCGGTGAGGTGTGCGGACGCATCCTGCAGGCCCGCGGCTAGCGGCGGCCGGTCGAGCCGGCCGCCGCCGCACGATGCTGCTAGCCGCTGACGACGAAGTCCCCGTAGGGAACGTCGGCGTAGAGAACGGGTGCGGAGTCGCCGCTCGGCCCGATGGCGGTCGAATCCGGGTCGGGACAGGTCGCGCCCTTGTTGGTCACCGTGATGTATCCGGTAGGTCCTTCGTAGATCGCACTGGCCTCGTCGTACACGCCGGCCGGGCCGCCGGGCTTCGTGTTGTCCTGGACGAAGAACACGGCCTGGTTTCCCGCGTTGGCGCCGTTGTTGATCGTTCCCCCGACGACCGCCGTCCGACCGCCCGAGGCGTTGACGTTCGGGCTGATCCGATAGCACAGCACGTTGATGGACAGTCCACCCCCGCCGCCGCTCTGGTTCAGGCCGTCGAGAATCTGGCCGTTCGCGTTCGTGCTCGAGCCCACCGCCGCCACGCTGAGGTCCCGTGCGGGCGACGGGTTGCCGGCGCCGAAGTTGACATTGAAACGGCCGCCGCCGTAGACGAACTGCTGGTTCGGCGCGCCGGAGGCAGTGACCGCATAGGCGCCGCCGCCGACCGCGGCCGCAGCGGCGAGCGCCGCCAATAGCTTCTTCATGCTGAAGTACCCCTCCTCCTCGTAGTGACTGAGTAGCGGACGCTACGAGGGTCGGTCGAGTCGCACATCCACAATCTGCGCCACCAGGCGCGATACTGACGCGATGGACGGGATCGCCGAAGCCGAACGTCGATTCGACCTAGGCCGCATTCGCGCGGCGCACGGCGAGACGGCACGCGCGCTCGAATACCTCGACGAAGCGCTCCTGCTCGCCCGCGGGGCCGACCGTTCGCTCGAGGCCGCCATCGCCGTCGAACGCGCCAAGCTCGGGCTCTCGGACTGGGACCCGGAACGTGCACTTACCGCTGCTCGTGAAGCGGCCGCCGCCGCCTCCCGGGCCGGCAAGCACATCGCAGCCGCGAGGGTCGTGCTCGCTCATGCGCTCTACGTGGCGCTGGACGAGGGGGCCACAACTTGCTTCCGCCGCGCGCGCCGCGAAGCGCGCGACACCGGAGACGTCGACACCGAGTGCGAGGCGGCGGCTCAGCTCGCAGCCTCTCTGCAGGCGTTCGGCCACGCTCGCTCGGCCCTGGAGGCGGCCGAGACTGCCCGCCGGCTCGCCCGCCGCAGGGGTAAGCGGCGCTGGGAGGCCATGTCCGCCTGGCTGGCTGCCCGGACGCGCGCGTTCACGTTTGGCGACTACGAACGGGGGATCCCCGCGCTCGTCGCGCTTCTGAGCTCGCGCGCGCTCGGCGAGACGCGGACTCACCTCCGCGTGGACCTCGCTGTCGCCTATGCTCAGACGGGTCGCGCCGAGGAAGGCCGAGCTGCCTTGGCTCGCGCCCGCAGGTTCGCCGCGGATCCCTTTTCACGCTGGCTCGTCGCATGGGCCGAGGCCGAGCTTCACCGCGCAGCAGGAAGGCCGGAGCGTGCGCTCGCGGCGATCGAGGGCGCGAGGGTCGAGAGCGGGCCGGTCGATGCCGTGCTCGAACGCTGCCGCCTCTGGGCGCTCCTCGACCTCGGCCGAACGGAGTCGGCCACGGCCCCTCCCACTCATCCGTGGCTGGCGGGCGCCGGCATGGAGCTACGCGCTTTCGCAGCGCTCGCCGCGGGCCGGAACGAGCGTGCCGCAGAGCTCTTCGACGCGGCAGCGACCATGTGGCACGACAACATCCTCTACTGCTCCCTCGAGGCGCGGTGGCTGGCGCTCGAGCTGCGCGGACGCCCCGTGGACGAGCTGCTGGAGCTCGAGCGCCGCGTCGCGCGCCACGGCATGGAACCGATCCTCGCCCGCGTGCGGCGCTCGCTCGCTGCGCGCGACCGCGGCCGCGGTGCCGCCGGCTCGCCGCAGGAGTTGTCGCTGCGCGAGCAAGAGGTGCTCGAGCTGGTGGCCGGCGGCCTCACATCGGGGCAGATTGCCGAGCGCCTGGGACTGGCCCGCTCCACCGTGGAGACGCACGTGCGCGGAGCGATGGCGAAGCTCGGCGCACGCACGCGCCTGCAGGCGGCGCGAGCCTCAGCGGCCACGGCTCAGCCGTCGATCGAGCTGCCCGACGAGGCGCGTGAGCTGCTGGACCGGCTGGCGGACGGCGCGACGGTCGTCGAGGCCGCTCGAGCCCTCGGCATCTCGAGGCGAACCGCGACGCGCCGGCTAGCTGCCGTCCGGGCGGGTCTCGGCGTGAGCACCAACGCGCAGGCCATGTCGATGTACGGCGGTGGCCCGGCGCGTGTGCAGGAGTGGGATGGGGCTGCGAGCGCGCGGCCCGCAACCCCTTCCACCTGAGTCCCTACTGCGACTGAGTCAGCGTGACCGCCTGACCACCGATCTTGCAGACGGTGTTCTGCGTGCCGGTCGTAGCCGTGTTGGCTGCGAGAACGGCCACCGGGCCGACGCTGATGCCGCAGACGGCGGCTGCCACGTTCGCAGCGATGCCGACGTTCGCGTTGTCGAGGATGCTGACGTCCCCCACGGAGACGTTCACGAGTCCGTTCTGGCGCGAGTTGTTTGCCGCGCCGGCGGGCGCCGCGACTCCGACGCCGAGGAGCGCTGTTGCGAACAGCGCTGCGCAGGTCTTCTTGATGGATAACAAGAGCTACCTCCCATGTCGTATCCCTGGGCGAGCGGCTGAGCCGCTGCCCCTTGTCCTTGGCATGAGGAGGGCTATCCCTGACCGCGGATTCAAAACTCCTAGAAACGAAAGGGCGCCTGATCCTCGGGAGCCGCATCTGCCAAGGACACGGGACACGCGGAAGGCGCCCACCACCCATTGTAAAAAGTGCGGCGGCGACTGTAAAAAATCCATCGGACTCGGGCCATTCCAGCGACCTGAGCCGGCCGGGCGGCTGGCCTAGGAGTGGTGGTGCCGCTGCGGGTGATCTCGGTCGATCTGCTCGCGGGCCTCGCCGATCTTTTCGACAACGAGGTAGTCGCGCTCGGTCTCGACGACCCTTTCGATCCGTGGCTCTTCGTGTCCTGGGAGGACGACGAAGTGGTAGCGCCTGCGCACGATGCCCGCGTAGCGGTCCGAGGGGATTTCGATCGTTTCGACGCAGGAAGTACGGCCGCACTCGCAGTGGAAGGGCAAGGCTCCGGACACGGCATGCTGCTCGGCGCCTTCCTCGATCCGCTCATTCACGTCGCGGAACACTTCCTCATTTCGCGCGGCTCGTTCAGCGAAGTCCATCGCCGGCCTCTGCCTCCGATCGCTGACGCAACCGCGAGCTCAGTCGATTACCGGCCTTCTCCAGAAGGGTCGCGCCCTCGTCCCGGTCGACTTGTCGCCGCACGACCTGCCGCCGTTCACTACCGCGACGCTCGCGGGGCACCTCCCGCTGAGTCCTGCGGCGATCGACGCCACTCCGGCGGTCGGGAAGGACTCGCCGCTCGACGCGCTTGCGGCGCGATCCGAGCGCGACGGCCAGAAGAATCTCCCGACGTGAGGCGTCGCCACTCACACCCGGCCAACTCGTTCGACGACGAAAAAGATGCGGGCTAGGCGCGACTGAAGACGTTGCCGATCGCCTTGAGTAGCGAGCCGACGAGGCGAACCGGCAGCAAGAGAATTTCGAGCAACGTCTGCATCTGCGGTTCGTTCCCCGATCGCGTAGCCCTAACTCCTGGGCGCACGGCAGGCAGACAGAGTCGGAAGTGGGCGCGGCTGGGATCGAACCAGCGACCCCTCGCGTGTGAAGCGAGTGCTCTCCCGCTGAGCTACGCGCCCTGAGAGCCGGATTGTAGCCCTGCCCCGATTGCTATTCGGCGGCCCGGGAATCAGCGGCCCATGCCGTCCGTCCCTGCGTTCCTCTCCGCACGCGCGATGCGCTGGCTCAACGCGGGCCTCGCGATCTGGGCCGTGTTCTGGATCGGTCTCGCGACCTACACCGCCTACGAGGTGGCGGCGCTCCGCACGCTGAGCCAGACGGTCGTCAAGGCCGGCGCGGCGACCGTCTCGACGGGTCATGCGCTCGCGGCCGTGGGGCAGCTCCCGCTCGTGGGAGGCCGGATCGCGCACCTCGCGGCGCAGGCGATCGCCGCCGGTGCGAGCGCCCGCGCGAGCGGTGCCTCGACCGCGACCACGATCGACCAGCTCGCGGTCCTGCTCGGGATCGCAATCGCGTTCATCCCGACCGTGCCGCTGCTCGCGCTCTACGTTCCCCTCCTCGTCAGCTGGCGCAGGGATCGAAAGGCCGTGCGGCTGGCGGTCGCGCGGTGGGATGGCGAGCCTGACCTCGAGGCGTTCCTCGCGCGCAGAGCGCTTGCCCACCTGCCGTTCGAGGAGCTCCGGGTACTGGGCTATGACGGCACTCCAGGCTCCCCGCCGAACGCCGAGCTTGCGGCTGCCGAGCTGCGTCGCCTCGGGCTCGACCGGCCGGCACGCCGGGTCGCGGCGGTTCGCCGCATGCGGGAGCCGGTGAACCGGTGATCGAGCAGAAGCCGCCCCGCCCATTGGAGGGGCAGAGCGGCGAGGTGGAACCGTCCGGGCCGCCGCCCGCGGGACGGCTCGTGCGCGCGTACGGCGCGGTCGTGGTCTGGCTCGCGCCGCTCCTCGTCCTCGTCGTGGCCGCGGCGGCATACGGGGCGTACCGCTATCTCCCGTCGATCGCTTCGGCGCCGACCGCGACGAGCGACGCGCTCCTGCCGAAGCACCCCGCCGCACTCGCGGTGGAGAGGGAGTCGGCGAAGCTGTTCGGCGCTCCGGTCGCGACGCCGTACGCCGTCGTCCAGCGCAACCCGAATGGGCTGCCGGCGCGCGTGCAGCGCGCGAGCCTCAAGAAGGCGTTCAAGGTCGACAGGCAGAAGGTGCCCGAGCTGCGGGGAATCATCGCCGTGCCCGTGCTCAACACGCTCGGGATCGTGCCCTCCTCGCGCGAGCACGGTACGACGATCGTCACGTACCTCTACTTCCCGCACTCGACCCCGACCGGCCTGGCCTTCGCCGACACCCAGCGCTACGCGCGCTACCTCGGCCCGCGGCTGGATGCGGTCGGGGCGACCGGCGCCGAGGGCGCCCGAATCGAGCAGTTCAACCTGCTTTCGAGCCGGATCCACTGGACGGAGGGAGCGACGGTCGCGCTGATCGTCCTCATCGTCGGCATCGCGTTGCGGGCGGTGCTCGCGCCGATCCTGACCGTGCTGACCGCGGGGGTCGCGTTCCTCATCTCGCAGCACGTGCTCGGCTGGCTCGAGGCGAACTCCAACCTCACGATGCCGAACGAGCTGCAGGGCGTCGCCGTCGCCCTGATGCTCGGAATCGTCACCGACTACTCCGTCTTCTACTTCAGCACCGCGCGACAGTCGCTGCGAGAGGGAGTTCCGAACCGCGAGGCTGTGCGCCGCTCGACGCTTCTGAACACGCCGATCGTCTTCACGGCAGGAGCCGTCGTCTCGTGCGGGGTCGCCTCGCTGATGCTCGGGACGCTCGACTTCTTCCACTCCTTCGGCCCCGGGATGGCGATCACCGTGGCGACCGGTCTCCTCGTCTCGGTGCTGATCGTGCCGGCGATGCTGCGACTGCTCGGGCCCGCGCTCTTCTGGCCGGGGCTGCGGCAGGGGCCGCCGCCTGTGCGCGACTGGCGGAGGAAGGTCTCGCACATCGCGACGAGGAAGCCCGTCGCGCTCCTCCTCGCCCTGGGCGTCTTCGCGGTCCTTGCCGCGGCTGCGTCCGGCCTGCGCGGCGGACTGCCGCTCGGCCTGCAGCTCGTCCAGGGGCTGCCGGCCAACAACCCCGTCGCCGTAGCGGCGCGCGCCGCAGGAAAGGGCTTCGCGCCGGGGGTCGTCGCCCCGACCGAGCTCCTGCTGCGAGCCCCGGGCATCCAGAACCGGCACGCCTCGCTCGACCGGCTCGAAGCCCTGCTCGAGCGCCAACCTCATGTCGCGGGCGTGGTGGGCGCCGGCGACCAGCCGAGCGGCCAGCAGTTCGGCGGTGCCTTCGCGCCGCGAGGAGGGGCTGCGCGCTACGCGATCATCTTCGACAGCGATCCGACCGAGTCGCCGGCGATCCGGCACCTCGAGCAGCTGCAACACACGCTTCCGTCGCTGCTCGGACGCGCGGGGCTCCGCGGCGTGAGCGCTGGGTGGGGTGGGGAGACGGCGCTCGGCGCCGAGACCGTCCACGCGACCGACACCTCGCTCTGGCGCGTCATCGCCGTGGCCTTCGCCGTGAACTTCGTCTTTCTCTTGATCTTCCTGCGGTCGCTGCTGGCGCCGCTCTACCTGCTCCTCGCGAGCGCGGTGGCGCTCGCCGCCACCTTCGGCCTCACGGTCTACGTGTTCACGAACGTCCTGCACGACTCCGGACTGCCGTACTACATCCCCGTGGCGTTCTCGGTGCTATTGCTCTCGCTCGGCTCCGACTACAACATCTTCGTCGTCGGCCGGATCTGGAAGGAAGCCGACCGGCGACCGCTGCAGGACGCGGTGGAGGCCGCCGCTCCGCGCGCCGGGCGCGCGATCACCGTGGCCGGGGTGGCGCTCGCGCTGAGCTTCGTCATGCTCGCGATCATCCCCATCACGCCGTTCGCCGTGATGGCGTTCGCGATGGGGGTCGGGATCCTCCTCGACACCTTCCTCGTCCGTTCGATCCTCGTGCCGGCGCTCGTCGTCGTCTTCGGACGGCCCGGCCGCTGGCCGCGCGACAGGCCGGGTGTTGTCAGAAACGAATTTGGGAAGGCTGCTCCAGTGGCTCTTCACAACGACGGGAGGCGGACATGGAGACAACGGCGTCAGGGGTCGGACCGGCACCGGTAGCCCGGCGTCCGGGCCTGCGCAGAGAGATCGGCTTCATCGGGCTGCTCTGGGCGTCCGCCGGGTCGATCATCGGCTCGGGCTGGCTCTTCGGCGCACGCAACGCCCTCACCTACGCGGGTCCCGCGGCGATTATCTCCTGGGGGATCGGCGTCGGCGTGATCTTCCTGCTGGCGCTGACGCATGCGGAGCTCGGCGGGATGTGGCCGGTGGCGGGCGGCACGGCACGGTTCCCGCACGTCGCGTTCGGCGGGGCCGCCGGCGCCTCCTTCGGCTGGTTCTCGTGGCTGCAGGCCGCGACGGTCGCGCCGATCGAGGTGCTCGCGATGATCACCTACGGCCAGCACTACTCGTTCGCGCGCAGCTGGATGAAGCCGAGCGGCGCGACGACGGTCCTGACCGCGCAGGGGATCGTCGCCGCCGTGATCATCATGGCCGTCTTCACGTCGATCAACTTCCTGGGAGTGCGCAAGCTCGCGCACACGAACAGCGCGGCGACCTGGTGGAAGGTCGGGATCCCTCTCTTGACGATCTTCGTGTTGGGAATCACCGCCTTCCACACGAGCAACTTCTCGGCGGACGGCGGCTTCATGCCCTTCGGCGCGAAGGGCGTCCTTGCGGCGATCTCGACGAGCGGCATCGTCTTCGCGCTGCTCGGTTTCGAGCAGGCGGATCAGCTCGCGGGCGAGAGCGCGCGGCCGCAGCGCGACATCCCGCGCGCCGTGATCATGTCCGTGATCATCGGAGGCATCATCTACATCGCGCTCCAGGTGGTCTTCCTCGGAGCGCTGCCGGCCTCCCAGCTCAAGGGCGGCTGGGCGAACGGCGCGATCACGGCGCTCACCGGGCCCTTCGCGCAGCTCGCGAGCCTGGTCAGCGTCGGCTGGCTGGCCACGATCCTCTACGCAGACGCGGTGATCTCACCGGGGGGGACGGGGCTGATCTACACGACGTCGACCTCGCGGGTCTCGTTCGGGCTGAGCCGGAACGGCTACTACCCGACCGCGTACGAGGCGACCGACAGCCGCGGCGTGCCGTGGTTCGGCCTGATCACGGCGTTCGTCGTCGGCTGCGTCTGCTTCCTGCCGTTCCCGAGCTGGCAGTCGCTCGTCAGCCTGATCACGGGGGCGAGCGTCCTCATGTACGCGGGGGCGCCGCTTGCCTTCGGCGCCTTCCGGAGCCGTCTGCCCGACGCCGCGCGGCCGTACCGTGCCCCATTCGGGCCCATCCTCGCGCCGCTCGCATTCGCCGTCGCGAACCTGCTGATCCTCTGGACCGGGTGGCACGCGGATGTTCGGCTCGGCGTGGCGATCCTCATCGGTTACGTGATCCTCACGGCAACGAGGGTGCTGGGCCTCAACTCGCAGTCGCCGCAGCTCGACCTCCGGGCCGCGAGCTGGCTCCTGCCGTACCTGCTCGGCCTCGGTGCGATCGTCTACGTGAGCGACTGGGGCCCCACGAACGCCAAGGGCGTCGTGACGGGGCCGAACTGGATCCCGCTCTGGTGGGACATCGTGGCCGTGGTTCTCTTCAGCCTCGTCATCTACTACTGGGCGATGGCGGTCGCGCTGCCGCGCGAGCGGATCCAGCAGATGGTCGACGAGGTCGTGCTCGTGGAGGAAGAAGGGGTCTTCGATGCTCCGGCGGCGCCGGCCGTGGAAGGGCCCCGCACCGGCTTCTAGCGCGTAGCGAGGACGGCGGTGCGGCGCCGCGCGCGTCGCACCGCCGCCAGTGCAGTCGCGCAGAACCCGGCCGAGACAAGGAACGGCACGACGTCACCCGAAGCTGCCGCGACGGCCCCTCCGGCCGCCGGCCCGACCAGCGCTCCGGTCGCCCAGGCCGCGTTCATCAAGCCGAAAGCCATTCCCTGCGGCAGGCCGCTCCGCTCGGCTCCTTCGGCGATCAGCGCGAAGGCCGGCGTGAAGAGCACGCCGTACGCTCCCCCGGCGAGGACGACGAGCGGTACGTAGGCGAGCGGCCGTGGCCCGAGCGCGAGTCCGACCGAGACGGCGACACCTGCGGCGAGCCCGGCCTGGACGGGAACCAGCGCGCCCCGCCGGTCGAGCACGCGCCCCGCGACCGGGGAGACGACGGTCTCGAGCGCGGCGCCGACGAGCCACACGCCGCCGATCGCGGCCGCTCCCCAGCCTGCCGCCGACAGCCGCAGCGGCGCAAGCGTCGAGAGGACGCCGAAGAGGAACGACGGGAGCGCCATCAGGGCCAGCCCGCCGACGAAGCGCGAGTTGCGGAGCGCGCGTCCCATGGCAGAGAAGGAAGGAGGCTCCGGCGGGATCGACTCGAGGCGCAGCGTCCAGACGCCGAGCACGACCGCGAGCCCGGCCAGCGCGGTGAAGACCGCACCGCGGCCGAGCAGCGCCGCCGCCGCTCCCACCACCGGTCCGAAGAGCGCCCCGAAGACGGCTGCGCCCATCGCGGTGCCGATGAGCTGCCCGCGCCGCTCCCGCGGGGCCGCGGCGAGCAGCCACGCGAATGCGCCCGCCCAGGTGAAGCCGCTGCCCGCTCCCTGCAGAAGACGCGCCGCAGCTAGGGCCCAGAAGCCGTGCGCGAACGCGAAGCCGAGGCTCGAGAGCCCCATCAGCGCGAGCCCGACGAGAACGGCACGCCGGGCACCGAGCCGCGCGGCCGCGGCTCCGCCGGGCAGCCCGCCGATGAGCGCCCCGGCCGCGTAAGAGGCCACGAGCGCGCCGGCTCCCGCCTTGGAAAGGTGGAGGTGATGGGTGAAGCGAGGCAGCAGCGGCGTCAGCGCCGCGTAGAGCATCGTGTCCACCCAGACGAGGGCGGAGACGAGGAGAAGGAGGCGGCGCATTGCCTCCCAGCGTAGGCGGGCCTACCGTTCGGATGTGACAGTTCGAGGCCCCGGCGCCGTATGAGCGACGTGAATGCCCTGCCGGCAGCCGTCCGTCCGCCAGGCCGAGTCGGCGCCCCCGCCTTCGCGGACGTCGTAGCGGAGCATCTCGACGCCGTCTACCGTTACCTCGTCTACCTCACGGGCGACCGCGCCGCGGCTGAGGATCTCGCTGCGGAGACCTTCGAGCGGGCCTTCCGGAGCTGGCGCCGCTTCGACCCGCGCCGCGGAGCGCCCCGCACGTGGCTCTGCCGCATCGCGCACTCCGCGGCAGTCGACTGGTTCCGCGCGGAAGCCCGGCGCCAGCGGCGCGAGGAGACATACAGCCGCGACGAGGCGGTGCTGGAGGAATCGGTCTTCGCCGAGGGACTGTCGCCCGAGCTCGAGCGAGCTCTGCGGCGGCTGACGCCGGCCGAGCGCGAGGTGGTCGCGCTGCGCGTGCTGCTCGAGCTCGACGGCCCCAGCGCGGCGCGCGTGCTCGGCATCAGCGGAACTGCTTGCTCGACCCGGCTCAGCCGGGCTCTGAAACGACTGGAGGAGGAGATGTCCGATGTCCGCAATTGACCGGAGCGAACTGGACGGCTACGAGACGCTCGTCTCCGAGTTGCGGGCGACTGCTCCCGTCGCGCCGGAGCGCCTGCGGGAGCGCGTGCTCGAGGGCGCACCGGCTCAGCGCGTTCCGAGATCGCGGAAGCGGAGGCTCTTCCTCGTCGTCGTGCCGGTCGCGGCTGTGCTCGCGGTCGGCGCCGCGCTCGTGCACGGCTTCCTCAGCACGGGGTCGCGTCCAAGCGCGGTGCCCGCGCCGATAATGAGGGGGATCGCGCACCGCAGGCCGGTGTATGGATCGGCGGCGACGGCATCTCAGTCGCTCCGGGCGCTTCCGAGCGGCAGCCAATCGGCTGACAAGGCGGTTTCGCACCAGCCAAGCAATGCGTATTCGGGATACGAGGCAGCCCCGGCCACGACTACGCCCACGCTGGGGATGGCGCTCAGTGGAAACGGTGCCCGCAGCAGCGTCATGATCCCGCAGCACCGCCTGGTGCACGCCGTCGCAACGCTGCAGGTGCAGGTGTCGCGCTCGAAGCTGTCGGAGGCGACGAACAGCGCGTCGCAGATCGTAGGGTCGCTCGGCGGCTACGCCCAGTCCGTCCACTACGAAGCTTCGCACCAGGGCGGCGGGAGCGCGGTGCTCACGCTGCGCGTGCCCGTGCAGAAGGCGGAAGCGGCGATCGCGAAGCTCGGCGCCCTCGGCAAGCTCCTCTCGCAGCAGGTCTCGACGCAGGACCTGCAGACGAAGCTCACGCACCAGACGAGCGCGATCGGATCGCTGCGGCGGGCGATCGCCGTCTACGAGCAGGCGCTGCAGAGCACGACGCTGCCCGCCTCGCAGCGGGTCATCATCCAGATCAGGCTCAACAACGCGCGGCGGCAGCTGTCGAAGGTGCGGCACGCCCGCGCGGGCACGCTCGCCTTCGGCGCGACTGCCGACATCTCGCTGCTGCTCACGACGAGCGGCCACGCATTCGTGGGGGGCCATCACAAGAGCGGCCGCTTCAACCGGTTGCTCGGCTCGGCCGCGGGCTTCCTCGGGCTCGAGGGGATCATCGTCCTCTACGCGCTCATCGTGGTCAGCCCGCTCGTCCTGCTCGGCACGCTCGCGTGGTGGATCCTGCGCGAGCGCCGGCGGCGGGAGGAGCGGCTGCTCGCCTCCGCCTGATCTGGTGAAATAGCGGCGTGCTCGCCGCCGAGCTCTCGACCGGCCACGAGATCGGCCTCATCGTCGTCGCGGCCGTCTTCATCGCCTTCGCGCTCGCGGTGTCGTTCCTCGTGCCCCGCTACAAGCCGGACTTCCCGGGGCCCGCGGGCCTGAGCGTGTTCGTGATCGGGTCGGTCGTCCTCTTCGGGCTGATGGTCGCCGCGGTCAATTTCTTCGGCTAGCGCTTCGCTAACCTGTTGGACTCCGGAGAAGTGGCCGAGTGGCTGAAGGCGGCGCCCTGCTAAGGCGTTATGGGGCTGAATGGCTCCATCGAGGGTTCGAATCCCTCCTTCTCCGCTAGCGCAGCGCCCGCCGCGGCTCTGCGCCCACCCGCGGAGGGGT
>DASRBY010000008.1:0-138446 GCA_035653435.1 Gaiellaceae bacterium
GCAGCGCTCCGACGACGGGACGCCGTTCCCGGAGCTGCTCGCCTCGAAGGGCGTCATTCCGGGGATCAAGGTCGACAAGGGCGCGAAGCCGCTCGCGCTCGCGGAGGGCGAGACCGTGACCGAGGGGCTCGACGGGCTCGGCAAGCGGCTCGAGGAGTACCGCGAGCTCGGCGCGCGCTTCGCGAAGTGGCGCGCGACGTACTCGATCTCGGATACGCAGCCGAGCGAGTACTGCATCTGGACGAACGCGCACGCTCTAGCCCGCTACGCCGCGTTGTGCCAGGAAGCCGGGATCGTCCCGATCGTCGAGCCCGAGGTGCTGCAGGACGGCACGCATTCCATCGAGCGGAGCGGCTTCGTCACGTCGCGTGTCCTCGCCGCGGTCTACACGGAGCTCTTCGACCAGCGCGTCGACGTCGAGGGCACGCTCCTGAAGCCGAACATGGTGCTCTCCGGCTACGAGGCGTCGAACCGCGCCGGCGTCGACGAGGTCGCCGAGGCGACGCTGCACACGCTGTCGAAGCACGTGCCGGCCGCAGTGCCGGGCATCGTCTTCCTCTCCGGCGGCCAGTCGGACGAGGACGCGACCGCGCACCTCAACGCGATGAACGCGCTTGGGCCGCATCCGTGGCAGCTGTCCTTCTCCTACGGCCGCGCGCTGCAGGCACCGGCCCTCAAGGCGTGGGGCGGCAAGGAGGATCAGGTCGAGGCGGGCCAGCGCGCCTACTACCACCGCGCGAAGATGAACGCCGCCGCGCGCACCGGCACGTACGCGCCCGAGATGGAGCGGGAGGCCGTGCCCGCCTGAGGGTTGACTCCGATCCGTACCGAGGCTAGGGTCGGCACCCACTGACGGCCCCGGACGCTCCGGGGCCGTTTCCGTTCTCCGAGGAGGTCACATGTATCGGCATGAGCTGCACTTCGTGCTGCGCTTCGGCGTGCGCGGAGAGTTCGACGAGCTCGCTCGCGCGCTCAATGCGCAGGAGTCCGCGCGGGGCTGGGCGCCTCCGCGGTTCTGGCACGCGACCGGCGGACGCGTCAACCAGCTCGTCATCGAGCACGAGTACGAGAGCGTCGAGGCATTCAGGTCCGAGAGGTCGGCGTTCCACGAGGACCCGGGCGAGGTGGGCGGCATCCTGGGCGGCCTCGCCGCCCTCGCGGTGCCCGGAACCGTCTACGAGTACGAATTCGACGCGATCAGCGTGGATCCCTAGACGCTCAGGTGTACTCGAACCCCGTGAGCGCCGACAGCTTCGCGAGCGACTGCTGCGCGACCACCCGCCGCACCGTTCCGGACCGCGACCGCATCACGATCGAGTCGGTGACGGCGCCGCCCGGCGTGTACCTGACGCCCTGCAGGAGCGAGCCTGTCGTGACGCCCGTCGCGGCGACGAAGACGTCCTCGCCCGAGACGAGGTCGTCGGTGCGCAGCACGCGGGCCGGGTCCAGGTCGGCCTCGAGGAGCCTCTGCCGCTCGTCGTCCGAGCGCGGCCAGAGGCGCCCCTGGATCCCGCCCCCGACGCACTTCAGCGCGGCCGCCGAGATCACTCCCTCGGGCGTGCCGCCGATCCCATAGAGCATGTCGACGCCGGTCCCCGGCTGGGCCGCCGCGATCGCAGGTGCCACGTCGCCGTCGCGGATCAGGCGCACCCGGGCGCCGGCGTCGCGCAGCTCGGCGATCAGCTCGTCGTGGCGGTCCCGCTCGAGGACGACGACGTCGACCTCGCGCGGCGTCTTGCCGAGGGCCTCAGCGACCGCGCGGACGTTCTCGGTCGGGCTTCGCTCGATGTCGATCGCGTCGATCGCGTCCGGGCCGACGGCGATCTTCTCCATGTAGAGGGCGGCTCCCGGAAAGAGCATCGTGCCGCGTTCGGCGACGGCGATCACCGAGATCGCGTTCGGCTGACCGAGCGCGGTGAGGCGCGTGCCCTCGAGCGGGTCGACCGCGACGTCGACCTCCGGCCCCTCGCCGTTTCCGACCTCCTCGCCGTTGTAGAGCATCGGCGCCTTGTCCTTCTCCCCCTCGCCGATCACGACGACTCCGCGCATCGCCACGCCGTCGAGCACGAAACGCATCGCGTCGACCGCCGCCTGGTCGGCCTCCTCCTTGTCGCCGCGCCCGATCCAGCGTGCGGCCGCCATCGCACCCGCCTCGGTGACGCGGACGAGTTCCAGCGCGATGTTGCGATCGGGGGCCTGCCGAGCGCTCACGGGCTCACATCCTTTCAGGTGCCTCGACCCCGACGAGGTCGAGGCAGCGGGCGATCACGGCCCGCGTCGCGCGGCAGAGGCCGAGCCGGAACGCTTCCTGCTCGCTCTCGAGCACGCGGTGCTCGTGGTAGAAGCGGTGGAAGTCGTCGGCCACGCGGATCGCGTACGCGGGAATGCCCTGCGGCCCGCGCTTTACCAGCGCGTCGGCGACGACCGCAGGCAGCTCGGCGAGCCGCTTCACGAGCTCTCGCTCCTCTGCGGCGAGCGGGGCGGCCGGCTCGGCGGAGACGCCCGCGTCGCCGGCGTTGCGGAGGATCCCGGCGATCCGGGCGTGCGCGTACTGGACGTAGTAGACGGGGTTCTTCTGCGATCGCTCGGCCGCGAGGTCGACGTCGAGTTCGATCGTCTGGTCGGGTCCGCGATTGACCAGGTACCAGCGGGCCGCGTCGACACCGATCTCGTCCATGAACTCGTCCAGTAAGACGATGTCGCCGCGGCGGCGCGACAGGCGGGTCTGCTCGCCCCCTTTGGTCAGGTTGACCATCTGGTAGAGGAGCACCTCGACACGACCCGGGTCGTAGCCGAGCATCCGCGCCACCGCCGCGTACCAGTTGCGCGTGCCGTGGTGGTCCGCGCCGAGCACGTAGATCGCGCGGTCGAAGCCGCGGTCGAGCTTGTCCACCAGATAGGCGACGTCCGCGGCCCGGTACGTCGCCGAGCGGTCGCCCGAGCGAAGCAGGACGCGGTCCTCGTCGTCGCCGTAGGCGGACGAACGGGCCCACAAGGCCCCCTCCTTCTCGTAGGTGTCGAGCCTCGGCAGGAGCTCCGGGAGCCGCGCTTCGAGCTCGCTCTGGCGGCGGAAGCTGTCGAAGTGGATCCGGAACCGCTCGAGCGACGTCTCGATCTCCTTCAGCATGAGGGGCACGGGATCGCCCTTGAGCGCGGCCAGGTCGTCGATGTAAGCACCGCGATACCCGTCCTCGGGAGGCTCCTCGCCCCGCCGGGCCGCCTCGACCGAGGCGCGGAAGCGGTCCATCTGCCCGCCCGCGTCGTTGTAGTAGTACTCGCGCTCGACCGCATGACCCGCGAGCTCATAGAGCCGCGCGACGGCGTCTCCGTAGGCGCCGTTGCGGCCGTGGGCGACGTGCAGCGGCCCGGTCGGGTTGGCCGAGACCATCTCCACCTGCACGCGTTCCTGCGGTTCGGCGGCGCGCGACCCGTACGCGTCGCCGTCCGCGAGGATCTCGTGAAGGGCAGAAGCGAACCACTCGTCGCGGAGGAAGAGATTCACGAAGCCGGGCCCGGCGACCTCGGCGCACTCCACCGCCTCCAGGCGCGCGGCCGCCTCCGCGATCTCGGCCGCGATCTCCCGCGGCGCCCGCCGCCGTGCTCCGGCCAGGCGCAGGGCGACGTTCGTGGCGTAGTCGCCGTGCTCGGCCTCGCCCGGCCGCTCGAGCTCGAGCTCGGCGCCCGCTGCGGCCGACAGCTCGGCGGCGAGCGTGCTGATCGGGTCGGCAGCCATCCTCCTAGTATGTGGCCATGGAAGAGGACGGGCTCGACGTACCCGAGGGGGCGTCGGAGGAGCGGCGGCTCAACATCCAGATGCCGGCCGAGCTCGTCGGCGGCACCTATGCGAACTTCGCGAACGTCAGCTTCTCGCCGTACGAGTTCACGCTGACCTTCGCCCGGATCGAGCACGAGGTCGAGGAGGGAGACGTGCCGGGCGCGGTCGTCGCCAGGGTCAACGCCTCGCCGCGGTTCATCCCCGAACTCATCGCGGCGCTGCAGGACTCGTGGTCGAAGTACGTGACGCGCGAGGGCATCCGGAACCTGCCCGAGGCTCCCGGGCACGCCGACGACCCGGACAACTGACGCTTTCCCTCGTCCCGTCGTACGCCGTCCTCTGCGCCGCGCAAGCCGCAACCGCGGCGGCGCCCGCGCGGCGAGCACGGGCTCGCGGGCGCAGCTGGGTCTGGCTGGCCGTGCCCGCCGCGCTGCTCGCGGCCGGGGTCGCGATCGTCAACTTCGTCCCGCAGGGGCCGCATGCCCTCGCGCTGCTCGCGACCTTCGGGACGCCGCTGCTCGCGGCCACCGGCGGGCTCTTCCGCGGCAGCGCCCGCTGGTGGCTCTGGCCTCCCGCGGCTGCGGGGCTGTGGCTCGTGGCCTGGCTGTCGAGCGGCCTGGTACGCGACGCTGCCGGGCTCGCGCTGATCGCCCTGGCCTGCCTCGCGGCGGCGTCCGCGGTGGCGGCCGTCGCGCCCGCGTGGTCCATTCGCGCCGGACTGGTCGGCCTCGCCGCGCTCGACGTCGTCCTCGTCTGGGGCACGACCGGCGTGCGTCAGGCGACGAACACGCTCGAGAACGTCCCGCTCCCCCACGCAGCGGGCATGTCCCTGCCGAGCCTCCAACAAGCGACGTTCGGCTCCGCGCTGATGGGCTGGCTCGACCTGCTCGCCCCCGCGCTGCTCGGCGTCGTCGTGGCGGGACGGCGGAAGCTCGGAGCCGCAGCGGTCACCGGCTTGGCCGCCGGCGCCTGGGGCCTCCTCCTCCTCGTCACCTCGGAGGTCGCGGCGACCGTGCCGGTTCTGGCCGGGTTAGCTTTCGCGGCTGCCCATGCGCGTCGCGGTCGTCTCCGACATCCATTCGAACCTGCACGCGCTGGAGGCGGTCCTCGCGGCGATCGACGCGGAGGCGCCTGACGAGCTCTGGTGCCTGGGCGACCTCGTCGGCTACGGGCCACGGCCGAACGAGTGCTGCACGATCGTTGCGGAGAGGGCCGACGTCTGCCTCGCGGGCAATCACGACCTCGCGGTGCGCGGGACGATCGATCTCGAGGAGTTCGGAGGCGAGGCCGCAATCGCTGCGCGCTGGACGCGGGACGTGCTCGAGACGCCCTCGCAGGAGATACTCGACGGGCTCGAGCCGGAGGGGACCGCTCACGGCGTCGCGCTCTACCACGGCTCGGCGCGCGATCCGATCTGGGAGTACGTCCTCAGCGATGAGGGCGCCCTGGCCTCGCTCGAGCTGGCTGAATCGCCGCTCGTTCTCGTCGGACACAGCCACGTCGCGCTGCAGGTCGTGGAGGCCGCAGGGGAGCTGACGGGCGGCGTGGCGCCAGCGGGCACGGAGGTCGAGCTCGACGCCGTGCGCGCCCTGCTCAATCCCGGCTCGGTCGGGCAGCCGCGGGACGGCGACCCGCGGGCTGCGTACCTCCTGCTCGACCTCGACGCGCAGCGCGCGAGCTTTCGCCGCGTGGAGTACGACGTCGAGCGGACGCAGAGCGAGATGCGCGAAGCGGATCTCCCCGAGCTGCTCGCCGGCAGGCTGGCGCTGGGCTTGTAGCGGTAGGCGGGCTAGGCGGCGGGCAGTGCGGGCGGCGCGAGCACGGGAACCGGCGCCATCGCGACGGGGGCGACCGCGGGAGCCTCGCGCTCCTCGAAGATCTCGATCCCCTCGCGGGCGAGCGAGAGCTGGACGTCCTCGCGCGCCTTCCAGATCCGCCACTTGACGGTCGCGAGCGTCACCTCGAGGGAGTCGGCGATCTCGGTGTACGAGAGCCCGACCACGTCGCGCAGCAAGAGCGCCATCTTGAGGTCGACGTTGAGGCGCTCGACCGCCCGCCAAACCGCGTCGATCGCCTCCAGCCGCTCGAACGGCGCATCGACAACCTCGAGCGGCGGGATGTCGTCGAGATCGACGACCGCGCGCGGCCGCCGCTCGGTCGCCCGGAGCTCGTCGAGCACCCGGTTCTTCGTCACCTGGAAAAGCCACGTGGTGAACTTCGAGCGCAGCGAGAAGCGCGGCAGCCCCTGGAAGACGCGAAGGAAGACCTCCTGCGTCAGATCCTCGGCGAGCGAACGGTCGCCGACCATGCGCAGCACGTAGTTGTAGACCGGAATCTGGTAAGCGCGGACGATGATCGAGAAGGCTCGTTCATCGCCCCGCTGCGCCTTCCGCAGTACGCCGTGATCAGGCTGGGGCAGCGACAAGGTGGCGCAGTATAGACCGAAAATTCACGGGATTTGTACGAGTTTTCCGCCAACCATCTCCGGCGGGGGCTCGATCCCGAGCAGACCGAGGACCGTCGGCGCGACGTCCGCGAGCTCGCCGTCACGCAGAGCGGCACCTCGAGCCGTGACGATCACGGGCACCGGATTCGTGGTGTGCGCGGTCTGCGGGCTGACACCATCGGCCTGGAGGAGGTTCTCCGCGTTCCCGTGGTCGGCGATCACCAGCGAGACGCCGCCGGCCCGCTCGACTACCTCGACGACGCGGCCCAGGCACTCGTCAGTCGTCTCCACCGCCTCCACGACCGCCGGAATCACGCCCGTATGGCCGACCATGTCCGGGTTCGCGAAGTTCACGACGATAAAGCCGTAGCCGTCCTCCTCGATCGCGCTCACGACCCGCTCGGCGACCTCGCGCGCCGACATCTCCGGCCGGTGGTCGTAGCTCGGCACGTCGCGGGGCGAGTCGACGAGGATCCGTTCCTCGCCGGCGAACGGCTCCTCCCGGCCTCCGTCGAGGAAGTACGTGACGTGCGCGTATTTCTCCGTCTCGGCGGCGTGGAGCTGGCGGACGTCGTGGGCGGAAAGAACCTGGGCGAGCGTGTTCTCGACGATGTGCTCCGGAAAGACGACCGGGAACGCGAAGTCGTCGCGGTAGCGGGTCATCGTCGTCAGGTCGACGCCGAGCTCGCCGAGCTTCTCCGAGAGCTGCCGCGCGCGGTCGGGGCGGAAGTTGAAAAAGATCGCGGAGTCGTGCGCGGGATCGAGGCGCGGCCGGCCGTCCAGCACGACGGGCTCGATGAACTCGTCGGTGACCCCTCGGTCGTAGCTCGCCTGCACCGCTGCGACGGGGTCGTCCGCGTGCTCCCCCTCCCCGTTCACGATCGCGCGGAGCGCGCGCTCGGTACGGTCCCAGCGGTTGTCCCGGTCCATCGCGTAGTAGCGGCCGGCGACGGTCGCGATCCGGTCGACCGGCAGCTCGGCGAGATCGTGGACGGCCGACGTGGGGCTCACGTCGCGGCCGTCGGTGAACGCGTGCACCCACGTCTTCTCCGGGGCAATCCTGAGCAGCGCCTGGAGATGGTCGATGTGCGAGTGCACCCCGCCGTGCGAGACGAGCCCCAGCAGATGGACGTTCTCGCCGCGCTCGAACGCCCCGCGCACGGCCTCGTTCGCGAACAGCGAGCCGTCGCGGATCGCGCGGTTGACCCGCTGCAGGTCCTGGTCGAGGACGCGGCCCGAGCCGATCGTGAGGTGCCCCACCTCGGAGTTCCCCATCTGTCCCTCGGGCAGGCCGACCGCTTCGCCCGAGGCCTCGAGCTGCGCGTGCGGGTAGTCGCGCCACAGCCGGTCGAAGACCGGCGTCTCGGCGAGCTCGATCGCGTTGCCGGGTCCGGGCGGCGCGATTCCCCAGCCGTCGAGAATGACGAGCGCTACGAGGGGATACGTGCGGCCGTCTCGCATATCGCCTTGAAGGAGTCGATCTCGAGCGAGGCGCCGCCGACGAGCGCGCCGTCGACATCGGGCTGGGCGAGGAGCGCCGCCGCATTGTCCGGCTTGACCGACCCGCCATAGAGCACCGGCGCGTCGAGGAGCGACTTGATGAAGGCGTGGGCCTCCTGCGCGATCTCGGGCGTTGCGGTGAGGCCGGTGCCGATCGCCCAGACGGGCTCGTAGGCGAGCACCAGTTCGGGGTGCGGCTCGAGCACGGAAAGCTGGCGACGGAGGACGTCCTCTGTCTTGTCGTGTTCGCGCTCCTCCTGCGTCTCCCCAACGCACGCGATCACGCGCAGGCCAGCCTCGAGCGCAGCGCGCGCCCGTCTGGCGACGGTCTCGTCGGTCTCGCCGAAGTACTGCCTGCGCTCCGAGTGCCCGACGAGAGAGCCCACCACCCCGAGCTCGAGCAGGAGCGGAGCCGAGATCTCGCCGGTGTACGCACCCTCCGGCTCCCAGTGGACGTTCTGTGCGTACGTGGTGAGGCCGGCCTCGACGCAGTCGCGAAGGCGCGTGAACGGCGGGCAGACGACCGCGTCGAGCCCCGCGAGCGCGGCGGGATCCGGCCCGCGGAACATCTTCCAGTTGCCGGCTATGAGCACGGCGCGATCCTATGCGGAAGGAATCGCGGCCACCCCGGGCAGCTCCTTGCCCTCGAGCAGCTCGAGGCTCGCGCCGCCGCCGGTCGAGACCCAGGAGACGCGGTCGGCCAGGCCGAGCTCGTTGAGTGCGCGCACCGAGTCGGCGCCGCCCACCACGGAGAACGCGGCCTCGTTCGCCGCCACGGCCTCGGCCACGGCCTTCGTCCCGGCCGCGAAGCGGGGCCACTCGAAGACGCCCATCGGGCCGTTCCAGAAGATGGTGCGCGCCTCGGCGAGCCGGCCCGCGAAGCGCTCGCGCGTCTCGGGGCCGATGTCGAGGCCGAGCCAGCCGGCCGGAAGCTCGTCGTAGGGACACACCCGCGACTCGGCCTCGGCCTCGAACTCGGCTGCGCCGACCACGTCCACCGGCAGCTCGACCTCGAAGTCGAGCGGATTCTCGTCGCGCAGCTCCTCGGCCATCTTGCCCCCCACGAGCACCGTGTCGGCGCGGCCGCCGAGATAGCGCAAGACGCCGAGCTTGTCCTCCACTTTCGCGCCGCCCGAGACGAGCACGAACGGACGCTCGACGTCGCCGAGAAGGCGTCCGAGGTGCTCGAGCTCCGCGAGCAGGAGCAAGCCGGCGTACGCGGGCAGCAGGTGCGCTACGGCTTCGGTCGAGGCGTGCGCGCGGTGCGCCGACCCGAAGGCGTCGTCGACGTAGAGGTCGCAGCCGTCCGCGAGCTCGCGGGCGAAGCCCTCGTCGTTCTTCGTCTCGCCCGGCGCGAAACGCGTGTTCTCGAGCACGTGGATTCGTTGGTCAGGGAGGAGCTCGCGCAAACGCGCCGCCACCGGCGCGATCGCGTACTTCGTCCGGTCCTCCTTCGTCTTCGGCCGGCCGAGGTGCGAGCAGACGCGCAGCTCGGCGGCGTCACGGTCGAGCAGCAGCTGGAGGGTCGGCAGCGAGGCGCGGATGCGTGTGTCGTCGGCGACCCGGCCGTCCTCGAGCGGCACGTTGAGGTCGGCGCGGACGAGCACCGTCTTCCCCGCAACCGGCGCGTCGCGGACCGAACGCGGCAGCCGCACCATTTGCCGACCCCTATGCAGCGACGGCGGCCGGCAGTGTCTGGCCGATCTTCTCCACGAGGTCGACGAGGCGGCAGCTGTAGCCCCACTCGTTGTCGTACCAGGAGAAGACCTTGACGAGCGGACCGTTTGCCATCGTCAGACCGCTGTCGAAGATCGACGAGTACGAGGAGTGGACGATGTCGGTCGAGACGATGGGCTCGTCGGTGTACTGCAGGATCCCCTCGAGCTCGCCCGTATCGGCCCGCGACCGGAAGAGCTCGTTAACCTCCTCGGGGTTCGGCTCGGAGCCAACCTGCACGACGAGGTCCACGATCGAGCCGGTGGGGACCGGCGCCCTCATCGACATGCCGTCGACCTTGCCCTCGAGGTCGGGGAGCACTAGCCCGATCGCGCGTGCGGCGCCCGTCGAGGTCGGGATGAGGTTGATCGCAGCCGCGCGTGCGCGACGAAGGTCCTTGTGCGGGAGGTCGAGAGTCTGCTGGTCGTTCGTGTACGCGTGGATCGTCGTCATGAACCCGCGCTCGATCGTGTACGCCTCGTGCAGGATCTTCGCCACGGGGGCGACGCAGTTCGTCGTGCAGGAGGCGTTCGAGACGATGTGATGCTGCTCGGGGTCGTACGCGCGGTCGTTGACGCCCAGCACGATGGTGAGGTCGGGATCCGTCGCCGGAGCGGAGATGACGACCTTCTTCGCGCCCGCCTGCAGGTGCTTCTCAGCGTTGGGGCGGTCCGTGAACAGCCCGGTCGACTCGATCGCGACATCGACGCCCAGATCGGCCCAGGGGAGGTTGGCGGGGTCCCGCTCGGAGACGAACTTGATCTCGTGGCCGTCGACGGTGATCGTGTCGCCGCCGGCCTCGACGGGGACGTCGAGCGGGCCGAGCACCGAGTCGTGCTTGAGGAGGTGCGCCATCGTCTTCGTGTCGCCGATGTCGTTCGCGGCCACGATCTCGAAGTCGCCGCCGTGCTGGAGCTGTGCGCGCAGGAAGTTCCTGCCGATGCGGCCGAAGCCGTTGATCCCGACTCTCGTCTTGGCCATCGTCCAACGCCTCCCCTCGTCCGTTCCCGGGTTCGAGTCTAGTAGCGCCGGGCTGGCGGGCGGACCGGGAAGCTCCGAGGACGACCCTCCCGGTCCCTCACCGGCTCGAGACCTGACGGCAGACGGGGTCTGAATCCGCCGCCGGACGAGCAGGAACCCGCCGCAAACGAGTATGACTCTTGCATTGTTGCCGCGCTAGGCGACTTGCAACGGATAACGAGGTTGTTCAGGAGCCGGAAAGTGCCTGCAAACGCCGGAGTCGGCGGTAGGCGGCCGCCTTCGATAACCCGGGCTTGCAGCGGCGGGCCAGCTCGGCGGTGGACGCGGTGGGATGGCGCAGGCGAAGGAGCGCGATCTCGCGCAGCTCGTCGGGCAGCGCGTCGACGTCGAGCCGGTGGAGCGCCTCGAGCTGCGCATGTGCCGCGCGGCCCGTGCGCACGAGGTTCGCGTGGTCAGCGTTCGCAAGCCGGTTCGCGTCGGCGCGCGTCGCCGCGAGCACGGCGTGCTCCTCGAGCACGAGCACGAGGTCGACCGCGCCGGCGGCGACGAGGATGTCCGCGATGGCTTCGGTGCCCTTTGCGTAGGCGGTCGCGTGAGAGCTCCGTTCCTGGACGCGAAGCTCGGCGCCGAGCCGCGCTGCGAGGGCGGCGAGAAAGCGTGCCCCATCGGCTTCCGCCGTCCGGATCTCGAGGTGCGGGCCTCTCGGGCCGCTGAGCGTCCCCGAGCCCAGAAGTGCGCCGCGGAGGTAGGCAGCCGCGCAGCAGCGGCGCGCGACGACGCGGTGCGGCGGGCGACCGAGCGGCCGGTGCGAGCGGTCGAGCACGCCGGCCCGATGGAGCGTCCCGTAGGCATCCCCCGAGCCCTCCACGTGGAGCTGGTAGCGGGTCGCCCCGTCGAACGCGCGGCGTGGATAGGTGCGTATCTCGGATCGCACGCCGCAGGCGCGCAGGAGCGCGAAGGCACGCCGGGCGACGGTGGAGCTGGACACGTCGAGATGAACGTCGACGCTGCCGCGGCCGCGGAGATGGGCGCGTCCCGCCACGTGGAAGAGCCCCGAGAGCTCGGCGAGCCGGTCGCACTCGTTCGCCGGCGCGATCGCCGCCAGCTCCTCGCGCATGTCCTCAGAGAGCGTCGGCATAGCCCTCGAGGGCGAGCAGGCGGCGCTTGTATCCGGTGCCGTAGGAGCCATACGGGCCGAGCCCAGCCGCGGAGACGACCCGGTGGCACGGGACGAAGATGGAGAGGTGGCTGCGCGCGCAGAAGCTTCCGGCAGCCCGGGCGGCCCCCGGCGAGCCAGCGAGCGCCGCGAGCTCGCCGTAGGTGACGACCTCGCCGCGGGGGATCGCGCGGAGCGCGCCTGCGCAGCGGGTGAGGAACGGAGTCTCGTAGTCGAGGGCCACCGGCACGTCCTCGAGCGAGACGCGCTTTCCCGCGAAGTAGGCCTGCAGCAACTGAACGACTTCCGAGACGAAGCTGCCGGCGCCGCGCGACAAATTCCGTGCTACGACAGGCCCTAGCCCCGGGTGGGTGGGGGTTTGGGACGGGACCCTGGTGGCGCCTACGCGCGGCCACGGCAGCTCGTGCCACACGACGCGGCCGTCGGCGACCACGAGCTCCCCCACCCCCCAGCCCTCGACCTCGTAGGTGACCTGCGTCACCGCCACGACTCGCAATCCTAGAATCGTCCGCGTGAGCGCCCATGGCATGTTCCGCGTCCCCGAGCCGCACAACGAGCCCGTGCTCGGCTACGAGCCCGGCAGCCCGGAGCGGCAGGCTCTCCGCGAACGCCTCGACGAGCTCTCCGGCCGTCGGCTCGAGATCCCACTCGTGATCGGCGGCGAGGACGTCGAGACCGGGGACACGTTCGAAGCGGTCATGCCCCACAACCGGAGCCACGTCCTCGCCGACGTCCACAAGGGCGGCGCCGCAGAGGTCGGCCGGGCGATCTCAGCCGCGGCCGACGCGTGGGAGGACTGGTCGCGGACGCCGTGGGAGGACCGCGCCGCCGTCTTCCTTCGCGCGGCCGAGCTTCTCGCCGGCCCCTGGCGGCAGACGCTGAACGCAGCCACGATGCTCGGCCAGTCGAAGACGGCGCACCAGGCGGAGATCGATGCAGCGTGCGAGCTCATCGACTTCTGGCGCTTCAACGTCCAGTACATGACCCGCATCTACGAGGAGCAGCCGATCTCCTCGCCCGGGGTCTGGAACCGGCTCGAGTACCGCCCGCTCGAGGGCTTCGTGTTCGCGGTCACGCCGTTCAACTTCACCTCCATCGCAGGCAACCTCCCCACCTCGGTCGCGCTCATGGGCAACACGGTCGTCTGGAAGCCCGCCTCGACGGCGGCCGTCAGCGCGCATTTCCTCATGAAGCTCTGGGAGGAGGCCGGCCTGCCACCCGGCGTGATCAACCTCGTCTACGGCTCGGGCGCCGCGATCGGCGACCCCGCGCTGGCGAGCGAGCACCTCGCCGGCATCCACTTCACCGGCTCGACCCCCGTCTTCCAGGGCATGTGGAAGACGGTCGGCGACAACATCGCCCGCTACCGCAACTATCCGCGGCTCGTCGGCGAGACCGGCGGCAAGGACTTCATCGTCGCGCACCCGAGCGCCGACGCCGACGCCCTCGCGACCGCCATCCTCCGCGGCTCTTTCGAGTACCAGGGGCAGAAGTGCTCCGCCGCCTCGCGCGTCTTCGCGCCCGCCAGCCTCTGGCCGCAGGTACGCGAGCAGGTCGTCGAGGAGATCCGGGAGATGAAGATGGGCGACGTCGCCGACTTCTCGAACTTCGTCGGCGCGGTCATCGACGCGAGCTCCTTCGCGACGCAGAAGGAGGCGATCGAGGAAGCGAAGGCGGCGAACGGAACCGCGACGATCGTCGCCGGCGGCGGCTACGACGACAGCGACGGCTGGTTCGTGCAGCCGACCGTGATCGAGACGTCCGACCCGGACTTCCGGACCATGAAGGAGGAGCTGTTCGGACCGGTCGTGACTGCGTTCGTCTACGACGACTCCCGCTACGAGGACACGCTCGACCTCGTCGACAAGGGGACGAGTTACGGGCTCACCGGCGCGGTGTTCGCACGCGATCTGCGGGCGGTCGAGACGGCCCGGGAGCGGCTCCGCTACGCGGCCGGCAACTTCTACGTCAACGACAAGCCGACCGGAGCCGTCGTCGGCCAGCAGCCGTTCGGGGGCGCCAGAGCGTCCGGCACGAATGACAAGGCCGGCTCGATGTGGAACCTGATCCGCTGGGTCAGCCCCCGCGCGATCAAGGAGACGTTCGTCCCACCGCGCGACTACCGCTACCCGTTCCTCGGCCCCGAGCCGGACGCCGCCCGCTGAGCGAGCCGAGGGCGCTCAGGCTCGTATTCGGCAACGTCGCCGAGAACTACGACCGCGTCCGGCCACCGTGTTTCGCGCCCCTCCTCGACCGCGCGGGGGACGCGCCTCGGCCTCAGCTGCTCGCGAGCGGACGGCGCTCTTCGACCGCGCCGTCCCCTGCTCGGCGGGTCGTACCGGCTACCGATCAAGCACCAGCTGACCTGGACGCGTCTCCGACCCGCCTCGCGAGCCGCGGGCCGGCGAGGATCCCCGCGGCACAGGCGAACGCGGGCAGCGCGAGCACGACGCCCGCGGTCCGCACGCCGAACGCGCCGGCCAGCGCGCCGTCGAGCAGGCTCGCGGCGGGGCGCAGCCCCAGGAAGGCGACACTCCAGAGCGCCATGATCCGGCCGCGATGGTGCTCGACGACGTCGAGCTGCAGCCGGCTCGTCGCCGCCGTGTTCGAGGCGAGGTAGCCGAAGCCGGCGACGGTGAGGAAGGCGAGACCGAGCGAGATCGAGGGCGAGAGCGCGAAGGCGACGATGCCGGCTCCGAGCAGGGACAACGTAAGCGTCATCCGCCGCCGCGAGCCCGCGACCCGACCCGCGACGAGGAACGCCGCGGCGACCGCTCCTGCCCCGAAGGCGCCGACGATGATCCCGGTCCAGAGCCGCGGCGGGTGCAGCGCGAATGCGCTCGCGAACGCCGGCGCCTCGGTGTTCACGGGGTCCGAGCCGAAGCCGACGGCCGTGACGATGAGCAGGAACCCGAGCAGGCGCGGCTGCTGCCGGACGAGGCGAAGGCTCTCGCGCAGCCTCGCCGCGCCGCGGCCCGCAAGCTCGCGAGCGCGCGGCTGGACGACGGTCAAGCCGAGCGCGAGCACGAGATAGGAGGCTGCGTTGATCGCGAACGACGGCGCGAAGCCGAGCTGATCGACCGAGATCCCGCCCAGCGTCGGGCCGACCGCCCGCGCGAGGTTGAACGTCATCGAGTTGAGCGCCACGGCCGACTGCAGCTCGTCTCGCGGGACGAGGTCACCGATCAGCGCCTGGCTCGCCGGCGCGCTGAACGCGCTGCTGATCCCCAGGCCGACCGCGCAGCCGATCACGAGCGGCACGGAGGCGAAACCGGCCCACGTGAGCGCCGCGAGCACGCCGCTCAGCATTGTCGATCCGACCTGCGTCACGAGCAGCAGCCGCTTGCGGTCGAAGCGGTCGGCGGCGCTGCCGCCCCACGGCGCGAGTAGCAGAACCGGCACGAAGTTCCCGAACTGCAACACGCCGAGGAGGAACGGCGAGTGCGTCCGCTCGTACACGTACAGCGCGGCGGCGAGGTTCTGGAACCACGTCCCGCTCGCGGAAGTCGCGTTGCCGACGAAGTACGGGCCGAAGTTGCGGTGCCGGATCAGGCGGAGCGCCGCGGCTGGTCCCGTCGGCGCTCCGACTGCCCGGTCATCGCCGCTCACGCGGCCGTTCTAGCCGTCAGTGGTTGCGAAGCGCGTCGATGAGCTCGTCCTTGCGCATGTCCGAGTACCCCTCGATGCCGATCTCCTGCGCCCGCTCGCGCAGCTCGTCGACCGTTCGGTCCTCGTAGTTCTCTGCGTGCCCACCGCGCTCGCCCACCGCGCTCCGCCCTTCGTTGGCCGCTTGGTTGGCGATGCGGGCGGCTTTCTCCTTGCTGTCGCCCTCTTCGCGGAGCCGCTCGTAGAGCTCCGGATCCTTGACGCTCGGGCCGTGGTCCTTGCCGGGCATGGGAACCTCCTTTTTCTTCGTCGGGTTCCCTCAGCGGCCGGCTTTATGCAGCTGGGCGTACACACTGCGCGCGACCTTGGCCGGCACCCCCTGCACGCCTTCGAGCTCCTCCGGCGTCGCCGCGAGCATCGCCTCGACCGAGCCGAAATGCTGGAGCAGGGCTCGCCGCCGCGCCGGCCCGACGCCCTCGAGCTCGTCGAAGAGCGAGGAGAACCCGCGCGACTCGCGCCGTTGCCGGTGGAAGCCGACGGCGAAGCGATGGGCCTCGTCGCGGATCCGCTGGAGGAGCTGGAGGCCCGGATCGTGCCTCGAGAGAATGACCGGCTTCGCGCGACCCGGCACGAACACCTCCTCCTCGCGCTTCGCGAGCGCGATCACCGCGACGCGCGGCAGGTCGAAGGCTTGCATCGCGGCGAGGGCGGCCGCGAGCTGGCCCTTGCCGCCGTCCACCACGACGAGGTTCGGCGTCGCCGCGAAGGACTCGTCGTACTCCTCCGCGGCCGGCCCCGCCGCGAGCCGAGCGAAACGCCGCGAGATCATCTCCGCCATCGCCGCGAAGTCGTCCATTCCCTCCTGGCCGCGGATCGCGAACTTGCGGTAATGCGCCTTCTTCGGCAGGCCATCCTGGAAGACGACGAGCGAGCCGACGTTGTCCTGGCCCATCGCTGTGGACACGTCGTAGCACTCGATACGCAGCGGCAGCGCCTCGAGGTTGAGGGTCTCGCGCAGCTGTTCGAGCGCCTCGACGCGGCGCAGCCGGCGCTGCTCCCCCTGCGCGAGGTCGCTCGTGAGCACGTGCAGCGCGTTCTCGTCGGCGAGCCGCTGCAGGCGCCGCTTCTCTCCCCGCTCGGCGGTGCGGATCTCGACCCGCGCCCCGCGCCGCTCCGAGAGGAGCTCGGCGAGGGCCGAGAGGTCGCCCGCCTCGCTCGGGACGACGATCTGCGGCGGGACGCTCGGCGCGCTGCCGTAGTACTCGAGGCCGAACGACTCGAGAATCGTCGTCACGTCCTGGCCGCCGACGTTCTCGAGATGGAATGAGTGGCGGTCGACCATCTTGCCGCCGCGGAGCGGGAAGATCTGAACGACGGCGCGGTCGCCCTCCGCGGCAAAACCGATCACGTCCACCGTCCCGACGGACTGGCGCTCGACGGCCTGCCGCTCGACGAGGTGCTGCACGGAGAAGAGCCGGTTGCGGTAGCGCGCCGCATCCTCGAAGCGCTCGTCCGCAGCAGCCTCCTGCATCCGGCGTTCGAGCTCGCGCTGGATCGGCTTCACGTCGCCGGACAGGAACTCGATCACGCCGTCGACGATGCCGCGGTAGTCCTCCTGCGAGACATAGCCGACGCACGGGGCCAGGCAGCGATCGATGTGGTAGTCGAGGCAGGGGATGCCGCTGTGGCGGCCGGGCTTCGGCCCCTCGCACGGCCGGTAGCGGAAGACGCGGTTGAGGACGTCGAGCGTCTCCCGCACCTTCTTCGCGTTCGCGTACGGGCCGAAGTACCAGACGCCCGGCCGGTGGCGCTCGCGCGTGAACATCACCCGCGGGTACTCGTCCTCGACCGTGACGGCGATGTACGGGAACGACTTGTCGTCGCGGAGACGGACGTTGAACGGCGGCCGGTGGCGCTTGACGAGGTTCTGCTCGAGATGGAGCGCCTCGACCTCGCTGCCGGTCACGATCACCTCGACGTCCGCGACCCGCGCCGGCAGGCTGCGAATCTGCGCGCGCCCGTCGGTCGTCTTCTGGAAATACGAGCGGACGCGCGGGCGGAGCGACTTCGCCTTGCCGACGTAGAGGACGTCGCCGTCCGCGTCGCGGAACAGGTAGACGCCGGGCTTCGCCGGGAGCGATTTCAGCTGGTTTTCGACTTGAGCAGCCACCACGGCCACCGTAGCCGTGTTCGTTCCGGTCAGACCGCGGCAGCCACCTGCTCGGAAGCGGCCTCTGCGACGAGCCGCCCGTCCTGGTAGACGCGCTCGACCCGCTGCGCGAGATCGTGGAAGTCGAACGGGTCGCCCGAGACGACCACCAGGTCGGCGCGCTTCCCCGGCTCGATCGTGCCGAGAGTCCGGCCGAGCCCCATCAGCTCGGCGGCGGTCTTCGTCGTCGCCACCAGCACGTCCTCCGGGCTCATGCCTCCGTCGGCCATCAGCTGAAGCTCCTCGAGGTTCGTGCCGTGCGGGACGACGCCGGCGTCGGTGCCCATCGCGACCTTGACGCCCGCCGCGGCGGCGCGCCGGAAGGAGTCCTGGTGCGCCTCGACGACCTGCGCCGCCTTTGCGAGCACGTTCGCCGGGATCGGCGCTCCCGCCTCGGCGGCGCGGGCGACGCCGAGCGGCGCGACGAGCGTCGGAACCAGGTACGCACCGTGCTCGAGCATCAGCTCGATCGCCTCGTCGTCGAGATAGATGCCGTGCTCGATCGAGCGGACACCGGCTCGCACCGCGTTCTTGATCCCCACGGTCGACTGCGCGTGTGACATCACCCAGAGCCCGAATGCGCGCGCCTCGCTCACCATCACCTCGATCTCCTCGAGCGAGAAGCCGGGCTGATCGGGTGAGTCGCGCGGCGAGAGAACGCCGCCCGAGGTCGCGATCTTGATCACATCGGCACCGTTGCGGACGAGCTCGCGGACCTTGCGCCGCGCCTCGTCGACGCCGTCGACGATCGAGGAGGGCATGCCGGGGTAGTCCGGGAAGAGCTCGGCCGTGGCGCCCGAGGGCATCCAGCCGTCGCCGTGGCCGCCCGTCTGGCTGAGCATCGTCAGCGAGATCTGCAGCCGGGGGCCTCGCACGATCCCCTCTTCCACCGCCCGCTTGACCCCGGGATCGGCGCCACCGGCGTCGCGCACGGTCGTGATGCCCACCCGGAGCGTGGCGTCGAGGTTCCGGATTGCATCGTAGAAGCGGTACGAGAAGGGCGTCTGCAGATGCCTCCAGAAGTCGACATGCCCGAACATCACGTGGACGTGTGTGTCGAAGAGCCCGGGCAGGAGCGTCGACCCGCCGACGTCCACCTGCTCGTCGCCGTCCAATCCCGCACCGACCTCGACGATCTGCCCGTCGACCACCGCGACGTCGGCATCGCCGATCGCCGCACCCGTTCCGTCGAACACCCGTCCGCCGGCGAATACCGTCCTCACCTGGGCTCCTTTCCCTCGCTCGTGCAGGAGGCCAAGCCTATCGCCGTGGCTAGCATTCGATCCCGTGGAGGGCCAGTACGTCGCGTACACGTTCTACCGGGTCGATCCGGCATGGCGGCGCAAGGGAAACTGCGCCTACGACAAGGAGCAGTTCGCGGAGGTCGTGGACGCATTCGCGGAGCGCTTCGACCACTTGCGCACCTACACGCTCACCGGCGTGCGCCCCGACTGCGACTTCTTCCTCTGGAAGATCACCGAGCGCTTCGACGAACTGCTCGAGCTCGGTGCGGCGCTGAACGCGACATCCCTCTCGAGCTGGCTCGAGACGCCGTACTCGTACCTCGCGACCAGCAAGGCGTCGCAGTACACGAGCGCCCGCAAGGCCCGGAAGATCACGCCCCACGGTCTCCCCTATCTCGTCGTCTACCCGTTCGTGAAGGTGCGGCCGTGGTACGCGCTGCTCGAAGAGGAGCGCCAGCGGGCGATGGACGAGCACATCCGCATCGGGCGCGAGGAGTTTCCGGGGATCAAGAACCACACGACGTACTCGTTCGGGATCGACGACCAGGAGTTCATGACCGCGTTCGAGTGCGAGGAGCCCGCCGACTTCATGCACCTCATGCTGCGGCTGCGCGACAGCGAGGCCTCGCGCTACACGGAGCGCGACACGCCGATCTTCGTCGGCCGGCACGTGCCGATCCGCGAGGCGCTCGCCGCGCTCGACGGCGCCTCCGCGCGGGTTGAGGCCTAGGCCTTCCTAGACATACGTGTGCTGATCGCGCCAGGTGCGCCACATCGCAACCCCGCAGAGCGCGAGAACCCCGACGAAGGCGAGGACCTGGTAGCCGACCGCGCCGCCGTACCAGTAGACGCCGACATCGGCCACGGCGAGCACCGCGGCGCCGTAGAAGACCAGCTGTGCGCGCGGCGACCACATCGCGATCCCCTCTCGTTGCTCGCGCCACGTGAGGAAGGTGAAGTACGCGATCGCGAGGATGAAGGCGACGCGCACGAGGAGGGAAAGCGCAATCAGCGTCTGCTCGAGCTGGAGCACGACGACGATGCCGGCGATCGCCGCGAGGATCAGTAGTCCCCGCAGGGTCGGGTTTATGCGCGGGAACCTGCTCATGTCGCCGTCAAGTACGCCCGGACTGCGAGCGCTCCTGCCACCAAGGTAGCGCCCGTGAACCACGCGAGACGTCCCCGCCGGTCCGCCGGCGCGTAGAGCCAGGGCGCGATCACTGCTAGCAGCGAGAGCGTCCCGTACAGATAGTGGAGCCGGTCGGCGGCTCGGTGATGGCTCGAGAGGAGCAGCAGACCGAGCCCGACCTGCGCGACGAGCAGCGTCTGGGCCAGCGCGAGCAGGTGCGTGAGCAGACCTCGCGCCTCCCTGCGCCGGTAGTACGTCCACGCTCCGACCGCCGCCGCCCCGAACGTCGCGGCGAGCACCGCGAAGGCGGCGGCATGGTGGACGCCGACCATGGCCCGGCCCAGCCTAACGAGGCCGCCTGGCGGCGCGGGCCGCCGGCACCGTGTGACCCGGTGCTACTCGCTCTCGGTCTGCCCGGGATCGGGGGCCGGGGTCGGCGGCGTCCCTTCGTCGGGCGGCGGATACGGCTCCGGGACCTGCGCCGGCTGTGGCGGGTTCCCTTCGTCCGGAGGCGGATACGGCGGGCTCGGTTCGTTCGGCGTGGCCATCAGGGTGTCTTGTACCGGAAGGCGCGCGCGGCGAATCCTTTCGTCTGCGCCGGCGAGCCGCTCCGCGAGCTCGTCCTCGACGCGCTTCGCCTCCTGCTCGAGCTCCACGAGCCGCTGCCGGGCCTCTCGCTCCGCGGCCTTGTCCTTTCGCCACACGGCTTCGCCGAGCGCCTGCAGCGCCGGGCCGCGCTCGGCTGCGATGGCGTCGAGCCGCGAACGCGTGCGCCAACGGGTGAGCGCCGAGTCGAGCCTCGTCCGCCAGACTTCGGCGGCCGTCGCCGCATGGGAGCGGCCGTCGGCCGCGAGGCGGGAGGACTGCTGAGCCCAGGCCCCTCCGCCGCGGCGAGTCGCCTCCCCGAGGGCGAAGAGGCAGATCACCGCCACGAGGAGCATGACGATGCCCCACGCCCAGCTCCCGGTGGCGAAGAGGCCGATTGCGGCGCCGAGGGCCGCGAAACCGAGGCAGAGAAGGACGAAGCGCGCGGGAACCCCGAGCCAACGCCGCTCCACGTTGCCGTGGACGACCGGGCCGGGAACGGTCTCGAGGGGCGGCAGATCCCCTACCGGGGCGCCGCAGCTCGAGCAGTAGCGCGCGCCGGGCGCGAGCGCTTCCCCACAGCTACGGCACGCGCTGTCCTGGATCGGCGACGCGCTCATGCTCCGCTTGTTCCCCGTGTTCCAGGGCTCGTAACGCCTCGGCAGCCCGCCTGCGCAGCAGCCCCACCTGCGAGCGGTAGTCCTCGTCGGAGATCTTGCCCGTGCGGTGGTCGAACTCGAGCTCCTTCAGTGCCGCCAGCGCCCGGTCCCGCTCCTCGGCCAGCGCGAGCCGCCGCCGCGCCTCGGGCGCGAGCTCGTCGAGACGATCGCTCGCGGGCGACGGGTCTCGGAGGAACGGGCGCGCGACGAAGACGACTGCGACGACCGCGAGCATCGCCGCGAGCGCCAACGCCCACTCCATGTCAGATTCCCGCTGGAGCCGCGCCGGCCGCGTACCGCGCAGCGAGCCGCCGCTGCTCGACCGCGTCGGGCCACATCGCGACCAGCGCGCCGGCGACGAAGAGGAAGCCCGCAGCCCAGATGAGGTTGATGAGCGGCTTGACGAAGACCTTCAGGTCGATCCTGTTGCTGTGCTGCCCGGCGAGCTGGGCCGTCGTGAAGACATCGCCGAGCGAGCGCGGGTCGTGGTAGATCGAGGCGACGTTCGCCGGGCCCTCGATGTCGTAGGAGTTCATCCCCGGATGCAGGGCGAAGCGCTCGCCGTGGCCGGCTACCGAGACGAGCGAGCGGAAGCCCGTGTAGTTCGGGCCGCTCACTCCGGTGCTCCCGAGGTACGTGAGCGTGTAGCCCGCCGCCTCGACCGACTGCCCAGGCCGCAGGACGCGCTCGCGCTCGGTCTGGTACGCGCTCGAGCCCGCGATGCCGATCGCAAGCAGGACGACGGCGGCGTGCACGACGTAGCCGCCGTAGCGGCGGCGGTTCCGCGCAATGAGCCGGAAGATCCCGCCCGCGGCCGCGCGACCCCGGACGAACTCGAGCACGATCGAAGCGGCGACGAACGCTCCGAAGGTGTACGCCAGCAGGCCCGGCCAGGAGCTGCCGAAGCCGAGCGCGAGCAGTGCGACACCGGTCGCGACCGCTGCGGCGAATGGGACCAGGAACGTCTTCCCGAGGGAGCGAAGCGACGCCCTACGCCACGCCACGAGCGGCCCGAGCCCCATGAGGAGGAGCAGCGGCAATCCGAATGTGTGGAGGAAGAAGTCGTAGTACGGCTTCGAGACCGAGCGCGTCTCGCCTCGCACCGCCTCGGAGAGAATCGGGTAGAGGACGCCCCACAGAATCGTCAGGCAGAGGGCGACGAGCAGCAGGTTGTTGTAGAGGAATGTCGCCTCGCGCGAGACGAGCGACTCGAGCCTCGTCTTCGTGCGCAGCAGCGGCAGGCGCCAGCGGATCAGCGCCACCGAGAGGAAGACCATCAGGCCGAGGAAGGCGAGGAACCAGCCACCGATCGAGCTCCGCGCGAAGGAATGGATCGAGTCGATCACTCCCGAGCGCGTGAGGAACGTGCCGAAGAGCGAGAGGTTGAACGCGAGCGCGACGAGCACCATGTTCCAGACCTTCAGCATCCCGCGCTTCTCCTGGATCATCACCGAGTGGAGGAACGCGGTCGCCGCGAGCCACGGCATGAGAGCGGCGTTTTCGACGGGATCCCACGCGTAGTAGCCGCCCCAACCGATCTCGACGTACGCCCAGTGGGCGCCGATCAGCTGCCCGACGCCGAGGAACGTCCAGGCGGCGAGCGTCCAGCGGCGGGTCGCCACGATCCACCGCTCGTCCGTGCGCCCGGAGAGCAGCGCGCCCATCGCGAACGCGAAGGGAACCGTGAGGCCGACGTAGCCGAGGTACAGCATCGGCGGGTGGGCGAGCATGTACGGGTTCTGCAGGCTCGGCACCATCCCCCGGCCGTCCGGGGGTGCCGGCTGGACGTTGAACGGGCTCGAGACGAAGCAGAGCATGAAGGCGAAGAAGACGCCGACGAGGCCGAAGACGGGCACCGTCCAGGCGATGAGCTCCCGCGACCGGCGGTTGAGCCAGACCGCGAGACCCGCGTAGCCGGTGAGCACGAGCAGCCAGAGCAGGAGCGAGCCCTCCTGGCCTCCCCAGAAGGCGGACAGCGCGTAGCCGAGCGGCAGCTTGTGGCTGGTGTGCTCCCAGACGTAGGCGAAGCTCATGTCGCGGCGTCCGAGGGCGACCAGGAGGACGACGGCTGCGACCAGCGTCGTCGGGAAGGCGGCGAGCAGGGCGTTCTGGGCCGACAGCGCGAGCCGTCGCCGGCGCTTCCACGCTGCGTACGAGCCCGCGAGCAAGGCGTAGGCGACGAGGCCGAAGGCGAGGAGGAGCGCCGCGCGCCCGAGTGGGGCCATCAGGTCTTAGAAGATTTGGCCGGCGCGTACTTCGAAGGGCATTTCGTGACGAGGGAGCCCGGCTTCGCCACAAAGACTCCGTTGCGGAGGCTTCCCTCGACGACGATGTGCCGCCCCGCCTTGAACAGGTCCGGGACGCTGCCGTGGTACACGACCGGGACACGCGCTGCGCTAGCGCTGCCGATGTCCTTGAGCTGGAAGCGCATGCCGGCCTTTGTGTAGGCGGCGCTGGTCTGCGGTGCACCCACGACCGCGCCGACGAGCGTGACGTCCCCGGTGTGGCCCGCGACGGTGCTCGGCGTGACCTGCTGGACGCCGTTTCCCGCGAGCGCCGTGTAGACGACGAAAATGGCGAGTGCGGCCGCCACCGAGAGGGCGATCACGAGCCGCGCAGGACTGGATCCCACGGCAGCATCGTAGCCCTCGCGTGCCGGCCGCAGCGGCGGCAGGCGCTAGGTGTTCGGCGTCTGCGCCGGCTTGCGCGCCGGGATGCGGTACCCGTGTTCGTGACAGAGCGAGCCCGGCGCATCCTCGGTGAGCGCGTCGCAGTAGCCCTTCCCGTACGCGGCCCGGAGAAAGGCGGCGACGACCTCGAGGTTCCAGTCGGTCACGTCGAGAGTCTCGCGCCAGAGATCGGCAAGACGAAGGTCGATGTCGAGCTCGAGCAGGTCGATTCTGGAGGGGCGCTTGGGCATGCGAACAACGTAGAAACACGGTCGGACGGCATAGGCTGGGCGACGTGGGCGAGATTCGCTACGGCCCGGGCGGCTTGCCGGAGGCGCCGAGCTTCGAGGACGCGTTCGCGGCGCTCGCGGCCGAGGGCTACCGGGCCTGCGAGGTCGGGTTCGTCCGCGGCTTCTGGCTCGACTACGAGACCGCTCCGTTGTTCGGCGCCGCTGCGGCGGCCGCTGACGTCGTGCTGTCGGTGCACGCACCGCTCGCCGCATTCATGGGCCATGCCGACCGCGGCAAGAAGTTCAAGATGGCCCTCGGGATGCTCGACCACACGGCGGGCCTCGCGCAGGCCTGCGGGGCGCAGCTCGTCGTCTTCCATCCGGGCTTTCTCCTCGAGCGCGAGCGGGACCGGGCGATCGCGGACGTCGTCGACCAGCTCGGCGCCCTGCGCGAGCGGCTCGAGGCGAAGGGGAGGCTCGTCCCCTTCGGCGTCGAGGTGATGGGACGCGTACGGGACCTCGGCACAGTCGAGGACGTGCTCGCGATCTCGGCGCAGGTCGACTTCGTCCGGCCGGTGCTCGACTTCGCCCACATGCACGCGACGAGCGACGGCGCGTTCCTCGAGGCCGAACCGTTCGCCGAAGCCCTGACCGGCGCGGACCGAGTCCTCGAGCCGGGCGCGCCGTTTCACATCCACTTCAGCGACATCCAGTTCGCGAACCGGAACGAGACGAAGCACCTCCCCTACGGCGAGGGGACGCTGCGCGCGGAGCCGCTCCGCAAGGCGCTCGATCGCTTCGAGCGGCCGGCGACCGTGATCAGCGAGGCGCCCGACGCCGCCTCGACCCGCGCCATCGGAGACGTCCTCCTCGCGGCCGGCTAGCTGGGCTTGTGGCAGACGGCCTCGATGTTGTGGCCGTCGGGATCGAGGACGTAGCCGCCGTAGTAGTCGTCGTGGTACCAGCGAGGACCGGGCGCCCCGTTGTCCGTCCCGCCCGCCTCGAGCGCCGCCGCGTGAAAGGCGTCGACAAGCTCGCGACTGTCTGCACCGAACGCGATGTGGAGCCGTCCTTGGGGAGGCTCGCCGTGCGCCTCGATGAAGAACGAGGGCCGGCCTCCGTCGTCCTTGCCGAACCCGGCCGCCGCGCCGGAGAACTCCATGAGGAGCGTGTAGCCGAGTGGCGCGAGAGCTGCCTCGTAGAACGCCTTGCTTCGGTCGTAGTCGGCTACTGCGAATCCGACATGGTCAAGCACTGCCATCCCAGCTCCCTTCGGTGGTCGAGACCAACGTCGCATAGCATCGCGCGCGTGCTCGATCCCAAGGTCTTCAAGGCGTACGACGTGCGCGGGATCTATCCCGACGAGCTCGATGAGGCGGGTGCCGAGGCGATCGGCCGCGCGTATGTCGAGCAGTTCGAGCCGCGCCGGATCGCCGTCGGACGCGACATGCGGCTCTCGTCCCCGTCGATGCAGGACGCGGTGATGCGCGGCGCGGCCGCGGCCGGCTGCGACGTTCTCGACATCGGGCTCGTCGGCACCGAGATGCTCTATTTCGCCGTCGGCTCGCTCGGGCTCGAAGGCGGTGTGATGGTCACCGCCTCGCACAATCCGAAGGAGTACACCGGGATGAAGCTCGTCCGCCGCGGCGCGCTCCCGGTGGGCGGCGAGTCGGGCCTCCTCGACGTCCGCGACCGAGCCGTGTCCGAAGCGGACACGCCCGGTTTCAGACACCCAACATGTCCGGAAGGGACGATCGCGCCGCACGACGTCTGGCCCGCCTATGTCGAGCGCGTTCTCTCGTTCGTCGACCTCGAGGCGATCCGGCCGCTCAGGGTCGTGATCGACGCGGCAAACGGGATGGCCGGGGTGATGCTCCCGCCGGTGCTCGAGCGCCTGCCGATCGAAGCTGTCCGCTGCTACTTCGAGCCCGACGGCTCGTTCCCGAACCACGAGCCGAATCCCCTCCTGCCCCAGAACCGGGAGTTCATCGTCCGCAAGACGCTCGAGGAGGGCGCGGACCTGGGCGTCGCGTTCGACGGCGACGCCGACCGCTGCTTCTTCGTCGACGAAACCGGCGAGTTCGTGCCCGGCGACTTCGTCACTGCCCTCTTCGCCGAGAGCGTCCTCGAGAAGGAGCCCGGCGCGAAGATCATCTACGACGTCCGCGCGAGCCGTGCCGTGCCCGAGACGGTCGAGCGCGCAGGCGGCGTCCCGCTGGTGAACCGCGTCGGCCACGCCTTCATCAAGGCGCGGATGCGGAAGGAGGACGCAACGTTCGCCGGTGAGGTCTCGGGCCACTACTACTTCCGCGATTTCAGCCAGGCCGACTCGGGTGTCGTCCCGTTCCTGCTCATGCTCGAGCTCGTCTCGAAGCGGGGACGGCGCCTGTCGGAGATCCTGGCGCCCCTGCGCTCCCATTACTTCATCACCGGCGAGCTCAACACGCCCGTCGCCGACGTCGCGCTCAAGCTGCAGGAGCTGAAGGAGCGGTACGCCGGCGACGGCCGTGTCTCGCACCTCGACGGGATCTCGGTCGACTTCGACGACTGGCACTTCAACGTCCGCCCGTCGAACACCGAGCCGCTGCTCCGCCTCAACCTCGAGGCGACGTCCGAAGAGCTGATGGAGAGAAAGCGGCACGAGGTTCTCGCGGTGATCCGGTCGTGAGCGGCGAGTACGCCTTCTCGACCCGGACGCGGGTCGGCTTCTCGGACACCGACGCGCAGGGGATCGTCTATTACGGCCGTTACAACCCGTACTTCGATCTCGCACGCGTCGAGTACCTCCGTTCGCTCGGAGTTCTCTTCCACGAGGCCGGCGGCGAGTTCGTCATGCGCGCGAACGACGTCGAGTACTTCGCGCCCGCCCGCTTCGACGACGAGCTGGAGATCCACATCCGGGTCTCCCAGATCGGGCGGACGAGCATGACCTACGAGTTCGCGGCGTTCAAGGTGCCGGATGGGACGCTGCTCGCCACAGCGCATCAGACGCTCGTCTTCATCGATCTCGAGAAGCGCCGGCCGATCCCGATCCCGGACCCGTACCGGGCTCCGTTCAATGTCCGTTGACGCCGACGAGCTGCTGCGGCAGGAGGTCGCAAGGCTGGCGGAGCGGGACGACTGTGTCTGGGCCGGGATCTTCTTCGTCGAGGGCCACGAGCTCGTGCTCGGGCCCGAGGCCGGCACGCCCGACCTCGAGCGCCGCGTCGGCGTTCCGGTCAGCTGGCGGGGCGAGCGGATCGCTGAGCTCGCGGCCGACGGGACGATCGAGCCCGCCGAGCTCGAGGCCATCGCCGCCGGCATCGCCGACCTCTGCCTCGTCGGCTGGGACACCGGCGGCGAGATGTGGCAAAGCTGACGAACCCCTCCCCTATCCGAGTGAGGCGGCCCGCATCAGCACTGGGATGTCCCCCGATCGGGGTAACCCCCGGTGGGTGAGCCTGGATCCCCCGAACGAGGGAACGTGTGGCTCGGCTAGGACGGCGTGACGCGGCGGGCGTCGAAGACGCCGTCGATGTTGCGGAGGGACGATAGGAGGCCGCGGAGCGCCTTCACCTCGCCGACCTCGGCCACGTACCAGTTCCGGGCCATCTGGTCCTCCACGGTGCCGCCGTACGAGACGATGTTCGAGCCGTGCTCGGCGAACGTCCGGGCGACGTCCTCGAGCAGGCGCGGGCGATCCCAGGAGTCGACGGCGATCTGGACGCGGAAGCTCTGGCTGCCGCCTCCCTCCCACTCCACCGGTGTGAACCGCTCAGGGTTGCGACGCAGCGCGCGCACGTTCGGGCAGTCGCCGCGGTGGATCGTGATGCCCTTGCCGAGCGAGATGTAGCCGACGATGTCGTCGCCGGGCACGGGGGTGCAGCACTTGGCCAGCCGGACGAGGACATCCTCGACGCCGATCACGTTGATGCCGTAGCTGTCGCTGCCGGCCGCCTCTCGCGCGCGCGGCTTCTTGACCGGGACCTGCTCCTCGGCGACCTCGCCGACCTTGAGCTGCTGCAAGACCTTGTCGACGATCTTCGACGCGGTCAGCTTCCCCGAGCCGAGCGCGATGTAGAAGTCCTCGGCCTTCTTGTAGCCGGACTCCCGGATCACGCCGGCGAGGACGGCCGAGCCGGCGAGCTTCTTGTAGGGGAGGTTCTGGCCCTTGAGCGAGTTCTCGAGCGCATCGCGTCCCTTCGCTTCGAGATCCTCCTTCTGCTCGCGGGAGAAGAATTGCCGGATCTTGTTGCGGGCGCGCGACGAAGCCACGAGCGAGAGCCAGTCCCGCGACGGGCCGCGCGCCGCGGACTTGCCGGTGAGGATCTCGACCCGGTCGCCGCTGCGCAGGCGGTAGTGGAGCGGGACGATCCGCCCGTTCACCTTCGCGCCGACCGTGCGGTGGCCGACGTCGGTGTGGACCGCGTAGGCAAAGTCGATCGGCGTCGCGCCCGCCGGCAGCGTCTTGACCTCGCCCTTCGGCGTGAAGACGAACACTTCCTCGTCGAAGAGGTCGGTCCGGAAGGTCTTGACGAATTCGCGCGCGTCGCTCTCGTCGTCGTTGATGTCCATGAGCTGCCGCACCCAGGCGTGCCACTCCTCGTCGGCGTTCTTCGAGCGGCGGCCGTCGCGCTTGTAGACCCAGTGCGCGGCGACGCCGAGCTCCGCCGTCTGCTGCATGACGCGCGTCCGCACCTGGATCTCGAGCGGGCGGCCCTCCGGCCCGATGACGGTCGTGTGCAGGGAGCGGTAGCCGTTGAACTTCGGCATCGCGATGTAGTCCTTGAAGCGGCCCGGCATCGGCTTCCAGAGGGAGTGGATGAGGCCGAGGGCGCCGTAGCAATCGCGCGTCCCCTCCTCGCCGTCGCGCTCGACGATGACGCGCATCGCGGTGAGGTCGTAGATCTCGTTGAACTCGCGGCCCTTGCGGGCCATCTTGTCGTAGATCGAGTAGAAGTGCTTGGCCCGGCCGGAGATGTCGACGGGGATGTCGACCTTCTCGAGCTCGCGCAGCAGGACGTCGGCCGCCTCCGCGACGTGACCCTCCCGGTCGGCTCGGCGCTCGGCGACCATCGTCTTGATCTCCGTGTACTTGCGCGGATGAAGGGTCTGGAAGGCGAGGTCCTCGAGCTCCCACTTGAGCGCGTGGATGCCGAGCCGGTGAGCGAGCGGCGCATAGACCTCGAGCGCCTCCCGCGACTTCTGGATCTGCTTCTGCTTGCCGAGGTACTCGATCGTGCGGAGGTTGTGGAGGCGGTCGGCGAGCTTGACGAGGATGACGCGAACGTCCTCGGCCATCGCCACGACCATCTTCCGGTAGTTCTCGGCTTCCGCCTGCTCGCGGGTCTGGAACTGGACGCGCGTCAGCTTCGTGACGCCGTCGACGAGGAGCGCGATCTCGTCGCCGAACTCCTCGCGCAGGGTGTCGAGCTCGACGCCGGTGTCCTCGACGACGTCGTGGAGGAGCGCGGCGGCGATCGTCTGCTCGTCGAGGCGCAGGCCGGCGCAGATTGACGCAACGCCGACGGGGTGCGTGATGAACGGCTCGCCCGAGCGTCGCTGCTGGCCCTCGTGCGCGGCGGCGGCAAAGCGGAAGGCGCGCGTCACGAGCTCGACGTCGACATCCGCGCGCTGGGCGGCGAGCTCTGCGAGCAGCCCTTCGAGGAGCTCCTCGTGTCGTTCGCCTGCTTCCAGCGTCGTCACTGTCTCAGTGTACTCCCGGGTTTCTGCGCGAATCCGCGTGGGAGGAACGGCCGTTAGAGGATCGAAGTGACGCGTTCCATGGCCGCATATCGCCGTTATCGCGCCGCTTTGCGGCTCGCGCTCGCGCTCGCTCAGTGCCTGAACGGCTCGGAGTAGACGACCCGGCCCTGCGGCAGCGTCGCGTCCGGGTCGAGCACCGCGACCTGGAACGCCGAGTCGTGCAGGCACTCCGGCGGAGGTAGCAGGCCGAGCTCGTCCGCACGCACGAAGCCGAACCGGCCGTAGTACGCCGGATTGCCTTCGAGGATCAGCATGGGCTCCCCCGTGGCTCGGACGGCTTCGAGCGAGGCCCGAACCAGTCCCGATCCGTGCCCCCGGCGCTGGTACGCCGGGAGCACGCCGAGCGGCGAGAACTGGAGGACGCGCTCCCCCGTCTCGTCGATCCAGTTCCACGTGTTCATGGCGTGCCCGACGACGATGCCGTCCTCCTCCGCGACGAACGACAGCTCAGGCATGTAGAGGTCAGCCCGCTCGCGCAACTCGACGACGAGCCGCGCCACGTCGTCGCCGTGGTCGCCGAACGCGATTCGGTGCACCCCGGGGATCGCCGGCCAGTCGTCGTCGCGTGCGAGACGGATCACGCGGCGCGCGCGAGCGGCGGCTCCGCGGCGAGGAGAGCGCGGAAACGGGCCGACTCGAGCAGATGCCGCTTCGAGCCTGGCGCGCGCGCAGCCTCGTCGAGCCCGAGCTCGGCGAAGATCGCCGCCGCCTCGGGGTCGCGGCTCGGCGCGGCCTTCTCGTATTCGGCGACGAGCCACGCGCGGAGCTCGTCGAACCTCGTCGCGCTCGGGAACACACGGCGGACGACGAGCTGAGGCGCAACCGTCCCGTTCCAGTGGTTCTCTTCGAGCCGAAACGCGACGTCGTAGCTGGCCTCCGGCCGGAGGAGCTCGAGGCGCGACCCCTGCCCGAAGGCGATCGCGCTGCCGGCGTCCCGCCCGTCTCGCCGGACCCGGAAGCGAAGATGCTTGCCGTCGCCGACGGTGGAGAGATCGGCCAGCCCGCAACCCGGGGCGAGCAGCGTCGGCGCGGGATTCCCGAGCCCGAACGGCGCGAGCCTGCCGAGCTCGGCGCAAAGGTCGAGGGAGAGGTCGGCTCCACGGGCGACCACGGCGTCGATCGAGGTCACGGGCTCGAGGTCTTCTTCGTCGAGGACCTCGGCGGCCTGCCGCGCGAACGCGTCGGCGAAGGCTTCGATGTTCTCCGCCGCGATCGACAGGCCCGCCGCTGCACGATGGCCGCCCCACCGCCCGAGGAGATCCGCGCAGGCGCCGAGAGCGCCGTGCAGGTCGAAGGCGGAGATCGACCTGCCGGATCCCTTCCAGTCGCCGTCCGTCCCTGCAATGAGAACGACGGGCCGGTGGTACCGCTCGACCAGTCGTGAGGCGACGATGCCGATCACGCCCTCGTGCCAGTCTGCGCCGGCCACGGCGTAGGCGCGCCTGGCTCGCTGCTCGGGCGGCCACGCCTCGACCTGGGCGACGGCCTCGCGGACGATCCGGGCCTCGATCGCCTGGCGCTCGCGGTTCAGCTCTTCGAGGGACCCGGCCAGCCGGTGCGCCTCGGCTTCGTCCTCGGTGAGTAGAAGCTCGAGGGCTTCGCGTGGGTGCCCGAGCCGTCCGGCTGCGTTGAGGCGCGGAGCGAGGCGGAAGCCGACGGCTCCGGCATCGACCGCGGCCGGGTCGAGTCCCGCGGTGTGCATGAGCGCGCGCAGTCCGGGTTTGGCGGTGCGCGCGAGGGCGCGTAGCCCGGCGATCGCGAGCGATCGGTTCTCGTCGACGAGCGGCACGACGTCGGCGATCGTCGCGAGGGCGACGAGGTCGAGGTGGCGGCGTGGAACCTCGGAATCGACGCCGAACAGGGCCTGTCCGAGCTTGTAGACGACGCCGGTGCCGCACAGCTCGGGGAACGGGTAGGTGGACGGTCGAGTCGCAACGATGGGGCAGGCCGGAAGCGTCTCCCCGGGCCGGTGATGGTCCGTGATTACGACATCGAGGCCACGCTCCCTGGCCTCCGCCACTTCGGCGACGGCGGTGATCCCGCAGTCGACGGTGAGAACGAGCCCGCAGCCCTCGTCCGCCAGCCGGGCCAGCGTCTCGCTGCGGACGCCGTAGCCCTCGTCGAAGCGGCTCGGCAGATGCCAGGCCACGTCGGCGCCGAGCTCGCGCAGCAGGAGCACGGCTAGCGTGGTGGCTGCGATCCCGTCGACGTCGTAGTCGCCATGGACGCAGATCCGGCGGCCCTGCTCGACGGCGGCGTTGATGGACGCGCAGGCGGCTTCCATGTCGCCGAGGAGGAAGGGATCGTGCGGGGGCTGCTCGCCTTCGAGGAAGGTGCGCGCGGCGGCCGGCTCGGAGTACCCGCGCCGGACGAGGACGGCGGCGGTCAGCTCGGAGATTCCGAGCGCACGAGCCAGCTCGGCTTGAGCGGCGGGCGGGCAGTCGGGGAGTGTCCAGGTGCCTTCGTGCATCGGGCAATCCACGCTACGGAGGGGTGCGGACGGCATCGACCGCGCCAACCCGGCTGGAAAGGCCGGGTGTGGACGGATTGCCAGCGTCCTGGCACGAAGCTGCGAGTCGGCTGTCACCTCCGCGGCGACACGATTGGCGTTCCCCGGGTGGGTGGGGGCTTGGGATGGAGTAGAAGAGGCCCGTGAGCGCGCTCTCGCCCACCGACCTCCGCGGCGAGTTTCTCCTCGATCCCGAGATCGCGTTCCTCAACCACGGCTCGTTCGGCGCCTGCCCGAGGCCCGTTTTCGAGCGCTACCAGACCTGGCAGCTCGAGCTCGAGCGCGAACCGGTCGACTTCCTCGACCGCCGCCTGCCGGCCCTCCTCGAAAGCGCGCGGGCCGCTCTGGCCGAGTACGTCGGTTGCTCCTCCGACGATCTCGTCTTCGTCCAGAACGCGACGACCGGGGTCAACCTCGCCGCCCGCTCGCTCGACCTACGGCCGGGGGATGAGGTGCTCGCCACAGACCTCGAGTACGGCGCGTGCGACCTCGCCTGGGAGTGGGTCTGCGGCAGAGCGGGCGCGCGCTACGTCCGGGCGTCGCTCCCGCTTCCGCTCGAGAGCCCGAGCACGGTGGTGGAGACGCTCTTCGCAGCCGCCACCGAGCGCACTCGGATCGTCTACGTCAGCCACGTCACCTCGGGCACCGGCCTCGTCTTGCCGGTGGAGGAGATCGTCTCGCGCGCCCGCGCGCAGGGCCTGGTCACGGTCGTCGACGGCGCGCACGCGCCCGCTCAGGTGCCCGTGGACCTGACGACGCTCGGCGCCGACTTCTACAGCGGCAACTGTCACAAATGGCTCGGGGCGCCGAAGGGGGCCGGCTTCCTCCACGTGCAGCCCGAGCACCAGGAACGCGTCGACGGCGCGATCGTCAGCTGGGGCTACGCGGACGGAAGCACCTTCTCCGAGCGGCTCGAGAAGCAGGGCACCCGCGACCCGGCGGCCTGGCTCACCGTCCCCGCCGCAATCGCGTACCAGGGAGAGCGCGACTGGGACGACGTCCGCGAGCGCTGTCGCCGGCTGGCGCGCGACGCGCGCCGGGAGTTGTGCCAACTGCTCGGCACGGAGCCGCTCGCGCCCGACGAGATGATCGCCCAGATGGCGGCGGTGCGCCTTCCCCGCCCGGCTCCAGACCTGTCCCGGCGGCTGTTTGCGCGGCACCGCGTCGAGATCCCGGTCGGCGGGACGCAGAAGGACCTGCTCCGACTCTCCGTCGCCGCCTACACGACGCGGGTTGAGATCGACCGGCTGCTATCCGCCCTCATTCGGGAGCTTGATGCCGAGCACGGTCAGCACGACGAGTAAGCCGAGGCCCAGCGCCCAGTACGCGAGCACGCGTCGCGGGTGGCGCGACTCCCGCAGGGAGTTGAGCGCGATCTTGGCCCAGAGGAGGACGAGGCCAACCGCGGCCGCCCCGCCCACGACGATCACGGGCGCGAGATAGACCGCCTTCTCGAACGGCCACGCGAGCACCCAGGCGGTCAGCGCAACGAGCGCGAGGACGGCCGCAAGCGCCACGGGATAGCGGAATACCCGCATGGAGCCAGGGTACGCTCTGACCGTGGAAGCGGCCGGCAACTATCACTCCGGCGACGACTACATCGTCGAGTTCCTCGGCTACCGCTTCTCCTTCAGCAGCCTCGACTTCGAGGAGCGGGTCACCGCCGCCGCGGTTCGTCTCGGCCTCGTCGCCGGCCCCGAGCTGGACGAGGACGAGACCGCCGACCTCGTCGAGCTCGTCGAGCGCGATGCGATCGGCACTCCCCGCAGCGCTCTCGGGGAGTACCTCGTCCGCCACTGGGACGCGCTCTCGCTCGTACGCGGGGAGTCGCTCGTCTACTGGCTCAAGAAGCTCGTCTTCCGCGGAGCCTGGCTCGACCACCGTGTGAAGGAGGGCCTGCTCGAGGTGGACTGGGACGACGAACGGCAGGACTTCACGTTCGCGGACACGAACGGCGGCCGCGCCCTCCTCGAGCTCCTGCCCACGCCGAGCTGGCACGAGCTGCAATACCGGCGATGACCGTCCCGCGGCGCTACGCGGTCGTGCTGCCGGCCTATCTCGCGGGCCTGCTCGCGCTCGACACCCAGGTCTCGTTCGACGGCCAGCTCGCGCTCGGCGCGCTCACCTTCCTCGTGCTGGCGGCAGCGCTGCGGCCGCTCCCGCCTCTCGTGCGGGCGCAGGCGATCGGAGTCGTCCTCTTCGCGACGGTCGGGGAGGTGACGGGCTCGCTCCTCTGGGGCGTCTACCACTACCGCCTCCACAATCTGCCGCTCTTCATTCCGCCCGCCCACGGGCTCGTCTACCTGAGCGGCATCGCCCTCAGCCGCGGCCTCCGCGCCCGCGCCGTCGTCTGGGCCGCCGCGGCCGGCGCGAGCGCCTGGGCGATCGCCGGGTTGACCGTACTGCCGCGGCTCGACGTCGCGGGAGCCTTCGGCGTGCCGCTGCTGCTCGTGTTCCTCTGGCGGTCGCGCTCACGGGCGACCTACGCCGGCGTCTTTCTCGTGGTCGCCGCGCTCGAGCTGTACGGGACGTCGATCGGGACGTGGCGGTGGGCAGCGACCCTCCCCGGGCTCGGGATCCCCGACGGCAACCCGCCGAGCGGGGTCGCGAGCGGCTATGTCTGGTTCGACGTGATGGCGCTCCTCGTCGCGCCCTGGCTCGCCGGCCTCGCGCAGCGTCTCCTGCCGGTTTCGCCGGCGGCCGATGAGCTGCGCGCTTCCGCCGAGTCTCTTGGCTGAGCACCACGCAGACCACTCGAGCAAAGGATCCACTTGAAGCTCCTCCTGACTTCCGCAGGCATCAAGAACGCGACCATCCACGCCGCGCTCGTCGACCTGCTGGGCAAGCCCGTCGCCGAGTGCGACGCGCTCTGCATTCCCACAGGGCTGTACGGACACCCCATGGCAGGTCCACGCCAGGCGTGGCGGTGCATCAGCGGGCAGGAGCCCGGCACTCCCACCGTCGGACTGGGCTGGAAGTCCGTCGGCGTCCTCGAGCTCACGGCTCTGCCGAGCCTCGACGCCGAGCGCTGGCTCCCGCTGCTCCGAGAGACGGAGGTCTTGCTCGTCGAGGGCGGCGACGCCGCCTATCTGTGCCATTGGCTGCGGGCATCCGGCCTCGCCGATCTGCTGCCCTCGCTGGACGAGACGGTCTGGGTGGGAGTGAGCGCCGGGAGCATGGTGCTCACCCCTCGGGTCGGGTCGGACTTCGTCAACTGGCAGTCGCCGGCCGGCGACGTAACCCTGGGCGTGGTCGAGTTCTCGATCTTCCCCCACGTCGACAACCCGGATCTCCCGTCGAACACGCTCGCCGCCGCAGAACAGTGGGCGGGCGGCTTGTCCGGTCCGGCCTATGCGATCGACGACGAGACCGCGATCAAGGTGGTCGACGGCAAGGTCGAGGTGGTGTCGGAGGGAAACTGGAAGCTGTTCCCTCCCGGGGCGGCCTCTACTTCGCCGGCGGGACGGTGAAGCCGAAGCTCTCTTCCTTCTCCGGCGCCTTGCGAAGCTCGATCCGGTGCAGGGAGCCGATCGGCACGATGAGCGCGTCCGGCGCGTCGTCGCGCGCGTCCGTGACGTAGAGCGTCACCATCCCGAACCCCGGCTCGGGCTCGATCCGCTCGAGCACGAACCTGGCCGAATCGGCGAGCTCGACCTCGACGACCGGCTTCTCCACGCCGTTCGCCTCGGCGAACGAGGCGATCGCCTTGTGCAGTCGCTCGACGAACGCCTCGTGCGGCAGCTCCGCGACGGGCGTCCACAGCTCGGGCATCAGAAGAGCCGCGGGTCGGCGTCGTCGGGCTCGGGAGCCGCGCCGAGGTGCGCGCGTCCCAATGCGGTGATCGTGCGCCCCCGGGGCGTGCGCTGGAGGAAGCCGAGCTGGAGCAGATACGGCTCGTACACGTACTCGATCGTGTCCGGCTCCTCCCCGAGGGCTGCGGCGAGCGTGGTGAGCCCGACCGGGCCGCCGCCGTGCTTCTCGGCGATCGTTCGCAGCAGCTCGCGGTCGAGTCGCTCGAGCCCCGCCTCGTCGACCTCGAGCAGCTCGAGCGCCTCGCGCGCGATGGCAGTCGTGATCGCGCCCTCGTGCCGCACCTGGGCGACGTCTCTGACGCGGCGGAGGATGCGGTTGCCGACGCGCGGCGTTCCGCGCGCGCGGCCGGCGATCTCATCGGCGGCGTCGGCGGCGATCTCAACGCCGAGGATCCCGGCCGAGCGGCGGACGATCGCCGCGAGCTCGCCGTCCTCGTAGTAGTCGAGCCGGAACGTGATCCCGAAGCGGTCGCGGAGCGGGGAGGTGAGGAGCCCGGTGCGTGTCGTCGCGCCGACGAGCGTGAACGGCGGCAGGTCGAGCGTGAGCGTTCGCGCAGCGGTTCCCTGGCCCATGACGATGTCGAGCCGGAAGTCCTCGAGCGCCGGGTAAAGGATTTCCTCGGCCGCGCGGCTGAGCCGGTGGATCTCGTCGACGAAGACGACGTCGCGCGCCTCGACGGCGGTGAGGATCGCCGCGACGTCCTTCCGCTCGAGCGCGGGGCCGGCGACCGACCGGATCCCGACGCCGAGCTCCTCGCGGATGATGTGGGCGAGGCTCGTCTTACCGAGTCCCGGCGGGCCGACGAGGAGGACGTGGTCGAGCGCCTCTCCCCTGCCCTTCGCCGCGTCGAGCGCGATCGCGAGCTGCTCCTTCACGCGCGCCTGGCCGACGAACTCGTCGAGACGGCGCGGCCGGAGGCTGCGCTCGACCTCCTCCTCGTCGTCGCGCAGCGCGGGCGTCAGGAACTGGGTGACAGCGTTCATGCGGCCTTCTTCAACGCGAGCCGGACGCGTTCCTCCGGCGGCAGGTCGGCGTCGACCTCGGCGAGAGCGCGCTCGGCGTCCAGCATCGTCCAGCCCAGCTCGACGAGCGCGTCCCGCGCCACGACGTGCTCCTCGCCCGAGCCGTCGGCTGCGGGCACGAGCGCCGGATCGCCGAGCTTCTCCTTCAGCTCGAGCACGATTCGCTCGGCGGTCTTCTTGCCGATCCCGGGGATCGCCTGGAAACGGGCCGAGTCGCCGCGCACGATCGCGCGGCGCAGCTCTGCGACCGGCGAGCCGGACACGATCGCCAGCGCGACCTTCGGCCCGACTCCGCTCACGGCGAGGAGCTGCACGAACAGCTCGCGCTCGCTGCGGTCGCCGAAGCCGTAGAGCTGGAGCGCGTCCTCGCGCACATGGAGGTACGTCTCGACCGTGATCTCGTCCGCGGAATCGCTCTTCCTCACGGCCGTCGGCGTCGCGTGAACGAGGTAGCCGACGCCGCCGACGTCGAGCACGAGCCCTTCCGGCGTGTTGGCGACGGGCTTGCCTCGGAGACGCGCGATCATCGCCGCAGCAGCGTACGCACGGGGACGGACGTTCTCATCCGGCGGCGGCGCGCTGGAGCGGCGGGGCGAGCGCGTGGCAGATCGCGACTGCGAGCGCGTCCGCGGCGTGATGCGGCGTCGGCAGCTCGGGGAGCGAGAGGATCATCTTCACCATCCGCTGCATCTGGGCCTTCTCCGCCCGGCCGTAGCCGCAGATCGCCTGCTTCACGCTCGCCGGCGCGTACTCGCGACAGTCGACACCCGCGTTGGCGGCCGCGACGAGCACGGCGCCGCGTGCCTGTCCGACGGAGAGTGCGATGCGGGCGTCGGCGCCGACGTACGACTCCTCGAGCGCCACCGCATCCGGCGCGTGCTCGCTGATGAGCGCCGCGACCGCGTCGTGGATCGTCTTCAAACGCAGGACGGTGTCCTGCCCCGCGGGAGTCGACCAGCAGCCGTGGGCCACCTCCCTGAGGCGGCCTCCGCTTTCTTGGACGATTCCGTACCCGCAAGCAGCCGTTCCCGGATCGATGCCGACGACCTTCACGGCCGGAGGTTAGGTCCCGGATCGGACGGACTCCTCGGGGAGGCAAACCGAATCGCGCGCGGCCACGTAGGACCGGGCGATGCGCTTCGGGCTCGCGGCCCTCGTTGTGTTCGGGATCGGCCTCGCTGTCGGCCTGTTCGGCATGGGCGCAGGCGCCCACGCGACCACCACCACGCTCACCGGCACGGTCGGAACCTCTGCGTCGCACGATGCGTTCTCCATCACGCTGTCGGAGTCGACGGTTCCGGCAGGCACGTACACGTTCGACATCACCGACTACTCGTCGATCCACAACTTCGACCTCATCGACCCCAGCGGCAACTCCGTCGACAAGACCTCGATCGGCCAGACCGGGACGGTGATGGCCACGTGGACGGTCACGCTCGTGCCCGGCACGTACGTCTACCACTGCGACGCGCATTCCTCGACGATGAAGGGAACGCTCACGGTCACCGGCGCCGGCGGCTCGACCTCCACGAGCACGTCCACCCCCACATCCACCTCGACGCCCACCGGCACGACTGGGACGACCACCACGGGCAGCACCGGCACCACCACTACCACCACGACGACGAGCGGCACCACGCCCACGACGGGCACCGCCACGACGACCACCACGACCGGCGGGGGGAACACCAGCGCGGCGCCGCTGAGCGTCCACATCGGGTCGGTGCAGGCGAGCCGGAAGAAGATCGTGGTGACAGTGGCCGCCAACCAGCTGACCCGCGCGACCGCCGTGCTCATGCGGAAGCACAAGAAACTCGCCCGGGCCGCGGCCGACGGGAAGCGGCTGAAGCTCACGCTGAAGCCGGCCCATCCGCTGAAGCCGGGCAGCTACCTCCTGCAGGTCAAGGTCACGTGCTGCGGCACGTCGGCGACGGCCAAGAAGACGATCAGGATCCGCTAGCTCGGCACCCGCTAGCCCGCGACGGCTTCGAGCACCCGCTCGGGGATGTCGAAGTTCGCGTAGACCTCCTGCACGTCGTCGTTCTCCTCGAGCTGATCGATCAACCGCAGGATCTTCTTCGCCTCGCTCTCGTCCTCGAGCGCGACCGTCGTCTTCGGCAGCATCGTGAGCTCGGCCGACTCGATCTCGAAGCCGGCGGCCGCGACCGCCTCGCGCACCGTGGCGAGCTGCTCGGCCGCGGAGAGCACCTGGAAGCTCGAGCCGTCGAGGGAGACGTCGTCGGCGCCGCCCTCCGCCGCGGCAAGCATGAGCTCGTCCTCGTCCGTCCCCTCGGCCGGCACGAGCACGAGGCCGCGCCGCTCGAAGAGCCAGGCGACGGCGCCCGAGGTGCCGAGGTTGCCGTCGTTCTTGGCGAAGATGTGGCGAACCTCGCCCGCCGTGCGGTTGCGGTTGTCGGTCAGGCTCTCGACGATCACCGCAACGCCCGCCGGGCCGTACCCCTCGTAGACGACGGTCTCGTAGGCGGCGGAGTCGGAGTCGGTGCCCGCGCCCTTCGCGATCGCGCGGTCGATGTTGTCCTTCGGCATCGAGGCGGCCCGCGCCTTCTCGATCGCATTCTGCAGCGCGAGGTTCCCCGCGGGATCGGGCCCGCCGTCCCTCGCCGCGACGATGATCGCGCGCGTCAGCTTGGAGAAGAGCTTGCCGCGCTTCGCGTCGGCGGCGCCCTTCTTGTGCTTGATCGACGACCACTTGCTATGCCCCGACACGCATCTCCTCCCTCACCAGATTCAAGAACCGCTCGTGGACGCGCGTGTCGTCGGTCAACTCCGGGTGGAAGGCCGCAACGAGCAGCCGCCCGTCGCGCGCCAGCACCGGATGGCCGTCGACCTCCGCCAGGACCTCCACGTCCGGCCCCGCCTCCTCGAGCCAGGGGGCCCGGATGAAGACGGCGCGCAGCGGCTCGTCGCCGTCGCCGATATCGAGATCCGCTTCGAAGCTCCGCACCTGGCGGCCGAATGCGTTGCGCCGCGTCCGGTAGTCGCCCACGCCGAGGTGGTCGCGATCGAGGACGATCATCCCGGCGCACGTGCCGAAGATCGGGCCGGCGAACTCGCGCACGGCCTCGTCGAGCCCGTAGAGCCGCATGAGCCGCGCGATCGCGGTCGACTCGCCCCCCGGGATGATCAGCCCGTCGAGCCCGTCGAGATGCTCGGGAAGCCGCACCTCGACCGGCTCGGCCCCGAGCCGGCGCAGCACGGCGGCGTGCTCCCGGAAGTTCCCCTGCACGGCGAGGACGCCGATTCTCAGCGGCTGTTCCATCGCTCCCGATGGTAACGAGCGCTATTCGGGCGGCGGTGGCGCCGCGAGCGTGGCGGCCGTCCTACGGCGTCCGAGCATTCCGAGCAGGACGAGGAAGAAGCCGAGCAGTCCGAAGGCGAGCGCCGGCGACCAGCCGCTGATCGAGGGACCCGAGGTGCAGACCGTCCCGGATGCGGTCGCCGTGCAGCTTCCCCCGCTCCGGAGGCCGACGGCACCCTCCGCGAGGGCTGTCGGCGAGCCGACGATGTAGTGGATCGTCGCGCCGTAGAAGCCGACCGTGCCGAGGACTGCCCAGCTCGACCGCTTCGTCAGGTAGGCGACGAGGACGAAGAGGAAGGCGACGATGGAGACGACCGCGAAGTCCCCGTCGCTCGTGTGACACCAGAAGAGGATTGCGCCTCCTATGAGCAGGCCGCCGACGAGATGGAGCCAGAACGAGGAGGGCGTGCGGTGGATCCAGCCCGCCGCGAGGTACGCGAGCCCGACGAGCAGCGTCCACGCCGCCGTCCAGTTACCGCCGGCCGGCAGAAGCTGGATCACGAAGAGCCAGAAGAGGATCGCCGAGATGGCCCTGATGAAGGGGAAGCCGAACCGCCGCCGGTCGTCGTGGGCGGCGAGCAGGATGAGCAGCAACGCCGCGGAGCGCGACCACGACCAGCGCCTGATCGAGGCGCTGACCCCGTTCCAGCCCCACCACCTGAACAGGAAGACGACGAAGGCCGCCCAGGCGATCACCGACGCGAAGGCGAAGATGCCGGCGGCGATCGGCCTGTCGCGGACGCGGAGCCCGTGCGCGATCGCGTAGAGGATCACGAGGACGAGGAGCGCCCACCCGGCTTCGGCGCCGCTGCCGTAGTTGGCGGCGAGGTAGCCGAGCGCGGCGAGCCCACCGAGGAGGACGGTCAGTCCGCCGGTGTAGACGAGGAAGGTCGACGAGGTCCAGATCGGCTTGGTCTCGCGCTCGTGCACGAGGGAATCGTCTCCCCCGCGCCGGACGGAGCCCGCTACCAGCCGCGGGTCTCGAGCAGCTCGCTCGGGTCGAGCGACTGCGTCGAGATGCCGACCATCGGCTCGCCGAGGCCGGCCGAGACGCGGGCGAGGATCTCCGCGTCGCGGAAGTGCGTCGTCGCCTCGACGATCGCCTTCGCGCGCAGTTCAGGGTCGCCCGACTTGAAGATGCCCGAGCCGACGAAGACGCCGTCGGCGCCGAGCTGCATGCAGAGCGACGCGTCGGCCGGAGTCGCGATCCCGCCGGCGGTGAACGTCACGACCGGCAGCTTTCCGTTCTCGGCAACCCACCGCACGAGCTCATACGGCGCGCGCAGCTCCTTCGCCTCGGCGTAGAGCTCGTCCTCGCGCAGGGCGCCGAGGCGGCGGATGTGGCCGAAGACCGCTCGCATGTGCGTGACGGCGTTGACGATGTCGCCTGTACCCGCCTCGCCCTTCGTGCGGATCATCGCCGCGCCCTCCGCGATGCGCCGCAGCGCCTCGCCGAGATTCGTGGCGCCGCAGACGAACGGGACGGTGAACTGCCACTTGTCTACGTGATGCTCGAGGTCGGCGGGAGTCAGGACCTCCGACTCGTCGATGTAGTCGATCTCGAGCGCCTGCAGGATCTGCGCCTCGGCGAAATGGCCGATCCGGCACTTCGCCATGACGGGAATCGACACGGCCTCCTGGATCTCCTGGATCTTCTCGGGATCGGACATGCGCGCGACGCCGCCGTCGCGGCGGATGTCGGCCGGCACGCGCTCGAGCGCCATGACGGCGACGGCGCCCGCCTCTTCGGCGATCCTCGCCTGCTCGGCGTCGACGACGTCCATGATCACGCCGCCCTTGAGCATCTCGGCGAGACCGCTCTTGACGCGCATCGTCCCGTACTCGGCCATCGACGTGAGTGTAGCCAGGAGCGAGCTGATAGAAGAACACTCGTGGAGCCGTGGTCGCGAGAGCTGGTGGGACGGTTCGACCAGCTCGAGATCGAGAGCGACGTCCTTCGCGACAACCCGCTCGGCGACCCGCACGTCCGCCCGCTCTGGGTCTACCTCCCGCCCGCCTACGAGGCCGAGCCGGACCGCCGCTTCCCCTCGATCTACCTCATCCAGGGCATGACGGGCCAGGTCGACATGTGGTGGAACCGCAGCGCGTTCCGCCCGACCACGCCCGAGCGCATCGACCGGCTGTTCGCCGAGGATGACTGCCCGCCGGCGATCGTCGTGCTCCTCGATGCCTGGACGTCGTACGGCGGGTCGCAGTTCATCGACTCGCCCGGAACCGGCCGCTACGGCGAGTACCTCTGCGACGAGGTCGTGTCGTTCGTCGACGCCCGCTACCGGACGCTTCCGGAGGCCGCGCACCGCGGCCTCACCGGCAAGTCGAGCGGCGGCTACGGCGCGATGGTCGTGCCGATGCTGCAGCCCGACGTCTTCGGCGGTCTCGCGACCCACTCCGGCGACGCCCTGTTCGAGCTCTGTTACCTCCCGGAGTTCCGGGACACGGTGCGCGCGCTCCGCGACGAGTACGACGGCTCGTACGAGCGGTTCTGGGAGGACTTCCGCTCACGCCCGGCGCTGACCAAGAAGTCCGACATCTACCTCCTCAACACGTACGCCATGGCCGCGTGCTACTCGGCGAACGAGGACGGCTCGGTCGATCTCCCGTTCGACGTCGCGACCGGGATGCTGCGCGACGACGTCTGGCAGCGTTGGCTCGCCTGGGATCCCGTGCGGATGGCGCGCCGCCACGCTGACGCGCTCAGGAGCCAGCGCGCGATCTACATCGACGCCGGGACCCGCGACGAGTGGTTCCTCGACCTCGGAGCCGAGGCGTTCCGGCGGGAGCTCGAGGCGCTCGGCATCACCGACGTCTTCTTCGAGCTCTTCGATGCCGGCCACGGCGCGATCGAGTACCGCTACCCGCTCGCGATCCGCTACCTCGCCGAGCGTCTGCAGTAGAGACCCTCGTGGGCGATTTCGCGTGGGACCCGGAGACCTATCTCCGCACCATGCACGAGGAGATTCCGGGCTACGAGGAGCTGCAGGATGCGGTCGCTGCGGCGTCGAGGGGCCGCCGGATCCTCGAGCTCGGCACGGGCACCGGAGAGACCGCGCTGCGCGTGCTCGCGCGGAACCCCCGCGCGCAGTGGACGGGGATCGACGCGAGCGAGGCGATGCTCGAGCACGCGCGTGAGCGGCTTCCGGACGCGGACCTGCGTGTCGCCCGGCTCGAGGATCCGCTCCCGGACGGGCCGTTCGACCTCGCCGTCTCGTGCCTCGCCGTCCACCACCTCGACGGCCCCGCGAAGCGCGACCTCTTCTTCCGCGTCGCCGCCGTTGCCACGTCGTTCGTGCTCGGCGATCTCGTCGTACCCGAGCGGCCCCAGGACGCGGCGATCTTCGTCGACTGGGAAATGGACGTCCCGAGCAGCGTGGCCGAGCAGCTCGAGTGGCTGCGCGAGGCCGGCTTCGACGCCGGGGCGACGTACGTCCGGCCGGACCTCGCGGTCTTCACGGCCGGAATGTGACGTTCGCCTGGCCCGGCGCCGTATTACGCCCAGGATGAAGCGTTTGCTCCTCCCGGCGAGCGCGCTCGTCCTCGTCGTCACCGCCTGCGGCGCCGGCGTCAGGCCGGCGCCGCGGGTGACGGAGGTCAGCAGCTGATCCGGACCGGCCGCCGCGAGGTCACCCTAAAGGGTGAACTTGCTGCGCAAGTTTGCAGGAGGTTCCGGCAGGATCTACTCCCCCTCGCTGCCGATCCGTTCCCGAACGGGTTCCTCAGCGGGCTCGCTGCTCGTGCCGAGAGAGGACGCACGAGATGCCGTCAGCGAAGCGATTGGGGGATCCGGAAATGCGCCACAACCGCCGTGTACTGGTCATCGACGACGACCGGCTCCTGTGCGAGCTCGTGCGCACCACGTTCGAGCTCGAGGGGTTCGCCGTCGACGTCGCGTACGACGTGATCGAGGCCGAGCGCGTACTCGTCGACAAGCGTCCCGACGCGATCCTGCTCGACATCGGGCTGCCGGGGATCGACGGGATCTTCTACCTCGAGCGCCTGCGCGAGACGCCGCACACGCGCACGATCCCGATCGTCGCGATCAGCGGCTCCGAGGAGGCGGGCCGGGCCGCACGAGGCGCGGGCGCCGAGGCGTTCATGCGCAAGCCGTTCAGCCCGCTCGAGCTGCTCGCGCTCGTCACCCCGCTGCTTCCGCGGGTGGGCCTGCAGCTCGTCGACTCTCCCGCCGACGTCGTCGACGTCGCGGACCTGAACCGGCTGATCGAGATCGGACGCCGCCAGCACCAGCTGCTGACCGAGGCCTACGCGCAGACCGTCGCCGTGCTCGCGTCGGCGCTCGAGTCGCGGGACTTCGGCACGAGCCGGCACTCGCGCCGCGTCACGTCGTATGCGACGAGGCTCACGCTCGAGGTGGCGCCCTCCCTGCTCGACGATCCGAGCCTCGAGTGGGGCTTCCTCCTGCACGACGTCGGGAAGATCGGCATCCCCGACCAGATCCTGCTCAAGCCCGGCCGCCTGACGCCGTCCGAGCGCCGGAAGATGCAGGAGCACGCCGAGCTCGGCGAGCGGCTGCTCGCCCACGTGCCGCTCCTCAACCAGGAAGGCGCGCGCGTCATCCGCTCGCATCACGAGCGCTGGGACGGGAACGGGTACCCGGACAGGCTCTCCCAGGAGAGCATCCCGCTCGGCGCGCGGATCTTCGCCGTCGTCGACACGCTCGACGCGATGACCGACGAGCGGCCCTACCGCGCGCCGGTCAGCTGGGACGCTGCCGCGGAGGAGATCCGCCGTTGCCGCGGTAGCCACTTCGACCCGGACGTCGTCGACGGCTTCGAGGCGTGCGAGCCCGACCTCTACCGGCTGCACGCCGCGGAGCTAGCCGCGTAGCTGACGCGCAGGGAGGGCGGCACGGGGGGCCGCCCTCCCTGGGGAGGCTCAGCGACCGTGCTCGGCCCGCCGCAACATGCCCGCGGCGTGCTTCAACGCGCTGGCGTTGACGCAGCTCGGATCGACGGCCTGCAGGTAGGCCCCCGGCGTCCCACCGGACGGAGTGACGTCGATGGCGGCCACGACGGAGCTCGCGGCAGGCAATGTTCCGTAGAAGTAACCCGTAGTGCCGGTGCCGGTCGTGTTGCCGAGCCGGCTCACCGGCACGACGCCGGCGCTGGTGCTGAGGAAGCACTTCTGCAGGAACCCCACGGCCTCAGCTGCGGCCTTCTTCACTTGGCCCTCGTCCTTCTTCAGCGCCGTGAACTGCTTCTTTAGCGCGTTGAACTGCTTGGCGCTCGGGCCGGTCGACTGCTGACTCGCCGGCGAGGCGGCGACGTACATGGCCGCAGCGACCACCGCGACCCCAACGAGCATCAGAAAACGCTTCATTACCCCTCCTGGTTGTCCCCTGCCACGTGCGGGGGGAATGTCTTGACTCAACATCTCCCCCGCGGTCCTGTCAACCCGGGGCTATGCCGACCGAAGCGTCTCTTAGCCTCGTCGGCGATGGTGCGTGAGGAGCTGGCCCGGCTCGTGACCTGGAGCGAGCGTCATCGCCGCTTGCTGGCGCGCGTCCTGATCGCGTTCGGCCTCTCGGTCGTGATCGATCTCTCGTGTGCGGCGCTCATCTGCTCGTTCGAGAGCGGCCTCAAGGGGAGCGACATCCACGGCTTCGGCGATGCGCTCTTCTTCGCGACCGTGCAGATCCTGACCGTGTCCTCCTCGCTGAAGAATCCGGTCACGAGCTCGGGGCAGGTCGTCGACGTGGTCCTCGAGTTCTGGGCGGTCTTCGTCGTGACCGCCGTCGCGGGGTCCTTCGCGTCCTTCTTCATGAGCGGCGACCAGAGGGGTTAGGGTCGCCCCCGTGGCGGTAGAGCTGCGGCCGATGCGAGACGACGAGTTCGCCGTCTGGCTGCCGCGCGTGCGCGACGGCTACGCGCAGGCGATGGTCGAGGAGGGCGGCTTCCCGCCCGAGGGCGCGAGAGAGAAGGCAGCCGCCGACACCGACGCGCTCTTCCCCGGCGGCCGGCCGTCACCGGACCAGCTCGTGCTCGTCATCGAGGCCGACGGCGAGCCGGTCGGCGAGCTCTGGCTCGCGGAGCGCAGGGAGATGACCCAGCCGTGCCTCTTCGTCTACGACATCCACCTCGCGGAGGAATACCGCGGCCGCGGTTACGGCAAGGTCGCGATGCACTTTGCCGAGGAGGAGGCGAGGCGGCGCGGGCTCGACCGCGTCGCGCTCAACGTGTTCGGGCGCAACACCGTCGCGCGCCGCCTCTACCAGTCGCTCGGGTACGAGGAGAACGCCGTCTCGATGAGCAAGACCGTTAGCGCGTCTTCTTCTTGACGGCGCTCCTGGCCCTCCCCGTCGCCTGCTGGGCCTTGCCCTTGAGCGCCTTGCCGACGCCCTTGGCTTCGGTCTTGCCGCTGCCCGTCGAGTAGCCGGCCTCGGCCTTGGCCTTGCCCGCGACCTCGTTCGCCTTCCCTTTCAACCGTTGGGTCCGATCGCCCATTCGTCGTCCTCCTTTCGGGTCTGGAGGAAGAACGGCCGACGGATGGGTCGCGGTTCGCTCTAGGTGGCGATGCCGACCGGGCAGGCGACGCCGGTGCCGCCGAGCCCGCAGTAGCCGTTGGGGTTCTTGGCGAGGTACTGCTGGTGGTAGTCCTCGGCGTAGTAGAACGGCCCCGCCTCGGCGATCTCGGTCGAGATCTCGCCGTAGCCTGCGCGTGCCAGCTCGGCCTGGAAGACGTCGCGCGACGACTCGCCCGCTCTGCGGTCTTCATCTCGCGTCCAATAGATGGCCGAGCGGTACTGCGTGCCGACGTCGTTGCCCTGCCGCATCCCCTCGGTCGGGTCGTGGTTCTCCCAGAAGAGGCGCAGCACGCCGTCGAGCGGCAGGACGGCCGGGTCGAAGACGACGAGCACGACCTCGGCGTGGCCGGTGCGTCCGCTGCAGACCTCCTCGTAGGTCGGGTTCGGCGTGTAGCCGCCCGCGTAGCCGACCGCAGTCGTGTAGACGCCGTCGGCCTGCCAGAAGACGCGCTCGGCGCCCCAGAAGCAGCCCATCCCCACGACGAGCTGCCGCGTGTTGTCCGGAAACGGCGGCTTCAGCGGAGTCCCGAGCACCTCGTGCCGCTCGGGCACGGGCATCGCCGCGTCGCGCCCGGGCAGCGCCTCCTCGGGCGTCACCTGCTCGACCTTCTTCGTGAAGAGGAACATGACCCCAGCTTACGCAGCGGACTCGTCCTCACCGAGCTCCTCGGCCACCGAGCCCTCGAGCTCTTGCTCGGCGCGCCGCTGGAGCTCGGCCTCCTTGCGCCTCGTCCAGAGCACGAACGCGACGAGGATGACCGTCCCGGCGACGCCGAGCGTGATGTCGATGGTCGTGCTGAGGGTTCTCAGCGTGGCCCCGAACTCGTAGTAGAGGACGCCGTAGAGCGTCGCCCAGACGATCCCGCCCGCGGCGTTGAAGATCAGGAAGCGGCCCCATTCCATGTGGTTCGCGCCGGCGAGGAACGCAGCCCACGTGCGCAGGATCGAGACGAAGCGCCCCCAGAAGACGACCTTCCCGCCGTGACGGCGGAAGAGCCAGATCCCGATCTTGAGGCGTCCCTCGTGGAGCCGGATCTTGTGACCGTGCCGCAGGAGCAGCTTCGCGCCCCCGTAGCGACCGATCGAGAAGCCGATGTTGTCGCCGAGGATCGCACCAGCGATCGCGACCGCGACGATCCACCAGATCTCGAGCTTGTGCGTGGAGCCGGCGTACAGGGCAGCCCCGATGAGCGCGGTCTCTCCCGGCACAGGCACGCCGATGCTCTCGATCATCACGAGCAGGAAGACGACGAGGTAGCCGTAGGACGCGAGCCACCCGTCGATCGTGTGCGTGGAGACGATGAACCCGGCCGTCACGGCTACATCCTCACCTGAGGCTCACCCACTGCCGCTACGTTCGAGCGGTGATCGAGGCGCGCGACCTGACGAAGGACTACGGCGAGAAGCGGGCCGTCGACGGGCTGAGCTTCACCGTCCGCCCCGGGATCGTGACGGGCTTCCTCGGCCCCAACGGCTCCGGCAAGTCGACGACGATGCGCTTGATCCTCGGCCTCGATGCGGCGACGCGCGGTGATGTCACGGTGAACGGCCGCCATTACCGCGACCATACGGCGCCGCTGCACGAGGTAGGGGCGCTGCTCGAGGCGCGCTCGGTCCACACGGGGCGCTCGGCGTACAACCACCTGCTCGGGCTCGCGCAGACGCACGGGATCCCCAAGCGCCGCGTCCACGAGCTCATCGATCTCGTCGGCCTGCACGAGGTGGCGCGCAAGCGCAGCGGCCAGTTCTCGCTCGGCATGGGCCAGCGGCTCGGCATCGCGCAGGCGCTGCTCGGCGACCCGAAGACGGTGATGCTCGACGAGCCGGTGAACGGCCTCGACCCTGAGGGGATCCACTGGGTCCGCAACCTCCTCAAGGGCCTCGCGGCCGAGGGCCGCACCGTCTTCGTCTCCTCCCACCTCATGAGCGAGATGGCGCTCACCGCCGACCACCTGATCGTGATCGGGCGCGGCAAGCTGATCGCCGATACGAGCGTGGACGACTTCGTGGCGCGCGCCTCGCAGAAGGTCGTCGTCGTCCGCTCGCCCGAGCTCGAGTCGCTGCGCGACGCCCTCGCCGGTCCCGGCGTCTCGTTCGAGCCGGCCGAGCGCGGGGCGCTCGAGGTCCACGGGCTGACCGCCGAGCAGGTCGGCGAGGCGGCAGCCGGAGCGGGAATCGCCCTGCACGAGCTGACGCCGCAGCAGGCCTCGCTGGAGGAGGCGTTCATGAACCTCACCCGCGACGAGCTCGAGTTCGCCGCCGAGCTGGAGGAAGCGGTCGCATGAGCGCGGTCACTCCGAGCGTGCGGCTCCCGAGGCTCGAGAGCACCGGCCGCGTGGCGTTCCATCGTGTCCTCCTCTCGGAGTGGACGAAGCTCCGCTCGGTGCGGTCGACGGCCTGGTCGCTCGTGGTGGGCTTCCTGCTCACGATCGCGTTCCCGATCATCTTCGCCTTCGTCACCCGCTCTCACTGGGGCTCGATGAGGCCGTCCGAGCGCGCCGGGCGCCATCCGCTCGACATCGCGCTCGCCGGAGTCAACGTCGCGCAACTGGCGATCGCGGTGCTCGGCGTGCTGCTGATCAGTGCGGAGTACTCGACCGGCTCGATCCGCTCGACGTTCACCGCCGTGCCGAAACGGCTGCCGGTGTTGTGGGCGAAGCTCCTCGACTATGCGGTGCTGTCGTTCGTCCTCATGGTGCCCGCCGTGCTCGTGAGCTTCTTCGCGAGCCAGGCGATCCTCACGAGCATTCATCCGCTCCAGATCTCGTTCGCGCACCCCGGCGTCGCGCGGGCGGTGATCGGTGGCGCGGCGTACGTGATGCTCGTCGGGATCTTCGCGCTCGCGATCGGCGCGATCGTCCGGAACACCGCAGGCGGGATCGCGACCTTCGCCGGGATCTTCTTCGTCATCCCGCCGCTGATGAACATCCTGCCGCTGAGCTGGAACAACGCGATCAGCCAGTACCTCCCGAGCAACGCGGGACGGCAGCTCTTCGCGCTGCAGCACGCGGCGCACACGCTGACACCGACCGCCGGCGGCCTCCTCTTCGGCGCCTACTGCGCGGCTGCGGTCGTGATCGCCGCCGTGCTGCTCGTTCGTCGCGACGTGTGATCCGCCACCGGTAGACGCGCCTGCGACCATGGTGTCGTGAGCGCCGACGAATCGCGCACCGCGCGCGTCCTCACCGACGCCGCCGCCCTCGGCTCCGCCGCCGCGAGCGCTTTTGCGAGACGCCTGACCGTCGCGCTGGGCGGCGAGGAGCGCACCCACGTCATCGTCGTTCTCGCCGCGATCCTCGGGCTCAGCGGCGCCGACGCGGCGACGGTGGGCGCGTCGGCAAGCGAGCTCCGTTCCGGCCTGCACATCACGAACACCGACATCGGCCTGCTCGTCGCGGTCAGCTCCCTCGTCGGCGCCTTCGCGACGCTGCCGTTCGGCGTCCTGGCCGACCGCGTGACGCGAACGCGCGTGCTCGGAGCGACGATCGTGCTCTGGGGCGGCGCGATGCTCTGGAGCGCGACGGCCGCGAACTTCGGCGACCTCCTCTGGGCGCGACTCTTCCTCGGTGCGGTCACCGCGTCCGCCGGGCCGATGGTCGCCTCGCTCGTCGGCGACTGGTTCGGCAGCTGGGAGCGCGGGCGGATCTACGGCGTGATCCTCGCGGGCGAGTATCTCGGTGCCGGCATCGGCTTCGCGGTCACGGGCAACATCGCCGCCCTTTCCTGGCGTGCGGCCTTCGTCATCCTCGCCTTGCCCGCGTTCGCCCTCGCCGTCGTCGTCTGGCGGCTGCGGGAGCCCGAGCGCGGAGGCAAGGGAGTGCTGGCGCACGAGTCGGAGCCGATGCCCGTCGGGGAGCCCGACGAGGCGACGACCGAGACCGATGCGCAGCGGCTCGCGCGCGAGCGCGGCCTCGCCCCGGAGCCCGAGCTCATCATCGATCCGGGCACGGCCCGGCGCATGGGGCTCGTGCGCGCGACCCGCTACGTCCTACGCGTGCGCACGAACGTCGTCCTGATCGCCGCGAGCGCGTGCGGCTATTACTTCCTGGCCGGTCTGCAGACGTTCGGGCTCGAGTTCTCGAAGGAGCAGTACGGCATCGACCAGGCGCTCGCGAGCACGCTCCTGCTCGTGATCGGGGCCGGCGCTCTGGCCGGCGTCCTCTTCGGCGGCACGCTCGGCGACCGGCTGCTCAAGCGCGGGATCCTGAACGCGCGGATCTGGACGCCGGCGGTCGCGGCGGCGCTCACGGTGGTCCTGTTCGTGCCGGCCATCTTCACGCGCGGAGCGGTGACCGCCGTGCCGTACCTCGTCGCGGCGGCGTTCTTCCTCGGCGCTCAGAATCCGCCGCTCGACGCGGCGCGGCTCGACATCATGCCGCCGCTGCTCTGGGGACGCGCCGAGGCCGTGCGGACGCTGCTGCGCTCGCTCGCGATGGCGCTCGCCCCGCTCCTCTTCGGCGCGGTCTCGGACCATGTCTTCGGCGGCGGGCGCTCGGGCCTGCAGTGGACGTTCGCGGTCATGCTCCTGCCGCTCGGCGCGAGCTCGTGGCTGCTGTTCAAGGGCCTGCGGACGTATCCCGCCGACGTCGCGACGGCCGCCGCGAGCGCGGACGATGCGGACGGCTACCCTCAGCCTCGGGATCACTGGGGTCTTTGATGAGCACCGGCAACACGTTCCTCGTCCTCTCCGCCTTCCTCGCCAGCGGCGTCGAGATGGTGGAGGCGCTGACGATCGTCCTCGCGGCCGGGCTCGCGCGCGGCTGGCGCTCCGCGCTGACCGGTCTCGGCGCGGCGACCGTCGCGCTCGCGGTGATCGTGGCGGCGCTCGGGCCGGCGCTCACCGTGATCCCGCTGCAGGCACTGCGCCTCGTCGTCGGTGCGCTCCTGCTCGTCTTCGGCTTGCAGTGGCTGCGCAAGGCGATCCTGCGCGCGAGCGGCTACAAGGCGCTCCACGACGAGGACGCGATCTTCGCGCGGGAGATCGCCGAGGCGCGCACTGCCGCCCACGTCGAGCGCGCGGGCGTCGACTGGTACGGCTTCACGCTCGCCTTCAAGGGCGTCCTGCTCGAAGGCCTCGAGGTGGTGTTCATCGTCCTCACCTTCGGGAGCGCGCAGGGATCCATCCCGCTCGCCGCGGCAGGAGCGGCAGGCGCGCTCGTGCTCGTGGCCGGCGTCGGCATCGCGGTGCGCGCACCGCTCGCGCGGGTTCCGGAGAACGCGATGAAGTTCGCGGTCGGCGTGATGCTCACGACGTTCGGGATCTTCTGGTCGGCCGAAGGCGCAGGCGCGCACTGGCCCGGCTCGGACGCGTCGCTGCTCGGCGTGCTCGCCTTCGTCGTCCTCTCGTCCATCCTCCTCGTGCGGCTGCTGCGGCGCGAGCGGCGTCTTTCGCTGCGGACGGCCGAGGTGCGGGCATGACCTGGTTGCGCCGCTTCGGGATGTTCTGGTGGCAGTTCGTGATCGGCGACGACTGGCTCGTCGCGGTGCTCGTGGGGCTGGCGATCGGCGTGACGGCCGTGCTAGCCGCGGCGAGCGTCGCGGCCTGGTGGCTCCTCCCGCTTGCCGTTCTCGCCGTGCTGTGGCTCTCGCTGCGGCGGGCGATCCGCTCGGCCCGAGCCTGACCGCAAACCGGCCCGCGCCTTCTCACGTAGTTACGTGTTGCGGGACCTAACCCGCCGGCTGCCTGCGGTAGCCGGCCGACGGAAGGCTGGTCTCATGGCGTTTCAACAGGGAGAGACCCACAAGCGCGGCTTTGCCGGCTGGAGCCGAACCCGCTGGCTGGTCGTCGGCGGGATCGTGGTCGCGATCGCGGTCGTCGTCCTCCTCGTCCTCTTCATGGGAGGCGGCGGTTCAGGTGGTGGAGGCGGCGGAGGCTGGGGTTAACGGCTCGCCGTGACTCGGGGCCCGGTGCGACGGCGCGGGGGCGGGGTTCCATCCCGTAGCCGCCGCCCGGCTTTCCCCGTACTCCTCGCAGGAGCGGTCGGACCGTAGCCCTTCACGTGGGCTCGAAACTCCTCACGCCGGCCGGCTTACACGACCTTTGCATTCGCGCGGGCGCAGCGGATCTCCGGACGCCTCCGAAGGTCTAGATTTGGCTGGCTGAGAGGAGCGGGCCCGTAGCTCAGCGGTCAGAGCAGCGGACTCATAATCCGTTGGTCCCTGGTTCGAATCCAGGCGGGCCCACTGCTGCAGCAGGCTCATCGTCGCTTCACTCCGGGCCGCGACGCTGAGGTGCGTGAGTGAGGACCCGTACCGCTGGGACGACCGCGTCGAGGCCTGGGAGGAGGTGGCCACCAGCGAGGCTTTTCTCGCGATCCGTGACCGCATCGTCGAGCTCGCCGGACCGAAGCGCGACGATCTCGTCGTCGATCTCGGCGCGGGCACCGGCCTGCTGGCACTCGCGCTCGCCCCACTCGTCAGCGAGCTCGTCGCCGTGGACATTTCCGACCGGATGCTCGGGCGCCTGGACGACGCAGCCGTTGCCGACGGGATCCACAACGTGCAGATGCTCACCGCCGATCTTCGCCGCCTGCCGCTCGCCGACGAGTCGGCCACGCTCGTCGTCTCGAACTACGCCTTCCATCACCTCGACGACGCGGGCAAGGAGCTCGCGCTCGCCGAGGCGCGGCGCATCCTCCGTCCCGGTGGGCGGCTCGTGATCTGCGACATGATGTTCTCGCTCTCTCTCGACCCACGGGATCGCCGGCTCGTGTGGGAGAAGGTCTTAGCGTTGTTGAAGCGAGGACCTGCGGGCCTCGTCCGCGTGCTGCGCAACGCCGCCCGGGTCGTCGCCGGACGTTGGGAGCAGCCGGCGCCTCCGGGTACGTGGGAGGAGATGCTCCGTGCGCGCGGCTTCGAGGATGTGCGGATCGAGCTCCTCGAGCATGAAGCGGCGGTCGCTGTTGCCCGCCGCCCCGAGCTTCCGACTACGGCAGCTCCAGGGCGCGCCGCCCGAGCAACCTCCAGCGGTAACTGAACAGCGCGTTGCTCCACCGCTCGCGCGCGCCGCTGAGCGGGTTGTTCACGAGAACGAAGCCGCGACCGGCGCCGACGAGCACCACGGCGTGCTCGTCGAGGTTGACCGTGATCTTGCGGCCTGCGGGCGTCAACCAGCTGAGGTACGGGCCCGCCGCGAGCCCGACCCAGGCAAGCACGGGATGCCCGGCGAGGAGTGCGGCGCGGACGGCAGAGACGCTGCGACCGTGGAGGTCGACGAGGTGCACCCCGTAGCGCGCTGCGAGGGCTCTGATCGGCGGCTCGTAGACGCCGAACCCTCCTTCGGTCCCGCCGCCCGCGGGCCTGCCGACGAAGCCGCGCTCCGGGTCTCCCCAGCGGAAGAGCGAGCTGCCGGCGGCAGGCTCGGGGTCGAGCGGACCGCTGCGCGGGAGGCGCCTCTGCAGCTCGAGCTGTCCTGCGCGAACCCGGGCTGCCGCGAGGAGCATCGAGAGCGACGCGGCCTCGCAGTCGTTGTGCAGGACCTGGCGGATCGGCCGGAGCGCGATCGAGCTCGAGATGGGCACGACGCTCAGATCGAGTCGAGACTCGCGGAGCCGCTCCGCACGGGCTATCTCCCTCGACGCCTGGCGATGCGGGATCGCGACGAGGAGACGCGCACGGCCGCGCTGGACCGTCAGCCGCCGCGGCACGCGGAGTCGCGAACGGCTCCCTGGCCGGACCGAACCCAGCGCCTTGCCGGCCGCGAAGACGGTGACGGTCTGTGGCCTCGGCGGCCGGTTGGTCGACGTCGACCGGCCCGCGCCGCCGCAGCCGGCGAGCGCCGCGACGGCAAGCAGAGCTCCGACCCGCCGAGGGACCACCACCGGCCCACGGTAATCCCAGCCGGATGACAACTCGAGGAGCGAGCGCACCGTTGATGGAGTGATGACGCAGCGTCGGTCACACGTCGAGCGGCTGCGCGCCACGGACGGCTACTTCGGGCCCGACAGCCTGGTGCGGCGGCTCGGAAACTCGCCCGTGACGCCGTTCCTCGGCGGCGGCGCTGCCGTGCTGCTCCAGGTGGCGCACCCGCTCGTCGCCGCGGGCGTGGTGGAGCACTCGGGCTACGACCGGAACCTGTGGCGTCGCCTCGTCGGGACGCTGCGGGCGCTCTACCTGATCGCCTTCGGCAGCTGCGAGGAAGCCGAGCAGGCCGGCGCGGTCGTGCAGGCGGTGCACGCGCATGTTCACGGCCGGACGCGCGAAACGCTCGGGCCCTTCCCGGCAGGTACGAGCTACTCCGCCTCCGACCCGGAGCTGATGCTCTGGGTCCACGCCACGCTCGTCCATAGCTCCCTCGCGGCTTATGAGCGATTCGTCGAACGGCTCACGCCGGCGGAGAAGGAGCGCTACCACGACGAGATGAACCTCGTGGCCAGGCTCTTCGGAACGCCGGCGGACGTCCTGCCGCGCACGTACCGGGAGTTCCAGGACTACTTCGCCGCCCAGCTTCGCAGCGAGGTCATCACCGTCACTCCGCCTGCCCGCGCCGTAGCCGAGGTGATTCTCGCGGCGCCGTTTCCCGCACCGGTTCGCCTCCTGGCGCCGGCGCACCGACTTGCGACGGCGCACATCCTCCCGGACCGCCTGCGACGTGAGTACGAGTTGCCGTGGACGACGCTGCGAAGCTTCGCGCTGCCGCTGGCCGGCGCGACCGTTCGCTACGGGACCGCGCCGATCCTCGGCATCGCCGGACGACTTCGGCCCGTCGGCGGCAGGCTCGCTGCGTAGAGCGACTTGCAGGATCCGTTGAGGGTCTGGTGCCTCGACCCGCGCGTCGGGTATCGATTCCCGCAGAATGGCCGCCACGATGAAGGTGTTCCAGCACGAGACGCGTCTTCGCACCACCGGCGGCCTCACGGTCAACGACATCACCGAGGACGTCCAGCGCGCCGTGCGGGAGAGCGGCGTGGTCGACGGCATCGCCTGCATCTACTCGCCGCACACGACGTGCTGCGTACGCGTGAACGAGATGGAGACGGGCTTCCTCGAGGACTTCTGCGACCTGCTCCGCCGGCTCGTGCCGAGCGAGAGCTACTACGCGCACGACGACTGGGACCGCCGCACCGAGAACATCTGCCCCGAGGACATGGACCAGGGCAACGGCCACTCGCACTGCATGGCGATGCTGCTCGGCACCGCCGGCGAGTCGGTTCCGGTGCGAGACGGAGAGCTCCAGCTCGGGACGTGGCAGCGCGTGCTCTTCATCGAGCTCGACCGCGAGCGCGACCGGCGCTGGCTCGTCCAGGTCGTCGGCGCGTAACCGACTAGCTGCCGAGCCCAGCCGCGTCGATCCTGTTCGCGACCGTCTGCGCGACGTTCGTGACGGCGTTGCCGTTGATCGCGCCGCCCTGCTTAGCGAAGAGGATGAACTCGGCCAGATGGCCGCTGGAGAAGACGACGAGGCTCGTGCTGAGCGATGAGTCCTCGGTGATGCTTCCCTGCGCGCCGTCGCCGAGATTGCTCAAGTCGAGCGCTGTCGCTCCCTGCCCCGCGAGCGCGGATGCGTTCTCGAAGTCGGCGAAGAAGTCGGCCTCGTTCGCGGACGGGTACCACTCGATCTCCTGATCGAGCGCGTCGAACTGCCCGGCCGGGAGCATGAAGACGCTGTAGTCCGAGACGGCCGCCGGGTCGCCGACATAGGCCTTGTTCACGGTCGCCTTCCCGAGAAGGTCCGAGGCCTTGAGCGCGAGCACGGTGAGATCCGGGCCTCCGGGCGGCGGGCCCGCCTTGAGCTTCGGCAACTTCACCGGCTTCCCGTGCAGTCGCCCCCGAAGCGCAAGCCGAAGTCGTGCGTCGAGCTTCTTCGCCAGCTCGGGCGCGAGCGCCGTGGCGGCGGACGCGCTCCCGGCCGTGACGATGACGTCGAGGACGTACTTGCCGTCGGCGATCTGCTCGTCGAGCCCCGAGACCGGGGCGATGTTCGAGGCGCTGTAGCTCGTGAGATAGGCGAAGCGCTTGGCCTTGCCGACGGCGGGGACCTTCACCAAGACGTTCGTAACGGAGAAGCTCGGCTGGTTGAGCGCTCCGAGCCGGCCGTCCTCCTTCTGCCAGAAGGCGAGAGCCTTCCTGGCGTCCGCAGGGGTCTTGTACTGCTCGATGCCGGTGCGGATGTCGGTGATGCCCGGCGCGCCGGTGAACGCGTTGCCGTACTCGAGGGCGTAGCCGCCGACGCGCCCGAGCTTCCGGAACGTCCCCGCCGTCGCGTCCGGCGTATGCGAGGCGGCCGAGGCGTTCGAGACCGCGCCCGAGTCGTGCGCGAGCGCGAACGAACGAGCGACCGAGCCGAGCGCCGATTTCGGCAGCGGCCCGAGTGCGAGCTGCACGCGATGCGCGGGCTTCGCCGACGCGGCCGGAACGAGCAGCACTGCGGCCAGCGCCGCGACGAGCAAGGCCTTCCTCACGGTTCTCCTAGTGGCCGTTGATGGAGAAGTGCATGTAGTCCTTCGTGGAGCCGACCCACGAACCTCCCCACCCCCAGCCGATCGAGGCGAAAGCCGCGCGCACGGCGGGGGTGACCATCCCGGGCCGGTGGTCGGAGCGCTTGAGGTACGAGAGCGCGGTCTTGTCGCGCGTCATGCCGCAGCCGACGTAGGGGTTCTCGCGCGGATCGAGGTCGACGGCCTCGCCGTAGGCGTGCATCGACCAGTGGTGCGTCGTGGCCGAGCTCGAGCACGGCGACGCCGCGGCGTCGCGGCACTCAAAGGATGCGGTCACGTCGCCGCTCTGGTCGGGATGTGGGCCGTACGTCGACGCAAAAGCGCCGTCGCGGATCGGGAACCGCATCCGGTAGAGCTTCGCGAAGACCGTGGCGAGCGGGCTCGCAACCTTCGCGTTGACGACGATCTGGCCGATGTGCGTCTTGCCGTCGAAGCCGTTGTAGCGGTAGCCCAGGACCCGGAGCTGCGACATCCACACGGGACAGCCGCGGTGCCACTCCCCCGCCGCGCGGATCTCCTGCTGCTGGAAGTGCGTCAACCGCGCGATGCCCGTGTGAGCCGACGCGTGACGGGTCGCCGCCTGGCCTGTCGCGGCGGTGACCGACAGGACGGCTGAGAGGACGACGGTGGCGATGCCCTTCATCCGGGGGCCATGGTGCCAGCGATCGGTCGCCCGTGGGAGGAGGGTGGTATAGACCGCACCATGGAAGGGGACGGGCCGGCGCCTACATGGTCGAGAAGTACCGGCGCCGAAAGGCTGAGTCGGCGTAGGCGGCCTCTTCCTCCGAGCGAGAGAGCCGGACCCGTGAGTCCGGCTCTCTCGCTCCCCTCGGAGGCTTAGAAGCCGCCGGTGCCGTTCGGCGTACCGAGGCCCGTCGGGCCGTCGTAGCCGGGCTCGGCGGTGCAGAGGTAGCCGCACACCGTGTCGGGAGTGAAGTTCGACCCTTCCGTGATGTCGTGGAAGCTCGACTGGTGGCTGTACGGATACGAGCCGTACACGACGGACTTCGCGTTGCCCGCGAGCGCGTAGACGCTCGCGATGAGCGGCGAAGCGATGCTCGTGCCCGCGACGACGCCCCAGCCGCCGATCTCCGGCGAGGAGTCGTAGATGGCGACGTCGTCCGCGACCGCCGACACGTCGGCGACCGTGCGGCCCGAGCAGCCTGCGTCGTGCTGCCAAGCCGGCTTCGGCTCCCAGAGCGAGCAGCCGCTGCCGGTGCCCTGCGCGTCGTTCGGCACGACGCCCGGGAAGACGCTGCCCCAAACGGTTTCGTCGATGCCGCGCGGGGACGCCGGATCGATGGTCGGCTCAGTCCCGCCGACCGCGGTCACGTACGGCGATGCGGCGGGCCAGACCGTCCCGTAGTCCTGGTCGCCCGCACTGGCGGTGATCGCGACGCCGGGGTGGTCGTAGTAGTGGTCGAAGTAGGTCTGGTCGGGCTCGGGCCCGGCGGTGCCGTAGCTGTTCGAGACCTCGGTCGCGCCGAGGTTGACCGCCGTGTCCACTGCGGCGCCGAGATCGCTGTGCTGCACCGGGTTCGACGTCGCGACCGTCTCGTCGGCCGAGTTCGCCTCGACGAGCAGGATGTGACAGTTGGGGCAGATCGCCGACACCATCTCGGTGTCGAGCGCGATCTCCGGCTCCCAGTCGGGGTTCGCGATGGGGTAGCTCCCCTGCTCCCCGTCCTGGTTCACCTTCCTGAAGCAGCCGTTCGCGGTCGTGCACGGCGGGATGCCGTAGTACGCGCGGTAGGTGTTCAGGTCCGACTCGATCGTCGGATCGTCGTACGCGTCGACGAGCGCGACCGTCTGGCCCTTGCCGCCCGTCGCCGCGGCCGACGCGAGCTCGTACGCCTTGCGCAGGTCGGCAGGCCCCAGGCCGCTGTGCGACGCGGTCGCTGCTGGGACGACCGGAAGGTCGACGCGCAGCGCCGACATGCAGCGGAACACGCCGGTCGTGCAGAACGGCTTGAGCACCTCGCCGGTGGTTGCCGTCGCCGCCCCGGAACCCGGGACGGCGACGGCGGCGACCACCGCGAGTGCGGCGAGCGTCAGGAGCTTCCTCATGACGTGCACGTCCCGAGCACGTCGTCATACGTCGGACCGCCGGAGTCGGCCGGCTCGAGCGGCCCCTGGTTCACGCCTTCGCGGACGTAGGTCGCCGCGCCCGGCCGCAGCAGCGTCGTGCCGGCGGTCAGGCCGGGGAAGTCCGAGACCGGCGCGTCGACCTCCGCCGTGCCGTTCGGGCCGAGCGTGATCGTCCCGGTCACCGAGTGCTCCTGCAGGTACTTGTTCTCGAGCGAGACCTTGACGAGCTCACCGTCCCAGGCGAGCACGGTCCCGGTCGGCTCGACGGCGAGCTGCGTGAAGTACTGGTTCCCGCCGAACGTGAAGACCATCTGGTAGTCGTTCTCGCCTCCGCCCGTCGGGATCACGGTCGAGAGGTTGTTGACGGTGATGATCGTCTTCAACGTCTGGCCGTCCGCCGAGAGGAACGCGCGTCCGCTGAGGATGTCGAGCTGCGGATTCGCACCCGTGCCCGCGCCGAGCCCGAAGGAGTAGTTGTCGTCTCCTGCCGGATCGGTGAACAGGCTGCCGCAGGTCGTCGACGGGCTCGTCACGATCGCGGCCGGCGTCGTGTTGTGCGTCGGAGTCAGGCGGCCCGTGAGGTCCTGCATGATCTGCGAGATCTCGGGCGTCCCCCAGCCGGTCGTGTTGTCGTAGCCCGGCGTCGCCGGATAGGGCTGGTTGTCGCCCACCGTGACGTCGTAGAAGTCACGGCCGCCCGACGACTTCGCGAGCTTGTAGATCTCGTAGTTCGCGAAGCCAAGCCCCTTGTTGCTCTTGGCCGCCGCCTGGATGCGCGCCCAGACCCCGAGCCACAGCGGCGACGAGAGGCTCGTCCCTGCTCCCTGCGAATCGGGGCCGTTGTCGTCGTTGATCTCGAGGCCGTTGCCGGTGGCGACGTCGCCCGAGATTGCTGCGACGTCGGGAGTCGAGCGGCAGAGCGGCGCGCTCGTCGGCAGGTACGGGTTGCCGTTCGGATCGAACGTGCAGTTCGTCGAGGCGACGCCCTGCTGGTAGCTGCCGGCCGGCTCGCTCGTCGAGTTGCCGCCGCCCGTGAACTCCCAGGCGGTCTCGGCGAAGCGGTGCTCCGGCGTGTTGCCGTCGCCGGTCAGGTCGGTGCCGCCGACCGCGACCGCCCACGGGCTGGCCGACGGCCAGTTGAGGCCCGGATAGGCCTCCGATGCGACGCCGTTCGTCGAGCCGAGGACCGGGATCCCGATGACCGGGCACGAGGAGCCGGTGTCGCCGGTGGACGAGAAGAGTGTGCGCCCTTCGGCCGCGGCCTGCTCGAGGATCTTGTCCCCGGGCACCTCCATGCCGTCGGCGAAGACCGCGTTCGCGTTGCCGACGTTCTCGCACTCGCCGAACGAGGCGCTGCCCTGCAACGGTCCGTGCTTGTCGTTGACCCAGCCGGCGAAGGCGGCCAGCGCGTCGGTGTCGGAGTTGTGGTGCGCGAAGTAGAGGGTCTCGGACGTGACGTTCGGCGCCATGCCGGTCGACGCCTGCGTGTCGAGCTCCCACTCCGTCGTCGCGCCGTCACCGCTCGTGTCGGGCGTCGACGTGTCGCCGTAGCGCTTGACGGTGATCGGCACGCCCGGGAGGCCCCACTCGGCCTCGAACGAGCGCAGGTCCGGGATCACCGGATCGGTGACGCCCCAGCCGAAGATCGCCATCGACTGGCCGTTGCCCATGTTCGTCGAGGGGGCGTCGTAGATCGACCACAGGTCCCTGATGCTGAGCTCTCCCGTCTTCGGCACGCTGCCGCTCGGCACCGTCTCCGTCGTGTTGATGGTCGTGCCGGTCGCCGGCTGCACCTGCGGGATGTGGAGCCTGTTGAAGCTGTTCAGCCCGAGCACGTCGGAGATCCCGAGGGAGGCGGGCACCGTCGGCGCCGCGGTGTTGGCGTAGAAGCTCCGCCCGCTCGCGGTGTAGTTGTTGAGCTGGGTGCCGAACGCCGCCTCGATCTGCCCCGCGCTGCCGGTGGCGAGCATGTAGTCCGTGGCGCCGTCGATCGACGTCACCGTCAGCCCCTGTCCCTGCAGCCACGACTGGGTCGCCTGGAAGTTCGACGCCGGCACCCCGAACTCCGTGTTGAACGTGTCGGGGTCGAGGTAGTTGCCGTAGTTCGGGCTCGACGGGTCGTAGAGCTGCTTGACGTATGCGTCTTCGGCAGCCTGGTTCGGATTCGAGAGGAACACGCCGACCGTCACCGGCTGCGACGCGGGCAGCGAGCCGTTGAGCGTCGCGAGGCTGAGGTTGTGGACGACGTCGTTCGAGAGCGTAGTGGTGGCACCGCTTCCCGCATGGGCCGAGCTGCCCGCGCCGAAGAGCGCGGCACAGCCGACCGCCGCGAGCGCGAGGAGCGCTCGGCGCGGGCGCGGAACCCGATGGCCTAGTGGCATCGGATCCTCCTCCGAGGGGTGGATTTCTGGGAAATGCAGCGCCGGGTTTTACCACCCCTTTGCGATTCCTAATCCCTCCGTTTCGATTGACTAATCAGTCAAAATTGCCATGCGGAATTGACTGACTATTCAATCGGGCGGAGAGAAGGATCTAGGCCGCCGCGCCGGCCGCGGCCCGCTCGACCACTGCCGTGTTCCGGGTCCGCTTCGCCTCGCGGACGAGCCGGCCGGCAGCTTCGAGGGCGGCCTGCGCGGGGCGCGACCCGTCGAGCAGCACCGCCCCCACTGAGCCCGTGACCGTGCGCGGGCGCCCGTCGATCGCGAACGGCCGGGTAGCGAGGAGCAGCCGGAGGCGCTCGGCGAAGTCCGCGAGCTCGGCTCGGTCGACGTGCGGGGCCAGCACGACGAACTCCTCCCCACCCCAGCGGAAGACGAGATCGCTCGCGCGCAGCTCGCTGCGGAGCCGTTGGTGCACGTCGACGAGGAGCCGGTCGCCGGCCGCGTAGCCATACGTGTCGTTGACGGTCTTGAAGCGGTCGAGGTCGAGGAAGCAGAGCGCTGCCGTGCGCCCACCACGCCCGATGCGCGCCTGCTCGTACGCCAGTGCCTCGGTGAGGGCGTACCGGTTCGGAGCGCTCGTCAGCGCGTCGACGCGCGCGCGCGAGCGCTCGCCGGCGAGCGTCCGCTCGAGGCGGCGGCGGAACAGATTTGCCCAGGCTGCAGTGAGCAGCAGCGCTGCCGCCAGGACGAGTGCCAGGCTCGGCCTGGTCTCATCGAGGTAGAGGAAGACGACGAGCAGCGGAGCCGGGAGGAACCAGCCGACGACTATCGCGCGCCGCGCGGCGCGTAGCTCCGCACGCAGTCTTCTCCCGAGTGCACGGAGCACGATTCTCAGATTCAGCGCGAAGCCGGCGACCAGCCCGACGGTCGCCGCGACGACGGCACCGGACAGGTTGCGATGCGGGAACTGCTCTCCGACTAGGCCGATCACGAGCCCCTGCAGCGCGCCGGCGACCGCACAGGTCACCCGCCTGCGCCGGCCTTCCCGCGCCGGGAACGCCTCGGTCGAAGCACCGGCACAAGCGCCGACCAGCGGCCCGCCCACGAGCGCCGCGGCGACGAGGAAGGCGCCCGCGAGGGAGACGCGCGTCCGTCGGCCGGCCACGACGTTGAGCTGTTCCGCAAGCGCGGTCAGCGCGACGAAGACGACCGCCGCGGCGATGCCGGTATCGAGCGTTGCACCGTGGATGCCTGCAATTGAACTGGCGCGGTCGGACTACAGCCGACGCCGACCGAGCGGTCTATTCGGGAGGCTCGTCGACATCCGGGAACGTGCCCGGATGCGCGCGGCGGCGGTCGCGGATCGTCCGCTTCTCCCTGTCCTCGAGGCGCTCCTGGGAACGCGTACGACGGTCGGGCCCGTCGCGACGGTCGACGATGACGGTCACGTTGGGGTTGTCCTTGTAGTACTCGACCATCTTGTCGTACAGCTGGTCGGCGAGCTCGCGAGGGATCACGCAATAGATCATCGCGTGGTGATTGTAGGTCGGGAATCGGCGGGTGGGCCTGCGCCGCGCTATAAGGAGCAGATGCTGCGCCGGCACATCTGGTGGCTCGCGCCCCTCGCCGGCGCCGCCGTCGGGGGAGGGGTCGTCGCGGCGGTCTCGCTGGGCGGCGGGTCGTCCTCGAAGGGCCGGCCGCAGACGAGCCACGCCCGCCTCCAGCCCGCTGCGGCTGCGCTCGCGTTCCAGGACGCGATCACGGCGGTCGTCCACGAGCTCTCGCCGTCCGTCGTCCAGATCCAGAGCCCGTCCGGGCTCGGCTCGGGCATCGTCTTCGACTCGAACGGCGACATCGTCACGAACAACCACGTGGTGGGTGGCAGCGACCGCGGTCCGTTCACGGTCACCGCCGGGCGGCACTCCTACGGCGCCTCGCTCGTCGGCCGGTTCGCGCCGGACGACCTGGCCGTCGTCCGCGTCTCCGGCGCGCATCTGTCACCGGCGGCGTTCGCGGATTCGCATCAGCTCTCGGTCGGCGACTTCGCCATCGCGATCGGCAACCCGCTGGGACTGCGCTCGAGCGTGACCGACGGAATCGTCAGCGCGTTCCGGCAGGGCGTCTCCGAGGGCAACGGCGTCGCGCTGCCGCTCATGATCCAGACGAGCGCTCCGATCAACCCGGGCAACTCCGGCGGCGCGCTCGCCGATCTCCAGGGCCGGGTGATCGGGATTCCCACGCTTGCCGCAACGGATCCCGAGCTCGGCGGCGGCACGGCGCCCGGCATCGGCTTCGCGATCCCGAGCAACCTCGTCAAGGACATCGCGACGCAGATCATCCGCTTCGGCCACGTCGTCAACTCGCATCGCGCCTACCTCGGAGTCGAGATCGCGGAGACGAACGGCGCGGGAGTCCTGGTGCAGAGCGTGACCGCCGGTGGGCCGGCCGCGAAGGCGGGGCTCAAGGCGGGTGACGTGATCGTCAAGCTGAACGGTCAGGCCACCTCGACGGTCGACGACCTGACGAGCGTGGCGTCGGAGCTGAAGCCCGGGACGAAGGTGACGCTCGGAATCGTGACGAAGAGCGGGAAGCACGAGACCGTGCAGCTCACCCTCGGGACGTTCCCCGGAAGCGGCTAGATCCGAGCGATCTCGGGGACGAGGCGGCCCTCGTCCTCGACCTGCGCGTTCCAGTCCTTGAAGCCGTCCTCGAGCTCGTCGAGCTCGTGGCCGCGGCGCTCGAGCCGCACGGGCTGGGCGGAGTCGGGGCTCACCCGGTACTGGTACCAGGACAGCTCCCAGGCGACCGTCACGGCGAGCTCCCCCGACGTGCCGGAGAGCGGCACGATGCTCGCGTGCGGCTCGCCGAGGCTCTTCGCGATGCCGCCGACGGTGCGGCGGTAAGCGCTCCCGTTGAAGAGATCGGCGGCCTCGAGCAGCGCGACCTCACCGTCGGAGAGCCTGCGCAGGATCGGCTCCTGGTGGGCGAGCGCGCCCTCGTCCGAAGCGCGCGTGAGGCCGAGGAACTCGACGAAGTTGCGCTTGCGGCACCGGCGGCGACCGCCGTCGAGCGTCGGCGTGGTCGGCGCCCCCTCCTTGATCCAGCCTGCCTCGATCGCGAGCTCCTGACAGAGCGGACAGACCTCAACGAGGTCAGCCCCCTCGGACGGAGCGAAGCTCGCGGAGCGTTCTCCCATCAGCAGCGTCCGCTCGCACACGGCGCAGGCCCGGGTCGATGCGACGTTCGTGACCCTCATTCGGCTTCCGAGTGTAGCCCGGTTGCGCAACTTCCTCCCGAATGGGTAATGTCTCTTACATGTGTCTTTTACATGTAGGAGAGGAATGAGAGCACCGCGTTCCCGCCGGCACCACCACGGTCGCTGGCGCGTCCTCGCCCGGGTCGAGCGGTTCGCCGAGCCGGCGTTGCTGCTCCTGCTCCGCGAGCGGCCGTCGCACGGATACGACCTGCTCGAGCGCCTGCCCGAGCTCACGGGCGAGGCGCGCGTCGAGATGGGAAACCTCTACCGCCTGCTGCGCGGGCTCGAGGAGGAAGGCCTCGTCTCGTCGGAATGGGACGACTCCTCGCCGGGCCCTGCGAAGCGCCGCTACGCCATCACGCCCGACGGCGAGCGGCTGCTCGACCACTGGGCCGAGGCGCTCCGGCGCGCCCAGCAGCGAACTGCCCGCTTTCTCACACGGTACGAGGAGAGGAGGTGAACACATTGCACCACCGTCATCACAGAGGCCGGGGCCACGGCCCGCGCGGCATCTTCCGCGGCGGCTTCCCCAGCCGGCCCGAGCTGATCGAGCGCCTGGAGTCGTTCCAGCGCGATCTCGAGCAGCAGCTCGCTGATGTGGCCGACGTGCTCGCGCACCTGCGCGACCGCGACGAGGGCCAGCAGCAGCCGCAGATCTGATCCACGGCGCCGCGGGCTGGCGACTGCGTCAGCCCGCCAGGGCGCCCGCGACGAACTCCGCTATCGCGGCTCCGAACGCGCGCCGGCTCTCCTCCCACGCGTAGAACATGTGGCCGCCCTCGAAGTGGCGGACCGTCAGCCGTCCCGTCGTATCGGGATCGAGGCGCATCAGGTTCCGCAGCCGGTCGCTCGCGTAGTACGGCGTCGCCATGTCGTAACGGCCGTGCGTGAGGAAGGCGCGCATGTGCGGATTGAGGGCCATCCCGTAGCGGAACGAGTCGGTCGCGCCCTCGGGCGGCGCGAAGAAGTGACGCTGCGTGTCCTCCTTCCAGGCCTGGTTCACTTCGAGGCTGAGCAGGCGGTACTCGCGGTCGGTGCGGACACCGATCTCTGAGCGGAGCTGCCGGTTGACCGCCGCGGTGTATGCGGGCCCGATTCCCACGAGGGTCGGGTCGGGCGCGCTGTGCTCCGGGCGGTCCGGGAAGGGGTCGGTGGAGGTGATCGACACGTCGTAGAAGCCGAGCACCTTCCGCTGGTCGCGGAGCAGCTCGCGGGCGAAGACGATCGGCGAGACGCGCCCCTCTGCCCGCGTGACGAGCTCCACCGGCAGGCCGACCAGGTCGGCGAGCCGCGAGAGCGTGCGCTCCCGCTCGGGGACGCCGAGCGAGGCGCCGCGGATGAGGAAGGCGGCGTAGTCGTTGCTTGCGAACTCCTCGGCTCCGGCCAGCACCTCTGCGAGGCCCGTCCCGTTCGGAAAGGCGCGCGAGCGTCCGTGGAAGGCCGCGCCCGCGGCCATCGTCGGCAGCAGATCGACCCACTGCACGACGCCGTAGTCGTTCGAGGAGAGGTCGGTCAGCTCGAGCGCCGGCGAGATCAGGATCGCGCCGTTGAGCCCGATGCCGGTCTCCTCCTGGAGCATCCGCACGAGCCGGCCGACGCGATAGCCGCCGTAGCTCTCGCCGGCGATGAAGACCGGCGAGCCCCAGCGGTCGTGCTCGGAGAGCCAGCGCGCCATGAACTCGCAGAGCGACTCGAGATCGCGCTTCTGGCCGAAGTACTCGTTCGGATCCGGCTTGTCGTCCTCGCCGCCGCCCGGCTTCGGCTGGGCCTCCGGCGGCTTCTCTTGCTCGTCGCCCTTCTTGTCGCGGTCGATGATGCGGCTGAAGCCGGTGCCCACCGGGTCGACGAAGACGAGGTCGGCGAACGCGAGCCAGGACGACTCGTTCTGGACGAGCTTCGGCGGCAACGTCGGCAGCGTCCCGTTCGCGGGGAAGGCGACCCGCTGCGGGCCGACGGCGCCCATGTGCAGGTACGCCGACGAGGCGCCCGGCCCGCCGTTGAAGACGAACGCGACCGGGCGGGTGTGGTCTCCGCCTTTGGCCACGTAGGAGACGGAGAAGATCTCGGCGGAGGGCTTCTCCTTCTTGCGCAGCACGAGCCACTTCGCCGTCGCCGTGTAGTCGAGCGGCTTCGCGCCGCCCGTCCAGCGTGCAGCCGTCTCCGCCCCGCGCGGCGGCTCGTGATCCCGCTTCGGCTGCTGCTGCTCCTCCTCCGCCACTAGACCTTGGCCTCTTCGCGCTCGCGCTTCGTCTGCTCGATGATCTTCTGCGCGACGTGCGTCGGTACTTCCTCGTAGCGGAGGAAGTGCATCGAGTAGTCGCCGCGGCCGCCGGTCATCGAGGTCAGCGCCTGCGAGTACGTGAGGATCTCGGCCATCGGCACCTCGGCCTGGATCGTCGTCATGCCTCCCATGGGCTCCATCCCCTGCAGCCGCCCGCGCCTCGAGTTGAGGTCGCCGTTCACCGCGCCGACCGTCTCGTCCGGCACCGTCACCTCGAGCTGCATGATCGGCTCGAGCAGCACGGGATCCGCGTTCTGGTACGCCTCCTTGAAGGCCATCGAGCCGGCGATCTTGAACGCCATCTCCGACGAGTCGACGTTGTGCTCCATCCCGTCGACGAGCGACACGCGCACACCCTCCACCGGTGCGCCGGCGAGCTCGCCGTGCTCCATCGCCTCGCGCACGCCCTTGTCGACGGCGGGGCGGTAGCTCTGCGAGATGACGCCGCCGACGATCTTGTCGACGAACTCGTAGCCCAGCTGCCCATCCTCGGCCGGCAGCGGCTCGAGCACGATCGCGCAGTCGCCAAACTGCCCGCGGCCACCTGTCTGCTTCTTGTAGCGGTGCCGCGCCCGTGCCTCTTTGCGGATCGTCTCCTTGTACGGCACGCGCGGCGGGTGGAGCTCGACGTCGACGTGGAAGCGGGTGCTGAGCCGGTCGACCGCGACCTCGACCTGCATCTGCGAGAGGCCGGAGAGGAGCTGCTCGCCGGTCTGCGGGTCGCGGCGGAGGATCAACGTCGGATCCTCCTCGCTCAGTCGCCGGAGCCCGGTGGCCATCTTCTCCTCGTCGCCCTTCGCCTTGGGCGTGACGGCGAAGCTCATCACCGGCTCGGGGAAGTCGATGTGCGGAGGCTCGACCGCGACCTCGTGGTCGACGAGCACGTCGCCGGTCACGACGTCCTTGAGCTTCGCCACCGCGCCGAGGTCGCCGATGCCGAGCGCCTCGACCGGCTCGGAGTCCTTGCCCTGCATGGCGAGCACCTGGCCGAACCGCTCCTTCGCGTGCGTCCGCGGATCGACGAGCGTCGTGTCTCCCGAGACCGGACCGGCGAGGACGCGGAAGCAGCTGATGCGACCCGTGAACGGGTCGGCGATCGTCTTGAAGACGAAGACGGCCTGCTTCGCGTCGCCGAACTCGATCGTCGTGCCCTTCTTGGCCGGGGAGGGGACGCCCTCGACGAGCAGGTCGAGGAGGGCCGTCGTGCCGAGATTCTTCGTCGCGACGCCGCACGCGACCGGATAGAGCTCGTCGCGGGTCACCGCCTGCTTGAGCGCCTCCGCCACCGCCTGAGGATCGAGCTCCTCCCCCTCGAGGTAGCGCCCCATGAGCTCCTCGTCCGTCTCGACGACCGCGTCGAGGAGCTTCTCGCGATGCTCCTGCACGAGGTCGGCCATGGAGTCGGGAATCGGCTGAGGCCCGCCCTCCCGGCCACCCGAGGGATCCATGTACGCGCACATGTGCAGCAAGTCGACGATGCCCGTGAGCTCGTGCTCCGCGCCGATCGGGAGCTGGATGGCGACGCAGCGGTCGGAAAGCTGCTGCCGCGCGGCTTCGAGCACGCGGAAGAAGTCCGCCCGCTCGCGGGCGAGCATGTTGACGAAGATGACGCGCGAGAGCTCCTGCTCGTCGGCCCGCTTCCAGACACGCGAGGTGTTGACCTCGACGCCCATCACGCCGCTCATGACGACGAGAACGCCCTCGACGACCCGAAGCGCCGCGAACGTGTCCGCCTGAAAGCCCGCGTCGCCCGGCGTGTCGACGAGGTTGATCTTGCGGTCCTTCCACTCGAGGTGGCAGAGCGAGCCGGAGAGGGACATCGCGCGCCGCTGCTCGTGCTCGTCCCAGTCCGAGACGGTCGTCCCCTGCTCCACGCTGCCGAGCCGGTTCGTCTTCCCGGCCTCGAACAGGAGCGCCTCGACGAGCGACGTCTTCCCGACCCCGCGGTGGCCGGCGACGGCGATGTTGCGGATCTTCGTAGGCTCGGTGGCTGGCATCGGGGACGTGTCCTCCTCGGTCGCTTCGGAACCGCATCGTATCCCTGCCGACGAGCCGAGTTGCGACTGCTAGAGCGCCGCGTGCGCGCCGGCCGACGCGATGTGCGCCTTGAGCCGGAGGATCGCCTTCGTGTGGAGCTGCGAGACCCGCGACTCGGTGACGCCGAGCACCTCGCCGATCTCGCGCAGGGTCAGCTCCTCGTAGTAGTAGAGCGTGACGACGAGCTTCTCGCGCTCTGGGAGCCGCGCGATCGCGTCGGCCAGCGCCTCCTTCTGCTCCGTCACCGAGAGCGTGCCCTGCGGGTCCGGCGCGCTCTCGTCCTCGATCGTGTCGATGAGCGCCACCTGGTCGCCGCCGCCGCCCGAGCCGGAGACGGTCCAGAGCTCGTCGAGCGCGGCGATCGAGGAACGGGCGATCTCGCCGAGGCTCTCCTCGAGCTCCTCCTCGCTGATCCCGAGCTTCTTCGCGATCTCCTCGTCGGTCGGCGCACGGCCGAGCCGGCTCTCGAGTTCGCCGATCGCGCGTTCGATGTGGCGGGCGCGCGCGCGGACGGAGCGCGGCACCCAGTCCATCGAGCGCAGCTCGTCGATGATCTGGCCCTTGATCCGGGCCATCGCGTACGTCTCGAACTTCACGTCGCGCGCCGGGTCGTAACGCTCGATCGCGCCGATCAGTCCGAGCAGGCCGTACGAGACGAGATCCCCCTCGTCGACGTGCGCGGGAAGGCCGGAGCCGAGCCGCCCGGCGACGTACTTGACGAGCGGCGCGTACGTCAGGATGAGGCGGTCGCGGATCTTCTGGTCGCCGGTGCGCCGGAATTCGAGCCAGAGTTGCTGCGTTTCGTCGGCCCGCGCCACGCCGAGAGAATACGGCGTTCTGCGGCGGACTCCTCAATCTCAACGCCGACGCCGGCGGAACGCGCTCGCCGAGAGCGTGGCCAGCCAGACCGCGACCGCGACGGCGGCGAGGCCGATCACCAGGCGGCGCGCGTTGTCCCCACCGGCGAATGCGTAGGCCGCGACCGCGCTCAGCGCGGCCGCGAGAGCGGCAAAGAGCATCCCAAGGGCGTGCCGCTGCACGGCATCGACCCTACTCGGACTCTGCGACCGCCACCTGCCTCCGAGCATGAACCGGGAAAGGTGCCCGGTACACTGGCCTACCCACAGGGGCGTAGCTCAGTTGGTAGAGCGGCGGTCTCCAAAACCGTAGGTCGGGGGTTCGAGTCCCTCCGCCCCTGCTGACTCCGTGGCCCGGTTCCGGCCGATCTCGCTCGCCAGCAGGATCAGGGTGGGTATCAGCAGGATGAGGATGTCGACGGTGTGGTGCTCGTGCTCGAAGCGGCCCAGACGGTTGAGCGGATGGCCCGCCGGAGCGAAGCCGTAGGGGAACGCGAGGTAGAAGGCGACCGTGAGGAGCGTTGCCACGGCGAGAGCGAGGCGGCGCCCCACGTAGCCGCGGCGGACGGCGAGGCCGGAGACGAGCGCCAGGGGGATGCCGCCGAGGAGGACGGTGAGCCACCAGATGCCGAGGGTCGCGTTGTACCTCTGGTCGGGGTTCGACGTCCCCACCGAGAAGATGACCGCGGCAAGTAGCAGATCGCCCCAGAGCAGGAACGCGAACGCCACGCGAGCGGCCCTGACGACCCCCGGTCGGTCGATCCGCATGATCTCGCCGAGGATGATCGCCGGGATCCCGCCGGCGAGCCACAGCCAGAAGAAGGTGGCCGACATCCGCCCCATTGTCGCAGGCGTTCAGACGGATTCGAGCGCGAGCTGGCGGAAGTCGGCGAGGCCGGAGACTCCGACACCGACCAGCCGCAGCGCACCCGGCCGGTCGCGCAGCCCGCGATCGAGGAGCCGGCAGGCAACCTCGCCGATCGTCTCGGGCGCGTCGATGCCGGCTTCGAGCGAGGTGGAGCGGCTGCGGATCGAGAGGTCCGCGTAGCGGAGCTTCGTCGTCACGGTCCGTGCAACCTGGCCGCGGCCTTGCAGCGCCGCGGCGACCTCGCCGGCCATCCCGCGCAGCTCGTCGTGAAGCCGCTCGCGGTCGGAGATGTCCCGCTCGAACGTGTTCTCGACGCTGATCGAGATTCGCTCGGTGTCGAGCTCGAGCTCGCGCAGGTCGATGCCCCGGGCGCGGTCGCGCAGCATCGTGCCGACGCTGCCGGGGAGCAGGCGGCGGAGGTCCGCATCGGGGAGCCCGGCGAGATCGCCGATCGTCTCGATACCGGCGGTGCGCAGCCGCTCCTCGGCCTTCGGCCCCACGCCCGGCAGCCGCCGAACGGCGAGGGGCGCGAGGAACCCAGCTTCCCGTCCCGGCGGGATGACGACGAGACCTCCGGGCTTGCGGGCGTCGCTCGCGATCTTTGCGACGACCTTGCAAGGCGCGACCCCGAGCGAGCACGTCAGGCTCGTCGCCGCGCGCACGGCGGTCTGCACGGCCTCGGCGACGACCCGCGCCGCGAGGAAGTCCTCCGCGACCTCGCCCACATCCAAATAGCCCTCGTCGATCCCGGTCTGCTCGACGATCGGGACGATGCCCCGCACTGTCTCCCAGACCCCGCGGGAGTACTCCCGGTAGACCGAGTGCCGCGGCCGGACGAAGACGGCTTCCGGGCAGCGGCGGAGCGCCTCGGCGCAGCTCATGGCCGAGTGGATGCCGAAGCGGCGCGCGACGTAGTTCGCCGTCGCGACGACGCCTCGGCCCCGCGGGTCGCCGCCCACCACGAGCGGTTGCGTACGGAGCTCCGGGTTCTCGAGCTCCTCGACGGCGGCGAAGAAGGCGTCGAGGTCCAGGTGCGCGACGATTCCCGGGACGGCCACACGAACAAGCGTACGGGCCGCCGGTGACGGCGGCCCGTACAGTCAGGCCGCTGTGACCGGCGGCGCCTCCGGCGCCTCCCCCGCGCCCTGGAGATGGCGCTCCACGTTCCGGTCCGGCCGCCAGATCAGCAGGTAGGCGGCGCCGACCACGGCGATCAGGAAGATGATGAAGAGCGTGATCCAGTCGAGGTTGATGAACGCCCGGGCACTCGACAGCCCCGACGGGTAGATGACGTCCACGAACATCGCGCCGAGATAGCCGGCGGCGATGAGCGACACGGGCCAGCCCCACTTCCCGAGACGGAAGCTCCCTGCGGGTTGCCACCCGCGTGCCCTGGCGATGATCGCCGCGATCACGGTCAGCAGGAACGAGAGGTAGATGCCGCTGACACCGAACGACACGAGTGAGACGAGAGCGTTCACGTGCGCCGGGTACGTCACGAACCAGATGTGGTAGTTGCTGCCCGGATTGACGTAGACGAGCAGGCAGAAGAGCACCGTGATGACTGCGCCCATGAGCAGCGCATTGGCCGGTGTCTTGAAGCGCTGGTTCACGCGGGAGATCCACGCGGATCCGGGCAGCGCGCCGTCACGCGCGTAGGAGAAAGCGAGCCGGCTGCCCGCCCCCTGGATCGACGACCCGCAGGAGAAGAAGGCGAAGATGATCAGCAGCAGCAGCACGTCCTGCAGCCAGCTCGAGAGCTGGGCGAGGATCGAGGGGATGCCGCCCGCAACAGCCGCGCCGACCGGGTTGTGCTTCTGGGTGGCGAGCAGCAGGCCCGCGGTGAGGATGAACGACGCGATGCCGCCCCAGATGAGGGCGTGGCGCATCGCCTTGGGAATCTGCCGCCCGGCGTCCTTCGTCTCCTCCGCGATGTCGCCGGCCGACTCGAAGCCGTAGAAGATGTAGACCGGCGCGAGCACCGCGATCAGCGCCGCGGCCAGCCAGCTGCCGTGGAAGTTGAACCCGAGCGGATTGTGGGAGGCGTGCTGCACACCCTGGCTCGAGAAGAGGAAGCCGAGCCCGTGGTGGAAGCCGTGGATCGCGAGGATGATCGCGATCCCGAGCGTCCCGAGGATCTCGACGTAGACGCCGAACTTGGCGACGTCGGCCATGATCCTCGCGCCGGTGATGTTCACGGTCGACTGGATCGCGAGCAGGATCAGCGTGATGACGAGGATCGTCCCGTGGCCCGCGGGGTTGAGGTTCCAGCCGAACCAGTTGTGCGTCAGCGCGGTGACGTAGCCCACCACGCCGGTGTCGACGGCCGCCACGGTGATGAGCAGCGCGAAGCCGTAGAACCAGCCGACGAACCAGCCGTAGCGAGGGCCGACGGAGAACTTCGAGTACTGGAAGAGCGCGCCGGCAACCGGATAGTGGCTGGCCAGCTCGCCGAAGACGAGCGCGACGAAGAGCATCCCGGCGACGGGCAGGAAGGTGAGCCAGATGTAGGCCGGCCCGCCCATGCCGAGGCCGATGACGAAGAGGGAGTAGATGCCGACCATCGGCGACAGGTACGTGAAGGCGACCGCGAAGTTCGAGAAGAACCCGAGCACGCGGTTGAGCTGCGGCGTATAGCCCAGGCTCGCAAGCCGCGCGTCCTCGCTCGCCCCTCCGTCGACTGCACGTGCGACCTCGCCCGCCATGCGCCCTCCTCCTCCTCCTCCTTGGGATCCGTTCGGGGCGACTTTACGCTCCGCCCTCCGCCGAAGCTAGGCTCTGGCCCCGATGGCGGTCCTGACCTCGCAGCTCGACCGCGACGCCGAGGACTTCGCGCGGAGGCGCGAGCGGATGGAGGAGCTCGTCGCCGAGGTGCGGGAGCGGGCGGCAAAGGTCGCTCGCGGCGGCGGCGAGAAGGCGACGGAGCGACACCGCTCGCGCGGCAAGCTGCCGGCGCGGGAGCGCATCGACCGCCTCGTCGATCCCGGCACGGCCTTTCTCGAGCTGAACGCCCTCGCCGCCTGGGAGATGTACGGCGGGGACGCCCCGAGCGCGGGAATCGTCACCGGCATCGGCGTCGTCGAGGGCCGCGAGTGCGTCGTCGTCGCGAACGACGCCACCGTGAAGGGAGGCTCGTACTTCCCGCTCACCGTGAAGAAGCACCTACGGGCGCAAGAGGTGGCGGAGCAGAACCGGCTCCCGTGCATCTACCTCGTCGACTCGGGGGGCGCGTTCCTGCCGCTGCAGGCCGAGGTCTTCCCCGACCGCGAGCACTTCGGCCGGATCTTCTACAACCAGGCCCAGATGTCCGCGCAGGGCATCCCGCAGATCGCGGTCGTGATGGGCTCGTGCACCGCCGGCGGCGCCTACGTGCCGGCGATGTCGGACGAGACGGTGATCGTGCGCGGCACGGGGACGATCTTCATCGGCGGCCCGCCGCTCGTGAAGGCGGCGACCGGGCAGGACGTGACGGCTGAGGAGCTCGGCGGTGCCGACGTCCACACGCGGCGCTCCGGCGTCGCCGACCACTACGCGACGTCCGACGAGCATGCGCTCGCGATCGCGCGCGGCATCGTCCGGCACCTCGAGGGCCGCGCGCCGGACCCGACCTGGGATGTCGTCGAGCCGGAGCCGCCCGCGCTCGATCCCTCGGACCTCTACGGCCTCATCCCCGAGGACTTCCGCCACCAGGTCGACCCGCGCGAGCTGATCGCGCGCATCGCCGACGGCTCCCGCTTCCAGGAGTTCAAGGAGGTGTACGGCGAGACGCTCGTGACCGGCTTCGCCCGGATCGAGGGGTTCCACGTCGGGATCCTCGCGAACAACGGCGTGCTCTTCGCCGAGTCGGCCCAGAAGGGCTCGCACTTCATCGAGCTCTGCTGCAAGCGGCGGATCCCGCTCGTCTTCCTGCAGAACATCACGGGCTTCATGGTCGGCACGGAGTACGAGGCCGGCGGGATCGCGCGCGACGGCGCGAAGCTCGTGATGGCCGTGGCGAACGCCCGGGTGCCGAAGTTCACGGTCGTGACGGGCGGCTCGTTCGGCGCCGGCAACTACGCGATGTGCGGCCGCGCGTACGGGCCCCGCCAGCTCTGGATGTGGCCGAACGCGCGTATCTCGGTCATGGGCGGCGAGCAGGCGGCGACGGTGCTTTCCATGGTCGGCGAGGTCGATCAGGACGAGATCCGCACGAAGTACGAGGAGGAGGGAAATCCCTACTACTCGACGGCGCGGCTCTGGGACGACGGGATCATCGACCCGCTCGACACGCGCCGCGTGCTCGCGCTCGGGCTCGCGGCCGCGCGCAACGCCCCGATCCCGGAGACGACCTTTGGCATCTTCAGGATGTAGCCGATGGGCTATTCGGTGGTCAGGGTCGACGACATCGAGCCGAGCGGGCCCGGCGGCGCTGTGCGCTTCGTGCGCCGCGAGCTCGGAGTCGAGGCGTTCGGCATCAACTGGTTCGAGGTGCCGGCGAACGTGGAGGGCCGCAGACACGACGAGAGCGAGTCCGGGCAGGAAGAGGTGAACGTGATAGTCCGCGGCTCGGGCGTCTACCGCATCGAAGACGAGGAAGTCCCGTTCACCGCCGGCACGATCTTCCGCTTCGACCCCGAGACGACACGGCAGCCCGTCGCCGGGCCCGACGGCTTCACGATGGTCGCGATCGGCGCACGGCGCGGCAGCTACGAGGCGAGGGGCCCGTTCTGATCGCGCGGATCCTGATCTGGAACCTGTTCGACTCGAAGACGACGCTCGAGGAGCTGCGGGAGCATCTCCCCGGCCTGCCGGAGGGAGACGTCTGGATCGCGAACGAGGCCCAGGACCGGTTCGGGCTCATCTCGTTCGGCGACCGGCTGCCGGACCTCGGGCAGGTGCAGGAGCTGATCGGCGACGAGCCCGCGGTCGCCGAAGAGTTCGACGTCGAGTGAATCGCTTTCGTAGGGATTGGGCTGCGGCCGCGACGGCCGCCGTCGTGCTGGGGGTCTCGTTCTACATCGTCGTGCGCTGGCGCGAGTACGGTGCGCTCTCGGACGTCAGCGTCTACCAGGAACGGGCGGCGTCGATCCGCGCCGGGGCAGTGCCGTACCGCGACTTTGCGTTCGAGTACCCGCCTGCCGCCCTGCCGCCCATGCTCCTGCCGGCCTACATGAGCTGGAGCTACGCGACCTCCTTCGCGATGGTCATGGGTGCCTGCGGCGCCGGGTGCATCGCTGCCGCCGCTTCGGCTCTGCGGGCGGTGGGCGCCGGTGCGGAGCGCACCTGGATCGCGCTGCTCGCGATCGGGGTGTCGCCGCTCCTTCCCGGCTCGCTTTTCGAGAGTCACTTCGACCTGTGGCCGGCGCTGCTTGCGGTGGCCTCCCTGGCTGCGATCGTCCGTGGCCGGCCGGTGGTCGGTGGGGTGCTGCTGGGGCTCGGCTTCGCCGCGAAGCTCTGGCCGGTGGTTCTCCTCCCGATCGCGCTCGTCCATCTGTGGCAGCGGAGAGGCCGGCCCGGCGCCCTCGTGTGCCTGGCCGCGTTCGTCGCAGTCTCGGCCGCGTGCTTCCTGCCCTTCGCGGTGCTCGCGCCGGGCGGCCTACGCGCGATGTTCGCCGACCAGCTCAATCGGCCGCTCCAGGTGGAGAGCCTCGGTGCCGCCGCGCTGATGGCGGCGCAGCACTTCGGGATGCGCCCGCTGACGACGATCAACTCGCATGGTGCGCAGGCGCTGAGTGGGCGCGGAGCCGGCCTGGCCGCCGATCTCTCGACGGTGCTCGAGATCGTGACCGTCTTCGCGGTCTGGGTCGTCTACGCGCGCCGCCGCACTGCCGACGGCGAAGCCGCGTTGCTCACGGCCGCCGCGGCCGTCGCCGCCCTCGTGGCCTTCGACAAGGTGCTCTCGCCCCAGTACCTCGTCTGGCTCGTGCCCTTCGTCCTGCTGGTGGGCGGATTGCGCGGTGCCGCCGCCGGGACCTTCCTCTTCCTCGCGCTCGCGCTGACGTCGACGTGGATCTACGCAGCGAACTACTGGCAGCTGGCACTCGGTCATGCGGCGCCCTGGTCGTGGTACCTGCTCTCGCGCGATCTCCTGCTGGTCGCGATCGCGGGCGTCCTCCTGCTGGACTTCAGCCGCGCACGAGATTCCGCAGGAGGAAGAGAACGTTGGCCGGCCGCTCGGCGAGCCGGCGCATGAGGTAGCGGTACCACTCCGGCCCGTAGGGCGTCGCGACGAGGACGTCGAAGCCGCGCCGGACGAGGTCGAGCTGCAGGCGGGGCCGGACGCCGTAGAGCATCTGGAACTGGAACCGCTCGTGCGGGATGCCGTGCTCGTGGGCGACCGAGATCGCGTGCTCGATCAGCCTTTCGTCGTGCGTGGCCACGGCCGTGAAGCCCTCGCCCCCAAGCGACGTCTCCAGAAGGCTGACGTACGCCGCGTCGACGTCTCGCTTCTGCGGGTAGGCGACCTCTGCCGGCTCGAGGTACGCGCCCTTGACGAGGCGGAGATTCGGGGCGAGCGGCAAGAGCGCGGCGAGATCGTCCTCGCTGCGGAACAGGTACGCCTGCAGCACGGCGCCGACGTTTTCGTGGCCGTCCTCACGCAGACGGCGGTAGATGCGCAGCGTCGCGTCGACGTGGCTCGACTCCTCCATGTCGATGCGCACGAAGTTCGCGCGCTGCGCCGCGTGCTCGACGAGCTCCGCGACGTTGCGGTACGCGAGCTCCTCGTCGATCGAGAGGCCGAGGTGGGTCAGCTTGATCGCGACGTTCGTCCGTAGTCCCTCGGCCCGGATGCGGTCGAGCACCTGGCGGTAGGCGGCGACGACCGCGGATGTCTCCGCCTCGTCGCGCACGCCCTCGCCCAGCAGCGTCGTGTTGGTGAGGAGCCCGCTCTCGTTCAGCCGCCGCAGGACGGGCACGGCTTGGTCGAACGTCCGCCCCGCAACGAACCGGGCCGCCCCGAGCCGGAACCCGTAGCGCTGCACGAAACGCTGCAGGCGCGGGCTGTCCGCGGCGGCGAGGATGAGGCTGCGGAGGAGGGTCACGCGTCCCAGTCGCGCACGATCCGCTCGACCTCCGCCCGCTCGGCGTCCGTCAGGCCGCGCAACGGCGGGCAGACCTCCCCCGTGACGGGGACGCCGCGCAAAGCGAGCGCGGTCTTCGAGGCGGAATGGAACGGAAGCCGGCTGAGCGAGACCCGAAGCCCACCTGCTCGCTCACCGAGCTCCGGAGAGGGGTCGCGAACGAGCGGCACGACGGCATCGGGGAAGCTGGCCGCGAGACCCGAGACCGCCCCCGCCGCGCCGGCCGCCAGGCCCTCGACGAGCAGCGCCTCCGCCCCGACGAAGACGTCCAGCCCTTCGAGCAGGTACGGCGCGACCTTGTCCCACGGCGAGTCCGAGACCTTCAGGCCTGCGAGATTTGAAGCCTGCTCTCGGAGCCGCTCGACCACCCCGACGGGGATCGCATACCCGCTCCGGGCCGCGAACTCGTAGAGGTAGAACGGCACCGGCGCGCACGCGGCCGCCGCCGCGGCGAAATGCGCGAGCAATTCCTCTTCGTCGAGCGCGAAGTACGGCGGCGCGATCACCGCCACCGCGTCGGCGGCCGCCTCGGCCGCGCGGGCCGCGAGCGTGACGGTGTCGTGCGTCGTCTGCGCGCCGACGTGCACGGCGACCTGCAGCCGGCCGGCGGCGGCCTCGACGAACGCCGCACCGATCTCCTCCCGTTGCGCGCACGGAAACATGACGCCTTCCCCCGTGGTGCCGAGCACTAGCACTCCGTCGAGGTCGTGCGCGGCGAGGAAGTCGAGGTACGGCGCGACCGCGGCCCGGTCGAAGGCGCCGTCCCTGAGCGGCGTGACCGCTGCCGCGATCGCTCCCTTCAGCATCGTCCCACGCAATCTAAGCTCTTCGCCCGTGCCCTCGAACCTGCGCACGGAGCGAGACGGCGACGTCCTCCGCATCACGCTCGCCCGCCCCGACCGGCGCAACGCCTTCGACGCGGCGCTGATCGCGGAGCTCGCGGAGGCGTTCGTGGGTGTGGGTCGCGCCCGCGCCGTGGTCCTCGCCGGAGAGGGTCCGAGCTTTTCCGCAGGCGCCGACGTCGACTGGATGCGCTCCTCCGTCGAGCTCTCCTACGAGCAGAACGTCGCCGACGCGAACGCGCTGCGCGCGATGCTCGAGGCGATCGACGGTTGCCCCGCGCCGGTCGTCGCGCGGGTGCAGGGGCATGCGCTCGGCGGCGGAGCCGGGCTCGTCGCAGCGGCCGACATCGCCGTCGCGGCTCCCGACGCCGTCTTCGCGTTCTCGGAGGTGAAGCTCGGGATCATCCCGGCCGTTATCTCGCCCTTCGCGCTCGCTCGAATCGGCCCCGGCGCGGCGCGCCGCTACTTCGTTACCGGCGAGCGCTTCGACGCCGAGACCGCCCTCCGGATCGGGCTCGTGCAGGAGGTGGCCGAGGATCTCGACGCGGCGGTGGAGCGCGTCGTCGGCGAGCTTCTCTCGGCCGGCCCACAGGCCGCCCGCTGGGCGAAGCGGCTCGTGCGCGAGCGGCCGGACGGGCCCGAGACCGCGCGCTGGATCGCCGAGCGGCGCACGAGCGAGGAGGGGCAAGAGGGCCTGCGCGCGTTCCTCGAGAAGCGCCCGGCGAGCTGGCGGTCCTGACGCCGCGTGGAATATCTCGGGGCGCGCCGGGTACGTTGTAGTCGAGGATGAGCTGGCGGACGTTCCTCGAGAGCGCACCTGCGGCCGCGCACGGGGTGCAGGTCTATACCGAGCTCGACGAGCTCGCCGCGTCGGTCGGCAGGTTTCTCGACGCCGGGTTCCGCGCCGGCCAGCCGGCCATCGTCATCGCGACCGCCGGGCACTGGGACGCTTTCGCGGCGGAGCTCGAGCGCCGCGGGCACGATCTCGACGAGCTTCAGGAGCAGGGCCTCCTCACCGCGCGCGACGCGGATGAGACCCTCGCCGCGCTCATGGAAGGAGAGGTGCCGTCGCCCAAGCGATTCGCGGACGTCGTGGGCGGCCTCGTCGAGACCGTCGCGAGCCGGTTCCCGGACACGACTCCACGCGCGTTCGGCGAGATGGTCGATCTGCTCTTCCAGCGTGGAGAGCAAGCGGCCGCGATCGAGCTCGAGGAGCTCTGGAACCGGCTGATGGAGACGCGAAGCTTCGCGCTCCTGTGCGCGTACGAGCTCGATCTCTTCGACCTGGACGTGCAGACCTCGGCGCTGCCCGAGATCGTCCGCACCCACACGCATCCGCGGCCGGTCGCCGAGCCGGCGCGGCTCGCTGCCGCCGTCCACGAGACGCTCACCGACGTGCTCGGCTCCGACGCAGCCGCCTGGGTCTACCTCCGGGTCGCGGAGGACGTTCCGCGCACCGCGCTCCCGCGGGGGCAAGCGGTGCTGATGTGGCTCAGCCGCCACCAGCCGGCGATCGCGCAACGCGTCCTGCAGGGGGCGCGCGTCCGCTACGCCGCCGCCGTCTAGCGACAGTCGGCGCAGAGGCCGACGATCTCGACGCGGTGGTCGGTCGCGACGAAGCCGTGCCGCTTCGCGGCGGCGGAGACCCAGTCGTCGAGCCCGCACTCCTGCACCTCGACGACGCGGTGGCAGCACTCGCAGAGCAGGTGATGGTGGTGCTCGTCGCCGCAGAGCCGGTAGCACTGCTCGCCCCCCTGATGTGACAACACGTCGACGACGCCTTTCTCGCTGAGGAGAGCCAGCGTGCGGTATACGGTTGCCAGCCCCGCGCGGGAGTCGCGCCCGCGCAGGCGGCTCCAGAGCTGCTGCGCAGTCACGTCGTCGCGCTCCTGCGCGAGCTCTTCGAGCACCTCGAGGCGGCGCGGAGTCGCGCGCACGCCGTTCCGCTCGAGCAGCTGCGAGAGCGCTTGCCGCGTCGTGGCCACGACGACTAGTCTAGCCGTTATGCGAATGAGAACCGTTATCGTTCTCACCCAGCGATGAGCCTTCCCTGGCTGGCCCTACCGTTGGCCCTGGCCACCGCCCTTTCGACCACGATGGGCGGGTTGGCCGCGGTCAGGCTGGCCAGCCGGCTGGGGGACCTCATAGCCCTGTCCGGCGGAGTGGTGGTGGCCATCGCTCTTCTGGACGTCCTGCCCGAGGCTGAGCGCGAGCTCGGGCGGCCAGGGCGAGTCTCGCTGCTCGTGGCGCTCGGATTCGTCCTCTTCTTCCTCGCCAACCGTCTCCTGGTCCTTCATCACCGCGACGACTCCGACCAGGCCCGAGCCCACCGTCGGGTCGGGGCGATGGGCGCCTTCGCCCTCTCGGTCCATTCGGCCATCGACGGGCTGGGCATCGGACTTGGCCTCCACCTCTCCCTGGGCACCGGCCTTCTGGTCTTCGCCGCCGTGGCCAGCCACGACTTCGCCGACGGGCTGAACACCGTCTCCTTCATCCTCCGCCAGGGCGGGGGCCGCCGACGGGCCCTGCTTTGGCTCGCGGTGGACGCGACCGCCCCGGTCGTCGGCGCCGCGGTCGGAGCCTCCATCTCGATCTCGGCTCACGGCCTCGGAGCCTTCCTGGCTCTCTACGTCGGCTTCTTCCTCTTCCTCGGAGCCTCCGACCTGCTGCCCGAAGCCCACGAGCACCCCTCGCGGTTGCGGGTGAGCCTGACCGTTGCCGGCTTCGGCCTCATTGCCCTCGTCGTCTGGCTGGCCGGGCTGGGGGGCCTGTAATACGCAGCCCTTCGCGCCGCCGGTGGGCCGTGAGGTAGCGCACACCGTCCGGCCCTGCGACGAGCGCACGCCGCGAGCCCTTCTCCACGATCGTCGCATCACCGTTCGAGAGCTCGCGCGGCTCGCCGTCGACGGTCAACGTCGCCGAGCCCCCGATCACGACGTAGAGGACGTCGGGCTGCTCGTTCACGTGCTCGGCCGGCCCTGCTCCCGCCGGCCACTCGAGCAAGGTCGCGTTGAGGTCCGCGCTCGCGGCGCCCCAGACGGGGCCGCCTGCGGGCGGGATCACTGCCGCAGGCTTTGCAGCAGCCGCCGCGTCACCCGGAACGATGTCCGCGCGGCCGCAAGCCGGCCGGCGGCGACCGTGACCCTGTACTCGACGGGGCGCAGCGGCAGCGGCGTCCTGAACTTGCCGCTCGAGTCGAGGATCGGGTGGGCGACGACCCGCCACTTGCCTCGCTCGAGGCGCCAGACCGCGACCGACCCGTCCGGCCGGGGCGACACTTCCCCGGCGATCTCCCGCGGATTGAGCGCCTCTACGTGCACCCGCGGCGCGACTGCCACGGAGACGGACGTCCCGCCCGTGCCGGGCGCGAGCAGCCGGAACGCGGTGCTGGCGTGCGGTTGGAGACTCAGATGCGTGGGGTGCTCGACGTGCCGGATCGTCCGCCAGGCGCCGTCGCGACTCCGCACCTGCAGTACGGCATCCTTGACGCTCGAGGCGCGCGCGGCGACCGTGACGTTGCTCCCGTACAGCAGGTGGGTGCTGTTCGTGGTCAGCTGCAGCTCGCCGATCGAGAACCAGGTCGACATGAGGTGGAGCGCCCGGGCGACGGCGGCTCCGCTGCGGCTGACCTGGGCGCCCGACGCAAGCTGGAACAGCACCGAGGTCGGACGTGCGCTCTCGTTCCGTTGCACGTGCACGGACTCGATGGCGCTCCCGAAGCCGAGCCGCGACGCAAGTTGCGTGGCGGAGAAGTCGAGGGGGCCCCAGTCGTGATGCGGCGAGTAGACGTCGTACGGGTCCGGAACCGAGCGCAGGTACGGGATCGGGGCCGTGCCCGGCCAGGCGTCCTGGACCGCCTGGGTGCGACCGCCCGAGCTCGACGAGTAGTACGTGCGGGCCACCCCTCCGTTCCACGTCAGCACCTGGCCGGCCGTCGCGTACACCGCCTTGTTCGAGCGTGGCCTCTCGGCCGCTACGCCGCCGTAGACCTGGTCGGCCGTCGTCGGCACGAGGTCGTACCACGACGCAGGCCGGAGCTCCGAGACGGCGTAGGAGCGGGCGGCGACGGCCTGCGCCTCGAGCGCCGCCAGAGGCCAGTGCGAAGGCGACTCGGACGGGACGACGCCCCGCAGGTACTCGTCGAGCAGGAGGCCGTTGACGACGGAGACGCCCCCACCGCTTCGCCGCACGGCCAGCGTGCCGTGGTACGGGCGCCCGTCGAAGGCGAGCGGCGCGCGGTCGCACTCGAACACCGCGAGATGCCCGAACGACATGCCTCGTCCGTTACGTCGAACGGGGAGCACGAGCTTCGGGCCGATGCCGTACGTCCCGGCCGGGAGCTTCCGGGTCAGGCGCCGGCCGTCGGTGACACGCATCGGCGCGCCGCAACCCACCGTGACGGAGCTCGCACCGCGTGCGAGCAGGACGCGGACGCGGAGCTCGCCGACGCGCCCCAGCTTCGTCCCCGGGTAGTAGTGCGCGAGGATCCGGCCGTACTTCCAGCCGTGCAGCGCGTACCCGTACGCGCCCCACTGGCTCATGCCGACGCCGTGGCCCCAGCCGTGGCCGGTGACGATCAGAGCCGTCCCGGCGCGCGCCGCTCCCGCCGTCGCGCAGACGACCACGGCGAGCCCGCTGGCCACCCTCAACCTGAGCCGCACGGCGATGTTCGTTCCACCTCCAGGGTCGGTCAAACGAGGAAGAGTAGAGCCGGGTTGGCGGAGTCGCACAAGTCTTTTGGCGAGGCCGCGCCTAGACTCACGCGGATGCGCCGCCTGCTCGTCGCGAACCGGGGAGAGATCGCGCTGCGCATCTTCCGCGCCTGCCGCGCAGAGGGCGTCGAGACGGTCGCCGTCGCCGCGCCGGACGACCGCGGCGCCCTCCACGCGGAGTCGGCGGATACGCTCGTCGAGATCTCGTCCTACCTCGACCCGGCCGAGCACGTGCGCGCCGCGCGGGAGGCCGGTGCCGACGCTGTGCACCCCGGCTACGGGTTCCTCTCGGAGAGCCCGGAGCTCGCCGAGGCGGTGCTCGAGGCGGGACTGACCTGGGTCGGTCCTCCTCCTGCGGCGCTGCGCGCCGGAGGCGACAAGCTCGCCGCGAAGGAGACGGCACGTGCGGCCGGCGTTCCCGTGCTGCCGAGCGGGCCGCCCGAGGAGATCGGCTTCCCGCTCCTCGTCAAGGCGGCCGCCGGCGGTGGCGGGCGCGGCATGCGCGTCGTGCGAGCGCCGGAGGCGCTCGACGAGGCGCTCGCCGCTGCGCGGCGCGAGGCGGCCGCCGCGTTCGGCGACGATTCGGTCTTCTGCGAGCGGTATCTCGAGCGGCCGCGTCACGTCGAGATCCAGCTCCTCGCCGACTCGCAGGGGAACGTCGTCGCGCTCGGCGAGCGCGACTGCACGATCCAGCGCCGCCATCAGAAGGTGCTCGAGGAGTCCCCCTCCCCCGCGCTCGACCCGGAGCTGCGGGCGCGGATGAGCGACGCCGCCGTCGCGTTCGCGCGCGCGATCGGCTACGAGAGCGCCGGCACCGCCGAGTTCGTGCTCGACGGCCGCGACTTCCGGTTCCTCGAGCTGAACGCGCGCATCCAGGTCGAGCATCCCGTGACGGAGCTCGTGACGGGTGTCGACATCGTGCGCGAACAGCTCCGGATCGCGTCCGGAGAGGCGCTGTCTTTCCGAGGAACGGACTTGCGGGGACACGCGGTGGAGGTGCGGCTCTACGCGGAGGATCCTCGCTCGTTCCTGCCGCAGGCCGGCCGGCTCGAGCGCTTGCGGCTGCCCGACGGGATCCGGGTCGACTCCGGCATCCGCGAGGGCGACGAGATCGGCACGGCCTACGACCCGATGATCGCGAAGCTCATCGCTGCCGGCGACACGCGCGAGGAGGCGTTCGACCGCCTCGCGGAGGCCCTCCGCGAGACGGAGATCGGCGGCGTCACGACCAACCTCCCGTTCCTCCGCTGGCTCGTCGCCCACCCCCTCGTCCGCGCCGGCCGTGTCACCACCGCGTTCCTGACCGAGAACCCGCCGCTGTCGGAGCCGCCTCGTGCCGCGCCGGCCGCGGTCTGGAGCGAGCCGTGGCGCCTGAACCTCCCTTCGCCGCCGGTCCGCGCCGCGCCCGATGTCGACGCCGCGGGCGCCGGGCAGGGCTCCGGCGGGCACGAGCAGTCGGAGGTCGTCGCACCGATGCCCGGGACCGTGATCCGAGTCCTCGTGGAGCCCGGCGCGAGGGTCTCGGCCCGGCAGCCCCTCGTCGTGCTCGAGGCCATGAAGATGGAGACGCCGCTCGTCTCGCCCTACGAGGCGACGGTGCGCGAGGTGCACGTCGGCGAGGGAGACCGCGTCGCAGGCGGGGCAGTGCTCGTGGAGCTCGACGAGTAGTGGACGCGGTCAAGGTCGACGACGCTGCCCAGTTCCTGGCCGAGGCCGAGCCCCTGCTGCTGGGCGACGAGGCCCGCCACAACCTGATCCTCGGCATCGCCGGGACGATCCGCGACTCGCCCGACCACTATCGGGAGCGGAAGCTCTGGCTCGTGCGAGACGGTGGTGCAGTGGTTGCCGCGGCGCTCCGGACGCCGCCGTTCAACCTCATCCTCGCCCGGCCGCGGTCGAAGCAGGCGCTCGCCACGCTTGCCGAGGCCGTGGCACGCGAGGTCCTCCCCGGCGTGGTGGGCGGCGAGCCCGAGGTGCACGAGTTCGCCGAGCTGTGGTCCGGGCACACCGGCCGCGGCGCGCGCACGAACATGCGGCAGGGCATCTACGCGCTCGAGCACCTGGAGCCGCCGACGACCACGCCGGGGTCGGCCCGAGTCGCTACGGTCGCCGACCGCGAGGTCGCGCTCCGCTGGTTGATCGCGTTCGGCGAGGAGACGTTCCACGAGGGAGGGCCGGGCGCCGACCAGGCCGAGGCGATGCTCGACCACCGCCTGTCGGCCGCGACCGCGGGGATCCTGCTGTGGGAAAACGGCGGCGAGTCGGTCTCTCTCGCCGGCTGGGGCGGGCCGACCCCGAACGGAATCCGGGTCGGGCCGGTGTACACGCCGCCGGAGCTGCGCGGCCGCGGCTACGGGACCGCTCTCACGGCCGAGCTCTCGCAGCGCCTGCTCGACGGACGGCTCTTCGACGGCGGCCGCCGCTTCTGCTTCCTCTACACCGACCTCGCGAACCCGACCTCGAACGCGATCTACGAGCGAATCGGTTACGTCCGAGTCGCGGAATCGGCCGAGATTGCCTTCGGCTAGCTCGCGAAGCTGACGCTTCGCTCGCTCGGACAAGGAACTGCGCAGGCCGGAAAGCGGGGTTTCCGGCCTGCTCCGTGCTGAGGGCACATCGGGCGGCGCAAGCTCTGGCGCTGCGAGCGAGTGCGCAGCGCTCGCGAGCTAGCTGGGAAAGAGCTTCTGGAGCTTCATGGCGGCGCCCATGTCGCCCTTCAGCTTGAGCTTGCCGGTCATGTAGGCACTCGTCGGGTTCTGCTCGCCCGCGACGATCTTCTCGAAGATCTCCTGGGACGCGCTGATCGTGACGTCGGCGGCGTCCTCGAGGCCGTCGTGCACGCTGAGGCTCCCGTCGACCACCTTGACCGTCCACTGGCCGGCGCCCTCGATGTCGAAGGCGTACGAGTTGTTCATGTCGGCCGTCTTCGACGTGTCGGCGCGGGTGGGAAGCGTCTCGAAGAACTCCTGCACGGTGCCTGGCATCTATCGCTCCTTCTCGGGGTCTCGGGCCCGAGTCTACGCGTGCGCCTGCGCCGAACTCGTTACCATCGCGCTCCGATGACGAAGGTCGAGATCGCGCTCCCGGGCCAGGCCGGAGCGGACGCCCTCGCGCTTCCCGTAGCTCAACCGCTCGGCGGCGACGGCGCGAAGATCGTCGACGACAAGCTCGGCGGCCGGCTCGCGAAGCTCGGCGAAAGCGGCGAGCTGCGGGGCGAGCGAGGCGAGGCCGTCCTCCTCCACCTGAACGGCGAGCTCGAGGCGCCGCGCCTCGTCGCGGCGGGTGTCGGCAGGCGCGACGAGGTCGATGCCGACGCGCTGCGCACAGCTGCGGCAGCCGCTGCGCAGGCGCTGGCACGGGTCGGCGGAACGCTCGTCTGGCTGCTCGACGAGTCCCTGCCGGTGCCGGCGCCCCAACAGGCTGCTGCGCTCGTCGAGGGGACGATCCTCGGCGCGTACTCGCCCGGGCACTGGAAGTCGAAGAACGACACGCGTGCCCCGGAGCGGATCGTCGTCGGCCAGGCGCACGACGCGGAGCTGCAGGCGGCGGTGGAGCGGGCCGCGATCGTCGCCGAGCGGGCGAACCGCGCGCGCGATCTCTCGAACATGCCGCCGAACGAGCTCACGCCGCACACGCTGGGCGAGAAGGCGAAGGAGCTCGCGCGCGAGCAGGAGCACCTGACCTGCGAGGTGCTCGCCACCAGGGAGCTCGACGACCTCGGCATGGGCGCACTGAGCGCCGTGGGCCGCGGCAGCCGGAACGAGCCCCGCCTGATCGTCCTGCGCTACGACCCGCCGGACGCGAAAGGCGACCTCGTGCTCGGCCTGGTGGGCAAGTCGATCACGTTCGACGCCGGCGGCATCTCGATCAAGCCGGCCGGCGGCATGCAGGACATGAAGGGCGACATGTCCGGCGGCGCGGGGACGCTGCACGGGATCGGCGCTCTCGCCGCGCTCGGCACGCCCGTCCGCGCGATCGCCGCCCTGGCGGCGGCCGAGAACCTCCCGGGCGGCGATGCGTTCCGTCCCAGCGACATCCTCCGCGCGGCGAACGGCAAGACGATCGAGGTCATCAACACCGATGCCGAGGGCCGGCTCGTGCTCGCCGACGCGCTCTGGTACGTCCGGCGCGAGGGAGCGACGCACGTCCTCGACCTCGCGACACTGACCGGGGCGATGGAGCTCGCGCTCGGCGACCTCTACGCCGGCGGCTTCGCGAACGACGAGCAGTGGCGCGACCTCGTCGTCGAGGCGGGGCGCCGCAGCGGCGACCTCGTGTGGCCGTTCCCGCTGCATCCCCGGTACCGCCGCTACATCGACTCGGCGTTCGCGGACATGAAGAACGGCTCGACGCTCCGCCAGGCCTCCCCCGCCCTCGCGGCCGAGTTCCTGCACGAGTTCGCCGGGGACGGACCGTGGTGCCATGTCGACATGGCGGGCCCGGCCTTCCTCGAGCGGAGCCGCGGCGACTACCTGCGCGTGCCCGGCGGCACCGGCTACGGCGTCCGGCTCATCGCCGAGCTCGGCAGGCTCGTCGCTTGAACTTCGAACTAAGCGACGAGCAAGAGCTGATTCGTCGCACCGTCCGCGAGTTCGCGGAGACGAAGGTCGCGCCCCTTGCCGAGGAGCTCGACCGCGATGCGCGGTTCCCGTACGAGCTCGTCTCCGAGCTCGGCGAGCTGGGGCTCATGGGCTTGCCGATTCCGGAGGAGTACGGCGGCGCCGGCGGCGACACCGTCTCCTATGCGATCGCGATCGAGGAGTTGACGCGCATCGACTCCTCCGTCGCGATCACCGTCGCGGCGCACACGTCGCTCGGCACGATGCCGATCCTCCTCTTCGGGAACGAGGAGCAGAAGCGCGAGTGGCTGCCGCGCCTCGCATCGGGCCAGGGCCTCGCCGCGTTCGGGCTGACCGAGCCCGACGCGGGCTCCGACGCCGGGGCGACGCGGACGAAGGCGGAGCTGCGGGAGGGCGAGTGGGTGATCGACGGCTCGAAGATCTTCATCACGAACGCCGGCACCGACATCAGCGCCTGCGTCACGATCACCGCGCGCACCGGGGAGGACGAGATCTCGAACCTGATCGTGCCCAACGGGACGCCCGGCTACGAGATCTCGGGGCCGATGCACAAGCTCGGCTGGCACGCATCCGACACGCGCGAGCTCTCGTTCCGGTCGTGCGCCGTGCCGGAGGGGAACCTGCTGGGCGAGCGCGGACGCGGGTTCCGGCAGTTCCTCGACATCCTCGACGGCGGGCGCATCTCGGTCGCGGCAATGGGCGTCGGGCTCGCGCAGGGCGCGTACGACCTCGCTGTTGCGTACGCGAAGGAGCGGCAGCAGTTCGGGCGGCCGATCGCGAGCTTCCAGGCGATCCAGTTCCAGCTGGCCGACATGGCGACCGAGATCGAGGCGGGGCGGCAGCTCGTCCATCGCGCGGCGTGGCTCAAGGACGCCGGGCGGCCGTTCGCCCTCGCCGCCGCGCAGGCGAAGCTCTTCACGGGGCTCCTCTCGAACCGCGTCGTGAACGCCGCGCTCCAGATCCACGGCGGCTACGGGTTCATGGAGGAGTTCGCGATCGCGCGCCTCTATCGCGATCAGAAGATCCTCGAGATCGGGGAGGGCACGAACGAGGTCCAGCGCATGGTGATCGCCCGCCACCTCGGCCTCTGACCTCTCTCTTCGAGACATGTTGGGTGTCTGACACCGGACATGTCGGGACCGGACACGGGCGATCGGAGGCACAATCGAGTCGTGGCTCCGATCATCGCGGCTGCTGTTGCGGCGCTGCTCTTCCTCCAGGCGGTCGTGCGGCTGCGGCGCCGTGGGCGCGCCGATCTCGCGGGCTGGGATCGGGTTGCGCTGTTCGGCCTCGGTCTCGCGGTAACGCTCTTCGCGCTTGTCGGGCCGCTCGACCGGCTCGCCGACGACAAGCTGCTCTCCGCGCACATGGGCCAGCACGTGCTGATCGGCGACCTCGGCCCGGCGCTCATGGTCACCGCCCTCCGCGGCCCCCTGCTCGTGTTCTTCCTGCCCGCGCCGGTCCTCGCGCCGCTCGCGCGCAGCCCTCGGGTCCGCACCGCCCTCGGCGCGCTGCTCAGACCCCGCGTCGCCTTCTCGCTCTGGGCCGCCAACCTCGCGATCTGGCACGTCCCGTATCTCTACGATCTCGCGCTCGCGCACCAGGACCTCCACGACTTCGAGCACGTGTGCTGGACGTTCTGCGGGATCCTCGTCTGGACGCTGCTCGTCGATCCCGGCTCACATCGGCGGCTGAGCGTCGGCGGCCGCGTCGCGCTCGCCGCCGTGCTGTTTGCGGCGGGACAGATCCTCACCGACGTCCTCGTCTTCTCGTTCACGCCGCTCTACCCGGCGTACCAGGGCGCGTACGGGATCTCGGCCCTCACCGATCAGCAGCTGTCCGGGATCGTGATGATGGCCGAGCAGCTCCTCACGCTCGGGATCTGCGTCGCCTTGCTGCTGCGGCCCCGCTGGAAGCGGGCCCGCGCGGCGCACTTCGCCGCGGCCACGTGAACGCGACGGCGTTCAGCTTCGAACCGCTCTTCCTCGCACTTGCCGTGATCGCGGCCCTGCTCTACGCGCGCGCGGCGCGCGCGGAGACGCCGCCCGCCTGGCGCATCGCCACCTTCACCGCCGGCCTGTTCCTGATCGCCGCCTCGCTCAACTCACCGCTCGAGACGATCGCATCCAAGTATCTCCTCCTCATGCACCTGCTGCAGAACGCGCTCGTCGCGGACGTGGCGCCGCTCCTCGTCGTGCTGGGCCTGACGCCGCGGATGCGGGAGAGCCTCGGCCGGCGTGGCCCCGGGCTCCGCTCCCGCTGGATCCTTCCTATCTGGCTCGCCGCCTGGTACTGCACCCACATCGCCCCGTTCTACGACTGGGCGCTGCGCACCGGCTGGGGCCTGAACCTCGAGCATGCGATCCTGATCGCGGCGGGCCTCCTGTTCTGGTGGCCGATCGTGAGCGGGAGGCTCTCGCCACCGGCGGGCCTCGGCTACCTCGCCGCCGCCTTCATCGCCTCCTCCTTCCTCGGCCTCGCGTACATCTTCTCGAGCCGGCCGTTCTACGCGTTCTACGAGCATGCGCCGCGGCTGTGGGGCCTGTCGCCGGTGCGCGACCAGAACCTCGGCGGGATCCTCATGAACGGGGAGCAGACGCTCGTCTTCCTGCTCGCGATCGGCTGGTTCGTGATGCGCCTGCTCGACGAGGAGCACGCGCGGGACGAGGTCGCCGCCCGCCCGCGCGAGCCGCTTTCGGATACATAGCGAAGGCCGGTGGTAGCGTCGCGGCGTGCTGTTCAAGCAGTTCCTGGACGATGACTTGGGCTGCGCGTCGTACCTCGTCGGCGACGAGCACGCCGGCGCTGCGGTCGTCGTCGACCCACCGTATTTCGTCGAGCCCGTGCTGGCGGAGACCATGCGCCACGGGGTGAAGCTCGTCGGCGTCCTCGAGACGCACACGCACGCGGATCACGTCTCGGGCCACGGGCGGCTCGCGCTCGAGCACGACGTGCCGATTCGCGTCCATCGCGACGCCGAGGCGGACTTCCCGCACGAGCCGCTCGACGATGGGACGGAGATCGAAGTCGGCGAGGTCGTGCTGCGCACGATCCACACGCCGGGCCACCGCCCCGAGCATTGCTGCTTCGCGGTGATCGATCGCTCCCGCGGCGACGAGCCGTGGCTCGTCCTGACCGGCGACTCGCTCTTCGTCGGCGACGCGGGCCGGCCGGATCTCGCGATCGAGGCGCAGGACGGGGCCGAGGGCCTTTTCCACAGCCTGCGCCGGCTCGTCGAGCTGGGCGACGGTGTCGAGGTGTTCCCCGGCCACGTCGCCGGCTCGTTGTGCGGGGCCGCGATGAGCTCGAAGGCGTCCACCACGATCGGCTTCGAACGCCGCTTCAACCCGGCGCTGCAGCGGGAGCTCGCGGACTTCGTGGGCGCGGCGCTCGGGCCGCAGCCGCCACGGCCGCCGAACATGGAGCACATCGTCGAGCTCAACCGCGGTCCGTTCGCCGGCGGGCAGCCCCCGCTCGAGCGGGTCGACTCCGTGGCGGAGCAGACGATCGTCCTCGACGTCCGGCCGACCGACGCGTTCGCCGCCGGCCATCACCCGGGCGCTGTCGGCATCCCGGTCTCCGGCTCGAGCTTCGCCACCAGAGCGGCATTCGTACTGCCCGAGCGACCGGTCCTGCTCCACGCAGCGCACGAGGAGGAGGCGACCCGCGCCGCCCGGGCGCTGCACGCGGTCGGGCTGTTCGGGATAGTCGGGTGGCAGGAAGGCGGAGGAGCGGAGGCGCTCGAGCCGGTGTCGCTCGAGGAGCTCGAGCAGCTGCTCGCCGACGACGCGGTCGAGCTGCTCGACGTGCGAGAGGCCGACGAGCGGGACGAAGGCCATGTTCCCGGCTCGCGCCACCTCCCCTACCGCACCGCGCGGGCCGCGGCCGAGGCCGGTCTGCTCAACGGCCGCCCGGTCGTGACGATCTGCGAATCCGGGGCGCGCGCGGCAATCGCGGCGAGTGTGCTGCAGGCGGCGGGCGTCGAGGCACGACCGGTACTCGAAGGCGGGCTCGCCGGCTGGCGCGCCCGCGGCGGCGAGACGACCTGCCTCCGCCGCTGCGGCACCTGACCCGGGCCGCTACGACAGCAGGCGCACGATCGCGGTCACGGCCGCGGCGCCGAGCACGACGACGATCATCGGCGCCCGCCTCCAGACCGCTACTGCGGCGAACGCTGCTCCCAGGACGCGCGCGTCGAGCACGAGGGAGCGTCCCTTGCCGAACGTTTCGACGACCACGAGCGCAGCGAGCAGCGCCGAAGCGAGCAGCTCGACGACGTTCAGCGCCTTCGGATTCATCGGACGGCCGCCGAACGCCAGCGGTCCGGCGAGCTTCAGCCCCGCAGTGGCGAGTGCGAGGACGGCGATCACGACCCAGACCGAGGTCACGCGCGCATCCTCGAGGCGGCGATCGCGGCTGCCGCGGCCGCCAGGATCGGCAGCCCGGCGGGAACGAACGGAGTCAGGACGAGCGCGATCCCGGCCCCTCCGCCCGCAGCCGCCAGCCTGCGTCTCCCCCGCGCTTCCTCGTACAGCAGCGCGATGAAGAAGGCCGGGAACAGTGCATCGAGACCGAGCGCGTTCGGATCGCCGAGCCTCGGCCCGATCAGAACGCCGACCACGGTGCCCAGCACCCAGCCGGCGTACTGCGGGACGCTGACTCCGACCAGGTACCACGGGTCGAAGGTGCCGTCGCCCCGACTCGCGGCCGCCCACGATGCGTCGACGAGGGGCATGGCGAAGGCCGCCCGCGACAACGCGCGACCGCGCAGCGAGGGGGCGAGCGCAAGCCCCATCGCGAGGTAGCGGGCGTTGAGCAGCACTCCGGCGGCGATCGCGGCGCCCGCGCTGCCTCCGGCGAGCAGCACCGCGAGCGCGCCGAATTGGGCGGCACCCGAGAAAACGAAAATCGACATCACGATTGGAGCAACCGGGCCCATCAGCGGCCGTGCGAGCACCCCGAAGGACACCGAGATCGCAAACACGGCGATCCCGAACGGCAAGCCGCGCCGGATTCCCGCCCGATGCCGCTCGCTCGGCACGCCGAGCGGATCCGACGCACCTACGCGAAGCCCCGTCACGTAGGGCCTAACGCAGGATTCGGGATCGCTCTTCCGCGGCTAGTCCAGCCGCCCGACCGGATAGCCCCAGTCGCGCATCTGGGCGATCAGCTGCTCGCAGTGCTCCGGGTCGCGCGTGAGCAGCGTCAGCTCGACGCCGGTGTGTCCGACCGGGACGCCCGCCGCCTCCCGCTGGTGCTCGACCTCGACGACGTTCACGCGCTCGCCGGCGAGCAGGCCGAGGAGCTTCGCGAGCTCGCCGGGCCGGTCGGGGACGCGGGTGCGCAGCACCAGGTAGCGGCCGTGCAGCGCGAGCCCGCGCCGCATCACCTGCACCATGAGCGAGGCGTCGATGTTGCCGCCGGAGAGGAGCGCGAGCACGGGCCCGGAGCCCCCGCCCACGAGGCCTTGAAGGATCGCGGCCACGCTGACCGCTCCGGCGCCCTCGACCACGAGCTTCGTGCGCTCGGCGAGGAGGACGATCGCCTCCGCGATCTGCTCGTCCTCGACCGTGACGATGTCGTCGAGCGTCCCGCGGAGGATCCCCATCGTCAGCTCGCCCGGGTCCTTGACGGCGATCCCGTCGGCAATCGTGTAACCCGACCCGCCCGGACGCGTCCCCGCCGCCTGCACGCCCACCAGCCGGAGGGCGGGACGCACCGCGCGCAGGGCGAGCGAGATGCCCGACGCGAGCCCGCCGCCGCCGATCGGGAGCACCACCGTCTCGAGCTCCGCGACCTGCTCGGCAAGCTCGAGACCGATCGTCCCCTGCCCCGACATCACGAGCGTGTCCTCGTACGGATGGACGAACGCGGCTCCCGTCTCCTCGGCATACGCGATGGCCGCGTCCAGCGTCTCCTCGAACGCCGGGCCCGTCAACTCGACCTCGGCGCCGTAGTTGCGCGTCGCGTCGACCTTGGCCATCGGCGAGTCCTGCGGCATGAAGATCCGGGCCGGAGCGCCGAGCTCACGGGCCGCCCACGCGACTGCCTGGCCGTGGTTGCCCGCGCTCGCGGCGACCACGCCGGCCGCACGCCGCTCGGGCTCGAGGCTCGAGAGCTTCGTATAAGCGCCGCGGATCTTGAACGAGCCCGTCCGCTGGAGGTTCTCGGCCTTGAGGCGCACCGACCGGCCCGCGAGACGCGACAGCGTCTCGGAGGGGAAGACCGGCGTGACGCGCGCGACTCCGCCGAGCCGCTCGCGCGCACGCTCGATCTCAGGAAGCCCGGGTGCGGTTGCCGTCGCCATCGTCGATCCGGAACACCTTTTCGAGTATCTCCCGTACCGCGGTCAAAGGGTCGAGCTCACGCGCCTGCACCTCGGCGAGCAGCCGCCGTAGCTCGGCGTCGTCGGCTACCGCCTGCTCGAGATGCCGGCTCGCCCGGCTCGACGCGACCGCGAAGACCTCGCGCGCAAGGTTCGCGCGCCGCCGCTCCTCGAGCCGGCCGCTCTCTTCGAGGAAGGCGCGATGCTCCTCGACCTTCTCCCACAGCTCGGGCACGTGCTCGCCGCGCACCGCCTCGGTGAGCACGATCGGCGGGTTCCACTCGCGGCTGCGGTCGAGGGCGAGGATCGAGCGCACCTCGTTGAGCATCGTCTTCGCCGCCGGATGGTCCATCTTGTTGATCGCGATCACGTCGGGAATCTCCATGATCCCGGCCTTCAGCGCCTGCACCGCGTCGCCCGAACCCGGCATGAGCACGAGGAGGACGGTGTCGGCGATGCCGATCACCTCGACCTCGCTCTGCCCTGCGCCGACCGTCTCGAGGAAGACGACGTCCTTGCCGGCCGCGTCGAGCACGAGCAGTGCCTGCAGCGCTGCCTCGGCGAGGCCGCCGAGGTGGCCGCGCGTCCCCATCGACCGGATGAAGACGTCGGGATCGAGGAAGTGGTCGCTGAGCCGGATCCGGTCGCCGAGCAGGGCGCCGTGCGAGAACGGGCTCGACGGATCGACCGAGACGACGCCTACCGTGACTCCGCGGTCGCGAACGAGCCGGATCAGCGCCGAGACGAGGCTCGACTTCCCGACTCCCGGCGGGCCGGTGACGCCGACCGAGTAGGCGGAGCCGGTCTGCGGGTAGAGGTCGGCCACCACGCCATACGCGAGCTGGTCGCCGTCCTCCACGAGCGAGATCGCGCGTGCCAGGGCGCGCCGGTCTCCCTCCCGGACGCCGGCGGCGAGGTCCTCACGCGTCCAGTCGCGGCGGCCCGCCATCCGGCGGAATCTACTCAGCCTGCGGTGACCGGCGTCGCCTCGCGCCCGACCTCGGCCTCGGACGCCGCCTCGCCGCCGAGGTGGCGGGCGAGGAGCGAGCCGGCCAGCGCAGCGACGAGCAGCGCGCCGCCTCCGCCGGCCCAGATCCAGCGGGCGCCGGTGCGATGGACGAAGAGCCCGCCCAGGCCTTCGCCGATCCCGACGAGGACGTAGGTGGCGCTCATCACGAACGTGAGCGCGCGGCCGCGCAGCAGGTCGAACGTGCCGCGCTGCACGAGCAGCGCGTTGCAGGCGATCGCGATGCCGTTCCCGAGACCCGCGACGACGCAGCACGCGGCGGCAACCCACACCTCGGGGCTCGCCGCCGTGCCGAGGTAGCCGGCGGCCATCACCGCGATGCCCGCGCCGTAGACCCGCGCGACGCCGTAGCGCGAGAGCGCCACCGCGCTGCAGAAGCTCCCGAGCACGAGGCCGACGCCCATCGCTCCGTAGAGGAGCCCGTAGCCGAAGTCGCCCGCCGAGAAGGTGTTCTTGGCGAGGAAGATCTCGGTGACGTTCGCGCCTCCCGCCGCGAGCGACGCGATTCCCCAGGCGACGAGCACGGCCCGCATCGAGGGGGAGCGGAGCGCGGCGCCGAAGCCATCGCCGAGGTCGCGCCAGTGACCGCGCGAGAGCGCCCGCTCGCTCTGCAGCAAGCGAGAGGGGATCTGCACCACGAGCGCGATCGAGACGACGAACGACGCCGCATTGACCGCGTAGGCCGCCGAGGGCCCCGCTGCCGCGGTCAGCACTCCGCCCACGAGCGGCCCGACCGCCCAGCTGACGTTCTCGATGCCCTGGAGCAGAGCGTTGGCGGCGGGCAGATCCGCTTCGGGCACGAGGTTGGGCACGCCCGCGTAGACCGCCGGGCGGAAGAACCCGGCTGCGAGCCCGGCAACGAGCGCGAGGCCCACCACCATCGCTGCGTCCGTCGCGAAGGGCAGCGCCACGAACACCCCCACCCGCAGCACGTCCGCGGCGATCATCAGGGACCGCCGGTCGAGCCGGTCGAGCAGCGGGCCAAGCAGGAGGCCGACGAAGATCGTCGGCAGAAACTCCACGACGAGGACGGCGAAGACCCAGAGGCCCGAGTGAGGCGACCCGGAAGTGCGGTCCTTGACGTCGATCGCGAGCGCGACCGCGGCCAGCAGCGTTCCGACGCTCGAGCCGAGCGTCGCGAAGAAGAGGTTGCGGAACCCCTCGAGGCGGAGCGGCGCGAGCTGGGCGGACGAAAGCCTCACGAGCTTCCGCTCGACGCTAGCACCTCTACCTGTCGCTTACGAGACGCCAGAAAGGACGTGTCCCAAAGCAACGTGGAAGAACTCGTTCTCCTCGGGAGTGCCGACGCTGACGCGGATCGCCTCAGGCGCGCCGAAGCCGTCGAGCGGGCGGACGATGACGCCCTCCCGCTGCAGCCGCTCGAACAGCTCGCGGCCGCCGCCCACGTCCACGAAGAGGAAATTGCCGCGCGCCGGCCCCGCCGGCTCGAGCCCGTGGGCGCGCAAGATCTCGGCCAGCCGGTCGCGGCCGGCCGCGTTGAGCTGCCGCCGCCGGGCGATCTCCTCAGAGTCGTCGAGGCTCGCGAGCGCCGCGGCCTGCGCGGTCGCCCCGACGTCGAAGGCGCGCCGCACCTTGCTCGTCGCCCTTGCCACGTCTTCCGGCGCGACAGCCCATCCCACGCGCAGTCCGGCGAGCCCGTAGATCTTCGAGAACGTCCGCAGCACCGCGATGCGTCGTCCCTCCCGGAACAGCGCGAGGCCGTCCGCGTAGTCCGGATCGTCGATGTACTCGAAGTACGCCTGGTCGATCACGCAGAGGACGTGCTCGGGGAGGCGGTCGAGGAACCCGAGCAGCTCGGTCTTGCCGTTCGCAGTGCCGGTCGGATTGTTCGGATGGCACACGTAGACGAGCTTCGTCCGCGGCCCGACCGCTGCGAGGAGACCGTCCAGGTCGTACGTGTGGTCGCGTAGCGGCACGCGCCGCGCCTCGGCGCCGAGCTTCGCCGCGGTCAGGACGTAGCTCGGGAAGGAAGGCCAGCCGCACACCACCTCGTCACCGGGATCGAGCGTCGCCTGCGCGAGCAGGTCGATGACCCCGTCGGCTCCCGCGCCGACGATGAGCTCCTCGAACGCGACGCCGTTCCGCTCGGCGAGCTCGGTGCGAAGCGCCCAGGCTCCCCCGTCCGGATAGCGGTTGAGCTCGAGCGCCGCCCGCTCGATCGCCTCGAGCGCGGCCGGGAACGGCGGGAACGGGCCCTCGTTGGAGGCGAGCTTGACGACGCGGTCCAGGCCCAGCTCCCGCTGCACCGCCTCGATCGGCTTGCCCGGCTCGTATGGCACCAGGCCGTCGATCGAGGAGCGGAACAGCCCGCTCAACCGTTTTTCTTGTCGCTCTTCGAGCGCCAGTTCGTCAGCTTGCCGCCGACCTGCTTCGCCTTGCGGCGGGCGACGAGCTTCCCGACCTTCAGCGTCAGGAAGCCGACGACGGCGTTGCGCCTGTTCACGATGGTCATACGCTCCTCCTGTCCTCCTTCGGCCGGCCTTACGCCGGCGCGGCTGCCCGCGGCTTGCGGTTGGGGATGTGGATGGCGCGGCCGAGAGCGACGAGCCCCGCCTCCTTGATCGCCTCCGACAGCGTCGGATGCGGCGCGATCCCGTCGGCCACCGTCTCGACCGTCGACTCCGCGTCGATCGCGACCACGCCTGCCTCGACCATGTCGGTCACGTGCGGGCCGACCATCACGAGCCCCAAGAGCTCGCCGTAGCGCGTCTCGTGGATCGACTTCACCCAGCCGACCGTCTCGTCCTGCATCACGGCGCGCGCGTTCGCGACCCACGGGAACTGCCCGACCGCGACGTCGTCGCCGTACTGCTCGCGCGCCTCGGCCTCGGTGAGCCCGACTGCCGCGATCTCCGGATCCGTGTAGATCGGCCGCGGCACGGCGCGCGCGTCGACGACGGCGTCATGACCGGTCGCATTCTCCGCGGCCACCTCGCCCTCGCGGAACGCGGTATGGGCGAGCTGCCAGTAGCCGGCGCAGTCGCCGACCGCATAGATATGCGGGACGCTCGTGCTGCGGTGCTCGTCCGTCGCGATGCCGCCGCGCCGGTCGTACTCGATGCCGGCCGCCTCGAGGCCGATCCCCTCGACCATCGGGCCACGGCCGACGGAGACGAGCATCAGGTCGGCCTGCGCCGTCTCGCCGTCCCCGAAATGCACGGTGAGCTGCGAGCCGTCGTCCTCGACCTTCGAGCACTGCTTGCCGAGCTGCAGCGAGATGCCCCGCTTCTGGAACTGCTTCGCGAGCTCCTTCGCCGCATCGGTGTCCTCCTGCGGAATGAGGGAGTCGAGCATCTCCACGATCGTCACCTCGCTGCCGAAGCGCTGGAAGATGGAGGCGAACTCGCAGCCGATGATGCCGCCGCCGAGGATGACGAGCCGGCCCGGCACCCGCTCCTGCGCGAGCAACCCGGTCGAATCGACGCAGCGGGGAGAGTCGAGGCCGTCGATCGGGGGACGGAGCGGATAGGAGCCGGTGGCGACGATCGCCGAGCGAAAGGAGACGTCCTCCCCGCCCTCGACCGCGATCGTGTTCGCGTCGGTGAAGCTGCCGGCGCCCTTCACCCACTCGACCCCGTTCGCCTTGAAGAGGCTCGCGACGCCCGACGTCATCTGCTTCACGACGCCCGCCTTCCACGCGTTCGACGCGGCGAAGTCGAGCTTGGCCTCCCCCACCGCGACCCCGAACTTCGCGAAGTGCTCCTCGGCCTCCTTGAGCGCGAACGCGGTTTGCACCCACGCCTTCGTCGGGATGCAGCCGACGCGCAGGCACGTGCCGCCGAGCTCTGGCTCCCGCTCGATGCAGGCGACCGTCGCGCCGAGCTGTGCAGCGCGAATGGCGGCGGTGTAGCCGCCGGGGCCGCCTCCCAGGACGGCGACGTCAACGTCCATTGCTCATCTCCCTCGTCATGTTGCGCTTGAGCGTAATCAAACCGCCTGCGCCGACGAGGTCGGTCTGGGAGGCGGGCAGCCCTACCCGACGACATGAGCTGACCGCAGATCCGGCCCGCCTCGGTCGGGCCGGATCAGGGTCGCCAGAATGTGCTTACCCGGTGTGGGTCGTGACCTGGTAGCAGGCTACGTCGTACTGGGAGACCGCCTTGTCGTTGGTGATGTGGCCGGTCCCGGTGGCTGTGCCCGGCCCGCCGGTTCCGGGGCCATTCGCATAGACGTTGGCCGAGGAAGCGCCCTCGAACGGCGATCCGGTGCTCGTGGACGAATTGCCGCCGCCCGGCATCTTCGAAGCCGTCGTGCTCCCACACGACTGGCTCGGCTGGCCCGTACCGTTCGGGTTTCCGCTACCGGCCGAAGCGCCCCCAACGACCACAGCGAACAAAGCCGCGACCGTGACGATCGCGCTGAGGAGCCTTTTCATCTCCTCCCCCTTTCTGCCCACGTGGGGCATAGGTACGAAAAGGGTCCTACGCAGCCCCGGCCATTTCGGTTTGCTCGAGCGGAGCCATTTCGAGGGCAGAGTTCGTCACCAACCACGACCCCGCAGCGAATAACCGCCCGACTCGGGTCGCAGCCCGGTGCGTCACGCTCGCCGGGGCCAGTGTTCCGGAATGACCCCTGAAGAACTTTAAAGCCCTATACGACGTCTTCGCGCGAGACCGCGTCCTTTCGCTTGAAGTAGTACTCCGTGTCGTCATCGGGCCAAACGCCGATTGTGTCGGTGTCCGGATAAACCGAAACCGACGGGGCTGCTGCCTTTGAGGTCTCCTCTGATCCCAGAGCGCCGCCGATGTCGAGGCGACCGGTGAAATCGTCGAAGAGGTTCACCTTCGGTGATGTGTCCTTCGCTGCCACGGTGCTAAGCCTTCCAGACGGCCGAACGGCCGCGCGCCGCTATCGAGCTGAGGCTTACGAGCCATCGGCCTGTCCAGCGGGCGATGACTTTGCCGTTCCCGCCGAGTCTTCTCGGGAAAGCACGCGCCCACCGCAACCGAAAGGGGTCGACTGATGAGCAAGGCGCAAGAGAGCGGGCGCATCCTAGGGAGTCTCGGATCGCGGGATGGGAAGGGCGTGGTGCGCCTTCAGGATCGTTTTGAGAGGGGAATCGGTGAGGTGTGGTCCGCACTGACCGAACATGCTCGCTTGGCGGTCTGGTACGGAGAGGTCGAGGGCGAACTCCGCTTGGGTGGCGAATACCACGCACGTCTCTTTGCCAGCGGCTGGGAGGGGACGGGACGAATCGAAGCCTGCCGGCCTCCCAACCGACTCCTCGTGGTGACGAAGGACGCTGACGGATCCGAAGAACAGCTCATCGAGATCACGCTGAGCGGCGACGACGAGAACACTCTCCTGGTCTGGGAGGAACGAGGGATGCCAGTCGAGCTGGTCGCTGCGTACGGGGCGGGAGTCCAGGTGCATGTCGAGGATCTCGCCGCCTACCTCGACGGGTCTGGCCGCTGCGACGCTCAGGCCCGCTTCGAGCAACTGTTCCCCGCTTACCGGGAACTGCCAACGGACAGCGTCGGCTAGGTTCCGCCTGGCGCGAGTTGCCGACGACCGCATCGCTCGCAGCAGATGACGGTCTCATAGTTCGTTGTGGTCTCGTCTACTTGCCAACGATGACCAACTACGGCGCAGAGGATGCCACCCGCCCGCATCGGTCCGCGTTGCCCGGTTACTTCTTCGCCTTCTTGGCCTGCCGCTTCTCTTTCAGCGTCTTCTGAGCGGGCTTTTTCTCCATGCTCTTCTTGGCGTTCTTGTCCTTGCTCGCCATCTTCTGACCTCCTTCTGCGTGCTAGCCGTGGCCCTGGATGTGCATCAACTTTGACGGCTCAGGTACTTGCCTCATGTGCGGCGCGCCTCTGCCGGACGCATCGTCACGCGTCCATGTTCGTCGACCTCAACCACGTAGCGTCCGGGGTCTCTACCGCTCGTGAAGCGTTTAAGACCTTTCGGCCGTCGCGAGATGATCGCGTGGGTATCAGTGCGAGTCTCGATCATGTAGCCCTCCTCGGCTTTTTGGTCGAGGAACGCGTCAAGCCCTTCCCTGCGCGTGCCTAGGGGATCGATCTCACCCACGGACGCGAGTATCGCAAGTCAGGGGCCGCTCCCCTGGGCCAGTGTTCCGGAATGACCCCTGAGCTGGTAGCGGGGTCAGGCGAGGGCGCGTTCGAGCGCCGCGCGATCTGTGGGCTCGCCGTGTGTCGGAAGAACGAACTCCAGAGGCGTGTCGAGCAACGGCCTCAGCCCGCTCGCGACCTCCTCCACGGTGACGCCTTCTGGCAGCCAGCTCGCGGGAATCTCGAGTCCGCCGCCAAGGTCGATGAGCGTGTCCCCGGCAATCACCGCGCGAAGCCGCTCGCTCCACAGCACAAGGTCGAGTTGTCCCTCACGGCCGGGATACGCCTCCAGCCCGAACAGCGAGTCGCCAATCGCATAGCGGGTCGCCGGGACGAGCTGGTCTTCGGGGCGATCAGGGGCCGGAGCCCACACCGGAAACCCAAGCGATTCGGCGTCGCGCTCGTGCCATGTGGAGGTGAGGACGGTCACCACCTCGCGCAATCCGAACAGCGCGCGCACCTCGTCCGGAACGGCGATCGGATCGATCAGAATCAGTCGCGCGCCATCGTCGATCGCGTACGCCGACACCGGCCCTTCCCACTCCGGATGCGTCGCCGTCCAGTGGTGCACGCCCTCTGGAAGCACCCTTCGGATGCTAAAGGACATCCCACACTCGTCTGGGCCAGTGTTCCGGAATGACCCCTGAGCGGGCATGCTTGTAGACGTGTCTAAGCTGCGCTGGGTTCCGTGGCCCTCGGTAGTGATGTTCGCAGTGCTCGGGATCGCCCTCGGCTTGGCGATCGCGGCGCACGACTACCGGCGCACGGTGGCCTCGTCCCCAGGCTGGGCGGTGTGACCGTGCACTGGGGTGGAACCACGGGCGGCCAGGACGCCTGGCGCTGCATCGAGCGGGGCGGGAAGAGGATCAAGCTCGATGCGGGCGGTTCGGGCGACGATGGCCGCCTGAACACACCGAAGAAACGCCACGACGCCTTCGTGCTCGCCAAGACGGTCGCCTACGCCAAGCCTCTGCGCTAGCCCTCAGACCCAGGGAGCTGACCTGAGCCAGTGTTCCGGAATGACCCCTGAGGAGCGGGGGCATACGAATCGGCAATGGCGCGATTCTGGTGGTCGCGGGTTCCCCGTTTGCTCGCGCTCGCGGCTGGCTTCGCCGCCTTTACGCAGAACGGTTTCGCCCGTTGGGCGCTCCTGGCAACGTTCGTCCTGATTCTTCTCGCGGAGGTTGCCTGGGAGGAGCGTCAGCAGCGGAAACGCTGACCTGGGCCAGCGTTCGGGATGACGCCCGAACGGGTGCAGAGATTCCGGCGTCCGAGTTAGCCGCGAGGCCGGGGCGGCTGGAGAGACGGGATGCGGAAGCCCTGATACTTGTCGGCGCATAGAGGGCACGTCCCGTCTCGTTGCGCTTCCTTCGCGACGGTGCGCAGAATCCGTATTGCGTGGTCGTAGGTGGCGACCGCTGCGCGATAGCGAGGCGGCTGTGCCACCTCCCACGCGAGGTTTCCTTGGCGTCGTAGCGCGGCTACGCGCGCGAGGATGGCAAGCTGTCTTGCGGAGAGGCGCTTCGCGCTTGCGACCAGTCCGATGTCATAGTCGAGGTCGGCTTTCCTGGCGATTGCGTCTCCGCGTAGCGTGTCTTGGCTGTTTGCCTGGCCTGCCTCTAGCTGCGCCCAGATTGCGACCCCCAGAGAGCAGAACGCTATCAGTAGGCCTACCACCGCTATGGCTGTCGATCGCGTCACGTAGCTCTCCGTCCATTCTCAGTCTTGGGCGAGCGCCATGCTGGCGCGCTGGTAGTGGATGAAGTCTGGGCGGTAGCCGTCGCCGCGGCTGGCGCAGGGCGGCACCCGGCAGGGTGCCCCCGCGCGGCCACGGCTCACGTCGGTCTTCTTCACTTGAATCTGCAACGAAACTCGGGTGGCTGCTTGAGGGTCGTTCGCTGGGGTGCAACATAATTCGGTCGGAGGGCAAAAGGCCTGCAACCGTGCACATTTGCACCTCTGATCAGGGTTGGAGCTGGGTGGTTGTCCTCGGTTGGCGCGGGGAAGCCCAAATCGCCGAGGAGCGCAGCGACGAGGGTGGGGGTCTGCGATTTGGGCGCGGGGGCCCGCGGTAACCGAGGGTCTGCTTCTGCTGTCCGTCGTAGTCGCTAGGGTGAGACTAGGTGGTGGACTTCCGTTCCGATCGGATGGAGTCGCCGGAGGGCCGCGGGGTGGCTCGGCGTGCCTGGGAGGCGTACGTGGGTGGGGTGCGGAAAGTGACCGATCCGGCGCTCCGGCCGTTGGTGCAGCGCTACGCGGCGGGAAGCATCGTGGATCTGTACGGCTTCTGGGTGGTCTGGCATCTGGAGGGAGGCTTTGAGGGGTTGCTGGCGATGGGCATGAGCCGGGCGAGCGTCTATCGGAAGATCAAGCTGTTCCGGATCGCCTTTGGTGCGCACCCGGACGAGTTCGTGCTGCCGGGGATCACGCTCGACCTCGGGGCTCATCGTGAGGGCTGGGCCAAGATGAAGAAAGCCAAGCCAAAGTCGCAGAGCTGAGACTGTACGTCCGACCTGCTCGGCATAGTCTCTCGGATGAGACTAGCGGTCGAGTCGTTGTGGTCGTTCTCGCTCTACCCGGAGGCCGCTGAGGGCGGGGGCAGTCTGTCGGTGCGGCGGTCGGTGGCTTCCGTGCGGGGTGGGCCGCCGAACGTCGAGCGGGCGCAGGAGGAGGCGGCGCGCAGGGCGCGGGCGAAGATCCGACGCTACGGAGCGGCGAATCGGCTCAACCGGCTCGGCACCCTCACCTACCGGGGCGAGGGCTGCCACGACCCTTACCGGCTGAGGACTGATCTCGGGGCGTTCTTCCGCGAGTTGCGCGACGGCCTGGAGGCCGGGCCACTGCCGTATGTGTGGGTGCCGCAGTGGCATCCGGGCGGCCACGGCTTGCACGCGCACTTCGCGGTCGGCCGCTTCATCCCGCGCGGACTGATCGAGCGCTCCTGGGGCCACGGCTTCGTGCACATCAAGCAGCTCAACGGGCTGCCGGTCGGCTCAGGCGAGCTCGGAGAGGCGCGTCTGGCAGGGCGCTACCTGGCCGGCTACGCGGGCCGCGATCTCGACGACGAGCGCCGGCCGGCGGGACTCCATCGCTACGAGGTCGCGCAGGGCTTCCAGCCGGACAAGATCCTCTGCTACGGCGACTCAGCCGAGGGCGCGATCGCGACCGCCTCTCGCGTAATGGGATCGGAACCGGAGAGGGTCTGGCTCTCATCCTCGGTGGAGGGGTGGCGTGGCCCGCCCGCCTGCTGGGCGCAGTGGGACTGACGACCTAAAGGCCCGCGCGATCGCGTGGGTCGAGCGAACCTGCGCGGACCAAAACGTCCCGGCCAAGCTCTCCGACCCGCTCGCCTTGGATCGCGTCGCCGAGCTGCTGAGTCAGGCCCGCCAGACCGGATCTAGGCGCGACTCGTCAAAGCGGTTGTAACCCTTACGCGCTGGGCCGACCCGGACGGAATCGACCACGGCGGCCACGATTGCGTGCTGCTGGCTCAGATCGAGCGAGTTCCAATCGGCGAGCAGACGGTCGCTGTGGCCGACGTAGGAATCGAGCAGGCCGCCGTGTGTGACCTTGGCGAGCTGCTTGCGAGCCGCGCTCAACCGCTGCTCGATCGGCTTGCTGGCTGCCTTCAACTGGTTCATGGTGATCTCGCGCTGGCCGTAGGCGGTGGCGAGCTCCTCGAGCTGCTCGCTGGCTGCTTCGGCTTCCTTCAACCAGCGCTCCGCGTCGGGTGCGCCGCGTTGCCGTCGCTCCATTGCGCGCTGCAAGTCGCGCGAGTCCACGCGAAGCAGCACCGCCTCGGTGACGAACCGCTCCACCTCGTCGGCGTTGATGTAGGTCTTGCCACAGCCGGAGAAGCCGACTCCCTTGGCGCAGGCATAGCGGCGCTTCCCGCCCGTCCGTGGACGCGCGACCAAGCGCTCCCCGCAGTGGCTGCAGACGAGCAGGCCGCCGAGCAGGTAGCGGCGCGCTGCCTTGTTGGTGCGGCGCTCCGGGTTCGCCAGCAGGGCGCGGATCTTGGCTCCGTCCTCGGCGCTGATGATCCCCGGCCACTGCGCGGTGGCGAGGATCTCGCCGTGGTACACGCGCTGGCCGCTGATCCTTGGCGAGGCGAGCACCCGCCGCAGGCTTTGCGGCGACCAGGGGCCACCCTTCGCAGCGTGTATCCGGCGGCGGTTGAGGTCAGCCACGATCGAGCGCACCGGCTCGCCCGCGAGCAGTCGCTTAGCGCACTCCGCCACCACGGCTGCCTCCGCGGGCCGGATGGTCAGCTTGTCCTCCTCATAGCCGTAGGGCCGCGAGCCGCCGCCGGAGACACCGCCGCTCTCTGCGATTTCCAGGTGCTTGCGGCGGATTCGTTCGCTCTTGTGATCGCTCTCGTACCTGGCCAACCCGCCGAGCATACGAGCAAGCAACCGGCCGCCGTGATCGGCAAGATCAACATCCCCCGTCACGCAGCCGAGCAGCTCGACGTCCACCTCGTCGCACAGATCGAGGAAAGCTTCCAGCTCGCGCGGGTGCCGGGTCAGCCGGTCGAGATGCCAGACCAAGACGCCGTGTATCCGGCCCGAGCGCAGGTCGTCCAGCATGCGCTCGTACTGCGGTCGCCGGGTGCCGCTCCAGGCACTGATGTCGTCGTCGACGTAGCGCTCCACCACCCGGCAGCCACGAAGCCGCGCCAGGTCTTCGCAGTCCGCGATCTGGCGCGTGACGCCGAGCTGGTCGCCTTCCCGGTCGGACGAAATCCGGGCGTAGATGCCAACGGGAACTGGAAAGCGAGCAGCAGCAAGTGCCATTCAGGGAACATACAGGAACACTCGCCTGGGCCAGCGTCCTCTCGCCCGAGCGGGGTCAGCTCTAGAGGTCGGCGACCATCGTCACGGTTCCGTCCTCGCGCCGGAGCTCTTTGAAGCCGTGCTTCTCGTAGAAGCCGGTCTGGCCCAGCTCGGCGCTGAGGCTGATCTGCGCGAAGCCCTCGTCGCGCGCCCGCGCGAGCAGCGCCTCGAGGAGCTCGCCGCCCGTGCCGCCGCCGCGGTGGCTCGGCACGACGGCGATCGTCAGCTCGGGCGTCTCCTCGTCGACGAAGCCGAAGCCGGGGGCCGAGGCCGGAAACAGCCGGTACCAGGCCGCCCCGTAGGGGTTCGGGCCCGAGAAGGCGACGACGCCGGCGTCGCCGCGCCGTCCCCAGTTCTTGACGTAGCGGTAGACCGGCAGGTCGGGATCGCCGAGCCGCCAGTGGTAGGCGTGGCGGAGCATGTCGCGGAGGAAGCGCATGTCCTGCTGGTCGACCGGCCGCAGCATTACGGGCGCAGCTCCTGCGCGAGCTGGATCCGGTTGCCGTCGGGGTCGTAGACGTCGAGGAGGCGCATCTCGCCCGTCAGCTCGAGGACGATGCCGACCTCGATGCCCGCCTCGCGCAGGCGGTCCGCCTCCTGCTTGAGGTCGGGGACGTCGACATGCGCGACACCCTGGTCGCTCGGCTCTCCCTCAGCGAGCCCGATCTCCATCTCGCCGCGGCGGAGCGTCGACCAGCGCTCCTCGAAGTCGACTGAGAGCTCCTGGAAGCCGAGCACCTCGCGGTAGAAACGGCGGCCCTCGTCGAAGTCGCGGACGTGATACCAGACTGTCGGCGCCATCGGCTACAGCGCGAGCCCCGGATCCTCGAGGCTCTCCTTCAGCGTCTGGAGGAACGCCGCGGCCGGTGCGCCGTCGACGGCGCGGTGGTCGAACGTCCCGGTCAGCGTGACCATCGGCCGAACAACGGTTTCGCCGCCGGCCGGCACGACGCGATCCTCCGTCGCTCCGACCGCGACGATCGCCGCCTGTGGCGGGTTCAGCACCGCCGTGAAGCGCTCGACGGCGTACATGCCGAGGTTCGAGATCGTGAAGGTCCCGCCCTCGAGGTCCTCGGCGCGCAGCTTGTTCTCCCGCGCCCGGCCGACGAGATCCGACCGCCTGCCGGCGATCTCGGTCAGCGAGAGCCGCTCCGCGCTGCGGATCACGGGCACGACGAGGCCCTGCGGCGCCGCGACGGCAAGCCCGACGTTCGCGCTCGGATGGAGGAGGATCGCGTCGTCGGTCCACTCGGCGTTGACCTCGCGGTGTCGCATGAGGGCCTGGGCGCAGATCTTGGTCAGGACGTCGGTGACCGTGACGCGGACGTCGGCGTCGCGCTCGCGAAGCCTCGCGACGAGCGCGTTGACGCGCGTCATGTCGGCCGAGGTCTGGAGCTGGAAGACGGGGATCTGCCAGGCCTCGGTGAGGCGGCGGGCGATCGTCTTGCGGATGTTGGTGAGCGGCACGCGCTCGGCCTGGCCGGCCGGAAGCGCCACGGGAGCCGGCGGTGCCCCGGCCTCGGCGCGCTCCACGTCCTCCGCGACGATCCTCCCTTCGGGCCCCGTCCCGTGCACGGTCGCAAGGTCGATCCCGCGCTCACGGGCAAGCCGGCGCGCCAGGGGCGACGCCTTGACGCGGCCGTTCGTGGTCGCGGTCGGTTCGGCAGGTCTCGCCTCGGGCTCGGGCTGCGGCTCCTCCTTCGGTTCAGCCTGTTGCGCGGGAGCCTCGGCGGCGGCAACCTCGGGCACGTCCTCGCCTTCATTGCCGATGAAGGCCACGGTCTGCCCGACGGGGACTTCTCCCTCCGCGACCGCGATCTTGAGCAGCACGCCGGCCGCCTCGGCCTCGACCTCCTGTGTCACCTTGTCGGTGTCGAGCTCGAAGAGCGGCTCGCCCTTCTCGACGGGCTCGCCCTCCGACTTGAGCCAGCGGACGATCGTGCCCGACTCCATCCCCTGGCCGAGCCGCGGGAGGATGACCTCGGTCGCCACGCCTACGCCGCCTTTCCGACGGTTCGCTTGATCGCGGCGAGCACGTCCTCTGCGTGCGGGACGACGAACGCCTCCATGACGGGCGCGAACGCGAGCGGCGCGAACTTCGCGCCGACGCGCTCGATCGGCGCGTCGAGCCAGTCGAATGCCTGGTACTGCAGCACCGCCGCCACCTCGGCGCCGAAGCCCATCCGAGTCACGGCCTCGTGCGCGACGACGGCGCGGTTCGTTTTCTTCACGGAGGAGACGAGCGTCTCCTCGTCGAGCGGCTGCAGAGTGCGCGGGTCGACGACCTCGACCGAGATGCCCTCGCCCTCTGCCTCCTCCGCCGCCTTCAGGCTCTCGTGGACGAGCCGGCCTGTCGCGATCACGGTCACGTCCTCGCCCTCGCGATGCACGCGGGCGCGGCCGATCGGGATCGGCTCGATCTCCTGCGGCACGTCGCCCTTGATCGGATAGAGCGTCCGGTGCTCGAAGAAGACGACAGGGTTGTCGTCGTAGATCGACGACCAGAGGAGGCCCCGCACGTCTTCCGGCGTGGAGGCGAAGACGACCTTGAGCCCCGGGATGTGCACGAACCACGCCTCGAGCTGCTGGGCGTGCTGCGCGCCCGGCGACCAGCCGGCGCCGCCCTGCGTGCGGAAGACGACCGGGACCGTGACCTGCCCGCCCGACATGTAGCGGTGCTTGGCCGCCTGGTTCACGATCTGCTCGGTCGCGAGCGTGAGGAAGTCCTCGTACATGCTCTCCGCGACAGGCCGCATGCCCTGCATGGCCGCCCCGATCGCGGCTCCGGCGATGGCCATCTCCGAGATCGGGGAGTTGCGCACCCGCTCGGGTCCGAACTCGTCGAGCATCCCGGCGGTGACCCCCATCGAGCCGCCCATCTCGGCGATGTCCTCGCCCATGATGAAGACGTCGTCATCCTGGCGCATCGCCTGGGAGAGCGCGTCGCGCACGGCCTCGCGATAGGTGAGCTCAGGCATAGACGTTCTTGAGGGCGTCCTCGGGAGCCGGATCGGTCCCGTTCTTCGCGAACTCGACCGACGCCTCGACGATCTCCGTCACCTCGGCGTCGAGGCCGGTGAGGTCCTCGTCCGAGACGCCGAGCTTCTGGCGCAGCAACTCGATCGGGTCGCGCGTCTCGCGCAGCTTTCGCGCCTCGTCGCGGTCGCGGTAGACCTGGGGGTCGCCGATGTAGTGGCCCGTGAAGCGGATCGTCTCTAGGTGGACGAAGACCGGCCCCTCGCCCCCGCGCGCGTGTTCGAGCGCCTTTCGCGCGGTCCGGTAGACGACCTCGACGTCCTGCCCGTCGGCCTTCAGCGCCTTCATCCCGAAGGCCTTCGCTCGCTCCGACAGGTCGCGGATCGGAGAATGCTGGGACTCGGGCGTCGACTCGGCCCACTTGTTGTCCTCGAGCACGAACACGGCCGGCACCTGCCAGAGCTGCGCGAGGTTGAGCGCCTCGTGGAAGGTGCCGATGTTCGTCGCCCCGTCGCCGAAGAAGGAGAGCGCGACGCGCGGCTCGCCCCGCAGCTTGAAGGCGAGCGCTGCTCCCGTGATCTGCGGCAGGCCCCCGCCGACCACGGCGTTCGCGCCCAGATTGCCGCGCTCGACGTCGTAGAGATGCATCGAGCCGCCGTAGCCGTGCGAGCAGCCCTCCTGCTTGCCGTACAGCTCGGCCATCAGCTCGTTGGGATGTGTCCCCTTCGCGAGCGTGTGGCCGTGCGCGCGATGCGTCGAGGCGATGACGTCCCCGTCCTCGAGCGCACGGCAGACGCCGACGGCGCACGCTTCCTGCCCGATCGCGACGTGGAGAAAGCCCGGCAGCTCACCGGCGCGGAAGCGCTCTTCGACCTTCTCCTCGAAGCGCCGGATGAGGAGCATCTCTCGCAAGACGTCGTGGAGCTCGCTCTTCCCGAGGCTCGTCCTGTGCTCCACTTTCGCCACGGGCTGGAGTGTACGGTTGGCCCCGTGCCGCTCGCCGAACGCTGGAACCAGCTCCTGAGCGAACTGGATCCGAGGTGGACCGAGGTCACGCTGAGCCTCGCGATCACCGACGCCGCGGCGCGATCCCGGGCCGCTGCGCTGCTCGGGCCGGCGGGACCGGGCGTCGGAGGCAGCGAGATCCGCTTCACCGTCTCGACGCGCGGGACCGGCATCGGACCCGAGGCGGTCCGGCGCCTGCTGCGCCGGATCGACGGCGAAGGCATTCGCGGACGTCTCGAGCTCGTCGCGTCGCAAGGCGCGCGACCCGTCCCAGCGCCGGCGACGCGTTCGCTTGCCGCCGAATGGCAGGGGGCGCTCGAGATGCTGCCCTCCGACTGGAGCGATCTCGTCGCCGAGCTCGAACTCGACTCGAGCGCCGACGTCGACCGCGGAGCGGTGCTGTGCGCCCCGATCAACCCGATCCAGTCCACCGGCCGCCCGGGCTTCCGCTTCCGCTGCGCGAGCCACCGCGGCTACGGCGCCTCGCCGGGGATGGTCGGCCGCTGCCTCGCGCGGCTCGACGAGGCCGGCATCACCGGGCGCATCCGGATCACCCACGCCCTGAGCGACGTCCATCCGGTGGGGACGCAGGGTGCGACCTTCGTCGTCGGGCGCCGGCCCGCCTAACCGTCATGCCCGATCCCGTCGCCTGGAAAGCGGTCGAGAAAGGCTGGACGGTCTACGACCGGGAGGGCGAGGAGGTCGGAACGATCGACGAGATCGCCGGCGACGAGGACGCGGACATCTTCGACGGCTTCGGGATCAAGACCGGCACCTTCAGCGGAGTGAAGTACGTCCCTGCCGAGATCGTCGAGAGCATCGCAGTCGGCGAGGTGAGGCTCAAGATCTCCGGCAACGAGGTCGCCCCTCTGCAGGACATGCGCGCGGAAGTCGAGGAGCAGGTCATTCCCGAAGGCTCGACCTGGTATCAGCGGCTCGCCTGGTGGCTCACCGGCCGCAATCGCTGACGCATTCGATTACGGTCCGCCTCTAACGGTAAGGAGGAGGGCATGGAGGGCTTAGGACTCTCAGGCGCGACGAAACGCGTCGCAGATCATGCGCGGTCGTTCGTGCGGCTCGAGCTGCAGCTTGCGGCGGCGGAGCTCAAGCGGAGGGTGGCGGCACTGGCGGTCGGCATCGCCCTCGCTCTCGTGGCGGCCGTGCTCGGCCTGGCTGCGCTCGGCTTCGGCCTCGCGGCGGCCACGGCAGGCATCGCGACCGCGCTGCCGGTCTGGCTCTCGCTGCTGATCATGTTCGGCGGTCTCTTCCTCGTCGCAGGAATGCTCGGCACCGTCGGGCTGGTGATGCTGAAGAAGGGCGCGAAGCCGGTACCGGAGCAGGCGATCGAGGAGGCTCGACTCACGACCGAGGCGATCCGCAATGGCCACTGAGTCGAAGCTCAAGCAGGACATCGCGGACGAGCGCCGCGAGCTCACCAACGCCGTCGCGACGCTGCGCGAGGAGCTCGGGCAGACCGCCGAGAAGGGCAAGAAGCTCGGGAAGGCGGTGGGCGCAGCGGCGGGTGCCGCTCTCGCGGCCAGGACGGTTGCGCGACTCCTGCACCGCGGCGACAAGAAGCGCGAAAAGAAGAAGTAGCCCCCGGCTAGTAGTAGGAGGGCTTGGCGAAACGCCGACGACGAGCGGCCTTCCGCCCTCCTAGGCGCGCAGCACCGCGTCGAAGCGCGACGCGAGGGCGTCGACGATCGATGCGCGCACCGGCGCGACGTCATCGTCCGTCAAAGTCCCCTCGAGCGAGCCGAACGCGAGCCGGAACGCAAGCGAGCGCTTCCCTTCGCCGATCTGCTCACCGCGGTACTCGTCGAAGACCTCGAGCTCGCGGAGCAGCCCACCGGCCGCCTCGCGGATCGCGGCGAGCACCTCGGCGGCCGGAACGTCCTCGCCGACGACGAAGGCGAGATCCTGCCGCACCTCGGGGTATGGGCTCACCTCTTCGAACGCGACGACGGCCGGCGCGGCCTCGGCCAGCGCGTCGAGGTCGAGCTCGAACGCGCTCCAGAGGCCGTCGATGAGCGCGGGATGAAGCTCGCCGAGCCAGCCCTCGGTGGTTCGTGCTGCTTTCCCAGGGTGAAGGTACGGCTCGCTCGCCCGCTCGTAGCTCGGCTCGATGCCGAGCGCGGAGTAGATCTGCTCGACCGCCCACTTCGCCTCGTGGAAGGCTCCGTCGACGATGCCGGCGACGTGCCAGTGCTCCTCGGGCAGCTCGCCCCCGACGTCGCGGTACGTGCGCGCGATCTCGAACAGCGCAACGTCGAGAACGCCGTTGTCGGCGTTGCGGCGCGCGGGCCCGAGCAGCGAGGCGTAGAGCTCGGTGCGCACCGCGGCCGCCTCGGCGGAGAGCGGCTCGGGCAGCCGCAGGTCGCCGTCCGCGACGAAGGTGGGTGTGTAGACCTCGGCGTAGCCGACCCCGACGAGGACGTCCTCGACCTCGCGGCGCACGCGCTGCGCACGCGTCAGCCGCCCGAACATCGCCTGCCGGCGCGGCAGCGTGAAGGGGATCTCGGGCAGCTTGAAGCGCGAGACCTCCTCGATCAGGTCGACCTCCCGCCGCACGTCCCGCGCGCGCCAGGTGGGCACCCGGAAGCCCTTCTTCAGCTGCTCGAAGCCGAGCCGGCCGAGGATCTCTGCCTGCTCCTTCTCGGCGACCTCGAGCCCGATCAGCTCGCTCACCCGCTCAGGCCGCAGCCGGATCACCGCAGGCTTCGGCAGCTCGCCCTTGACGTCCTCCGCCCCGGTCCAGCGCGCACCGCTCAGCTCGACGATGAGCTGCGTCGCATACGTCGCCGCCTGGCCCGCGACGTACGGGTCGACTCCCTTCTCCCAGCGGTTCGAGCCCTCGGTGCGGAGCGCGTGGCGCTCGGAGCTCCGAAGGATCCCGACCGGCTCGAAGTTCGCCGCCTCGAGCATGACGTTCGTCGTCGAGGAGGAGACCTCGGTCTCCTCGCCGCCCATGATTCCGGCGAGCCCGACGGCGTGCTTTCGGTCGGCGATGACGAGATCCTCTTCGGTCAGCGTGCGCTCGACGCCGTCGAGCGTCCGCACCTTCTCGCCCTTGCGCGCGCGGCGCGCGACGAGCCCGCCGTGGAGCAGGTCGAGGTCGTACGCGTGGAGCGGGCTGCCGAGCGCGAGCATCACGTAGTTCGTGACGTCGACGACGTTCGAGATCGCGCGGACGCCGGCATGCCGCAGCCGGCCCTTCAGCCACGGCGGCGACTCGCCGATCGCGACGTCGCGGAAGAGCCTCCCGACGAAGCGCAGGCAGCCCTGCGGATCCTCGATCCCCACGCCGACCGGCTCGTCGCCCTCACGTCGGGGGTCCTTGCCCGGCAGCGGGAGGAGCTCGCCGCGGAGCAGCGCGGCGACCTCGCGGGCGACGCCGTAGACCGCGAACAGGTCGGGCCGGTTGCCGGTCGGGTCGAGATCGATCACCTCGTCCACGAGCGGGAGCACCTCGGCGAGCGGCGTCCCCGCCTCGAGCGCGTCGTCGAGGACGATGATCCCGCTGTGGTCGGTGCCGAGATCGAGCTCGTCCTCGGCGAGGATCATCCCCTCCGAGACCTGGCCGCGGAGCTTGCGCCGCTCGAGCGTCAGCCCGTTCGGCAGCGTCGCGCCGGGTAGCGCGACCGCCACCTTCGCGCCCGCGCCGAAGTTCCACGCGCCGCAGACGATCGAGTACGGGCGGTCCTCCCCCACGTCGACCGAGGTCAGCTGCAGCCGGTCGGCATCGGGGTGCTTCTCCGCCTCGAGCACGTGTCCGACGCGGAAGAGCCCGAGCTCGCCCGTCACGCCGACCTGCGCGACGCCCTCGACCTCGGCCGCGCCGACCGAGAGCGCCTCGGCTATCTCGGCCGTGGTGGCGTCGACGCGGACGTACTCGCGCAGCCAGCTGACCGGGACCTTCATCGGAACTGCCTGAGGAACCGGAGGTCGTTCTCCCAGAAGGAGCGGATCCCGGAGATGCCGTAGCGCAGCTGCGCCGTGCGCTCGATGCCCATCCCGAACGCGAAGCCGGTGTACTCGTCGGGATCCCAGCCGACGAACTCGTACAGGTACGGATCGACCATGCCGGAGCCGCCCATCTCGATCCAGCCGGAGTGCTTGCAGATCGCGCAGCCGGCACCGCCGCAGTTGAAGCACGAGACGTCCCCCTCCATCGACGGCTCGGTGAACGGGAAGTAGTGCGAGCGGAAGCGCACTTCGCGTTCGGGGCCGTAGAGCTGCCGCATCACATGGAGGAGCGTCCCCTTGAGGTCGGCGAGCGTGATGCCCTTGTCGATGGCGAGCCCCTCGAACTGGTGGAAGATCGGGTAGCGGGTGGCCGTGATCTCGTCGCGGCGGTAGACGCGGCCGATCGAGACCATGTAGATCGGCGGCTCCTGCGACTCCATCTTGTGGATCTGGGCCGGCGAAGTCTCCGTCCGCAGCACGGTCTCGTCGTCGATGTAGAGCGTGTCGCGCGGCGACCGCGCCGGGTGCCAGTCGGGGAAGCCGAGGGCGTCGAAGTTGTACCGCGTCGTCTCGACCTCGCGGCCGTCGACGATCTCGTAGCCGAGGCCGAGGAAGATGTCCTCGACGTCGCGGCGGACGAGCGTCGCCGGGTGGAGCGTGCCGCGCGGCCGCAGCTTGGGCGGACCGAGCAGCTGGGCCGGCAGCGTCACGTCGACGCGCTCGGTCGCGAGCCGCTCCTCGAGCTCGGCGCGGGTGAGCTCCTGCTCCCTGGCGGTGAGCGCGGCCTCGACGGTCTCGCGCACGGCGTTGAGCTTCATGCCGCTGTCGCGGTCGCGCACGTCGCGCAGGGCGAGCTTCAGGGCGCTGCGACGGCCGAGATAGCGGACGCGGATTTCGGAGAGCGCTGCGAGCGACCTCGCCTCGGCTGCGGCGGCGAGCGCCTCCTTCTCGAGGTCCTCCGGGTTCACGCGGGCGACTGTATCCAACGGTTTCTCCTCCCTTCTCGGGCACGACGACGGGACGCTCGACGCCCCGGCTCGTGCTGCTGGAGGAGCGACGCCTTAGCTGGAGCGCGCCGACACCCCGGCGGCGAGCCGGGGCTTCGTAAAGGCGAACTCGCGCGAAGCAGACATCGGTGCCGATACTACCCGCGATGAGCGAATTCGACCCCTGGGCGTCCGTCTACGACGCGTGGGCCACCTACATGACCGAGGACGTGGACCACTACGTCTCGCTCGCGCGCGAGGCGGACGGGCCGATCGTGGAGCTGATGGTCGGCACCGGTCGGGTCGCGATCGAGGTCGTGCGAGCGACGGGTAAGCCCGTGCTCGGGATCGATTCCTCGCAGGCGATGCTCGAGCTCGCGCGCGAGCGCTCGGCGGAGCTTCCGCTCGAGCTGCGGTTCGGCGACGTTCGCGAGTTCGAGCTCGAGGAACCGGCCGCGCTGATCTACGTCCCGTTCCGTTCGCTTCTCCACCTGCACGGCTGGCACGACAAGCGGCGCGTCTTCGAGCGCGTGGCGGCGTCTCTGCGGCCCGGCGGCCGCTTCGCGTTCAACGCATTCGCCTTCAGCCATCGGATCGCCGCGGAGCTCGACGGCACGAGGCAGGAGCAGAACGGCATCGTGCACACGTATCGCTACGTTCCGGCCGACAACCGGATCGAGCTCGTCCGCGACGACGGCGCGACGATCCACATCTGGTGGGCGACGAAGGCGGAGTGGGACGGTCTCATCGACGTCGCGGGGCTCGAGGTCGAGGCGCTCTACGGCTGGTTCGACCGCCGGGCGTTCGACGACGAGTCGCTCGAGTACGTCTACGTGACCCGCAAGCCCTGAGCGTCTACGACCCCATCGCGCGTCTCTACGACCCGTGGAGCGCGAGCGTCGTCGAGGACGTGTCCTTCTACGTGGACGAGGCGCTCGCAGCCGGTGGCGAAGTCGTGGAGCTCGGCGTCGGCACCGGACGGATCGCGATCCCGACCGCACTCGCCGGCGCCCACGTCATCGGCGTCGACTCATCGCCCGGGATGCTGGCCGTCTGCGCGGATCGGGCGCGCGAGGCGGGTGTCGAGGCACGGCTCGACCTGCGGCTCGGCGACCTGCGAAAGCCGCCCGTCGACGAGCGCGTCTTGCTCGTGACCTGTCCATTCCGCTCCTATCTCCACCTGCGCGACGACGGCGAGCGCCTCGAGGCGCTTTCTGCCTCGCGCGAGCTGCTGCGATCCGGCGGGCGTCTCGTCTTCGACGTCTTCACGCCCTCCCGCGAGGACATCGAGGAGACGCACGGCCGCTGGATCGAGCGCGAGCCGGGCATCGACGAGCGGGCGGACTGGGATCTCTCCGCGCAGACGCTGACGCTCTCCGTGCGCGGCCCGCAGGGCTCCTCCACCATGACGCTCTGGTGGGTCGAGCCCGAGCGGTGGCACTCGCTCCTCGCCGAGGCCGGCTTCCAGGTGGTCGCGTGCTACGGCTGGTTCGACCGGCGGCCCTTCACGGGAGGCGAGGACAGCGTCTGGATCGCGACCCGAACATGATCGGCGCAAATTGCGGCAAATTTCTCGAGGCCGGGTCTTGATCCGGTGACGGGGTTCGCCTAGTTTCCCCGTTGCGCCGAGCACGGAGCGCGAGTAGGTCGAAACCAGACCGAGCGATCGGACGAAGAGGGAGCAATCCCGAGGCGAAAGGTCGGTTGGACGGGTGGACGAAAGCGAAACCGGCTCGGCGAATCTTTGGTCCGGCCCCCGCAAGGGGGCCGGCCGCTTTCTCGGGGGCGAAAGGCCCGTAGCACTTACCGTCACGAGACCGTGACGGGCCGTCCACGAGACGACACGCCTGCTGTACGCGAGCGGTCCGCCGGTGTCACACAGATGTGCAGTACCGCTTATCGGTCTTAGCGAGCGCGGCGGGCCAGCTCGTAGAGCGCGATTGCGCCCGCCATGGCGACGTTGAGGGAGTCGCCGCCTCCCGGCTGCGGGATCGTCGCTCGCTCGTCGCAGCGCTCGAGGATCTCCGCCGGCACGCCTTCCCGCTCGGCCCCGAGCACGAGCACGACGTCACCTTCGAGCTCCAGCTCGGGCAGGGGGACGCCGCCGCTCGGCACGAGCGCAACCCGCTTCCCCGCAGGCTGGTCGAACCCGCTCAGCGGGACGCGGAAGAGTGAGCCCATGGACGCGCGAACCGCTTTCGGTCCAGTCGGATCGGCGCACCCGTCCGACAGCGCAAGACCCGCGCCGAACGCATCCGCCGCACGGAGCAGCGCCCCGACGTTGCCGGGATCGCCGACCCGCCAGAGAGCGAGCGTCACCGGCCGCGTCCCACGCGGCAGGTCCTCGCGCCGATAGATCGCAACGACGCGCGGCGGATGCGCGAGCGAGGAGACCTCCGCGAGCAGTGCCGCGTCGACCGTCTCCCCGGCGACGAGCAGGTCGACCGGCTCGATGCCGGCAGCGTCGACGAGATCCTCTCCCTCGACCGCGAACAGCCCGAGCTTGTCGCGCCAACGCCGGTCGCGGAGCTTGCGGACGAGCTTGAGCCGCTCGTTGTCGCGCGACGTGATCACGCGAGCCACTCGATCCACGCTCCGTGGAACTCGGCATGGGCGACCTCGTCGCCGGCGACGTAGAGGCCGTAGTAGTCGTGACTCCCATCCTGCGGCTGCCCGCAGCGGACGAAGATGCAGTCCCGCTCCGCCAGCAGCGTTCTCGCCCGCTCGCGGCGCTCGCCGGGGAGGTAACCGAGCACGGCCGTCTCCCACACGAGCAGCACGCCGTGGTCGCTCCGCCGCTCGAGCAGCCCGGGCAGCTCCTCCACGAGATCGCCCACCACGATCTCGGGCGGGTCACGACGCCAGACGTCGATCGCCGCGTCGAGATCGGCGAGCCGCTCGTCCTGATCGGCCCAGACGAAAGCCTTCAGCAGGCGCACACCCTCCGCGGTGCGGAGATCGGGCGGTGCGAGGTCGACGCCGACACGGGATCGCACTCGCGGCATCGCTCCGACGGGCACCGGCTTCCCACGCTCCTCGCCCTGGAACACCGGCGAGCCTTCGAAGGAGCCGTTCGCGTACGAGTACCCGTACCGGTCCCACAGCAGATTCAGCCCGGCGCTACAGCCGAGCTCGACGCAGTCGAACGCCTCGGCGCCGGTCCGCCGAGCCGCCTCGAGGAAGCAGGGGACGAGCCACCAGCAGCGCCGCGGCTCGTTCGTCTGGACGCGCTCAGTCGCCACCCACTCGCGCAGGAAGCCCGCCTCGTCGCGCAGCGCGGCGCCCACGTCCTCCCATGACGCCCGGCCAGAGAGCACGAGGAAGTGCAGCCCGGAGAAGAGCTGCAACGGGTAGCGCCAGTCGACTTCCTCCGGAAGAAGCGGCTCAGTCGCGAGCTCGAGCGCGAGCCGCGCGTACAGCGGCGACTCGCGCCCGAAGTGACGCGCCTGGAGCTCGAACGCCTCTCGCCGGTTCAGCTCTGCAGGGCGGACTTCGCCTGCTCGGCGATCGCGCCGAACGCGGCCGGATCGCTCACGGCGAGGTCGGCGAGCACCTTCCGGTCGAGCTCGATCCCGGCCTTCGAGCAGCCGTGCACGAACTGGTTGTACGAGAGCCCGTTCGCGCGGGCGGCGGCGTTGATGCGCGTGATCCAGAGCTTCCGGAACTCCCGCTTCCGCACCTTCCGGTCGCGGTAGGCGTAGACAAGCGAGTGCTCGACCTGCTCCTTCGCGTAGCGGTAATGCGTGCTCTTGCGGCCCCAGTAGCCCTTCGCCTGCTCGAGGACCTTGCGGCGCTTCTTGTGTGCGTGGACGGCTCGCTTGACGCGCGGCATCAGCCCATCCCCAGCATCTTCTTGATTGCGCCGCGGTCGGCGCCCGTCGCCTGGCGATCCTTGCGGAAGCCGCGCTTACGCTTCGACGACTTCTTCTCCAGGTTGTGGCTCCGCATCGCCGGCCGGCGCAGGATCTTGCCCTTCGCCGTCACCTTGAACCGCTTCTTCGCTGAGCTGTGTGTCTTCGTCTTCGGCATCTCGTTTCACTCCTGCGTTCTTCGTCGGGCCAAGCAGCATCACCATGTTGCGTCCGTCGAGGAGGGGCTGAGACTCGATCTGCCCGATCTCCTTGAGCTCGTCGGCGAGGCGGAGGAGCAGGTCGCGCCCCCGCTCCGGGTGGGTCGTCTCGCGCCCCCGGAACATGATCGTGACCTTCACCTTCGCGCGCTGGTTGAGGAATCGCTCGACGTGTCCCTTCTTGGTGTTGTAGTCGTGGATGCCGATCTTCGGCCGGAACTTGATCTCCTTGACCTGGATCTGGCTCTGGTGCTTGCGGGCCTGTTTCGCCTTCTGCTCCTGCTCGTACCGGTACTTCCCGTAGTCCATGACCTTGGCGACGGGCGGGTCGGCCTGGGCGGCGACCTCGACGAGGTCGAGGTTCTTGCCGTAGGCGTACTCGCGCGCCTCGTCGGTGGTCTTGATTCCGAGCTGGCTGCCGTCGTCGTCGATCAGCCGGACGCGGGAGACGCGGATCGCATCGTTGATGCGCGTCGTGTCGCGCGGGGCTGGACGGGTCTGGTCGAACGGCCGGCGTCTGGGCCTCAAAGGCAAATCACCAAGTTGGGCTTACTCCTCCTCGTTTCGCTGTCGCAACAGGAAAAGCCGCTGCATGCAGCGGCCCGGTCCTCGCCAAAACTTCGACTCGGTTGAACCTCCGCGGCCCGGGAGGTGAGGAACGGTCCGCCCCTGCTTTTCAGGCCTCAGAGGGTAGCAAGCTTGTCGATGAGGGCTGAGAGCGACACCGTCGACTGCTCGCCGCCACGCTCGCGCACGGCGAGGCTCTCGTCCGACTCGCGGTCGCCGTAGACGACCGTGACGGGAATCTTCTCGAGCTCGGCGGCCCGGATCCGCTTGCCGATCGTCTCGCTCGGCTCCGCCACCTCGGCGCGGAACCCGGCTTCACCCAGCCTGAGCGCAAGGGTCTGCGCCGCGTCGTGGTGCGCATCGCTCACCGGCAGCACGCGGACCTGCACCGGCGCGAGCCAGAACGGGAAGGCGCCCGCGTAGTGCTCCACGAGGATGCCGATGAACCGCTCGAACGAGCCCATCACCGCGCGGTGGATGACCACGATCTGGTGCTCGCGGTTGTCCTCGCCCATGAACGTGTTCCCAAACTGCTTCGGCATGTGGTAGTCGAGCTGGATCGTCGCCATCTGCCAGGAGCGGCCGAGCGAGTCGGTCACGTGCAGGTCGATCTTCGGCCCGTAGAAGACGCCCTCGCCCTCGCCGACCACGTACTCCATCTCGTGGCTCTGCAGCACCCGCTCGAGGATCGCCTCGGCGCGGTCCCACTGGGCGTCGTCGCCGGCCTTGTTGTCGGGCCGCGTCGACAGCTCGGCCCGCGGCTCGAGCCCGAAGATGCCGTAGAGCTCGCGCACGAAGGCGAGCACGCGGTCCAGCTCCTCCTCGATCTGCTCCTCGGCGACGAAGATGTGCGCGTCGTCCTGCGTCACGTGCCGGACGCGCGTCAGGCCGTGCAGCGTGCCGGCGAGCTCGTTCCGATGCAGCGGCGCCGCCTCGGCGTAACGAACCGGGAGCTCGCGGTACGAGTGGAGCCGGCTGTTGAAGAGAAGCATGTGGCCGGGGCAGTTCATCGGCTTCATCCCGTACGTCCGGTCGGGCTCCGGGATCAGGAACATGTTCTCGCGGAACTTCTGCCAGTGGCCGCTCGTCTCCCAGACGCTCTTGTCGTAGATGAGCGGGGTCTTCACCTCCTGGTAGCCGTGCTTCGCGTTCATGCGGCGGCGTAGCGCCTCGAGCTCGTTCCAGATCACCATTCCCTTCGGGTGCCAGAACGGCGAGCCCGGCGAGACGTCGGAGAGGTGGAAGAGATCGAGGTCGATGCCGAGCCGGCGATGGTCGCGCCGGCGGGCTTCCTCGACGCGCTCGAGGTACGCGTCGAGATCGTCCTGGGAGTAGAACGCGGTGCCGTAGATGCGCGTGAGCTGGGTGTTCGCGGAGTCGCCGCGCCAGTACGCGCCGGCGAGGCCGGTCAGCTTGAGCGCCTTGATCGGATTCGAGTCCTGCAGGTGCGGGCCGCGGCAGAGGTCGGTGAAGTCGCCCCCATCTCCATGTTGTCGGTAGAGGGAGATGTCGCCCTCGGCGGTGTCTATGAGCTCGAGCTTGTACGGGTCGCCCGCGAAGAGCTGCTTGGCCTCGTCCCGCGAGATCTCCTGCCGGCTCCACTCTCGGCCCTCCGCGAGCTCGCGCTCGATCTCGGCTTGGATCTTCTCCAGATCCTCCTCGCGGATTGGCTCGGGGAAGTCGAAGTCGTAGTAGAAGCCGTTCTCGATCGGCGGCCCGATGGCGAGCTTCACGCCCGGATAGAGCCGCGTCACAGCCTCCGCGAGCAGGTGCGCGGACGAGTGGCGCAGCACCGCGAGCGCGTCGGGGTCCTCCTTGTCCCGCGTGGTCAGGATCTGGATCGGATCGCCGTCGTGCAGCGGCAAGCGCAGGTCCTGAACGTTCCCGTTCGCGCGCACGAGTACGGCTTGTTCGGCGAGCTTCGGCCCGATCGCGCGCGCGGCGTCGAGCCCGGATGCGTCGTCGGGAAGTTCGAGCTCTGAGTTGTCGGGAAGGACGACCTTCATGGAAGAACCGGCCAAGGATATGCACCCCCGCGAAGACGATAGGAACGAGGAACTGGAGGAGTCTCCGGTGCCTGATCCGACCGCGAAAGAGACGGACGGAGAGGACGACCCGGAGGCCGACTAGCGGGGTGTCGATGTGCGCTCGGAGCGCATCGGACCAGTCTAGTTGCGCGGTGTGAGGGCCAGCAGGGCCACGGGTGCCAGCAGCAGCACCCACATCATCGCGGCGACTCCGGCGGCGCCGGCGAGGAACCCGAGCGCGAGCGGGACGGCCGCCCCGGCGATCCCGCCCAGCCCGCCGACGGCGACGGCGGCGCCGCTCCTGCCCGGCAGCGCGTCGTAGAGCCACGCCTTGGGGATCGCGTACCAGCCCGAGTTGAGCAGCCCGAGGGCCGCGAGCAGGACGAACTTCGGCCCGAGGCCGGGAACGAGCAGGAAGGCCGGGTAGACGCCGAGCGAGAGGAGCGCGGTCGCCCGGATCACGCGGGCGCCCGTCATGCGCCGCAACGCAGGCAGCAGGAGCCAGTCGCCGAGCAGGCCGGCTCCCGTCCAGACGCCGACGCCGAGCGCGGCGGTCGACGGCGACTGGCCGGCCGCGTCGACGAGGTAGAGCGCGAGGAAGCCGTGAAAGACGTCGAGCAGCAGGTCCGCCGACTCGAGCAGCAGGAGGACGCGCAGCACCTCGCGCCGCCGCACTGCGGCGAGCGCGTCGCGGACCGCGCGTCGGAGCGGCGGAGCTCCGTCGGGCTGCGGGCTCGGGAAGCGGAGGGCGGCGAGAGCGAGCGGCACGGCGGCCACCGATAGGACCGCGATCGCGCCACGCCAGCCGACGCCCACCCAGACCGCGAAGACGAGCAGCAGCGGCCCGCCCACGTACCCGAACGAGCCGGCGAGCGTCCAGCGGGCCATGTTGCGGGCGCGCTGCGGCGGGTCGGCGTCCATCAGGGTCGCCTGCGCGAGCGAGACGAACGCGCCGGTCGCGGGGTTCCCCACGACGAGCGCGGCGAGCAGGAGCCAGAAGCCGCCGGCCACGGCGGTCAGCGCCGCCGAGAGCGCGAAGACGAGGCCCCCGACGAGGATCAGCGCGCGCCGGCGCGAGGTGTCGCCGGCCGCGCCGACCAGCGGGTCGAGCGCGCTCCCGACGAAGCCCGGGATGGCGAGAACGAGCCCGATCTCGGCGTAGCTCAGCCCGAGGTCGTGCCGGATCGACGGCCATGCGGCCGCGCGCGTGCCGCCGACGAGCTCGTCGAGAAGCTCGATCGCAAGGAGCGCCGCGACGAGCGCCGCAGCGCTACGCCGAGCGGATCAGGGTCTGCCGCGAATCGACATGTGCTGATTGTGGCGCATCCTCGGACTCCCGTCGAGCGTTACCCACCCAAGCGAGGACTGGAGGTTTTTCATGCCCGGCAAGAGCGCAAACGTCAAGAACGAGAAGCAGTACGAGAAGCTGAAGGAGAAGGGGATGTCGAAGGAGCGCGCGGCGAAGATCGCGAACTCGCCCGGCGCTTCGAGCCGCGGTGGCAAGAAGTCCGGCTCGTCGTCCTCCTCCAAGAGCAACTCGAGCCAGGGCGGGACCACTGCGCAGAAGAAGGCCGCAGGCAGAAAGGGCGGGAAGGCAACGGCGCGCAAGAGCTAAGGCGCGAAGGGCCGGAGGCTAAGCCTCCGCCAGCGGGGCTGAGACGGAGCCCGATCAGCGCTCGCGCCGGCCTCTGCCGCGCGCGAGCGCACGAGAGCGGCCTCCCATTGAGGGATCGAAAAAGCCAGACAGAACGAAGCAGGCCGGAGACCGCGTCTCCGGCCTGCGTAGTTCGTTATTCCAGCGAGCGGGTGCGCAGCACCCGCGAGCTATCCGACAGGGACGACGTTGCGGGCCTCGGGGCCCTTCTGCCCCTCGGCCGGCTCGAACTCGACGCGCGCGCCCTCGGCGAGCGTCTTGAAGCCCTCGGCGGTGATGGCGCTGAAGTGGACGAAAACGTCCTTGCCGCCCTCGTCCGGGGTGATGAAGCCGTACCCCTTCGCGTCGTTGAACCACTTGACGGTTCCGGTTGCCATATCTGAACACCTCCCTCCGCGGAAGTTCTGAACGGACAGGAGGCGCGCATCGGACGCGCGACCGGTACTCGCTCGTAGTGCTAGTGCAAGCCCAACGGTAGCGACAATCCGCATGTGATGCGGCTTCTGGCAGCCCCAGACAAGTTCCGCGGCACGCTTTCGGCACGCGAGGCGGCGGCCGCGATCGCCGCGGGAGCGGAGCGCGCCGGCTGGACGGCCGAGGAGCTCGCCCTCGCCGACGGCGGCGAGGGGACGCTCGACGTGCTCGGTGGCTGGAACCGGAGGACGCTCGTCAGCGGGCCGCTCGACAGGCCGGTCGACGCCGGCTGGCGGCTCGAGGAGGACGGCACCGCGCTGATCGAGGCCGCGCAAGCCTGCGGGCTCACAATCGCCGGCGGGCCGGAGCAGAACGACCCGCTCCGCGCGACGAGCCTCGGCGTCGGCGAGCTGGTCGCCACGGCGATCGCCGAGGGCGCCGAGCGGATCGTCGTGGCCGTCGGCGGCGTCGCTTCGACCGACGGCGGGGTCGGCGCCATCGAGGTGCTGCCGTCCCCGCTCCCGGTGCCGCTCGAGGTCGCGTGCGACGTGGACGCGCGCTTCCTCGACGCCGCCGAGGTCTTCGCGCCGCAGAAGGGCGCGACGCCGGAGCAGGTGAGGCTCCTGCGCGAGCGGCTCGCGCAGCTCGACGTCCCGGATCAGCCTGGCGCGGGCGCCGCGGGAGGCCTTGCCGGCGGCCTGGCTGCGATCGGCGCGCGCCTCGTGCCCGGATTCGACCTCGTCGCCGAGCGGCTCAACTTCGAAGAGCGGCTCCGAGAGGCCGATCTCGTCGTCACGGGCGAGGGCCTGGTCGACGCAACCTCAATCACCGGCAAGGTCGTCGGCCGCGTCCTCGACCGGGCCAGGGCGGCGCAAGTCGAGGCGCTCGCGATCGCGGGAGACGTGGCGCCTAACAGCCCGATCGAAGCGCTCTCCCTCGTCGAGCGCTACGGTCCCGAGCGCGCGCTGACCGAGCCGGCGGACTGCCTCGCCGAGCTGGTCGGGACCACTCTGGCGACCCGCCGAAACGGACCCTAAGCTGCTGCCGGACATGCCGAAGCCAGCCCCGAAAGGACCGCGTCTCGCCTACCGCCCAGGTCTCGACGGCCTGCGCGCGATCGCCGTCGCAGCCGTCTTCCTCTACCACTCGCGCATCGACTGGCTGCCGGGCGGGTTCCTCGGCGTCGACCTCTTCTTCGTCCTCAGCGGCTACCTGATCACGTCGCTCCTGCTCGTGGAATGGGAGGCGCGGAACCGCATCGATTTGCGCCGGTTCTGGCTGCGACGCGCGCGGCGCCTCCTCCCCGCGCTCGTCGTCGTCGTGCTCGCAGCGCTCGTCCTCGGGGCGATCTTCGCGCGCGGCGATCTCGCCCGCACGCGCGGCGACGCGGTGAGCTCGCTCCTCTACTACACGAACTGGCACCTGATCCTCGCGAACCACTCCTACTTCGTGCGGATGGGTAACCCGTCGCTCTTGCAGCACCTCTGGTCGCTCGCGATCGAGGAGCAGTTCTACGTGATCTGGCCGCTCATCCTCGTGCCGGGGCTCGTGCTTCTCGGCCGCCGGCGGCTGCCGTTCGTCGCTGCCGCCGGCATCGCGGGCTCGGCTGCGCTGATGTGGATCCTGTACACGCCGAACGACCCCTCGCGCGTCTACTACGGCACCGACACGCGCGCCTTCCTGCTCTTGATGGGGATCCTGCTCGCGCTCGTGTGGCCCGCGATCGAGCGGCTCAAGCGCGCGCTGCCGCTGCTCGAGCTGCTCGGCGTCTGCGCGCTCGTCGCGAGCGTCCTCCTCTTCCGGCAGATGGAGGACTTCAACCCGACGCTCTACCGCGGCGGCGACCTCGCGTCGGCGTTCTGCTTCGCCGTCCTGATCGCGGCCGTCGCGCACACCGAGACCGGCATCGGCCGCGCGCTCGGCGTGGCGCCGCTGCGCTGGATCGGCGAGCGGAGCTACGGCATGTACCTCTGGCACTGGCCGGTCGTCGAGCTGATGCGACCCGGCGTGGACATCCCCTGGACCGGCCCGGGCGTGGTCGTCGCGCAGGCTGCGATCGTCGTCACCGCGGCCGCGCTCTCATACCGCTTCGTCGAGCAGCCGATCCGCACAGGGAGGCTGCAAGGCTGGCTTGCCCAGTACTCGCGGCGGTTCCGGCTCGAGGTCGTGGGCGCGGGCGCGATGGGCCTCGTGGGGGCTTTCGCCGTTCTCTTCGTGACGCCGCACGCGCTGAACCCGGTCGCGGGTTACGTCAGCCCGCCGAAGGCGAAGGCGACCGTCCCGCACCACCACCACACCGCGACGACGACCCCCGTCGTCTCGACCCACAAGGCGAAGAAGCCGACGCACCACGCGCAGCCGCCGGGCCAGATCCTCGCGCTCGGCGACTCGGTGATGCTCGGCTGCGCGAGCGAGCTGCGGACGGCGCTCCATCACCGCGTGCGCGTCGACGCGACCGTCGGCCGGCAGATCGACGACACGATCAAGGAGCTGCAACAGCTGCGGCGTCACCACCGACTGCCGCGGACGATCGTGCTCCAGGTCGGGAACAACGGCCCGCTCTGGTATGCGGATCTCGTGCGGCTACGTCAAGCGCTGCGCGGGATCCCGGACGTGATCGTCGTCAACGTGCGCAATGCGACGAGCTGGCAGGACGAGTCGAATCACGCCATCGTCAGCTGGCTGCACGACTGGCGTGCGGCGCACCTCGCCGACTGGTACGGGAGCTCGACGAACAGGATGCTCTCCGACGGCACGCACCCGTACCCGTACGCGTGCACGATCTACGCACGCGTGATCGCGCGCACGCTGGATTCGACTTCGACCTAGCCGGCGGGCTCGGAAGCCGTGGCGAGCTCCTCCTGCGGCGCGCGCGAGAACAGGAGCGCCAGCCCGACGCCGACCGCGTAGCCGACGACGAGCGCGGCGATCGAGCCGCCCCAGCCGGGCTTCTCGGTCATGTTCCAGACCACGCCCAGCACGAGGCCGAGGTTCGAGAGCTCGACCACCCACAGGCCGGGATGTAGCGTCATCCGGCGCGCCTCGGGGCCGATCGGCCCGGGACCGTTCGCCATCATCGCCGCCTGAAGCCTCTTCGCCGTGTGCTCGGCGATGCCGCCTCCCTGCACGCCCAGCACGACGAGCCCGGCGATGCCGAGAACGATCCAGGGGGTGCTCCACGTCCACAGGTTGCTCGTCATGTACGCGCCGGTGCCGAAGAGGCCGAGGATCGCGACCGGGAAGAGCTTCGCGACCGTACCCGAGACCATCCCCCACGGCACGGCCTGCTCGACCGTGCGCGCCGCGCGCAGCTGGAAGAGGCAGGTGAGGAGCACCGCGCCGGCTCCCATGCCGAGCAGCAGAGACAGGATGTGCACGTAGAGGACGTAGTGGTACGTGTTCACAGCGAACCCCCTGGATCGACCCCTGGACTGCGCCTCAGCCTAGGGGAAGCCGCCGACGGCATCAAGGGCTATTCGACCTGCTCGATCACCCAGAAGTCGCTCGCGAGGTTGCCGCTCGTGGCGTAGCTCGCCGGGAGCCAGAAGTAGCCGTGGTCGGCCCAGTCGGGGCCCCAGGAGTTGCGGCACTCGAAGTAGAGCTGCCCCTTGATGCGCTTGTAGCCGATCGCGACGACCGCGTGGCCGCCGAGCACGCGCTCGTCCGGCTCCGGCATCGGCACGATCCCGTTCGAGCCCACCTCGCTCTCGAACGACTCGTAGACCGTGAACCCGAACGAGATCGGATACCCGACGGCGAGCACGTTCTGGATCCCCATCTCCGTCTGCGGCACCCGCGCGTAGCGGATCGCCTCGTGCCTCAGCGCATCCTTGTACGCCTTTGCCGGCGGCTTCTGCGCGAACTTCGTGATCACGTAGGGCCACTCGGTCTCGGGCGGCGCGCCGAGCTGCGCGACCGACTTGATCCCGTCGCGGATCTCGGCGCCCGAGTCCTGTTTGACCGTCCCCTCCATCGCGCGCTCGTTGTAGTAGATGAAGAGGCGCGAGGGCGTGGCGGCGTCGATCTCGGCCTGCCTGAGCTCGTTGAACTCGAGGATCGCGCCGATGCTGTTGGCGGTGCACGAGCCGAGCTGCCCCTGGTCGTAGACGGGCGGCATCTGCTTGCGCAGGCTCACCGAACGCGGCAGCGTCTTCGCGGGCTCGACCGCCATGAGGTGGTCGCGCATGTCGGGGCTGTCGCGCCTCCAGCCGTACCGCTTCTGCGTCCGCACGGCGAGACCGTTGGGTGCGTCACTCATGAGCTGCTCCTTTCTGCGGGCCTTGCTTCGGGGCCGGGTTCGCCGCAGACGGGAGGACGGACGTGAGCGTGTCCTGCGCCCAGCGCTCGCTGAAGCCGGCGAGGAAGCTGAGCACGATCAGCGCGAGTCGCTGGTCGCTCGTGCTCGTGCCCTGGGCGACGGGCACGTGGAGCAGGCCGCCGTTGAACGCAAACGTGATCGCCATGCCGAACGCGCCGCCGATCAGCGGGCGCAGCCCGCCGAGGAAGAAGGCGTACGGCGCCCCGACGTCGTAGTCGAGCTCGAACGTGCCGCTGTTGATCCGCTGGATCACGCTCACGACCGCGCCGACGGAGCCGGCGGCGAGCGCCGCAACGGGAGCGGCCCAGCTGAGCGAGAGCCAGAGCGTGGCGAAGGCGGCGATCACGGCCATGACGGTCGCGATCCCGCCGAAGTACACGAGCTGCGCCTGTCCGTTCGCAGCCTCGCAGTAGTACGCCTTGACCTTCCTCATCTCGGCCCGCTCGTGCGCGACCGCTGCTTTCGTCTTCTCGTCGTCGCCGAAGCCTGCGCGCGTGTCGACGAGGCTGAGCAGGTGCGCCGCGCAGGAGACGACGAGCTCGAGGCAGATCCGCTGCCGCACTCCGGTCAGCACGGCGTTCGCCCGGACGGCGAGCTCGTCGCAGCGGTGCAGCTCGGAGGCGACCTCGGGAGCGGTCTTCGTCGCCCAGTCGCTCTCACGGTGGAAGCCGAAGACGGGAGCGCGCAGCCCGCCGAGCCGCTTCTGCTCGGTCAGCGCGACGGCGCTCTCGACCTCGGAGCACCAGTAGGCGCGGACGATCTGGCCGTGGTGGGCCTGGAAGGCGGCGAGGACGGAGTCGTACGCGGCCTCGGCGGCCGGGTCGGGCGTGCCGGCCTGGCGAGCGCGCCACCAGTCGTGGTGGGCGTAGACGAGCTCGGTGAAGCTCGGCGCGCTGGCGGAGGCTCTCGGTTGCGCCGGAACGTGCCGCACCGGCCCGACGTCGCTCAACGGCTGGATCAGCTCGCTCATCCCCTGCTCCGATCCGTGTGAGGACGTGTGGTCTGACCTTAGGCCGTTGGCGCCGAGTTCTCAAGGGGTGGGACGGCGCCGGGCCGGGCGACTGCTAGCCTGGTCGCAGGGATGCCGTCAGGGCAGTCCCGTGAGATCCAGCTTCTCGTTCCCTCTTTCGACGGTTTCGGGTCTGCATCTCGAATCCGAGTCGAAGGAGAACCCCATGGCACAGTCGTTTGGTGCGCTCGGCGTGAGCGCGGAGGTCGAGCAGTCGCTCGCCGCCCGCGGGATCACCGAGCCGTTTCGTATCCAGTCCCTCGTCGTCCCCGACGCGCTCGAGGGCCGCGACATCCTCGGCAAGGCGCCGACGGGCTCCGGAAAGACGCTCGCCTTCGCGCTGCCGATCGTCGAGCTCGTCCTGGGCGGCGAGCAGGCCCCCACCGCGCTCGTGCTCGCGCCGACCCGTGAGCTCGCGCTCCAGGTGACCGAGGAGCTCGCGCTGCTCGGCAAGCCGAAGGGCATTCGCGCGGCGGCCGCCTACGGCGGCGCCCCGGTCGGGCCGCAGGTGAAGCGCCTGCGCGGCGCACACGTCGTGGTCGCCACTCCCGGCCGTCTCAACGATCTCGTCCAGCGGCGCCTGATCTCGCTCGGGTCGATCAAGATTCTCGTCCTCGACGAGGCCGACCGGATGCTCGACATGGGCTTCCAGCCCCAGGTCGACCGGATCGTCCGGCGCCTGCCGACGAGGCATCAGACGATGCTCTTCTCGGCGACGCTCGACGGCGCCGTCGGCCGGCTGGCCGAGGCCTACACGAGCAACCCGTCGCGGTTTGAGGCCGAGCTGCCCTCACGCCACGCGGACGGCGAGGTCGAGCACGAGTTCGTGTCGGTCACCGACGCCGACAAGCTCGACCGGCTGATCGACGTGCTGGGCGAGGATCGTGGGCTTGCCCTCGTCTTCGTGCGCACGAAGCGCGGCGCCGACCGGCTCGCCCACAAGCTGCGCGCCCGCGGGGTAGAGGCGGCCGCGATGCACGGCGATCTGTCCCAGGGCGCGCGCGAGCGGGCACTCGAGCGCTTCCGCAGCGGCAAGGTGACGACGCTCGTCGCCACGGACGTCGCGGCCCGGGGCCTCGACCTCGACTCGATCAGCCACGTGATCAACTACGACCCGCCGGAGGACGGCAAGGGCTACGTCCACCGCGTCGGCCGGACCGGCCGTGCCGGGCGCACCGGCCAAGGGATCACGCTCGTCCTGCCCCGGCAGGAGGCGGATGTGAGCCGTGTCGCGACCATGCTCGGCCACCGCGAGCAGTTCGAGGCGACGGGCATGAAGACGGCCCGGCCGAAGCTCATGTACACGAGCCGCCGCGGGGGTCGCTCGAAGTGGTAATGAGGTACTCGCTACAGCGAGCGAAACGCGCGGTACTGGGCTCGAACCAGTGATCTCCAGCTTGTCGATCGAGCCAGCTCATTGGCCACCGGTTGCCAACGGACGCCAAGTAGCTGGGAAACAAGCATTTTGACGACGGCGTTCTGCCGTCAGAAGTCGGCTGAAGCCGTCTCTTCTTTCCAGATTCTTTCCACGGGCATTCCCGCTTCGGCTGCTAACAGGCAGCAGAATGGAAGCTTCCGAGCCGTTGACAGTCGGCATGCCGTGCGAGAACCTTGCCGCGGAGTGCAGCATGTCTGAGCGTCCGGGCGGCACCGTCACCTTCGTGTACACGGATATCGAGGGGTCGACGAGATTGCTCAAACAACTCGGGCGCGAGCGCTACGCCGAGCTGCTTGAACGGCACCAGGCGCTTCTGCGGGACGCGTTCCCCCGCTACGGAGGCGAGGAGATCGACACACACGGCGACGCGTTCTTCGTCGCATTCCGCAGCGCTACGAGCGCCGTCTCGGCGGCGGTGGAGATCCAGCGCGCGTTGGCCAAGGAGCAGTGGCCGGACAACGTCGCAGTCCTCGTCAGGATCGGGATTCACACCGCTGAGGCCGATGCGGCTGGCGACCGCTACATCGGGCTTTCAGTCCATCGTGCGACGCACGTGGGTGAGGTAGGCCACGGAGGCCAAGTGCTGGTTTCCTCGTCCACTCAGGAGCTCGTTGCGGACGACCTTCCGGCCGGCGTCGTTCTTCGAGACCTAGGGCTCTATCGCCTCAAGGACGTTGAGCGACCCGAGCGAATCGCACAGGTCATGGCCGAAGGACTGCGCAGCGAGTTTCCACCGCTCCGCGGCGCGGCGATTGTGAAGCAGCCTAGGCTCAGACGCCGCCGCATGCTTGCCTCCGCGCTGGTCGGCGTCGTCGCTGCCGCCATCGCTGTACCGCTGTTCGCGCTGGGCAGCAACAGCCCGCACACGTCGCAACCGTCGCCTGACGTTGCCGTGAGCTGCTCCAACACCGCCGCAGCTCCCAAACTCGATGGGGCGCGTCTTGACTTGACAGGCGTTTACAGGTGGCCGGCGCTTCCTGGCTTTCACTTCTATGTCCGGCAGGCCGGAACCTGCGTGTACGAGATGTACCAGTACCGAGGCGGACAAGGGTCGATCGCCGGGACATTTACCGGTGGCATCGAGCCTAACCTGAACATCGCCGGAATTTGGTCGGACGTCCCATACGCCAGCATCCAGGGCCACGGCAGGCTGGTGCAGAGAGTGACTAAGGTTGCAGGCAAACTGGTTCTTGTCGCTGTAAGCGACACCGGTGGTTGGGGAGCAGACAACGTCGTCCAGGTCAAGAGAGTGGCGGTCACTCCCCCCGCGTAGACCCGTTGACGTCGGTCTCCTCGAGTCCGTTGACAGTCGGCATGGTGTAGGCGAACGTTGTTGCGAGTGCAGCATGAGTGAGCGTCTGGGCGGCACGGTCACCTTCCTCTTTACGGGCATCGAGGGGTCCACCAGATTGCTCGAGCAGCTCGGACGCAGGCCCTACGGCGAACTGCTTGAACGGCACCAGGCGCTTCTGCGGGACGCGTTCGCACGCCACGGAGGCGAGGAGATCGACACACACGGCGACGCGTTCTTCGTCGCATTCCGCAGTGCAGCGAGTGCCGTAGCCGCTGCGGTCTCGATCCAGCGCGCCTTGGCCAAGGAGCAGTGGGCGGACAACGTCGCGGTTCTCGTCAGGATCGGGATTCACACCGGTGAAGCTTCTGCCAGCGGGGAGCGCTACATCGGGTTCTCCGTTCATCGTGCGGCGCGTGTGGGTGCGGTCGCGCATGGAGGTCAAGTGCTGCTTTCCTCATCGACCCGAGAGCTCGTTGGGCACGACCTTCCGACCGGCATCGATCTTCAAGACCTAGGGCTCTATCGCCTAAAAGACGTTGAGCGACCCGAGCGAATCGCACAGGTCATCGCCGAAGGACTGCGCAGCGAGTTTCCACCGCTCCGCGGCGCGGCGATTGTGAAGCAGCCCAGGCTCAGACGCCGCCGCATGCTCGCCTCCGCGGTGGTTGGCGCCGTGGCTGGGCCTGGGTCGCGACGCCGCCGGATGCTCGCCTCCGCGCTGATTGCTGTGGTCGCTGCCGCCGTCGCCGTACCACTCCTCGCGCTGGGCAGCACCAGCTCGCAAACGTCGCAGCCTCCCGCAACCGGCCCTCGCACCATCGTTGGCACCTATGTGCACGTGTCGCACTGGACGGCTGGCCCCAATATGGGAGCCACCGTAAAGGCGACATTCCGGATCATGACCTTCAACAGGAAGACCGGAGCATTCACTGGAACCGCCGTCGAGGCCACCAAGCCTATCCAGGCGGTTTTCGCACTCACCGGGACGGTCGAGGGTCGGGAGATTCGGATGCGCACTGTGGACTCAGCGGCCGGCTACAAGTCGCATTCCCGCGGCAGGATCAGGGCCAACGGGACCATCATCGGCACCGAGACAGATAACACCGGCTCGCGCGGTTGGTGGACGATGACTCGGAGGTAGGGGCAGTCGTGGAATGGGATCGACGTCCTCTCGCTTGAATACCGTGCTGGCCGCTCGTTGACACGCGTGACGGAAACAACGCATTCAGCAGCCAGCGCCCACCTGTCCCCGCGGGACTGCGACACCCTGTGGCGTTTTGAGCTCGATCGCCGAGAACGGCTTGATCAAGCGGTTCTCAGGCGTCTACGGAAGTTCGGGGGAAATGGGCGGTACTGGGCTCGAACCAGTGACCCCCAGCTTGTCGAAACAGGGCACCCGTGCGCACGGGTGCGCACCCGTGCGCTAAGCGGCTCCGCTACGCCGAATCGCCACCGAACGTTCGTTCCGCGCCGAACCCCACCGAACAGCGACGGTGGCCACGGTGGCCACGGGAGTCAGCAAAGATCGCGCCATGCTTCCTGCACGAGGCGCTCGAGCTCGTCCCCCGCGAGCACTCGTCCGTCGCCACAGACGATGCGGCCGTCACTCGACGAGAGAGTCCCGCATCCTCACCCCACGCCAGAAACCTGACGGCCTCGTCGACCGATTCGAACTCCTGCGATTGCTCAGCCTTGTAGCGCCAGAAGTAGGCGGTCACGCTCACTCGTCTGGCAAGCCGACGACGTCGCGGAGCGAGACGATCTGCAGCGGGTTCACGCGGACCGTCTTCCCGTCGAAGGTGTGGATCGCGACGAAGCCGACAGCGGACCAGTCAGGGCGGCTCGTTTCGCGGATCCGACCGATCACGTCCTCGGCGCTCATGTTCTCCTCGGTCTTGAGCTTCGTCCCGTCGGACAGGTTCACCTCGGCGTACATCTCGTCTCTCCCTTCGTCTGGTCTACTAGGCGACCGTAGCTCCCGGCTCGGGGGTGCGGCAACCGGCGCCCGCGAGAGGTAGACATCGGGGTTGTCCGGTGTCAAGATCCGCCTGTGAGACTCCGCTACGGGCTCGCGCTTGCCATCGCTCTCGGGGGGCTGATTGCGTTCGCGCCGGCGGCATCGGGCGCGCACGTTCCGCCTTCCGTCGCCTTCTTGTTCAGCCGTGCGCAACCGACGGCGGGACGCTCCTTCACGGCCGTGACGATCAACGTCTATGCGGACGGAGTCAGCGTGAGCTGCGGCAAGGCGTTCGTGGGGAAGACACGACTCGTCCAACGCGTCGAGGCTGTGCGTTTGCTCGACGGCTACGAGCAGACCCTCTGTAGCTGGCGCGTGCCGCGCGGGACAAGCGGGCAACTTCTGCGGGTCGTCGGTGTGCAGGCGAGTCGCTCCGACTGGCAGTCAGCGAAGAGGCCGGACACGCCGTCGTGGCGCATCCGGCCCCACCGCTAAGAGTCGGCCCTTACGGAGCCGGGGCCATGCATTTGCCCTGCACGTAGCAGTTGTTTCCCCACGACTCAAAGCCGTGGGTGTACCAGCTCTTCAGCAGCATGTTGGTCTGCGTCTGTGACTCGTACGGCGTCGGCGGCAAGTTCGTGAAGCACAACTCGCCGTAGGCGCAGGAGCCGTTCGCGAGGACCCAGGTCTGGTTGTTGTTGAGCGTGACGTTCGCGTACGCGCTGTCGTCGTACTGACAGGCGTCTCCGACGTCCATTTCTTCGTTGCCGACCTGCGCGTCGTTCAGCGGGGCTGTGTAGGTGACGTAGCCAGACGACGGATACCGATAGGTCGTCGTCCCCGCCTTGACGGTGGCGTAGTACTGAGTGGAGCTCGCCGCATACACACTCATCGTGTACGTCGTGCCGAGCTGTGCATTGGCGAAGATGTGGTGCCCGTCGACGTTGCTGCCGTTGTAGGAGCCTCCGTGCGTCTCGACGTAGATGAACGGCACACCACTGTTGAGGTTGTCTCCCTGCATGACCCCCGCCTGGATCCAGTAGTTCGGATTCGAGGTCGAGGTCCCGAGGAGATCCCACGAAGCCACGAGGTCCCCGCTGTTGCCGGACATCAGATCGTTCTTCAGCGTGATGTTCGCGGTCAGCGAGGTCGGCGTCGGCGACTGCCCCGCGGGGTCGTCGAAGACCTGCTGCCGATACTGCAGCCCCGGCACTCCTGTGTTGTTGAAGTACGGGCCGCACAGCCCCACTCCGTCGGACTCGCTGGTGCCTGAGCCACCCGCGTGGGCCACGGCCGAGCTGGCGACGAACCCTCCTGTTGTCTTGCCGCTCCCGGTGGCGGCGATCGCGGCGAGCGCGGCCGCGATGGCGAGTGTTGCGATGAGTCTCCTCACTGTGCCCTCCTTCTCCTTGGTCAGGTTCCGAGCCCGGCGGCGGTGAGCTTGCCGGCGATCGCGCTACGGGCTTCCTCGGTGACGCCGGCGTAGACGATCGCCGTGATGCGCGCGTCGGCGTGCCGGGCGAGTGTCGCCGCCTCAGGGAGCGTGACGCCGACCGCGAGCGCGTTCGCGACGAACGAATGGCGGAGGTCGTGCAGCCCGACCGGCTGCGCTCCTTTCGGGTTCAGCCCGGCCTCGTCGCCCGCGTGGTGGACTGCACGGAGCGCGTTGCGCCGCGACTGCGGACGCGCGCGTGCGGTGGTGAAGACGAGCGCGTCGGGGCGGACGCGGTCGAAGCCGCGCTCGCGTTGACGGGCGTGGTGCGCGCGGAGCTCGCGCGCGAGCTGCGGAAGCAAAGGCGCCGGCGCCGCCGAGGCTGTCGTCTTGACGGGGACGAGCTCACCGTTCGCGCCGAGCTGCTCCCGGACGTGGATCTCTTCGGTCTTGAAGTCGACGTCGCGCCAGCGGAGGCCGAGCGCTTCCGAGATCCGGAGGCCGGCGAGAGCGCAGGTGAGCGCGACCGGCCGGAACGTGTCGGTGAGCTTCGAGAAGAGCAGCTCGAGCTCGTCCGGGGACAGGTAGCGGGGCTCGCTGACGCGGCCGCTGCCGGGCCGGTCGTCGCGGTCGAGATCTCGGACAGGGTTGCGGTCGACCTGGCCGTTCTTGATCCCATACCGGAGAAGGCCGGAGAGGATGTTCACCGTCGAGGTGATCGTCCCCGGCGCGAGCTTCTTCGCCGCGAGCCGATCGATCAGCCGGCGGATGTCGCGAACCGTGAGCTCGTTCGCGGCGCGATGGCCAAGCTCGGGCTCGATGTGCTTCTCGAACCTCTGCCGGTAGAGAGCCACGGTGCGGAACGAGCGACGCTGCCGCGGGTCACGGTGGCTTGTGCGGGCCTCAAGGTGAACGAGCCAGTCGGCGGCGAGGTCGGAGACTGTGAGCGCAAGCGCCGGCGAGCGCTGTTCACCGCGGTCGAGATCGACCTCGAGCGCTCGCAGCTCCGCGATCGCGTCCGTCTTCGTCTCCGCCTGCAGCCGGTAGCGGCGTACCTTGCCGGCACGCTTGAGCTTCGCCTCGAAGATCAGCGTGCCGTCGGCGAGCCGTCGCTGGTAGAGGTTCGGGATGCGCCGGCTGCCGCTGTAGACGGGCTCGCGCGACTCGGCGCCGTAGGATGCGTCCGACACTGGACTTACCTCCTGTGTCCGCGCCCCGGGCGGGTCCAGCCGTGCCGGGGCTCTTTCATGGATGAGCCCCAATCCTACGCCGCGCACGACAGCCTTTCAACCGACGCCGCGCTCACATAGACCCGGCGCCCCTGCCGGCGCGACTCGAGCCGGCCACGCTTCACCCGCATCCGCACGGCATCCGGACTGCAGCCGAGCTCCTTCCCCGCTTCCTCGAGCGTCAGCCACGTCCGCTGCGCCGTCCGGGTGTCGCGAGCCGCGAGCTCCTCGCGCACGCGCAGCTCGACGAGCTCCTCGATCGCGTCGACGATCGCCGGCGACAACAGCAGCTCGAGCCGCGCACGAACGCCTTCGCTTGGTCCGCAGAGGAGGAGCTGGTCTCTCACGCACGCTCCTCGCGCGGACGATCTCCCCGCAGCGGCCCGTTATAGGTGATCCAGGTGACCTTCACCGGGGAGCTTTCCCGTCGAGTTCGCGCTTCTCGGCGGCGGAGATCTCGTAGCCGCGTGTCTCGAGCCAGTCGAAGTAGGCACGGTGACGTTGCCAGCCGCTCCAGGCCTTGCCGATCGTCTCCTCGCTCGCGGAGAACACGAGCGCGAGCCCGACCGCGCCGAGCCTGCTTGGTTTCTCAGCCTCGACCTCGAGCGCGCATTCCCACTTGTCCGCCCAACTGCCGTCGCTGCGTTGCGTCTGCTCGAAGGCCTCGATGTTCAGGCCGAGCAGCTCGCAGGCGATCTTCCGCTTCGACTGCCAGGTCTCACGGATCAGCGCGAAGGTCCTCGACGCGAACTACGCGCGCCTGCAATCCCTCAAGACCACGGCTCCGCCGGCGTGATGGACACCCAGCAAGCGCAGGGCCGCTTCGGCTGGGGACCTCCGACCGAGGCGGAGCTCGTCGAGGCGTGGCGGTTGAAGCGGCTGCTCGACGCCGGTTACCCGGTCCGCGACGCGGAGCAGCTCGCCGTAGCCGGCCACGTCGACCTTCACCAGGCGGTCGAGCTCGCGGGTCGCTGCGAGCCACGGCTCGCCGCGCTGATCCTGCTCTAGTAGTCCGGCAGCACGATCCCGCGGGTCAGCTGCTGGATCACGATCTGCCGTTCCGGCTCCGCCATCACGTAGACGTGCGTCTCGCCGTCGACGTCGACGAACGCGAGCCCGTGTAGCGGGATCTCGGCCGGCTCGCCGCCGTTCTCGGGCTCCGCGAGCGCCCTGATATCGGCGACGCCGACGAGCTCGCCGATCGGCGCGTACCGGACGTTCGCCGGCCGGTGGATGTGGATCGAGCGGGCAGCCACGTCCTTCATGTTCGCGGCCGCCGCAGCTGTTCCCGCGCCGCACCGGTGCGAACGCGGCGAGGGTGGCCATTTGGTGGCCACGCGCCCCGGCGAGGCCTCGCTGCCTCTGGGCTGATCGTGTGGAGTGGTGCGGGATGGGCGGTACTGGGCTCGAACCAGTGACCCCCAGCTTGTCGAGCTGGTGCTCTCCCAACTGAGCTAACCGCCCCGGGTCGGGGGGATTGTACCGCCCGCCCGCGGCGGTCGAGCTTCAGCCGACCGTCAGGAACGAGCGG
>DASRBY010000009.1:0-178719 GCA_035653435.1 Gaiellaceae bacterium
GTCCTCCCCCAGCCCCGTCACGTACTTCAGCCCCACCCGCACGGCTCCGTCCTCGATCACACAGTCGGCCTCGCCGCGGTTCACGTCGGGCGGACGCGTCTCCACCCCACGCCGCTGGCCGTCGCGCACAAGTGTCGCCGGTGGGTAGAAGCCCATCGGCTGTGCGTTGAGGAGCGCGGCGAGAAACTCCGGCGCGTAGTGGTGCCGAAGCCACGCCGACTGGTACGCGAGCAGGCCGAATGCCGCCGCATGCGACTTCGGGAAGCCGAAGCCCGAGAAGGCGACGAGCTTGTCGTAGAGCTCGTGCGCCCTCGGCTCCTCCACCCCCTTCTCGAGCGCCCCGGCGACGAACCGCGCCCGCCACGCCTCGAGCGCGGAGTGCGAGCGCTTGCGGCTCATCGCCCGTCGCAACCCCTCCGCCTCGCCGACCGAAAAGCCGGCGAGGTGGACAGCGACGTCGAGCACCTGGTCCTGGAAGACGACGACGCCGAGCGTCTCGCGCAGCGGCTCCTCGAGTAGCGGATGGTCGGCCGGCGCGCGGTAGCTCGGGTCGTCGCGCAGCTTCTGCCGCCGCTCGACATACGGATGGACGGCCTTGCCCTGGATCGGCCCCGGCCGCACGAGCGCGACCTGCACCGTGATGTCGTCGATCGTCTCCGGCCGTGTGCGGAGGATGACCTGCATCTGCGCGCGGCTCTCGATCTGGAAGCAGCCGATCGTGTCGGCCCGCTGGATCTCCGCGAACACGTCCGGATCGTCGAGCGGTACCCGCGAGAGGTCGATCCGCTCGCCTCGGTTGCGTGCGACGAGGTCGACGCACTCCTCGACCGCCGAGAGCATCCCGAGTCCGAGCAGGTCGATCTTGAGGAAGCCGGCGTCGGCACAGGAGTCCTTGTCCCACTGGCACATCTGCCGCCCCTCCATCGCCGCCGGCTGGACGGGGACGAGCTCGATCAGCGGCCGCGACGAGATGACCATCCCGCCCGGATGCTGCGAGATGTGGCGCGGCAGGCCCGCGATCTCGGAGCAGAGGGCGCCGAAGGCGCGCCAGCGCGGCGAACGGAGCTTCGTCGCCGCGTCGGGCAGTGCGGCGATCTCGTCGGCGACGCGCTGCGCGTTCCAGCCGTCCGTCAGCCGCGCGAGTCGCTCGAGGTCGGCGTACGGGAGGCCGAGCGCCTTGCCGACGTCCCGGATCGCGCCGCGCGAGCGGTAGGTCGCGAAGCTCGCGACGAGCGCGGCGTGCTCGGAGCCGTAGCGCTCGACGACGCGGACGATGAGCTTCTCGCGGATGTCGCGGGGGAAGTCGAGATCGATGTCCGGCACCGACGCGAGCTCCCGGTTGAGGAATCGGCCGAGCGAGAGGTTGTTCGCGACCGGGTCGACGTGCGAGAGGCCGGTCAGGTAGCAGACGAGCGAGCCCACCGAGGAGCCGCGACCGCGCCCGGGCGGCAGGACGTGGCGCATCGAGCCGCGCCCGCGCACCTCGAGCGCGACCTCGCGCGCGAGCTCGAGCACCTCCCAGTGGAGGAGGAAGAAGCCGGCGAGCCCGAGCTCGTCGATGAGCGCGAGCTCCTCCTCGAGCCGCCCGCGCACGCGGCGCTTGTGGCCGTTGAGATCGCTGTAGCGCTCGCCGAACGCTCGCTCGCAGACACGGCGCAGCTGGACGATCGCCGGCTCGGCTCCGTCCGAGAAGTCCGGGTAGCGGTAGCCGAGCTCCTCGGTCAGGTCGAACTCGAGCTGCTCGGCCAGCCGGGCGGTCTCCCGGACAGCGTCCCGATCGTCGGCGAAGCGGTCTTCCACGTCCGCCGGCGACAGGAGAACGGATTCGTGGTTGCCGCGCCGTTCCCGCTCGCAGCCCTCGAGCGAGGTGCGGCAACGGACGGCGACGAGCACGTCCTGGAGGGCGACGCGGCTGCGGTCGTGCGCGTGGACGTCTCCGGTCGCGACCGTGCGAACGCCCAGCGAGGCAGAGAGGTCGCGCAGGTGGGCGTTGCGGCGGACGTCGCCGCGCTCGTACGGGCGCTGCAGCTCGACGTAGAAGCGCTCGCGGCCGAAGGCACGGGCGAGCCGTGCGGCGGCGTTCGGATCGCGGATCGCGAGGCCGTCGCGCGCGCAGCCGGACAGGCAGACGAGCCCCTCCTTCTGCTCCTCGAGCAGCGCCAGATCGAGCCGCGGCGGTGACGGCTCGCGGTTCGTCGTGTCGCGCGTGTGCGCGTGCGCGGCGGTGAGGAGCCGGCAGAGGTTCGCGTAGCCCCGCGCGCTCTCGACCAGGAGCGTGACGTGCGAGCCGTCGGCAAGCGTCACCTCGGCGCCGGTGATCGGCCGCACGCCGAAGTGCTTCGCCGCGTGGGCGAACTCGAGCGAGCCGTAGACGCCGTCGTGGTCGGTGAGCGCGAGCGCCTCGTAACCGAGCTCGGCGGCACGGGCCGCGAGCTCCTCCGGTTGCGAGGCGCCGTCGAGAAACGAGTAGGCGCTGTGCGCGTGGAGCTCGACGTACGTCATGATCCGCTGCAGTGGAGAAGCCGTTCTTCACGCAACCGGGCGAGGGCGAGCGCATCCGGCAGCACCGCGTCCTTGCGGAGCTGCCGCACATCGAGGCGCTCGAACTGTCGTTCCCCGCCGACTTCGAGGGCGTCGACCCGCACACCCACGCCACACACACCGACTCGTTCTACGTGCTCGAGGGCGAGGTCGAGTTCCTCGTCGAGGGCGAGTGGCATCGCGCCGGCCCCGGCACGTTCCTCTCGGTACCACCGAATGTCCAACACGGGTTCCGCCCCTGCGGCAGTGCTTTTCGCCTGCTCAACTTCCACACGCCGCACGACGGCTTCATCGGGCGAATGCGGGAGTACTAGCGCCATCCGCGTAGTCTAGGCGAACATATGTTCTCTCGCTACGCCGAGATGTGCGTGCCGCCGACCCAGCGATCGATCCCGAGCAGCTCGACGCGATTGGCCTTGCCCGCGAGCACCTTCTCCCCTGCTGCCGTCAGCCGGAGCGCGGCACCGACGAAGCGTTGTGCGTCGCCGAGCGGCGGTGCGGGCGGCAGAGGCTCGCCCTCCGCCGTCTCGAGCAGCCGGTTCGGTCCCGTGCCGAGCTCGGCCACTGTCGCGTAGAACCAGGTGTCGCCGAGGAACGGGGCCGCCTCCGCGTCCTGCACCGCGAGGAAGGCGTCGCGCGGCGTCGCGTGGCCGCCGGCGATCGCCTCCAGCGCACGCCGCTCGGTGCCGGAGAGGCCGTCGTCCGGGGCGGGGAGCTCCTCGAGCAGCCGCCGCAGTGCCGGCGCAAGAAACGGCAGCTCCGGGTCGTCGCGATTCGCCCACTCCGCGAGCGCCGTGGGCTCGGGCGCCCGGAACGCCTCCCATGCCTCGGCGGCAGTCGCAAGCGTCTTCGCGCTTGCTCGGCGTCGGGCGGGCCAGAGGGTCTCGAGCTCGTCGGCGGTCAGCTCGCCGAGCCCGCGGAAGGACGGCTTCCCCGGGAACGAGCCCACGACGACGAGCTCCGGAGCGGCGCCGACGCCGGCTGCAAGCGACAGGGCGTCGAGCAGCTGGAGCTGGTCGTAGAGGTCGTGCTCGAACCAGAGGACGACCTCGATCCCGTCTCGGAACGCGCCGAGGAGCTGGGCGTCCCTGCGCTCGAGCGAGGAGAGGATCGCGCGCCGGCTACCCCAGCCCGCCTCTGCCAGGAATCCCGCGCGGAGCCGGAGGAGCTCGCGGCGAGGCACGGCAGGCACCGGCCCCGCGTGGAGAACGTCCTGCCAGGGGAGCACCGCGCCTCCGAGCGCCGTCTGGCGCAGGGTGTTGCCGGCGCTCTCCCCATTCGTGACGTGGAGCAGCGTCGGTGGCGCGGCAGGCTCGCGCCCGCGCCGCGCCAGATAAGCGGCGCCGCAGGTGCAGTGGTCGAGCGAGTCGCAAGCGCAGCCGACGACGCGCGCGAGGTCGTCGCGCATGCGCCGGAGACCGGCGATCCGGCCGTCGATCTCGTCGATCTTCGCCGCCATCCGCACGCGCAGCGCGTAGGAGGGCCTCCCAGAGCGGCGCACCGTCTTGAGCACGTCGGCGATCTCGCCGAGGGTGAAGCCGAGCCCTTGTGCCTCCTTGATCGCCCGCAGGAAGCGGACGGTCTCCTCGTCGTATCGCCTATGGCCGCTCGGTTCGCGCTCCGGCGCAGGGAGCAGCCCGCGGCGTTCGTAATAGCGGAGCGTCTCGACATTCACGCCTGCCCGGCTGGCCACCTCTCCGACCTTCATGGCACGAGTATGCACCCGTACCTTGGTACGGATTGCAAGCGGCGCTCTACGCTGCGCGGCGTGGACGGCCGGACCCGCCGCGAGCGTCTAGCGCGCTGCCGCCTCTACCTCGTGCTCGAGGCACGGCCGCTCGGCCTGGCTCCGGCGCCGCTCCTCGACGCGGCGCTGCGGGGAGGCGTGGACATCGTGCAACTCCGCGACAAGACACTCGACAACGAGGCGCTCGTCGCCGCGGCCGCGCCTTTCCGGGCGGCCTGCGACGAGCACGGGGCGCTCTTCGTCCTGAACGACCGGCCGGATCTCGTCGGGGCCTGCCGTGCCGACGGCGTCCACGTCGGCCGGAGCGACGCGACAGTCGAGGAGGCGCGTGCGATCGTGGGCCCCGACCGGCTCCTCGGGCTCTCGGCATCCACGGTCGAGGAACTCGCGCAGGTCGAGGGCGCGGACTACGTCGGGGTCACCGCGTTCACCACGCCGACGAAGGAGGACGCGGTCGCGGGTGGGCTCGAGCTGCTTCGCGCCGCCGCCGGCGCTCTCGAGGTGCCGTGGTTTGCGATTGGCGGCATCGAGCTCTCGAACGTCGCCAAGGTCGTGGCCGCGGGGGCGCGAGGCGTCGCCGTCGTTCGCGCCATCCGGGACGCCGACGACCCGGAGACTGCGGCGCGCGAGCTACGCGCAGCGCTAGACCGGTAGCAGCAGGTCGATCTCGTCGTGGCGGCGGTAGTGCTCCAGGCTGGGCCGGCTCTCGTCCGGCTTCGTGTGCCGGGTCAGCTCGTCGAAGGTGGGGCCGATCCGCTCGTAGACGGCGGGCGGATCGCCGCGCAGCCGCGCACGGAGGTAGCGGCCGCCGGGCAGCGTGCCGGACTCGAGCCCGGGCACGAGCTCGTCGGCCTCCCGCACCTCCACGCACGCGCGGTAGTCGTTCGCCACGGGGTCGAAGGCGCCGTAGAAATGGTGTCCGCGCAGCGGAACCGCGGCCTCGAGCTCGTCCCAGGCTCGCCGGATGTGCTCGAGCCCGTCGGGGACGCGGACGAACTGCACGGCGATCTCTTCGCGCTCGACCTCTGTGAAGTCGCTCATGCCCCGCGCTGGGTATACCAGCTAGCTCTCGCGCCGTCGTGGAAGACGACGGTGTTCTCGCCGCTTTCGAGTACGACCTCGAAGTAGCGGCGGACGACCGGATCCTCCGTCCACCAGCGATCGACGACCCGCCATTCCTCTCGCACGAGCGCGACGGCGCGGTGGTTCACCTCGAGCGGCCTCCCGTTGGCGTCGGCTTCGACGCGCGCCGCACGCGGCGCGTTGAAGCGCGCGACTACTCGTCCTTCGGCACGAGCAGGGCGCGGCTCTCCGGCACGCGCGACCACGGCGCCACCTCCACGACGGTGCAAACGGACCCCGAGCCGGTGCTCGCCCGCACCTGGCGCAGCCCGTCCCGCAAGCGCGACCGGTCCTCGGCGCCGGCTGCAAGCAGCTCGAGCTGACACCCAGTCGGCTCGGTCAGCTCGACGAGCTCCACGCGAAGCTCGCTGACCGGTGCAGGCAGCTCGGAGAGCCGCGGCGAGAGCGCGACGCGGATCCGGTCCGGGTCGGCGCTCGGCTCGCGCAGAGTCAGCGTTCGCCGCCACGAGCCCCCGCTCTCGAGCCGGGCCATGAGCGCGACCTTGCGAACGAAGCGATCGCGCCGTTCCGGTCGCGCGAGCGCGGTCTCGATGAGCCCCCCGAGCGCGCGCCTCAGCGTCAGCTCGTTGCCGACCGCCTCCGGGAACTCGAGCGAGGCTGCGACGGCCGTGGGCGGGCGCCGGCCGCGCACGCGCGCGGCTGTCCCACCTCTCGCCAGGCCCCAGGCGCGCCGGCCGGCCGGCCCCAAACGTTCGGCGACGGCGCCACCCGGCAGCCCGGCAAGCTGCCCCAGCTTGCGAACTCCGAGCGCCTCGAGCTCCTCGTAGCGGCCGCGCTCGAGCGGGAGGAGCGTGAGAGGCAGCGGCGCGAGGAACTGCGGCAGCTCCTCGTCGGCGACCACGACGACCTGCCCGGGCCGCGCGACCGAAGCTGCAGCCAGCGCGGCAAAACGCCTTCCGGCCGCGCCGATGCGCGCATCCCACTCCGACCCGACCGCCGCGAGCGCGCGCCGCAACGCCGGCTCGAGACCGCCGTAGAGCCGCTCGACTCCCCGCGTCTCGAAGTACGCGACTCCGGACGACGCCGGCTCGACGGAGAAGCCTGCGTCCTCGAGCGCGTGCAGGATCTCTTCCCACCCGCGCTCCGCGCCGCCCGCGTCGGGCTCGACGAGCGCAAGTGAGGGGCAAGTCGCGAGCGCCTCCCCCAGTCGCATCCCCGGCCGGACGCCGGCTGCCTCGGCGGTCGCCGTCACCGGCCCGAGCAGCGGCTCGCCCTGCGGCTCCGGAGCCAAGGCTGCCGGCCGCAACGCGAGCGTCGGCGTGCGCCGCAGCGCCGCCTTCAGCTTGAGCCCGGGGATTGTGAGACAGGCGATCATGGGAACGTATGTTCTACACGAACACACGTTCCCCTGTCAAGCTCTCTGAAACCTTCGCTGGCAGGATGAAGGACGTGGAACGAGTGCGTGTCGACAAATGGCTCTGGGCTGCGCGCTTCGCGAAGACGCGGAGCACGGCGACCGAGCTCGTCCTCGCCGGCCACGTCAGGGTCGGCGGGGAACGGGTCAAGCCGGCGCGCGAGGTCACGCGGGGCGACACGATCGAGATCCGGCTCGGCCCGACGCGGCGGGTCGTCGTCGTCACCGGCATCGCCGATCGCCGCGGGCCGGCCAAGGTCGCCGCGACGCTCTACGAGGAGACGCCCGAATCGCGGCAGGAGCGCGAACGGCTGTCGCTCGAGCGACGGCTGGCGCGACCGCTCGGCGCCGACCTCGGAGCGCGCCCCACGAAGCAGGAGCGCCGACGGCTCGACGCGTTGCGGCGGGGTCAGCGACGGGCGTAGGGTTGCCTCGTCCACGACAGGGAGGGCTTCGATGGCACTGGCACGCGTCGTTTCGTTCGAGGGAGTCACCTCGGATCGCATGGCGAATCTCAAGAGCCAAATCGAGAGCGGAAACCCGCCCGAGGGAATGCCGCCGGCCGAGCTACTGATCCTCCACGACCCCGAAGGCGAGCGGTCACTCGCGATCGTCATGGTCGACAGCGAAGAGGACTACCAGAAGGCCCACGAGGTCCTGGACTCGATGCCCGGCCCCGACACGCCCGGCACCCGCTCCTCCGTCACGAAGTACGAGGTCGCGGTCCGCGCGAACGCCTAGTCAGAGCGTCACTTCGGCCGCGGGGCCGACGCGGCGGACGTAGCGCGGGACGACGTCGAGGGCGTTCTCCTGCGCGCACCGCTCGACGTCGGCCTCGAGGCCGTGGCGCCGGAGGTTCGCAGCGCTCCGGCTCGCGCCGAGCCCCTCCAGAGCGTTCGGGAAGCTGCGCGCGAGCAGGATCGCGGCGCGGGCGGAGTCCTTCGGCTCGCCGTCGAGCGCCTCCACGATGCGGCCGGCGCAGTAGGCGTCGTCGAGCGCCAGCTCGCCGAGCACGCCGGCGCAGAGCACGGCGACGTCCTCCCCGCTCTCGCGCGCCGCCGCGGCAACCGCGTCGACGTTGAGCAGCGAACCGACGTACACGCGCTCGAACCGCTCGGCGGCGGCGACGAGGAGTCGCGTCCCGTTGGTGGTGGTGAGCACGAGCGTCTCGGCGCCGGGCTCGCCGTCGAGCTCGCGCGGCGAGTTGCCGAAGTCGAAGCCCTCGATGTGCTCGAGGAGCCTCTCGCCGGCCAGCTTCGCCGGCCCTTCGCTCTCCGCGAGCGCCCGCGCCTCGTCCACCTCGGCGCAACAGAGGACGCGCCGATAGCCCGAAGCGAGTGCCTGGCAGATCGTCGAGGTCGCGCGGAGCACGTCGACGACGATCCCGACCGGAGCGGGCGTCAGCTCGCCCGGAGTGAAGGCAACGTGGACGCGCACGCGAATTAGGCTAGTCCGATGTCGAGCGTCGAGACCCGTTACTGCTACCGGCATCCCGACCGTGAGACCGGGCTCTCGTGCTCAGAGTGTGGACGGCCCATCTGCGCCGACTGCGCGACGTTCGCTCCGGTCGGCATCCGCTGCCCGGATCACGCCGGAGTCCGCCGAGGCCCCGCAACGCGACTGCGGCCGCGCCCGGTCCGTCGCGCGCAGGGTGTCGCGCTCGCCAGCGGCAATGCGCCGATCACGAGGGCCTTGATCGCGGTCAACGTGGGGATCTACCTGCTCACGGTCGCGCAGGGCGGCGGTGGCCTGAACTCCCCCGGGGGAAGCCTGTTCTACAAGTGGATCCTCTACGGCCCCGCAGTCGCGAACGGCGGCTGGTACCGGCTCATCACCGCGATGTTCCTCCACGCCTCGATCATCCACATCGCGTTCAACATGTACGCCCTCTGGGTGATCGGGACGCCGGTCGAGCAATACCTCGGCCGGGCGCGCTACCTCGGCCTCTACTTCGTCTCGGGTCTGGCCGGCTCGGCGGGAGGGCTGCTGCAGGCCCCGCACACACCGACTCTCGGCGCCTCCGGCGCGATCTTCGGGATCCTCGGCGCGATGCTCATCCTCGAGTGGCAGATCACCGGCCGGCTCGCCGGGAACGCGATGACCTGGATCGTGATCAATCTCGTCATCTCCTTCGCGATCCCGAACATCTCCTGGGGAGGCCACGTCGGCGGCCTGATTGGCGGGATCCTCGTCACGCTTGCGTACGCCCACTGGCGCGGCGGCCGTGCGCAGTACGGACAGCTCGGGATCGGCGGCGTGGTCGGGCTGATCGTCGTGGCGGCCGGGAGCGTGGTGCTCGCGTACTTCCGCGTCCGGGGCTACGCCTAGCCGCCGCCCGCGCTGTTGGTGGCGTAGCGAAGCTGGGGAGCCGGCCAGCCGCGGAGCTGCGTCCCGACGACCTTCTCGGCGGGCCGCTGCACGATCACGGTCCAGGACGAGTAGCGCCGGCCCCAGCTCTCGCGGAAGGTGACGAACGTCTCGGCGTAAGGACCGTGCGTCACCGGGTGCGCCACGCTCGTGCGGCACGTCCCCGCGAGCTTCGCCTCGTGCATCCCCTCGATCTCGGGAATCGTGCAAGGCATCTCGCCGGAGGTACGCGGGAAGAGGGAGAAGAGCCTGGGATTGGACGCGCGCGCGGCGTCGACGTCCGCGCTCACCTGGCTGCGAGAGCTGGGCAGCGGCGCCACGGACCGGGTGCTTGGTCCGCCTTTGGCGTGCGAGCTCCCGCACCCCGCGGCGGCAGCGGCGGCGATCACCACGAGCACCAGCGCCGAAGCGGACTTCATCTCTCCCGTATACGGCGCCGGGGCGCCGTCCGTCACCCGCCGGCCTGGACGTACTCGGCGCGGTGCGCCTCCTTCAGCGCCGCCTGCGCCGCGGCCAGGCGCGCAAGCGGGACGCGGTACGGCGAGCAGCTCACGTAGTCGAGCCCGATGCGGTGGCAGAACTCGACCGACGAGGGCTCGCCGCCGTGCTCGCCGCAGATGCCGAGCTTGATGTCGGGCTTCGTCTCCCTCCCCCGCTCGACGGCGATTCGCATCAGGTCGCCGACTCCGTCCTGGTCGAGCGCCTCGAACGGGTTCCGCTCGAGCACGCCGTCCTCGAGGTAGAAGGTGAGGAACTTCCCCTCCGCGTCGTCGCGCGACATCCCGAGCGTCGTCTGCGTCAGGTCATTCGTGCCGAAGGAGAAGAAGTCGGCCACCTCGGCGATCTCGTCCGCCCGCAGCGCCGCGCGCGGCAGCTCGATCATCGTGCCGCAGAGGTACTCGAGCCCCGGCGCCTCCTCCTCCATGACGCGCTCGGTCAGCTCGCGCAGCCGTCGCAGCTCCTCGCGGAAGCCGACGAGCGGATGCATGATCTCGACGAGCGGTGCGTCTCCCCCACGCTCCTGTACGGCCTTCGCCGCCCGCGCGATCGCCCGCACCTGCATCTCGTAGACCTCGGGCCACTGGATTCCGAGCCGGCAACCGCGTGTGCCGAGCATCGGGTTCGACTCGGAGAGGGCGCGGATCCGCTGCCGCATCCGCGAGTCGCGCGCCTCCTCGAGCGGCGGCAGGAACTCGTGGAGCGGCGGGTCGAGCAGCCGGATCGTGACGGGCAGGCCGGCCATCGCCTCGAAGATCCCCTCGAAGTCGGACTGCTGGAACGGAAGGAGCCGGTCGAGCGCGTCGCGGCGACCTGCCTCGTCGCGAGCGAGGATCATCTCCTGCACGACGGGCAGCCGCTCCTCGCCGAAGAACATGTGCTCGGTGCGGCAGAGCCCGATGCCCTGCGCGCCGAACTCCCGCGCCTTCGCGGCGTCGTCGGCGTTGTCGGCGTTCGCGCGCACCTTGAGGCGTCGCAGGTCGTCGGCCCACTCGAGGATGGTCTCGAAGTCCTCGTTGATCGAAGGCGGGACGAGCGGAATCTCGCCGACGATCACCCGGCCCGTGCCGCCGTCGATCGTGATCACGTCGCCTTCGCTCAGCTGGTGCCCGCCCAGGCGGACGGTCTTTGCCCCCGTGTCGATGTCCAGGCCCTCGCAGCCGGCGACACACGGCTTCCCCATCCCGCGCGCGACGACGGCCGCGTGCGAGGTCATGCCGCCGTGCGCGGTCAGCACGCCCTTCGCCTGGATCAGGCCGTGGATGTCGTCGGGCGTCGTCTCCCAGCGCACGAGGATGACCGACTCGCCGGCCTTTCCGCGCTCCTCGGCGCTGTCGGCGTCGAGCACGATCTTGCCGCACGCAGCGCCAGGCGAGGCGTTGAGCCCCTGGGCCGCGACCTCGAACTCGGCGTCGGGGTCCAGGCGTGGATGGAGAAGCTGGTCGAGCTGCGTCGGGTCGATCCGCGAAACGGCCTCCTCGCGTTCGATGAGGCCCTCGCCGGTCATGTCGACCGCGCACTTGATCGCAGCGGCGGCCGTTCGCTTCGCGGTGCGGGTCTGCAGGAGGTAGAGGTGCCCCTGCTCGATCGTGAACTCGATGTCCTGCATGTCGCGGTAGTGGCGCTCGAGGGCGCCCATCGTCTCGAGAAGCTGGTCGTAGGCCTCCGGCATCCGGTCGCGGAGCTCGGCGAGCGGCTGCGGCGTGCGCACCCCTGCGACGACGTCCTCCCCCTGGGCATTGACGAGGTACTCGCCGTAGACGCCCTGCTCCCCGGTCGAGGGGTCGCGCGTGAAGCAGACCCCGGTCGCCGAGTCTTCGCCCTTGTTGCCGAACACCATCTGGACGACGTTCACGGCCGTGCCCAGGTCGTCGGGGATGCCGTACATGCGCCGGTAGACCTGCGCACGCGACGAGTTCCAGGACTCGAAGACGGCAACGATCGCGCGCCGCAGCTGCGCACGGGCGTCCTGCGGAAAGCCGTTTCCGGTCTCGCGCTCATAGATCTCCCGCGCCTGCTCGACGGAGTCGTCGACGCTGAACCGCTCGTGCGGGACGTCGTCGACGGTCTCCCCGAACATCTGGATCAGCCGCCGGTAGCAGTCCCGCGCGAACTCGTCGTTCCCGGTCGTGCGCGCGAGGCCCGCGACGGAGTCGTCGTTGAGCCCGACGTTGAGGATCGTGTCCATCATCCCCGGCATCGAGATCGCGGCGCCGGAGCGGACGGAGACAAGCAGCGGATCCTCGGCGTCGCCGAAGCGCTTCCCCGTCCGTTCCTCGAGCCGCGCGAGGTGCTCCGCTACCTCCTCGTCGAGCCCCTCGACGTTGCCGCCCGAGGCCATGAACGCGCGACAGGCATCGGTCGTGATCGTGAAGCCGGCGGGGACGGGGATTCCCAGCTGCGTCATCTCGGCGAGCCCGATCCCCTTGCCGCCGAGAAGGTCGCGGCCCCCCTCCGAGGGCTCGTCGAAGTCGTAGACGTAGCGCGTCATGGGGCCGCAGATGTTGTCATACGGCCCACGATGAACCGTCAAACCATCGTCGGCATGGGCGGCTTCCCCGGCTCCGCACTCGTGGAGTACGTGCTCGGCCTCGCGCGCGGCCGGCGGATTCTCGTCGACGGCACGGCGACGCCGAACTACGACGGCCCGCCGCTCGAGCTCCCGGGTGAGCTGACGCATTTCTCGTTCTGGCCGTGGCCGCCTGAGAACCTCCGCGAGCTTGCGCTCTCACACGATGCGATCCTCGTCTGCGGCGGCAATACCGCGAATCTGCTCGCGGTCTGGCGCGTGCACGGCTTCGACCGGATCCTGCGGGAAGCGTGGGAAGCGGGAGTCGTCCTCTTCGGCTGGAGCGCCGGGATGATCTGCTGGTTCGAGGCGGGTGTGACCGATTCGTTCGGACCGCAGCTCGCCGGCATGCGCGACGGGCTCGGCTTCCTCCCCGGCAGTGCCTGTCCCCACTACGACGGCGAGGACCTGCGGCGGCCCGTGTACTGCGAGCTCGTCGGCAACGGCTTCCCGCCGGGCATCGCGCTCGACGACGCCGCGGCGGCACGGTTCGACGGCACCGAGCTCGTCGAGGTGGTGTCCTCCGCCGACGGTTCGGGCGGCTACCGCGTCGACGCCGCCGGCGAGGGGGCGCTCGAGACGCGCGTCCTCACTGCGTAGTCGGCCGGCGCCGCGCGCGGTATTCGGCGACCCACGCGAGCGTGCGGAGCCCGATCCAGACCGGGGTCAAGAGAACGTAGAAGACGAAGTCGCCCACGAGCAGGGTGACTGACCAGAGCGCCCAGCGCCACAGCGGGATCCGCGGCTTCGGAGCCCGCTGCGTCACCGGGCAGCCTGCGCCTTGGCCTCGCTCGCGCGCTCCTCGACCACGCGAAGGATGCGGTGGGCCGTCTCCTCGATCGACAGCTCCGAGATGTCGATGACGGGGCAGCCGAGGCGGCGGTGGAGCTTCGCCGCCTCCTCGAGCTCCTCGTAGATCTCGGCGAGCTCCGCGTACTGCCTGTTCCGGCCCGGCGCACCCATCGCCCGCACGCGCGCCCGGCGGATCTCGGCGAGCCGGTCCGGGTCGATCGTCAGGCCGACGACCTTGGCCTGGTCGACCTCGAACAGCTCTGGAGGCGGCGCGATTCCCTTCACGACGGGAACGTTCGCGGCCTTGTGCCCGAGGTAGCCGAGGTAGATCGAGAGCGGTGTCTTCGAGGTGCGCGAGACGCCGACGAGCACGACGTCCGCGTCGTGGAGGCCGTGCGCGACGCCGTCGTCGTAGCGGACGGCGAACTCGATCGCCTCCATCCTCTTGAAGTAGGCGGAGTTGAGGGGCGGACGTGAGCCCGGGGTCATCTTCGCCGCCTGGCCGGATACGCGCGCGACGGCGTCGATCGGCTGGCCCAGTAGGTCGCAGTAGTGCAGGCGCGCGCGGCGACAGAGGGTCCGCATCGCCTCGCGGAGCTGAGGCTGCACGAGCGTGTAGACGACGACCGCCGGCCGGCCGCGCATCCGGTTGACCGCGAGGTGGAGGTCGTCCTCGGACTCGACGCGCGGGTGGCGGATCTCGACGAACTCCTGCTCGGGAAACTGCGCCTCGAGTGCCTGGACGAGTCGCGCCGCGGTCTCACCGGTGGCGTCGGAGACGACGTGAAGCTCGACCGGCGGGTTCGGCATGGGCACTCAGCGTAACCGGGAGCGCCTCTTGGTCCCGTCCCAAACCCCCACCCACCCGGGGAGATGAGCGTACGTCGGCACACGTGTCGACGCCCTTGCAAGTTCGCCCCGAAATGTTGGAAGGGCCGGGGGTAACCTCCGCCCATGAGCGAGACGGCGCAACCCGTGACGATGGAGACGATCGTCTCCCTCTGCCGCCGCCGCGGGTTCGTCTTCCCGTCCTCCGAGATCTACGGCGGGCTCGGCTCGACGTACGACTACGGCCACTACGGCGTGCTCATGAAGAACAACATCCGCTCGCTCTGGTTCCGCGCGATGGTGCAGGAGCGGGACGACATCGTCGCCCTCGACTCCGCGATCATCCTCAACCCGAGCGTGTGGGAAGCGTCCGGCCACGTCGAGGTGTTTGCAGACCCGCTCGTGGATTGCCGCACCTGCAAGCTCCGCTTCCGCGCGGACAAGCTCGAAGACGGCCGCTGCGGTCGCAAGCCGAGCAAGCGCCCCGGCGAGACGCCCGACTGCGATCTGACCGAGGCCCGCCAGTTCAACCTCATGTTCGAGACGCACGTCGGTGCGCTCCGCGACGCGAGCTCGATCGCCTACCTTCGGCCGGAGACCGCACAGGGAATCTTCGTCAACTTCAAGAACGTGGCGCAGCTCGCCCGGCGTAAGCCTCCCTTCGGGATCGCCCAGACCGGCAAGTCGTTCCGGAACGAGATCACCCCGGGCAACTTTCTCTTCCGCGTCCTCGAGTTCGAGCACATGGAGATGGAGTTCTTCGTCCCCCCGGCGGACGTCACGCAGTGGTACGAGTACTGGATCGAACAGCGGCTCGCCTGGCACCGAGGGCTCGGCCTGCGCGACGAGAACCTCCGCGTACGCGAACACTCGGCGGAGGAGCGCTCCCACTACTCGAGCGCGACGAGCGACATCGAGTACCTCTACCCGATCGGCTGGCAGGAGCTCGAGGGCGTCGCCAACCGCGGCGCGTACGACCTCACGCAACACACCGAGCACTCGGGCACGAAGCTCGAATGGATCGACCCGGACGGCAACCGCTACACCCCGTACGTCGTCGAGCCGGCCGTGAGCATCGAGCGCATCTTCGTCGCGCTGCTGTGCGATGCGTACCACGAGGAGGTCGTCTCGGATCGCGAGCGCGTCGTCCTCCGGCTCCATCCGCAGGTGGCGCCCGTGAAGGCGGCGATTCTGCCGCTCGTCCCACGGGACGAAGGGATGTCGACGCGCGCACGTGCGCTCTACGAGGAGCTCCGCCGCCACTACCTCGTCGAGCACGACGACAGCGGCCAGATCGGCAGGCGTTACCGGCGCCAGGACGAAATAGGGACGCCGTGGGCCTTCACCATCGACGACCAGACGCTCGAGGACGAGACGGTCACCGTCCGGGATCGCGACTCGCTCGCCCAGGAACGGCTTCCGATCGGGGGAGTACGCGAGTGGCTGGACGACGCGCTCGAGCGGGACTGGGTCTCGCCGCAGTCGCGCTGACCGCAGCCGGTTGCGGCTTGGGCGGCGGGGCGAAGACCGTGACCGTCGTCCGCACGCAGGCCGTGACGACGACGAAGACGGTGACGACGACCCGGTCGGTTGCGTCGGCAAAGCCCTGCACCGGAACGCAGCTCGCCGCCACGTTCGCCCTCATCCCGGGCAGCGCCGGAGCCGGCCAGATCGCCTACGCCCTGACGGTCAAGAACTCCTCGCCGAGTACATGCTCCGTCCGAGGCGCCCCGTCCGGGACGCTACTGAGCTCGGACGGGACGGCACTGCCCACCCATGTCAAGGCAGCGGGAGGCGGAAAGCGCCAGGTCTTGCTCCCGCCCGGTGCTTCCGCGACGGCTCAGGCGCGGTTCTCGCCGGACGTCCCAGGGACCGGTGACTCGCAGTCGGGCTCGTGCCAGCCGCAGGCACACACATTTCAGCTGAGCGCCGAAGGCGGCGGCGTGACGGAGGCGGCGATCAAGCCGCCCACGAGCGTGTGCGAGCAGGGCACGCTGCACTTCGGGGCGTTCGGCTACGCCGGCTGATCAGGCGCTGCGGCTCAGGGTTCGCAGGCGGAACCCGCCGTGGTACTCGTACGAAGCGGTGATCACGCGCAGAACGTCGCGCCGGGCTCGTTCCGAGAGGCCTAGACCGGGCGCCTCCGCGAGCGGCCCAGCGAGGAGCGCCTCGATGCCGGCGATCCCGTCGGGGGCCAGCGCCAGCGCCTCGGTCGCCGGCGCGCAGCGCGCGCAGACCGCTCCGCCTGCGCGCGTCGAGTAGCCGACGAGAGGCTCCCGCTCGATCCCGCACTCGGCGCAGGCCGAGACGTGCGGCAGGTAGCCCGCGAGCCAGAGCAACTTCAGCTGGAACGCGAGCCCCAGTGGGTCGAGGGCCGGCCGCTCCGTTGCGTGCGGCTCGCTGTCGAGGAGGTCGAGGAAGCGGCTGATTGCGCCGAACGCCCGCTCGTTCCCCTCCTCCTCGCTGAACAGCCGCAGCATTGCCTCCGCTCCGATCATCCCGACCGAGAACCGGTAGTAGTCCTCCCGCGTCTCGCGGTGCGAGCGGACGAGCTGCGCCGCCGTCACCGTCTCGAGCTCGCCGCGGCCGCGGTGGAGGACGAGCTCGACGTGCGAGAGCGGCTCGAGGCGCGCCCCGAAGCGCGACTTCGTCTTGCGGACGCCTTTCGCCACGGCGCCGACCCGGCCGTGCGCCTGGGTGTAGAGGTGGAGCACGCGGTCGGCCTCTCCGAGCCGGATCGACCGGAGCACCACGGCTTCCGTGCTGTACGTCCGTTCGGCCATGCCCGTTGGAGTCTAGGGACGGCACCGGGGAACACTTGGAGGGCTTTCTTCGTTGTAAACCGTAATGCCACGCATTCGGATCTATACGACGCGCTGGTGCGGCTTCTGCGTTCGCGCGAAGACGCTCCTCCAGTCTCGCGGGCTCCCGTACGAAGAGGTCTCGCTCGACGACGATCCCGCCTTCCGGCAGACGGTGTTCGAGGCGACCGGAGGCTGGACCGTGCCCCAGATCCTGATCGACGGACGTCCGATCGGCGGCTACACCGAGCTCTGGCGCCTCGACCGCGAGGGCCGCCTCGACGAGATCCTCGCCGCCTGAGCGGACGGCGTCGGCTGGCATGTCGGGCAGAACCAGGTCGTCCGCCCTGCAACCTGGGTGCGGGCGATCGGCGTGCCGCAGCGGTCGCACGGCTCGTCGCGCCGGCCGTAGACGCGGAACTCGTCCTGCATCGAGCCTCCGCTGCCGTCCGGCAGCCGGTAGTCGCGTAGCGTTGATCCCTGCCGTGCGAGACCGTGCTCGAGCGCGGCACGGATGCCCCGGTGGAGCCGCCGTAACTCCGCGCGGTCGAGAGCGGAAGCGGGGCGCAGCGGACTGAGGCGCGCACGCCAGAGCGCCTCGTCGGCATAGATGTTCCCGAGCCCTGCGAGCGTACGCTGGTCGAGGAGGGCGGCTTTCAACGACGTGCGGCGGCCCGCAAGCCGCTCGCCAAGCCGAGCGGCGGTGAAGAGCGTGTCGAGCGGCTCGTCGCCGACGCGCGCTCCGAGGTACGGCTCGGCCTCCCCGGGCTCGAGCAAGAGCCAGGTTCCGAAGCGCCTGACGTCTCGGTACGCGACGTCCGATCCGTCGTCTAGCCTGACAACAGCCCGCCGATGCTGGTCGTCCGGGAGCGACCCATCCGGCGCGCGCAACAGGCTTCCCGTCATCCGGAGGTGAATCAGGAGAACCCGTCCGCTCTCGAACCGAACAACCAGATACTTGCCGCGCCTCTCTAGGGCCGTGACCCGCTCTCCCTCCAGCTCGGCCGCCACCTCGGCCGGGTCGTAGGGCCGAACCAGCCGCGCGTCGTCGATGCGCACCTGCTCGAAGCGCCGACCCAGGAGCGCGGGCTCCAACTGCCTGCGGACGCTCTCGACCTCCGGCAGCTCCGGCATGGGGCCAGCGTAGTCAGGTGGCGCGAGCCCGCCGGGCGCCTACGGGGTGACGACGGGCTGCCCCGGAATCCCGCGCGAGGGCGCCTTGCCGCCGAGCCACGCGTTCACGGTCGCTCCGACATCCGCGAACTCGCCTTCGTGGACCTGTCCGGCTGCGTTCCGCCCTTCGACGTAGGCGAGGAGGAGCGCGTGCTCGCGGGAGTGGTCAGTCGACGGCGTCGTGGGATCGCAGCCGTGGTCCGACGTGATGACGAGAAGATCGCCGGACCGGAGCGCGTCGAGCAGATCGGGAAGCCGGTAGTCGAAGTCCTGCAGGCAGCGGTGGAAGTTGACGGGATCGTTGCGATGGCCCCAGAGCATGTCCGTCTCGACGAGGTTGACGAACACGAACCCGTCGTCGATCTCGCGCAGGAGGCGTTCGGTCTGCTGGATCCCCTCGATGTTCGACTTCGTCGGCAGGGACTCGTCGATGTCGCAGCCGGCGAAGATGTCGCCGATCTTGCCGACGCCGTATACCTTCCGGCCCGCCTCGCGGACGAGCGTCAGGTAGTTCGGCCTCCGCGGCTCGAGCGAGAAATCGTGCCGGTTCGGCGTCCGGACGTAGTTGCCGGGCTCGCCGGTGAACGGCCTCGCGATGACGCGCCCGACGGCGTGCTTGCCGGTGAGGATCTCGCGTGCCGCCCCGCAGGCCGCATACAGCTCGTCGAGCGGAACGGTGTCTTCGTGGGCAGCGATCTGGAAGACCGAGTCGGCCGAGGTGTAGACGATCCATTTGCCGGTCCGCTGGTGCTCCTCCCCCAGCTCGTTGATGATCTCCGTCCCGGAGGCGGCCTTGTTGCCGATCACCCCCCGACCGGTGCGGTGCATGAACGGGTCGATCACGTCGTGCGGGAAGCCGTGCGGGTACGTCGGAAAGGCCTGGGCGGTGACGACCCCCATCAGCTCCCAGTGCCCCGTAGTCGTGTCCTTCCCCTTCGATCGCTCGAAAAGCCGTCCCGCCACCGCGGGCGCGCCCGGCTGCGGTGGGCAGCCCTCGAGAGGCTCGACGTTGCCGAGACCGAGCGCCTCGAGGCTCGGCAGATCGAGGCCGCCGACCGCTCGCGCGACGTTGCCTAGGGTGTCCGAGCCCTCGTCCCCGTAGTCTCCGGCGTCCGGCAGCTCGCCGGCGCCGACGGCATCGAGCACGATGACGCACGCCCTGGCCACCGGGCTATTCTAGGTAGCGGTGTCGACCGCTCTCGGCCTCCTTGCGTTCGTCGGCTACGTCCTCGCGATCGTCGGAGTCGCGGCCGGCGTGACGTGGGTCGTCGTCAGGCTGACGCCGTCGCGCAAGCCCGACAGCCCGGCGCAGAGCTAGACCGCGGCGAGCGGAAGCACGTCCCCGAGCGGCGTGTAGTCGAGGCCGTGCGCCTCTGCGACCGCTTCGTGCGTGATCTTCCCGTCGAGGACGTTGACGCCGCGCCCGAGGGAAGGGTCGCTCGCCACGGCCTCCGCGAGTCCGTGGTCGGCGATCGCCTCGACGTAGGGAAGCGTCGCGTTCGTGAGTGACTTCGTCGAGGTCACCGGCACGCCACCCGGCATGTTGGCGACGCAGTAGTGGACGATCCCGTCGACCTCGTAGACCGGTTCCGAGTGGGTCGTCGGCCGTGCCGTCTCGATGCAGCCGCCCTGGTCGATAGCGACGTCGACGACGACGGCGCCTGGCTGCATCTCCGAGAGCATCGCGCGGCTGATCAGCTTCGGCGCGCGCGCGCCCGGAATGAGGACGGCGCCGATGACGACGTCGGCGTGCACGATCGTCTGCTCGATCTCGAGGCTCGAGGACATCAACAGGCTCACGCGTCCGGAGAGGATCTCGTCCAGGTGCCGCATCCTGTCGATCGAGCGCTCGAGGAGGGTGACGCGCGCACCCAGGCCCAGAGCAATGATCGCCGCGTTGTAACCGACAATGCCGCCGCCCAGCACGACGACGTGACCGGGCTGGACGCCAGGGGTGCCCGCAAGCAGGACGCCGCGACCGCCGAGCGGCTTCTCGAGGAAATGGGCCGCGGCCTGTGGAGCGAGCCTCCCCGCGATCTCGCTCATCGGGGCAAGGAGCGGCAGCCGGTGGTCGTCGGTCTCGACGGTCTCGTAGGCGACAGCCGCGATACCGCTGTCGGCGAGCGCACGCGTGAGCGGTTCGTCGGCGGCGATGTGCAGATACGTGAAGAGCACGAGACCTTCCCGCAAGCGCGAATACTCCGGCTCGATCGGCTCCTTGACCTTGAGCAGGAGGTCGGCCTCGTTCCAAGCCTCGTCGACCGAGACGATGCGGGCTCCGGCCCGCTCGTACTGCTCGTCGGGGAACGCGCTCCCCTCCCCCGCCGCCGCCTCGACGAAGACCTCGTGGCCGCGCTGGATCAGCTCGCGAGCGCCCGCAGGCGTCAGCGCCACGCGGTACTCGTCGGTCTTGATCTCCTTCGGGACACCGATGCGCAAGGCCCGAAGACACTATCTCCCCGGCCGCGCGCCAAGAAGCCGCGAGAGACTTGGCAGCGACTCGCGACCGGCCGTCAGGGATTCGCCACGGAGCGTCCGATAGCGTCGGCGGCGAGGGCGGAGGGTCAGCTCCCCACCCTGGGTGGGGGTGTCAGCGAAGTGCCCGCCCCGCGCGGACAGGCCCTTGCGGGCGGTTCGTGAGATAGAGCAGCAAACCGGCGAGCGTCTTCGCGTCCTCGATCTCGTCCAGCCGGTCGCCGATCTCGGAGACTTGCCAGCGGACGAGCTCGAGCTCCTCGTCCTCCGCCGGAGCGGCCTCGCCGCGCTGGACGCCCTCGGCCGCGAAGAGGTGCATCCGCTCGCGGCAGAAGCCAGGTGTCGTCCAGAACACCGCCAGCTCGCGCCACTCACCGCCGGTCAGGCCGCACTCCTCCTGCAGCTCCCGCCGCGCCGTTTCAAGCGGCGTCTCACCGGGCTCGGCGGTGCCCGCAGGCAACTCGAGCAAGTGCCTCCGCGTCGCCTCGCGCAATTGCCGGACCAGCGCGACGTAGCCCTGCCCGTCCACCGCCACGATCGCAACCGCGCCGGGATGCTCGACGATCTCGCGTTCGTGACCGCCCCAGTTCTCGACCGTCAGCCCGAGCAGCCCTCCCTCCCACACGCGCCGTGCAGAGTCCGGCTCGAGGCTCACGCCCGCGCCGTCTCGACAAGCGCGACCGTGACTTCGACCATCGCCTCGAGGTCCGCGACCGAGACGTGCTCGTCGGGGGTGTGGAAGCCGAACACTCCATGGGAGAGGTTCACGCACCGGCGGCCACGCTGGTTGAACACGTTCGCGTCGGCTCCGCCCCCGGACAGCCCGTAGCGCGGCTCGAACCCGCACCGGGCGAACGCCGCCGCTGCGAGCGCCACGGCCGGCTCGTCCCGCTTCAGCCGGTAGCCGTCGTAGCTCTTGCGCATCGTCGTCTCGACCTCGCATTCCGTCTCGGTCGCGGCGAAGGAGAACGCGTCGAGCATCTCCTGCACCAGCTCGCCGAGCTTCGCCTCGTCGTGGGAACGCGCCTCGGCGAGGAAGGTGCACCACTCCGGGACGACGTTGCCGGCCGTACCGCCCGTGATCGTCCCGACGTTCGCGGTCGTCAGCTCGTCGACCCGGCCCAGGCGCAGGTCCGCAATCGCCTTCCCCGCCGCCTGGATCGCCGAACGACCTTCCTCAGGGGCCATCCCGGCATGCGCCGAGCGGCCGTGGAAGCGCACCTCCATCGACCTCGACCACGGCGCGCCGAGGACGACCTCGCCGATCGCCCCCTCCTGGTCGTAGACGTAGCCGACCTGCGCCTGGAGCCGCTCGTGGTCGAAGGCGTTCGCACCGATCAGGCCCACCTCTTCCTGCGGGGTGAAGACGAGCTCGATGCCTGCCTGCGGCACTCCCTCCGCGAGCACCCGCCGCACGCCCTCGAGCATCGCCGTGACGGCAGCCTTGTTGTCGCCACCGAGGATGGTGCCTCCCGCGTTCCTGACCACGCCGTCGTCGACAACGGGCTCGAGGTTTCCGTCCGGCGGCACGGTGTCCATGTGCGCGCAGAGGAAGAGCGGCCTCCCCTCCGCATCCGGCTCGACCCTCGCGTAGACGTTGCCGGCGGTGGAGCCGATGAGCGGCCCGCAAGAATCTTCGTCCGGCTCGAGTCCAAGACCACGCAGATAGCGCAGCACGACATCCGCCACCCCGCGTTCCTCGCCGGGCGGGCTCGGGATCGCCGTGAGCTCGAGGAAGAGGTCGACCGCCTCGGACACGAGCCGATCCTACGAAGGAACTACTAGACCGCGACGCGCTCGCCGGACCGAGCACGCGAGCGGTCGAGCGCAGCGCCCACGAAGCCGCGGAAGAGCGGCGCCGCCCTGGTCGGCCGCGACTTGAACTCCGGATGGAATTGGCTCGCCACGAACCAGGGGTGATCCTGCAGCTCGACGATCTCGACGAGCCGGCCTTCCTGGAAGGTTCCGCTCACGACGAGGCCGCCTTCGACCAGCCGGTCGCGGTACGCGTTGTTGACCTCGTAACGATGCCGGTGCCGCTCGTGAATCGTCGCGTCGCCGTACAGCTCCCGAGCCCGCGTGCCTTCGGCAACCTCGACCGCCTGCGCGCCAAGGCGCATTGTGCCGCCGAGGTCCTCGATTCCCTTCTGCTCGGGCAGGAGGTCGATGACCGCATAGGGCGTCTCGGGATCCATCTCGGTGGAGTTGGCCCCGTCGAGGCCGACCACGTGCCGCGCGAACTCCGACACGGCGACGTGCATCCCGAGGCAGATGCCGAGGTACGGGATGCGGCGCTCCCGCGCGACCCGGCAGGCGAGGATCTTCCCTTCCCAGCCGCGCGAGCCGAAGCCGCCCGGCACGAGAACACCGTCGACGTTCTCGAGCAGCTCCGCCGCCTCCTCGTAGGACATGTCCTCGGCGTCGACCCACCGGACGCGGACGGCGCAGCCATGCTCGAGCCCGGCGTGCTTCAGCGCCTCGTGGACCGAGAGGTAGGCGTCCTGCAGCTTCACGTACTTGCCGACGAGCGCGATCTCGACGACCTCGCGGCGGCTGTGTACCCGCTCGAGCAACTCGTCCCAGTCGGACAGGTCCGGCGGCCCGAGCTCGAGCCCCAGTCGCTCGCCGACAAGCCTGTCGAGCCCCTCGCCCTCGAGGACGCGCGGCACCTCGTACACGTCCGGCACGTCGGGGCTCGCGACGACCGCGCCGGGATCGACGTCGGCGAAGAGCGCGATCTTGTCCCGGATGTCGCGCGAGAGCTCCTCGTGCGAGCGGCAGACGACGACATCCGGGTGGATGCCGATCCGGCGGAGCTCGTTCACCGAGTGCTGTGTCGGCTTCGTCTTCAGCTCGCCGGCCGCCTCGATGAACGGCACGAGCGTCACGTGGACGTAGACGACGTTCTCGGGGCCGACCTCCCGCCGGAACTGCCGGATCGCCTCGAGGAACGGCTGCGACTCGATGTCGCCGACGGTGCCGCCGATCTCCGAGATGACGACGTCCGTCGGGCTCGCCTCGGCGGCGCGGCGGATGCGCGCCTTGATCTCGTTCGTGATGTGGGGAATCACCTGCACGGTCGCGCCGAGGAAGTCGCCCTTGCGCTCCTTGCGCAGGACGGTGTCCCAGATCGCGCCGGCGCTGTGGCTCGCGCTGCGGAGGAAGTTCTCGTCGACGAAGCGCTCGTAGTGGCCGATATCGAGGTCGGTCTCCGCCCCGTCCTCGGTGACGAAGACCTCCCCGTGCTGGAACGGGCTCATCGTCCCGGGGTCGACGTTGAGGTATGGATCGAACTTCTGCAGCTGCACGCGTAGGCCGCGGGCCTTGAGGAGCCGACCGAGCGACGCGGCGACGATGCCTTTCCCGAGCGCGGAGACAACTCCCCCGGTCACGAAGACGTACTTCGGGGCCCGTGCGCTCACGGGATTCCAGGGTAGCACCCGCTGCGGTCGGAGCCTATTCCGCGGCCGGGGCGACGAGCGCGGCGATGAACTCCTGCCCGCCGAGCATCCGCCCGAGCTCGGCCTTCCGCTCCTCGGCGCCGAGCTGCTCGATCCGCGTGTGCGTGGGGGCGCCGGCGGTCTTCTCCACGCGGAAGTGCCGGTCGGCGAGCGCCGCGATCTGAGGGAGGTGTGTGATCGTGACGACCTGGGCGTGCTCGGCGAGGCGCCGGAGCAATCCCCCGACGGCGTGGGCCGTCTCGCCGCCCATGCCGGCGTCGATCTCGTCGAAGACGAGCGTGTCCCCTCCGGCCACGGCCGCAAGCGCGAGCGCGATCCGCGAGAGCTCGCCGCCGGAGGCAGTCTCCGCGACAGGCGCGAAGGGAAGGCCCGAGTTCGGGCGGACGAGGAAGACGGCCTCGTCGGCCCCCGTGGCACCGGCCTCGGCGCGCTCGCGGAGCTCGCAGACGAACTCGCCGTCGCCCATGCCGACGCCGCGCAGCTCGGCGGCAACCGCATCCGCGAACGCCGGAGCCGCCGCGTTCCGCTCGGCGCGCAGCTCGAGGCAGAGCGCCCCGACACGTTCTTCGGCCGCCGCGAGCTCGCGCGCGGCGATCTCGGCCGGATCCGAGCCCTCTTCGAGCGCAGCGAGCTCGGCCAGCGCCTCCTCGCGCCGCGCCAGCAGCTCCTCGTACGTCGCGCAGCGGAAGCGGCGCTTCGCCTCGGCGATCCGGTCGAGATCCCCCTCGAGCTGCTCGAGGCGCCCCGGCTCGGCCTCCAGCGAGGCGAGAAAACCGTGCAGATCGGATGCCGTCTCGCGCAGGCGCAGCTCGACGTCGCGTAGCTCGTCGCCTGCGCGCTGCAGCTCGGGCGCGAGGCGCTCGAGCGGGGCGATCGAGCGCTCCGCGAGGGCCACGAGGCCGGTCGCTCCCTCGCCGTCGTCCGGCGCGAGTGCCGCCGCGGCCGCGGCGGCCCCGTCGGCGAGCTCGGCGACGTGCCGGTGCCGCTCGCGTTCGGTGCGGAGCCGCTCCTCGGCGCCGGGCGCCATCTCGCCCGTGTCCTCTACGAGGGCACGCAGCTCGGCGAGCCGCGCCTCGGCGCGCGCCGCGTTCGCCGTCAGCTCGTCGTGGCGCCGACGGGCTGCCTGGACGTCACGCCACGCGGTTCGCGCCGCGGCCCGGCGGGTGAGCTGCTCCTCGCCGCAGAAGCGGTCGAGCACCTCGAGCTGGTACGACGGGCGCGCGAGCCGGCGCTGCTCGAACTGACCGGACATGGCGACGACCCGTTCCACCGTGGAGGCCACGTCCTCGCGCGCGGCCGCCCTACCCCAGGCGTAGGCGCGGGTCCGGCCGTCGCCGAAGACGCGGCGGGAAACGACGAGCGTGTCTTCGTCCTCCGGTCGCAGCTCGCCGAGCTCCTCGAGCTCGTCTGGCAAGTCGAGCTCGGCCTCGACGTATGCCTCCTCACAGGCGGCACCGACGTACGAGTCGTCGCCCTTCGCGCCGAGCAGGAGGCCGAGCGCCTGCGCCAGGATCGTCTTGCCGGCTCCGGTCTCCCCCGTGATCGCGTTCAGCCCGGGCGCGAGCTCGAGCTCGGCCTCGCGAATCAGGACGAGGTTCTCGATTCGGAGCCGGCGGAGCACGAGAGCGATCGTAGACCCGGCGGCCGACGCCGCCCATTGGCCGTTTCGATCAGGCCAAAGAAGCCGCGACCGCCCGGAGCCCGTCCGCAACGGTCACAGGCAGGCAGAGCCCGGCCGCAGACTCGAGTGGCAGCCATCGGTGTGCGTCGTGCTCGGCGTCGACGGTGATCTCGGAGCCCGCATGAGCTTCCGCGACATACAGGGCCACCTCCGGGTTCGGCGAGTCGACCCGCCCCAGTGGCAGCTCGAGGCCGGTCTCCTCACGAAGCTCCCGTTCCATCGCTAGGGGGTGAACGTCTCGCGGTAGCGGACGAAGAACGTCGTCTCCGGCAGCGTGGCGAGCAGGCTCCGCTCTTCGCCGAGCCGGATCGACAGCGTCTGCCCGGACGCGAGGTCGCCGCTCTGGTGCCCGTCGGCCAGGACCTCCGCGCCCACGTCAGGCGTTGCGTTCCGCACCATCAGCTCCGCGCCACGCGGCACGACGAGCGGCCGTGCGTGGAGCGAGTGCGGCGCGATGAACGTGATGGCCATCGCATCGAGCCCGCGCACGAGGACGGGCCCGCCGTTTGACAAGTTGTACGCGGTCGAGCCCGAGGGCGTCGAGCAGATCATCCCGTCGCACGAGACGACACCGAGGTCCTCGCCCGCGATCGACCAGCCGAGCTCGATCATCCGCCCGATCGTCGAGCTCGTGGCGACGACGTCGTTGACCGCCACGAACGTCGTGCCGTCGAGCTGCGCCTCGAGCGTCGGCTGCTCGATCGTCCGGTACTCGCCGGAGAAGACGCGTGTGAGGTCTTCCTCGAGCCGCTCCGGAGCGATCGAGGCGAGAAACCCCACTCGCCCGAAGTTGACCCCGATCACCGGGATGCCCGTCCCGAGCAGCCGCGCGAGCGTGCGAAGGATCGTCCCGTCGCCGCCGACGGCCACCGCGAGCTCGGCACGCTCGGGCTCGTCGACGAGCTCGACGCCGACGCGCTCGGCAACCGCACGAACCCGCTCCACCGCGTCGCGAACGTCGATGCGGCCGTGCGCGACGATCGCCGCCGTCTCAACCGGCGAGTGCGTGCTCGATCCGCTCGTCGAGGTCATCGGGAAGCGTCGGCTGCTCGGAATGCACGAGATACACGAAGATCTCCCGGTTCCCCTTCGGCCCCGGGAGCCCCGAGTCTACGACGCCGAGCACGCTCGCCCCCCACGACAGCGCCGCCTCGGCCACCTCGCGCACCACGCGCCCCCGCACCTCAGGGTCGCGCACGACACCTCCTTTGCCGACGTCCGCACGGCCCGCCTCGAACTGCGGCTTCACGAGCACGACGGCTTGCCAGCCCGCGGAGCAGAGCCGCAGCACCGGAGGCAGCGCGAGCACTACCGAGATGAAGGAGACGTCGCAGACCGTGAGCTGCGGGGCGAACGGGAGCTCGGTGATCGTCCGCGCGTTCGTCCGCTCGAGCACCGTCACGCGCGGATCGGCGCGAAGCCGCGGATGCAGCTGGCCGTAGCCGACGTCGAGCGCGATTACACGCGACGCACCACGCTGGAGGAGGACGTCGGTGAAGCCGCCGGTCGAGGCTCCCACGTCGATGCACTCGAGGCCCGCTGGGTCGACGCCGAGGGCGTCGAGACCGTGCGCGAGCTTCTCGCCGCCGCGCGAGACGTACGGCGGCGGCCGCTCGACCGCGAGCTCCGCGTCGTCGTCCACCTGCTGGCCGGGCTTGTCGTAGCCGTGCACTAGCCCGGCGAGCACGAGCGCCTGCGCCTGCGCCCGCGACTCCGCGAGGCCGCGCTCCACGAGGAGGACGTCGAGGCGCTTCCTCACCGCCGCGCGCAGACGTACGTCGCGTAGATCCCGCCGCGGACGTCGCGCTCGACGATCTCGAAGCCCGCATGCTCGAGCAAGGGCTCGAGCAGCCACGAGAACGTCGAGTGCTCGTCCCGGACGTGCTCTTCGAGCTCGTCGCGCGTCCAGCCTTCCTCGGGAGTAGGCGCCCCGCCGGCGAGCCACTCCTCGATTCTCCCGTCGGCCTCCCGCGGCGCGAAGGCGTAGACGAGGTCGCGGAGAACGAGGATCCCGGCCGGCGCGAGCAGCTCGTGGATCCGCGCGAGCGCGACGCCCTTCCAGAAGTCGGGCAGGTGGTGCAGCGCGTGCCGGGAGTGGACGAGCTGCGGCTGCTCGCCTTCGTGTTCATACGTGAGGAATCCGGCCTCGACCCATTCGACTTCCCCGCTCCGCCGGCGGGCGGCCTCGAGCATGGCCGGCGACGGGTCCACGCCGACCACGCGCCGGGCCTCGCCGGCGGCGGCCGCGGCCAGCAGCCCCGTTCCGCAGCCGAGATCGACGAGCGTCGTCTCCGGACCGAGGCCGTGCCGGTGCAGGAACTCGAGCGCGTCGTCGAGATCGAGGCCGGCCTTCGCTTCGTAGCCCTCGACGTAGGCCGGGTCGAGATGCTCCGGCCCGGCATGTGCCGCCTCGTCGAACCGGATCATCCCGCGAGCTTCTCGGCCACCCGGCGCGCGAGCTCCGCGAACGGCGGTGCGATCCCGTTGAGCCGCGCGTAGCCGGGGTCGAGCGGGATCGAGACGAGCAGCTCGAGCTCTGCGAGCAGCGAGCGCTCCGGCGCGACCGGCGGGAACACCTCGATCGCCTCGCCACAGTGCGGACAGCGCAGCCCGCGCATGTTCTCGACCGCGCCGAGCACCGGCACACCGGCGTCGCGCAGCACCGCGACAAGCTTTTTTGCGTCGAGATGTGCCGCGTCCTGCGGGCCGACTACGACGATCGCGGCGGCGATCTCCTCGCTCGCGAACAGCTGCTGCTGGAGGTCCGCCGTGCCGGGCGGCAGATCGACCACGAGGAAGTCGAGCTCGCCCCAGTGCACGTCGTGAACGAGCTGCCGCGCCGCGAGCCCGACGAGCGGCGCCGGCATCTCGAACGCCTGGCGCTCCGCCAGGAGAAAGCCGACCGACATCACCTTGAGGCCGAGCACCTCGACGGGCTCGAGCGCGACTCCCCGAAGCGCCGGTCTCGTCCGAGCTCCCACCGGCGCAGATCGCGTGTCTGCTTGAGCCCGAGCATCAACGGGATGTCCGGCCCGTACACATCTGCGTCGAGCAGCCCGACGGCGAAGCCGAGAGCCGCGAGCGCTCGAGCCAGTCCGAGGCTCACCGTGGACTTGCCGACACCGCCCTTCCCGCTCGCGACGGCGACGATCTTCATCGCTACGCGGTGCGGACGGCGAGACCGTCGACGATGTCGCGGAGCACCGTCGTGTCCGCTTCCACCTCGTCGAGTCGCCCGCGCGCCCTGTCCGCGGCCTCGTCGGCGAAGCGCCGCGCACCCTCGGCCCCGTGCTCGCGCACGTAGCCGTCGGCATCGAGGATGTCGTCGACGATCTGGAAGAGCAGCCCGAGCTCCTCCGCGAACGCGCGCCACGGCGCCTGCTCCTCTTCGCGGAGCTCCGCGGCCCAGAGCGCCATCGTCACCGAGGCGTAGAAGAGCCGCCCCGTCTTGAGCCGGTGCACAGCGGCGAGGTCGTAGCCCTCGACCATCGTGTCGAGGTACTGGCCGCCGATCATGCCGAGCGTCGCCTCGGCGAGCTCTCGCGCGACGGCCGACGACTCGTACCGCGCCACGAGACGGAACGCCTCGGCGAGGAGCGCGTCCCCGGCGAGGACGCCCACGCCTTCCCCGAACTTCTTCCAGGTGGACGGGTGGCCACGCCGCTCCTCGTCGTCGTCCATCGCCGGCAGGTCGTCGTGGACGAGCGAGAACGTGTGCACTAGCTCGATGGCGAGCGCCGCCGGCATCACCTGCCCGACCGGCGCGCCGAGGGCCTCGCCGACCGCGAGCGCGATCACGGGGCGCACCCGCTTGCCTCCCACCTCGAGCGCGTAGCGCACGGACGTCGCCTGGCCGTGCAGCTCGGGCCAGAGGTCGAGCCGCTCGAGCGCCTCCTCGACGAGCGCCTTCAGCTCGTCAGGCCTGTGCAAGTCAGGCCCCGGCATCGGCTTCGGCCTCCCGTTGCGCCCTGGCCAGCTCCTCCTCGACGGCCTTCGCGAGCTCCGACAGCTCGCCGAGCAGCTCGATCGCGCGCTCCGGCGAGCCGCCCTCTCCCTCGGAGAGCCGCTCGAGCTCCGCGCGCGCGGCCTCGACCCGGGCGAGCAGCTCCTCGGCCCGCGTCAACGACTCGTCGGCGGCCGTCATGTCGACTGTCCCTCTCGCACGAGCTTCCCCAGGATCCCGTTCACCAGCCTCCCAGCATCTTCGGATGCATACCGCTTCGCAAGCGTCACCGCCTCGTCGAGGACGACCTCCACCGGCACCTCGCGCTCGTCGAGCTCCTCGAGCGCGACGCGGAGGACGTTACGCTCGACCGCGCCGAGGCGATCCGCCGTCCAGTCGTCGGACGCCGACGTGATGCGCGCGTCGAGCTCCTCGGCATGCTCGGTCACCGCGTCCGCGAGCTGCCGCGTGTAGCTGTCGACCTCGCCTTCGTAGAGCGACCCGAGCGGCCGGCCCGTGACGTCCCACTGGAAGAGCATGAAGACGGCGGCCCGCCGCGCCTCGCGACGGCTGATGGCCTTACCGGGCACGCTCGAGCTGCTCCACCGTCACGTCGACGGCCTCGACCTCGACGCCGAACATCCGCGCGAGCGCGTCGGCCACGCGCTCCTGCACCGCCGCCGAGACCTCGGGAAGGACGCGACCGTACGCGACGGCGAGCTGCAGCTCGGCCCGCGCGCGCCCGCCCCCGAGCTCGACGCCGAGCCGCCGCCGGCCCTTCCGCAGCCGGGCACCCTCGACGGACTCGACCGCGCGGCGCACGATCTCCGTGAGCGCCGCCTCGCTCACCCGTACCGGGCCCCCGCTCTCCTGCACGAGGACGCGGCTCAAGAGCCGGCCAGCGCCGGCAGCCGTGCGCCGGCCTCCTCCAGGAACGAGGTCGAGTACTCACCGCTTGCGAATTCCTCGCTCTCGAGGATGTCGGCGAGGACGTCGCGCGTGGTGGGGACGCCGACGATCTCGAACTCGCTCAGGGCACGGCGGGCCCGCTTGATCGCGAGGCGGCGGTTGCCGTCGACGACGATCAGCTTCGCGATCAGGGAGTCGTAGTACGGCGTGATCGTCGTCCCCTCCTCGACGAAGGTGTCGACGCGGACACCGGGCCCGAGCGGCGGCCGGAATCGCTCGATCAGGCCCGGCGCGGGCGCGAAGCCGCGGGAGGGATCCTCTGCGTTGATCCGCAGCTCGATCGCGTGGCCGCTGCGTGGGCCCGCGCGGCCCCCGTGGGCCAGCGGCTCGCCCGCGGCGATGCGGACCTGCTCGCGGACGAGGTCGATGCCGATGACGGCCTCGGTCACCGGATGCTCGACCTGAAGGCGTGCGTTCAGCTCGATGAAGGAGAACGAGCCGTCGGGCCCGACGAGGAACTCGAACGTCCCTGCGTTGCGGTAGCCGATGTGCCGGCACGCACGCTCGGCGGCGGCCTCCATCTCCTCGCGCCGCTCGTCGTCGAGCGCGGGCGACGGCGACTCCTCGATCAGCTTCTGGTGGCGCCGCTGCACCGAGCACTCGCGCTCGCCGCACGTGAGGAAATGGCCGTGGTTGTCGCAGAGCACCTGGATCTCGACGTGGCGGGCGGGCGTGATCACCTTCTCGACGTAGAGCGAGCCGTCCCCGAAGGCGGCCTGCGCCTCGGCGGAGGCACGCTCGTAGGCGCCGCCGAGCTCGCCGGGCTCCGTCACGATTCGCATGCCCTTGCCGCCGCCGCCGGCCGCCGCCTTGAGCAGGACGGGGAAGCCGAGCTCCTCCGCCGCGGCGCGAGCTTCGTCCGGCGTCGCGATCCCTTCGGTGCCGGGCACGAGCGGCACGCCCGCCGCGCGCATCTCGGCCTTCGCGCGCGCCTTGTCGCCCATCCGTTCCATCACCTCTGCCGGCGGGCCGATGAACACGAGATCGTTGTCCTCGCACGCGCGGACGAAGCCGGCGTTCTCGGAGAGGAAGCCGTAGCCCGGATGGACGGCCTCGCAGCCGGTGGTCTCGGCGGCGGCGACGAGAGCCGGGATGCTGAGGTAGCTCTCGGCCGCAGGGGGCGGGCCGATCCGCACCGCGCGGTCGGCGAGCCGGACGTGGAGCGCATGCTCGTCCGCCGTCGAGTACACCGCGACCGCCTCGATGCCGAGCTCGTGCAGAGCCCGAATCACGCGCACGGCGATCTCGCCGCGGTTGGCCACGAGGACTCGTTCGAACACGGCCAGAGTCTATGGTCCGCCCGTGGACGTCCCCCCGAGCGTGACCACGAACATGGAGCGCGCCTTCGAGCCGAGGCCCGAGGTCTTCGCCGCCTGGCAGCAGCTGAACGGAGCGATCAAGGCGGGGATGGATCTCCGCCGCTACGAGCTCGCCACGCTCGCCGCGGCGCGCCGTCTGCGGTCGAGCTACTGCAGCCTCATGCACGGGCGCGTCCTGCGCGACGAGTTCGGCGAGCCGGTCGCCGACATCGCCCGCGACCGCCGCACCGCTCCACTCGACGCGGTCGACGTCGCCGTGATGGACCTCGCCGAGCGGGTCGTGGACGACGCGACCTCCATCGACGAGACGGACCTGCAGCCTCTTCGCGAGCTCGGCCTCTCGGACACCGAGATCATGGACGTCGTGCTCGCGGCGGCGGCCCGCTGCTTCTTCTCGAAAGCGCTCGACGGCCTCCGCGTCCGTCCCGACGCCGAGCTTGCCGGGCTCGAGCCGGAGTTGCTCGAGGTGCTAGTCGTGGGCCGGCCGATCGCCGAGAGCTAGGACGTCGCTAGAGGGCGGGACGGCCCACGAGCGGCTCGAGTTCGAAGAGGAGCTGGCCGAACTCCACGGGCTCGGCGTTCTCGGCGTGCACTCCCCGCACGACTCCCTCGACCTCCGCCTTCACCTCGTTCATGAGCTTCATGGCCTCGAGAATGCAGAGAGTCTGCCCAGGCGCGACCACGTCGCCGACCTCGACGAACGCCGGCGCTCCGGGCTGAGGCGCGCGGTAGAAGGTGCCGACCATCGGCGACTCGACGCGGACGAGCGTCCCGCTGACCGCGGTCGCCGCGGGCAGGTCCGGCTCGGGGACCGCCAGCGGTGCTTCGCCCGGCCCGCTCGTGCCCGCAGGAAGGTCGGGCGTCGCACGCACCGAGATGCGCATCCCGTCCTCCTCGATGGTGACCTCGCCGATCCCCGACTCCTGGACGATCCGCACGATCTCCTGCACGCGCTGGGCACGGTTCTCGTCGCCGGCCGCAGGCTCGTCGTCGCGCCGGCCGCGGCCGCGGATGCCGCGGAGGAGGCGCTCGGCGTCCTCGCGGAACAGGCCCAGCAGGAGGAGCTCCTCCTCGCTCGTCGCGAAGCCGCCGGCCTGCTCGCGCACCTCGTCCAGCGGAGGCGTGACGTCCTCCTCGCTCTCGGGGTCGGTCGTGAGCTGGACGACGCGCTCGAGCGCCGGGTCGATCGGCGCGGGCGGAGTGCCGAAGGCGCCCGCGACGAGGCTGCGCACCTCGTCCACGACCACGAGGTAACGGCTCGCCGAGAGGACGTTGATGACCGCCTGCGTCGCGAGGACCTGGCCGATCGGCGAGGCGAGCGGCGGCCAGCCGGACTCCGCCCTGACCCGGTCGAGCTCCTCGAGCACCTCGTCGAGCCTGTCTCCGGCGCCCTCGGCCCGCAGCGAGTGGTCGATGCCTGCGACGACGCTCGCCGGCAGGTCGTGGCGCGCGGCGAGCACCGCGATTCGCGGGACGAGCGGCGTCACGAGCTCGTCGCCGATGTGCTCGTCGACGAGGTCCGTCGCCTCCCACAGCCTCTCGACGTCGACGCCGGGGTCGAGCCCGGTGCCGGTGAGCGCCTCCGCGAGCGCCTCCCCCGAGACCCGGTGGAGCGTCAGGGCGAGCGGGTAGATCGCACAGGCGATGAGCTGCGCGCCCGCGCGGGACGCGGCCAGGGCAGCCGCGAGGGCGCTACCGCCGGCTCCCTGGGCGTAGAGGCCGACGGGCAATCCGCTCGCGTCGCCGAGCGCGCGTACGAGCTCCTCGGCGGTGTGCGGCTGCAGCGAGCCGGTCGGGTCGTGGAGCAGCACGCGCACGGCCCCGAGCTCGGGCAGCAGCTGCGCGCGCTCGATCAGGGTCTCGATCTCCCCGGTGCGGCCGGGGCTGTAGACGAGCCCGGCCTCGAAGTCCCTGTCCGCGGCGACGATCGCCTCGGCGGCCTCGCGCAGGTTCGAGACGTCGTTGAGCGGGTCGTGGAGCCGGAAGACGTCGATGCCGTTCGCGGCAGCGGAGGCGACGAAGCGCCGCGCGAAGTCGGCGTCGACGGGGCGCGAGCCGACGAGGAAACGGCCGCGGAGCGCGAGGCCGAGCGGCGTCGAGACGCGGGCCTTGAGCGCGCGGATCCGCTCCCACGGGCTCTCGACGCCGCGCTTGACCGCCGCGTCGAAGCAACCGCCGCCCGAGACCTCGAGATACGCGAAGCCGGCCTTGTCAAGGATCTCCGCGAGCCGGAGCTGCTCCGCCGTCGGAACCCGTCCCGCCAGCGGCTCCTGCCCGAGCAAGCGGATGGTCGTGTCGGCGAGCGACGGCACGGCGCGGAGCCTATCGCGGCCGCTCGGCGCGCCTAGGCGCGCGAGATGTACCGGCCCTCGCGGGGATCGACCTTCAGGCGATCGCCCACGTTGACGAAGAGCGGCACGTTGACGACGGCGCCCGTCTCGAGCTTCGCGGGCTTCGTCACGTTCGAGACCGTGTCCCCCTTGACGCCCGGCTCCGTCTCCACGACCTCGAGCTCGACCGACGCCGGGAGCTGCAAGCTCGACGGCTTCCCGTTCACGCTCAGCACCTGCACCGAGGCGTTCGGCTGCATGTACGGAAGCTCGTCGGTGAGCTCGGCGTGCGGCAGCGCGAACTGCTCGTACGTCTCCGCGTCCATGAAGTGCACGTCGGAGCCGTCGTCGTAGAGGAACTGGACGCTCTTCGTCTCGGTGTGCACGCGCGGGAACTTCTCGCCGGCGCGGAACGTGCGGTCGACGACCGCGCCCGCCTCGAGGCTCTTCAGCTTCGTGCGGACGAACGCGCCGCCCTTGCCGGGCTTCACGTGCTGGAACTCGACGATCCGCCACACCTTGCCGTCGAGCTCGATGTGCATCCCGTTCTTGAAGCTGTTCGTGTCGACCGTCTCGGCCACGGCGCCGGAGGATAGCTACGAAACCGTGAGCAGCTCCTTCGTGAACCGGACGGGGTTCTCGACCCCGTTCTCCGTGACGATGACGTCGTCCTCGATCCGGATGCCGAAGCGGCCCGCGAGGTAGACGCCCGGCTCGACCGTGACGACGTTGCCCTGCGCGAGCGTGTCGGAGCTCTCCGTCGAGAGCCGCGGCGCCTCGTGGACGTCGAGCCCGAGCCCGTGGCCCAGGCCGTGGCCGAACGTGCCGGCGAAGTCGCTCCCCTCGATCACCTCGCGCGCAGCTGCGTCGGCCTCGAGACCCCGCACGCCCGCGCTGATCGCGTCGAGCCCCGCCTGCTGCGCCGCGAGGACGACGTCGTACGCCTCGCGCATCTCTCCATCGAGCTCGCCGGTGGCCAGCGTCCGCGTGTAGTCGGACGTGTAGCCGCCCACCTGGCAGCCGGTGTCGATCACGACGAGCTCGCCCGACTCGATGACGCGGTCGCCGGCGCGGGCGTGCGGGCGTGCCCCGGTCGGGCCGGAGCCGACGATCGCCTCGAAGGACTCCGAGTCGGCTCCCTCCTCGTGGTAGAGCCTCGTGATGTCCCAGGCGACGTCGCGCTCGCGGCGCCCGACGAACCGCACCTCGCTCACGAGGCGCTCGAACATGCGATCGGTGATCGCGCAGGCTCGCCGGAAGGCGTCGAGCTCGTCCTCGTCCTTGACTGCGCGCAGCTGCTCGACGAGACCCCTGCGCGGCACGAGCTCGATCCCTCCTTCCCGCAGCTCCTCGGCGAACGACCAGGGGAGCACGTTCGCCTCGAAGGCGATTCGGCCGGAGAGGTTCTCGCTGAGCCAGGAGATCAACGCTCGTTTCGTCTGCACGGCCTCGACGCCCTCGACCGCCTGCGCCGCCTCGATGTAGCGGAAGTCGGTGAAGAGCCGGGCCCTGTCGGGCCCGACGAGGAGCGCGACGTTCGAGCTGTCGAGCCCGGTCAGGTAGAGGACGTTGACCGGATTCGTGATCAGGAGCGGCTCCTCGAGCAGCTCCCGCAGGCGTTCGATCCTCGAGCTCACGCAGCCTCCTTCAGGTAGTCGAGAGCCATCTTGTACCCGTCGGGACCGTGCCCGACGAAGCGCGAGGCGACGAGGTCCGAGACCACCGACGTCTTGCGCCACTCCTCCCGCTCGTCGACGTTGGAGAGGTGCACCTCCACGATCGGGATCGTGAGCGAGTCGAGTGCGTCGTGGATCGCCCATGCGTAGTGCGTCCACGCGCCGGGATTGACGACGATCGCGTCGACCGTGTCGTACGCGTCGTGGCACCACTTGACGAACTCGCCCTCGTCGTTCGTCTGGCGGCACTGCACGGTGAGCTCGAGCTCCCGCGCCCACTCGTAGATCCGGCTCTCGAGCTCCGCGATCGTCAGACCGCCGTAGAGCTTCGGGTCGCGGCGCCCGAGGATGTCCAGGTTGACGCCGTTCAGGACGAGGACCCTCACGCGATCAACCTATCGAGTTCGCGTCGCACCTCGGCCTCGGGCAGGACGACGCCGTGCTCCGGCCCTTCCGCCCCGAGGAGGACGAGGCGGATCTCACCGTCCCGCGCCTTCTTGTCACGTTGCATGGCCGCCCACGCCCGCTCGCGGTCGACCCGGACGGGCTCCGGCCGCAGCACGTCCTCCACCACCTGCGGGTCGCGTCCGGAAAGGCGAAGCGCCGCGAGCAGGCCGAGCGCGACGGCGCGCCCGTGAGTCAGCCCCTCGTAGCCGGCCGCCGCCTCGAGCGCGTGCGCGAAGGTGTGGCCGAGGTTCAGCACCGCCCGCTCACCCCGTTCGTGGGGGTCGCGCACGCAGATCGCCGCCTTGTAGGCGCTCGAACGGCGGACGAGATCGTCGTCGGGCAGCTCCCAGAACGGCTCCTCCGCGAGCAGGCCGGCCTTCACCACCTCCGCCATGCCCTCGAGCCGCTGCGGCTCGGGCAGCGTCTCGAGCAGCGAGGGGTCGACCACCGTCCGGTCCGGCCAGTGGAAGGCGCCGACGAGGTTCTTGCCTTGCGGCAGGTCGATGGCCGTCTTGCCGCCGATCGCCGCGTCGACCTGCGCGACGAGGCTCGTCGGGACCGGCGTCCAGGCGATCCCCCGGAGGTAGGTCGCGGCCGCGAAGCCGGCGGCGTCGGTCGTGCAGCCTCCGCCGAGCGCCACGATCGTCCCGGTCCGGTCGAGGCGCAAGTCCTGCCAGAGCCGGTCGACCGCCGCGAGCGTCTTCGCCTCCTCGCCCGGAGGCAGCTCGTGCGTCTCGGCGAGCCGCGAGCCGAGTGCGAGCTGCGCGTCCATGCCGTGGATGCCGGCGACGTGCGGGTCCGACACGAGCGCGGCGGCTGTGTCGCCGGGGACGAGCTCGCCGAGCCGCTGCAGCGCGCCGCGCTCGACGTGCACGCCTGCGACGGCGAGGACGATGTCGTCGACGTCGCGCGCCGTCGCATCTGCAATTTCGGCGTAGAGCGGGGCGCGCAGCTCGAAGCGACGGCGGAACTCGGTCTCGTCCTGCGCGAGCGGCCGCCTGCTGCGCCGGACCCGTTGCCACGCGGTCTCGACGTCGACGGGGAGATGGACGACGACCGCCCGGTCGTGACGGAGGAGATCGCGCGTCTCCACTGCGCCTCCGCCCACCGCGATCACGGTGTGGTCCGGCCGCGCCAGCGCCTCGCGCACGAACCGCGCCTCGACCTCCCGGAAGGCGGCTTCGCCCTGGGTTGCGAAGAGCTCCCAGATCGGGCCGTGCTCCTGCGCGATCGTGTCGTCGACATCGAGGAAGGGGCGGCCGAGAAGGCGCGCAACCTGCCTGCCCAGCGTCGTCTTCCTCGCCCCCATGAAGCCGACGAGGACGACGTGTTTTTCTAGAACGCTGTCCAGTCGACCCGCTCCAGATATGCGCGCCAGGCCTCGACGAAGTCGCCGAGCGCGTCGCCGCCGAACTTCTCCCGCGCCGCTCGGGCGAGCTCCCAGGCGACCGCGGCCTCGGCCACCACCGCGAGCGCCTCGACCGCCGAGACGTCGCTGCGCTCGACGAGCGCGTCCGCCGCCTCGCCGGTGTCGAGGTCGACGGAGCGGAGTGGGCGCATCAGCGTCGGCAGCGGCTTCATCCCCGTGCGCACGACGACCTCCTCGCCGTTCGAGACACCCCCCTCGATGCCGCCGGCGCGGTTGGTCTCGCGGTGCAGCCCACGCTCGTCGCGGACGATCTCGTCGTGTGCCTCGGAGCCGCGGAGGCCGGCGAGCGCGAGCCCGTCACCGATCTCGACCGCCTTCACGGCCTGGATCCCCATGAGCGCCGCGGCGAGCCGCGCGTCGAGCCGGTCCTCGCGCCGCGCATAGGAGCCGAGGCCGGGCGGAACGCCGCGCGCCCTGACCTCGACGCGCCCGCCGAGCGTGTCGCGATCTTTGCGCGCCTCGTCCACCGTTGCGGGATCGGCTCCCCCTTCGGGAAGCGCCTCGCCGGCCACCTCGATCCCGATCTCGCGCAGGAGCGCCTTAGCCACGGCGCCGGCCGCGACGTAGACCGCCGTGTGCCGCGCCGACGCACGCTCCAGAGCGTCGCGGACGTCCGCGAGCCCATGCTTTTGCGCGCCCGCGAGATCCGCGTGGCCGGGCCGCGGCAGCGTCACCGGCTTGGTGCCCTTCCCCCCGGGCCCGCCGTCGGGCGGCCACGGACTCATCCCCCAGGTCCAGTTCTTGTGGTCGCGGTTTCGGACGACGAGCGCGAGCGGCGACCCGAGCGTGCGGCCGTGGCGAAGGCCCGCGAGCACCTCGACCTCGTCGGTCTCGATCTGCTGGCGCGGCGAGCGGCCGTAACCCTGCTGGCGGCGGCGGAGGTCGGCGTCGATTGCGTCCTTCTCGAGGACGAGGCCCGCCGGCAGTCCCGACACGATCGCGACGAGCGCCGGACCATGCGACTCTCCCGCGGTCGCGAGCTCGAGCGTCATGGGCGAGAGCGTAGTTGCCTACAGATGCGAGAGCACGCGCGAGACGAGGCTGCGGTGCCGGTGTGCGGCGGCCGAGAGGAGGAACCGTCCGAGCCGCCCCGACTCCTCCGGGTCGAGCGAGATCGCAGCCTGAGCCTCCTCTCCGCGCCACACGCTGATGCGCGCGTGCCGCGGCTCGGTCAGGTAGGCGGAGACGCGGAGGCCGCCGTCGCCGATCTCGGGGTGACCGCGGAAGTACTCGACGATCTTCGTCCGCTGCGCCCTGCCGCAGTGCGGGCAGAAGCGGAACTCGTCCTCCACGCCTCCCCCACACCCACTGCAGCGCCTCATCCTGCTCGTTCTATGCCCACCGCGGCCTCAGGTCAAGCCGACGGCGCGGCGCATCGCGTCGACCGGCGCAGGCCGCCCCGTCCAGAGCTCGAAGCTCGCGGCGCCCTGGGCGACGAGCACCTCGGGCCCGTCGAGGACTCGGGCGCCTGCGGAAGCGGCAGCGTTCGCCGTCGCCGTGCGCGGATACGGGAGGTCGATCAGCGTCTGCCCCTCCCGCAGCTCGAACAGCACCTCGTCGCGTACCGGCGTGGCGTGGACGACGAGATCGACGTCGCCGACGTCGGGCGGCCACTCGCCGCGCCGGGAGAAGACCCGCGCCTCGGGCAAGGCGTGCCGGAAGGCCGCCGCCGCCCCGCCGTCTCCGACGATCGCCGGCCGGGACACGTCCGGTACCTGGTCGAGGATCGCGGCGTCCGTCGAGAAGCCCCGGCCGCGCACGATCGTGTTCACCGACGGCAGCTCACTCTCGAGGATCCTCGCGGCGTCGAGCTTGTACGGCGCCGTGACGTTCGCGTACTCGATCTCGCGCACCACCGCCTCCAGCTCCTCCGGCTGGACGTCGCGCAGAACGTATTCCCAGGCCAGCCCGGCGGCCGCGAACGCCGCGTTCTGCATCCGCGGCGAGAGCGAGTGCGCCACGGGATGCCCGAGGAGGGCGACGAGCTGTCGATCACCCGTAGCCATGCGCGGCCTTGTACTGCTCGAAAGCCGTTGCGCTGGCCGTGAAGAAGCTGTGCACCTTGTCGGGCTCGGCGACGAAGTACAGCCAAGGCCCGTTCGCCGGATGCGCCGCGGCCTGCAGCGACGCCAGGCCCGGGTTGGCGATTGGCGTCGGCGGCAGGCCGGGGTGCAGTCGCGTGTTGTACGGCGTGGGATTTTGCAGCTCCGACTGCGTCAACGACTGCGTCCCAGGAATGTGCAGCGCGTAGCGGATCGTGGAATCCATCCCGAGCGTCATCCCGAGATGGAGCCGGTTGTAGATGACGCGCGCAACCTTCGGTCGGTCGCCGGGCGCGACGGCCTCCTTCTCGATGATGGAGGCGATCTTCAGCACGTCGTACGGGGTCAGGTTCTTGCTGTGGGCGTAGGAGAGGCTGAGCGTCTTCCATTTCGCGACGAACTCCTGCAGCTGCGCCTGGACGAGCTGGGCCGAGGTGGACGTGCGGTCGAAGTCGTAGGTGTCGGGGAAGAGGAAGCCCTCGAGAGGCAGCTTCGTGCTGCCGAAGCCGGGGATCAGGCGGGGGCGGCGCGTCGCCGCGAGGTACGTCTGCTGCGAGAGCTTCACCTTGCGGTGGCTCTCACGCTTGGCGATCTCGGCCACGGTCCCGGCGCGCGCGGCCATCTGGAGGCGCGTATACCCCTCCGGAAAGACGATGCGGAACTGCCTCAGTTGGTGGACCGTGGTGGCCGGTGGCGCGGCCGCGTCCGTCCCGCCGCAGCCCGCGACCGACGCCGCGACCAGCACGGCGCAGATGCCTACGAGCGCGCCGCGCACCACTCGAGGTAGGTCGACAGGAGATGCGCAGCCGCGAGGGCGTCCTCGGGCGCCGCGCCCTCCGTCCTCTGGGCGAGGTCGGTCGTGAAACGCTCGTCGTACATCTCCACGGGGACGTCGAGAATGCCACGCAGGGCCTCGGCGAAGCGTTCGGTCTCGGCCGCCTGCTCGCCGTGCGTCCCGCGGAGCGTCAGCGGCAGTCCCACGACGACCCGCTCGACCTCCTCCTCGCGCACGATGCGGGCGAGCTCGGCGAGCCCGGTGTCCGTCGCCGCTCTCTCGACGACGCCGAGGGGCCGTGCGAGCGTTCCGGTCGGGTCGGAGACCGCGACTCCGGTCCGCGCGGAGCCGTAGTCGAGGGCCATCACCTTCAAGCGGAGACGAGCTCCCTGGCTGCGTTGAGTGCGTCGGCGATGCCGTCGGGATTCTTGCCGCCCGCCTCCGCGAGCGTCGGCTTGCCTCCCCCGCCGCCCCCGATGTGCTTGCCGAGCTCGCGGACGACCTGCACAGCGTCGAGCCCGCGCGCCACGAGCGACTCGTCGAAGTTGACGACGAGGAAGACGCGCCCATCGTCGCGCGAGGCGACGATCGCCCCGTCCGCCTTCTCCTGCTGGCGAATTCGGTCGGAGAAGTCCCGCAGCGGGCCGCCCTTCAGGCTCTTCACCTCGACGAGGACGACGCCGCCCTCCTTGTCCTGGGAGACGATCTCCGCCTCTGCCTGCTGGGGACGCCGCGCTTCTTTCCGTGCCCGTTCGAGCTCGCCGCGCAGCACATCCGCCTCCCTTGCCCGCTCGTGCAGCAGCGCGAACGCCTCCCCCGCTGTCACCGCTTCGATGCGTCGCGAGCCGGCGCCGACGGAGCTCTCGGAGAGGACAGCGAACGGTCCGATCTCCGCCGTCGTGCGCACGTGCGTGCCGCCGCAGAGCTCGACCGACCAGCCGTCGATGTCGACGACGCGCACGACGTCGCCGTACTTCTCCCCGAAGAGCATCATCGCGCCGAGGTTGCGCGCCTCCGACAGCGGCGTCTCGAAGATGCGCACCGGCAGGTTCGCGAAGACGCGCTCGTTGACCCGCTGCTCGACCTCCGCGCGCTCCTCCGGGCTGAGCGGCGACGGGTGCGTGAAGTCGAAACGGAGCTTGTCGGGCCGCACCGCCGAGCCGGCCTGGCGGACGTGGTCGCCGAGCACCTCCTGCAGCACCTTGTGCAGGAGATGCGTCGCAGTGTGGTTCGCCATCGTCGGATAGCGGACGCCCCACGGGACGACGGCACGGACGCGGTCGCCCTCGGCGAAGCCCGAGCCCTCAAAGACCAGCTCCTGGTCCGACTCCAGCCGCAGCGCCTCGACGAGGTCGGCGCGTGAGCCGTCGTCCTTCTCGATCCGGCCCGCGTCGGTGACCTGGCCCCCGCCGGCCGGATAGAACGGCGACTCGGCGAGCTTGACCTGGAAGTAGCCGTCGCCCAGATCCGCGTAGGCCGTGATCGCGGTGAGCACGTCGACCTGCTCGTACCCGACGAACTCCGTCCGCGGACCCGTGAGGCGAGGCTCGTAGCGCGTCGTCCCCGCCTGCCGCGAGACCGCGCGATGCTGCTCCATGAGGCGGTCGTACTCCTCCTCGTTCACGCCGAGGCCGCGCTCGCGCGCGAGCTCCTGTGTCAGCTCGACCGGGAAGCCGTACGTGGCCTGCAGATCGAACGCGTCCTCTCCCGTGATCTCGCCCTTGGCGGCGGCCTCCTCGAAGATCGCCATGCCGCGCTCGAGCGTCTCGCCGAAGCGCTCCTCCTCGGCCGCGAGCACGCGCTGAATCTCCTCCCGGTGAGCGACGAGCTCGGGATAGGCGTGACCCATCTGCTCGATCACCACGTCGGCAAGGGCAGGCAGGAACGGGGGCTTCATCCCGATCCGCAAGCCGTGCTGGGCCGCGCGGCGGACGATGCGGCGCAGGACATAGCCGCGCCCCTCGTTCGACGGCGCCACCCCTTCGGCCGTGATGAACGTCATCCCGCGGCCGTGGTCGGCGAGCACGCGGTGCGCCTTCGTCGCATCGTCGGACGAGCCGTACGCGATCCCGGACTGCTCGGCGACCCAGTCCATGATCAGCTGATAGCCGTCGGTGTCGTAGACGGACGGCACCTGCTGCACGACGCGGGCGACGCGCTCGAGGCCCCACCCCGTGTCGATGTTCTTGCTGGGGAGCTCGGTGAGCGTGCCGTCCGCCTGGAGCTCGTAGGACATGAAGACGAGGTTTCCGAACTCGAGGAAGCGCTCGCCGCGGCAGCGCTCGCAGCTCAGGGTGCAGTCGGTCTCGCCGCAGCCCGCCTCCACTCCCCAGTCCCAGTACATCTCCGAGTCCGGCCCGCAGGGGCCCGGCCCGCCCACCGACCAGAAGTTCTCGGACGAGGGCAGCGGCACGATCCGCTCAGACGGCATGCCGATCTGCTCCCAGAGCTTGATCGCCTCCTCATCCGGCCCGAGCTTCAGCCCCGGATCCCCCGCGTGGACGCTGACCCAGACGCGGTCCCAGTCGAGGTGCAGGCGCTCCTGCATGAACTCGGTCGCGTACTCGATCGCGCCCTCCTTGAAGTACTGGCCGAACGAGAAGTTGCCGAGCATCTCGAAGAACGTGAGGTGAAACGTGTCGAGGCCGACCTCGTCGATGTCCGGCGTGCGGAAAACCTTCTGGCAGGTCGTCGTCAGCGGCGCGGGCGGCTCCTCGCGGCCGAGGAAATACGGCATCTGCGGCTGCATGCCGGCGCTCGTATAGAGCGTCGAACGATCGTCGGCGCGCGGGATCAGCGACGCCGACGGGCACCGCAGGTGCCCCTTCTCCTCGAAGAACGCCTGGAACCCCTCCCGCAGCTCGGCCGTGGTGCGCACCGCGGCCATTCTAGGAGTGGCGTCTCTGGAGACTCGCCGACGAGCCGATTAGCATCGGACCGTGTCGCTTGATGTCCTGACGCCGGTCGCACCGCGGCGCCGGAGGCGCCGTTACCGCGCGGGACGGGTCGCGCTCCTCCTCCTCGTCGTGCTGGCCGCCGCGGCCGCAGGAGTCTGGTTCGGACGGCGGGAGGCCGCGAGACCGCAGCACCATCCGGTCGCCGCGCGGCAGCCGGCGACGAAGCCGGCTACGCGCACGGCCTCGCATTCGCGCCCCGAGGCTCCGCCGCGCCTCCTCTACGGGACGCCGCTGCTGAAAGGCGCCCGTGTCCGAGTCCGAGCGCCGGCGGCGATCCTCGTCGACGCCGGCACCGGTCGCGTGCTGTGGGCGAAGCGCGCGGACGAGCGGCGCAAGATCGCGTCGCTGACGAAGATCATGACCGCGACTCTCGCGCTGCACGAGGTCCCGTGGGACAGTGTCGTCACCGTCGACAGGCGAGCGACGAGGGTCGCGCTCGTCAAGGAGGGCCTGCGGAAGGGCGAGCGCGTCAAGGCCTGGAAGCTCTTCTACTCGCTGCTCCTCTTCTCGGGCAACGACGACGCCGCTCAGCTGGCCATCTCCTCCGCCGGCTCGATTCATGGGTTCCTCGCGCAGATGAACGCCGAGGCCCGGAAGCTCGGCCTGCGCGACACTCACTACACGACACCGAGCGGCGTGATCGACAAGGGGAACTACTCGACGGCGCGGGACGTCGCGGCGCTGACCCGGTACGCGCTCCGCAACCCGCGCTTCGAGCGGCTCGTGCGGACGCGGCGGATCCAGGTTCGGTGGGCCGCCCCCACCAACTCCAAGATCTACCTCAACAACAACTTCCTCCTGCACGAGTACCGGGGCGCGAACGGCGTGAAGACGGGCTACACGCAGGAGTCGGGCTGGTGCCTAGCCGCCTCCGCCACGCGCCACCGCAGGACCTTGATTGCGGTCGTTCTCGACTCCCCGAACATGTACGCGGACGCCCGGCGGCTGCTGAACCTCGGTTTCTCTCACCACTAGGACGGCTACCGTCACGCGGCGTGAGGGTGCCGTCGCTCGCAGCCGGGACCGATCTGGCCGTCGATCTCGGAACGGCGAACACCGTCGTCTTCCGGCGCGGCGAGGGCATCGTCCTGTTCGAGCCGTCGGTCGTGGCGATGGACCAGCAGACGGGACAGGTCTACGCCGTAGGCGAGAAGGCCCGGCAGATGCTCGGGCGCACCCCGGCCACGATCGTCGCCACGCGGCCGCTGCGGCACGGCGTCATCGCCGACTTCGAGACGACCGAGCAGATGCTCGGGCACTTCATCCGCCGCGTCGGCGGCAACCGGCTCCGGCGTGCGGTGATCGTCTGTGTGCCGAGCGGGCTGACGCAGGTCGAGCGCGACGCGGTCGTCGAGGCGACGCTGGCGGCCGGCGCGCGCGAGGCGCATCTGATCGAGGAGGCGATGGCGGGCGCGATCGGTGCCGAGCTGCCGGTCGACGAAGCCGTAGCTTCCCTCGTCGTCGACGTCGGCGGCGGCACGAGCGAGATGGCCGTGATCGCCCTCGGCGGCATCGTCGTCTCGACGTCGCTGCCCGTCGGCGGCTATGACCTCGACGACGCGATCGTCCGTTTCGTTCAGGACCAGCACCGGCTGCTCGTCGGGCATGAGCAGGCCGAGCGCGTGAAGCTCGAGGTCGGCAGCGCGCTCGAAGGACACGCGGCGGTGGTAGAGACCGAGGTGGCCGGCCGCTACATGTCGACCGGCATGCTGGCCCGCATCACGCTCGGCGAGGACGAAGTGCGGCAGGCGCTCGAGCGACCGCTGCAGCGGATCGTCTCGGCGCTGAAGGAGCTGCTCGAGCAGACGCCTGCCCAGCTGGCCTCGGACATCGCGGACCACGGTGTCATGCTCGTCGGCGGAGGATCGCTCTTGCCCGGATTCCTCGAGCTCATCCGCAAGGAGACCGGCCTCCCGGTCAACAGGGATCCGGAGCCGCTGACGACTGTCGCCCGCGGAGCCGGCGCGGCCCTCGCGGAGCTCGACGCCCTCCGGCGCTCGGACCGCCGCGGCCGCTCACGTCGGCGCCGGCGCTGAGACGCGCGGGATACTTCGCACCACGAGCGGGGTTCAGCCCGATCGGCGCATCTGCCGATACAGGCGCAATGAACGAAGTGAGCCTCGACGACCTCCGTGGCGAGCTCGCCCACCTCGAAGCCGAGGAGGCGAGGTTGTCAGCGGTACGGCGTCACCTACAGCGTCAGATCGACTTCGGCTTCGAGACGGCGACGGCGCGCGATCGCGAGCGCGAGGTCTCCGACGAGCGGCAGGAAGTGCATCGCCGCATCGACTCTCTCAAAGAGCTGCTGCGGGCGCGCCAAGGCGTCTAGCCGCAAGTAGACCGAACCCGGCCGCCGCCCCGACGAAAACGGGGCCCTTCGGCGCCGCGAGGTAGTAGGAGATCAGGAGCGGGTCGAGCAGCAGCCGCGCTGCGACGATCGCGAGCGGCACGACCCATAGCGCGTGCTCGGAACGGCGCAGGAGCCGGGCGACGGCAGCGCCCGCGCTCACGGCGACTGCGCCCTGCGCCAGCCGAAGCGGCCAGCCGAACGGCGTACCGGCCGGGAGGAACAAGGACAGTGGCGAAGGCGGGGTCACCCGCCACTCGAACGAGAGCATCGAGAAGTGGCCGCCCAGCACGAACGGGAGAAACAGGGCGAGAGCCGCGCCGCCCGCCGCCACGGTGCCGACCAGGGCGTCACGGCGCCGCGGCGCGAAGGCCAGCACGGCGACGCCGAGGATCCCCCACGTCTCGAGCCCGGCGGAGAGACCGACGAGGAGCCCGGCCCGCCGCGCGTGACCGCGGCGAGCGTCGACGGCGGCGAGGATCCAGATCAGCGGCAGCACGGCGTCCGCCGGGTGCCCGCCCGCGCGCGTCAGGCCGGAGAGCACGCCCAGGAGGCCGACTCCTCCGAGCAGCACGGGATTCGTCACGCCCGCCGCGCGAGCCGCCACGAGCAAGAGCAGCACGGTCGCCGTCGCGAGGACGAGCGCCAGCGCTACCTGCGACCTGCCGACCGAGCCGAAGAGCGCGAGCTGCAGCGGGCCCGCCTGAACCGTCGAGCTCGAAAACGCATCGCGCCAGTGACTCGACAGGAGGGTGCGGCCGGCGCCGACGAAGAGGTGCGTGTCACCGCCGACGATGCAACCGTGACGCAGCTCGTCGACGACGGCCGCCGCCACGGGCAAGAGCCAAGCCATGGAGCCGCTCAGGCGCCCGAACTGTCCCGCGACACCGCGCACACCGAGCTAATCGGCGTGCGAAGCGGGTGCCTTTAAGCAGACGCGGAGTAGACGCGCTCGACGACGAGCACGTTCTCGGCCGAGTCGCCGCGGTCGGCGAGCATCCAGTCCACGACGCGCCACGGCCCGGAGCCGTCCGGCAGATTCAGGATCTCGCCGATCCTCGGCTCATGTACTGGATGCGTCGATTGGAAGCCGCTCACGAGCTCGGGCGCGTCGAACTGACCCGCCTTGCCTTCGCGGATGCTCCACATCATCCGGGCCATACCCCGCATCTTCGCACGGGGGGATTAACCCGGCGTGAGGGATTTTGTCGGAGGATGGACGTATGTCGATAACCCTCCGGCCGCTGGCAGACAGCGACCTCGACGCGGTTTTCGTCTGGGAGAGCAACCCCCGCGCTATCGAGATGGCGGCGTTCACGCGCGCGAATCCGTCCGACCGTGGCGCGTTCGACGACCACTACGAGCGCGTGCGCAACAACCCTTCGAATCTCCTGTTGGCGATCGACGACGACGCGGAGTTCGTAGGGACGATAGGCAGCTTCACGATGGAAGGAAGACGAGAGGTCACCTACTGGATCGCACCGGCGCGCTGGGGGCAGGGTCTCGCGTCGCAGGCCCTCCGTGCATTCCTTGCGATCGAGACGACCAGGCCGCTCTACGGGCGCGTGGCGGAGCACAATGCCGGGTCGGCGAAGGTGCTCGCCCGGGCCGGCTTCGTCGAGATCGGCTCCGAAACGGCGTTTGCGCCCGGACTCGGCGCCGAGGTCGTCGAGCGCATCTATCGCCTCGATCACTTCACCCGAGGGTCGGAGATACCCTCATAGCGACGCAAGACGCTGGACTGCGCGGGCGCCCTCTCGCCTGACGCCTACCGCGCCAGCGACTCCTCGTCCTCGGCGATCGTCTCGCGGATCTTCTCGAGCGAGCGCCGGATGAGGCGGGAGACGTGCATCTGCGAGATGCCGACCTGCTGTGCGATCTGGGATTGCGTGAGCCCCTCGAAGAACCGGAGCTGGAGGATCTTCCGCTCGCGCTCGTCCAGGACCTTGAAGCCGGGAGCGAGCACCGCCCGGTCCTCGGAGACCTCGTACTGGTGCTCCTCGGTGCCGAGTGACTCGAGCGGATCGAGGTCGTCGTCGTCGCCTCCCCCACCGCCTACGGACAGCGAAAGGGACGTGTAAGCGCGACCCGACTCGAGGGCCTCGAGCACTTCCTCCTCCTCGACGCCGGCGGCCTTCGCGAGCTCCGGGATGGTTGGCGAGCGGGCGAGCTGCACCGTGAGCTGCTCGACGAGGCGCGAGAGCTGGACGTTCAGCTCCTGCAGCCCGCGCGGCACGCGCACCGACCATCCCTTGTCTCGGAAGTGCCGCTTGATCTCGCCGATGATGTTCGGCGTCGCGTACGTCGTCAGCTCGACGCCGCGCTCGAGATCGAAGCGGTCGATTGCCTTGATCAACCCGATCGCACCGATCTGGACGAGATCCTCGAGCTGCTCGCCTCGGTACGAGTAGCGCCGCGCGAGCGAACGCACGAGCGACATGTATTGCTCGATGAGCTGCTCCCGCGCTTGGAGGTCTCCGTTCTCGTGGTAGCGCCGGAGCAGGATCTTGTCGTCGATCCGCGTCATTCGGCGGCTCCTGCCGGACTGCCGATGCGCTTGCTCAGCTCCACCCACGCGCCGTCCTTTCGCTCCTCGACCTCGTGGGTGTCGCAGACGGTCTCGAGCACGCGGCGCAGGTCGAGGCCGCTGTCGGAGTCGGCGGCGTGCAGCTTCTCGGGGGGAAACGGCCCCAGCGTGGCGCGCAGCACGCCGGCGTCGGCCGAGAGCGTGACGACAAGCTCCTCCATGTCGTCGCGAAGGGCGAGCAAGGCTTCGATCCCGACCTGCAGGTCGTCGAGGTCGTCGTACGTCACGTCGAGCCGCATGGCAAGGCCGCCCGTGACGAGGTGGGCGATCGGCCGGAAGTCCTCCTCCGCCGGGATGACGAGCCGGATCTGGTCGGTCGTCACGCGGCTCTCCCGCGGTCCACCTTGTCGAGCTGCCCGTTCACGCGGTCCACGCTTCTCCTCCGACCTTGCCGATCACCCGGGAGAGCTGAATCTCCCGTTCCACGGATGAACGCCAAAAGGCTCGCGACGGTTCCGGCCTGAATGCCCCGACCCAGCATCCCGGTGCGATCTTAGTGAGACGAGCTGATCAAGCCATATCCGACGACGAGGTCATCGTCGTAGAGCACCGCCGCCTGACCGGGAGCGACGCCGTACGCCGGCTCGTCGAGCTCGAGGCGGAAGCCGCGGGGCGTCGCCTGCACGTGGGCGGAGACCGCAGGCGAGCGGTAACGGAGCTTCGCGTCGACCCGCTCGACGTCGGCGTAGAGGCGCCCTCGCGCGCTCACCTGCGTGCGGGCGAGCGACTCGCGCGGCCCGACGACGACGGCATTCGCGGCCGGCCGGGTGCCGAGGACGTAGAGCGGCTCGGCGGCAGCGAGCCCGAGGCCTCGCCGCTGGCCGGGCGTGAACCGCCAGAAGCCGTCGTGACGGCCAAGCTCGCTTCCCTCCTCGTCGACGATCGCGCCGTGACTCGGCGCCAGTCCGTGGCGAGCGAGGAACGCGCGGTAGTCGTCGCCGGCGAGGAAGCACGCCTCCTGGCTCTCGGGCCGGTGTGCGGCGGCGAGCCCCGCGCGCTCGGCCTCGGCCCGCGTCGCCTCCTTGTCCTGCTCACCCAGCGGAAAGGACACGCGCGAGAGGTGCCGCGGGTCGAGCGCCGCGAGCATGTAGCTCTGGTCCTTCGCGGGATCGGCGGCGCGGGCAACCAGCAGCCGGCCGTCGCGTTCTACGACGCGGGCGTAGTGGCCCGTGACGAGGCGCTCGGCGCCTGCGCGGCGCGCGAACGCCAGCAGTTCCGCGAACCGGAAGCCGCCGTTGCAGCGGGTGCACGGGTTCGGCGTCTCGCCGCGCGCGTACCCGCGGACGAAGGGTGCGACCACGGCGCGCCGGAATTCCTCGCGCAGGTCGAGGGTCACGTGCGGCACGCCGAGCCGGTGACAGGTCTCGCGTGCGGCGATCACGCTCCCGGGCGAGCAGCAGGCGCGCTCCGAATCCGGGCCCTCCGGGTCGAGCCAGAGGCGCAACGTCACGCCGACGGCGTTCGGCAGCGAGCGGAGGAGGGCGACCGCGCTGTCGACGCCGCCGCTCATCGCGACCGCCACGCGACCCGGCGAGGGCGCCGCGCGGAAGACCGGCCCGAGCGCGTTCGCGAGCGCGTCGACCGCGAGCGTCTCGCCGCCGACGGCCGCTGCCTCGAGCAGCGTGAGCCCCGCGATGTCGCGCTCGAGCCCCGGCGCGTCGGCCTCGAGGATCCGATCGCCGTCGATGCGCAGGCGGACGCCCGCCCACTGGCCGTCGCGGCTGGAATCTCCGAAGCACTCGATCATGGTGGGCCCGAGCTTAGGGAACCTGATTTCTCAGGTGGGTGCCCTGCCACGCGATGCGCGGACGCGGGCTCCCTTCATGGTGCTGTTGGTTCACCATTTTGCTCGGGCCCGCGAACAGGCTAGCTCATGCGGGAGGTTCCACCAGCCGGATCCCGAGCTCCCGCAGCGCCTCGTCCGGATACGGCGTGGGCGCGCCCGTGAGCGGATCGGCGCCACTGGCGATCTTCGGGAACGCCGTCACCTGGCGGATGTCCGGCTCGCGTGCGAGCAGGGCGACGAACCGATCGATGCCCATCGCGAAGCCGCCGTGGGGCGGTGCGCCCATCTGCAACGCGTCGAGGAGATAGCCGAACTTCGAGCGCTGCTCCTCCTCGCTCATCCCCATGACGCGGAAGACGGCCTGCTGCACCTCGGCCTCGTGGATCCGGATCGAGCCGGAGCCGAGCTCCCACCCGTTCCAGATCAGGTCGTAGTGCTGGCCGAGCGCGTGTGCGGGGTCGTCCTCGAGGGTCGCCTCGTGCCCGGGGATCGGCGCCGTGAAGGCGTGGTGCATGAACGTCCAGCCGCCGAACTCCTCGCTCGGCTCGAAGAGCGGGAAGTCGGTGACCCAGTGGAAGACGTCGAGGCCGGCGTCGATCAGGTCGAGCTCGTGAGCGAGGTGCAGCCGGAGGAACCCGAGCACGCGGGCGACGACCGCCTCCTCGTCGGCGACGAAGAGCGCAGTCGATCCGTCCGGGACGCCGAACGCCTCGAGCTCCCGCTCGGAGAGGAACTTCGCGATCTGCGTGAGGTTCGCGAGACCCTTCGCACCCCACTCCTTCGCGAGCTCCTCCAGGCGTGTCTGCTCGGAACGGGAGAACGTCCGCGGCACGACGACGTACCGCACGCACGGGGCGTTCTTGAAGACCCCGAACTCCGATCCTCGTGTCACCTCGGTCGCGTCCTGGATCTCCAGCCCGAAGCGCAGGTCCGGCTTGTCGGAGCCGTAGCGCAACATCGCGTCGGCGTACGAGAGATGCGGGAACGGGCGCTGCGGCGGCTCGGCGCCGGCGGCTTCGAACGAGGCGACGACGCACGCCTCCATCACGTCGAGCACCTCCTCGCGCTCGACGAAGGCCATCTCGAAGTCGAGCTGCCGGAACTCGAACTGGCGGTCGGCCCGGAGATCCTCGTCGCGCCAGCACGTGGCGATCTGGTAGTAGCGGTCGATCCCGCCGACCATGCAGAGCTGCTTGAAGAGCTGCGGCGACTGGGCGAGGGCGTAGAACTTCCCCGGCTGCAGCCGCACGGGCGTGAGGAAGTCCCGCGCGCCTTCGGGCGTGCCGCGCGTCATGCTCGGCGTCCACACGTCGACGAAGCCGCGTTCCTCCATGACGCGACGGATCGCCGCGATCGCGGTGTGGTTGAGCCGCAGGTTGCGCTGCATCCGCTCGGTACGCATGTCGAGCCAGCGGTACCGCAGCCGTAGCGTCTCGTCGACGTTCTCCTCGTCGAGCTGGAACGGAAGCGGCGTCGAGCGGGAGAGGATCCGTAGCTCGTCAACCTGGAGCTCGACCTGCCCCGTCGGCAGGTCGGGGTTGACGGCCTCGGGTGCGCGCGGCAGTACCTCGCCGGTCGCCTGCAGCACGAACTCGTTGCGAATCTCGTGGGCGGTCTCTGCGGCTGCCGGTGAGCGCTCGGGGTTGACCACGAGCTGCACCTTTCCGGTGTGGTCGCGGAGGTCGACGAAGACGAGGCCCCCGTGGTCGCGGCGTGTGTCGGCCCAGCCGGCGACGGTCACGCGGCGGCCGGCGTCCTCCGCGCGCAGCTCGCCGCACATGCCGTCACGCCAGGGCATGCCTAGATCTCCGAGAAGTCCTGCACGACGCGGTCCTCCGCTCCGCGCCGCCGGACCTCGTAGGTCCCGTCGCTGCGTGCCACCACGACGGTCTCCGCGCCGAGTCGCTGAGCCTGTGTGAGCTGCCCCTTCATCGAGCGGCCAGCGTAATCGGTGTCGACCGAGCGGCCCTCCGCCCGCCATTTCGCGATCTGGGGCAGGAGCTGCCGCCGCAGCTCGGGCTCCTCGAACGCGACGAAGAGGTCGAGCGAGGCCGCCTCCGCCTCGGCCCCCTCCCGCTCCATCGCGAGCAGGAGCCGCTCGAGGCCGGCGCCGAAGCCGATACCGGGAGTCGGCGGGCCTCCGACCGCCTCGACGAGCCCGTCGTAGCGGCCGCCGCCGCAGATCGTGGAGTTGACGTTCTCCTCCGGCCCTACGAACTCGAACGTCGTGCGCGTGTAGTAGTCGAGGCCGCGAACGAGCGCCGGGTCGAGCGTGTACGGGACGCCGTACGACTCGAGGTGCGCCTTGACGGCGTCGAAGTGCTCCCGGCACGCGTCGCACAGCGAGTCGCCGATCTTCGGAGCGAGGTCGAGCGCGGCGCGAACGCTGTCGCTCTTCACGTCGAAGACCTGCAGGACGCTCGTCGCACGTTTGTGCGCGACCTCCGCGTCCCCGAGCAGCTCCGGGTGGGCGTCGAGCCACTCGCTCAGCCGGGCGACGTACTGCGGTCGGCAGTTCGCATCGCCGATCGAGTTGAGCAGCAGAGCCCACTCGCTCACGCCGAGCCGGCGCAGCAGCTCCGCGTAGAACTGGATCACCTCGGCGTCGATCGCCGGGTCGTCCGAGCCGACGACCTCGAGTGAGAGCTGCCAGTGCTCGCGGTACCGGCCGCGGCCCGGCCGCGAGTAGCGGTACATCGGCGCGATGGCATAGGCCTTGACGGGTTGCGGCTCCTGCGCGAGGCCGTGCTCAACGTATGCGCGCGCGATCGGCGCCGTCCCCTCCGGCCGCAGCGTGAGCGACCGGTCGCTCCGATCCTCGAACGTGTACATCTCCTTGTGCACGACGTCGGATGCTTCCCCCGACGTGCGCTCGAAGAGCGCCGTGTCCTCGAAGCCCGGCGTGGAGACGCGCGACCAGCCGTACTGCCCGCACTGCTCCTCGATCGTGCGGATCACGTGCCACCACAGGTGGTCGCGCGGCAGGACGTCGTGCGTCCCGCGCGGCGCCTGGAACTTGCTGCTCACGCGCCCGCGCGCAGCTCCGCCAGGAACGGGTTGCGGGCGAGCTCGACGCCGAGCGTCGTTTCGGGGCCGTGGCCCGGGTGGACGACCGTTTCCGGCGGCAGGCGGTCGGCGAGCATCCGGACCGAGGCGAGCAGCGTGTCCCAGTCGGCTCCGGGCAGATCGACGCGCCCCACCGAGCCGGCGAAGAGGAGGTCGCCGCTGAAGAGCTCGCCGTCCGCATGGAAGGCGACGTGCGCCGGCGAATGGCCGGGCACGGCGAGGCACTCGAAGGAGATCCCCGCCATCTCGATCGTCTCGCCGCCGGTCAGAAGGTGCTCGGGCGCGTGCGCGCGACCCGGGACGCCGACCGGCGCGAACTCCGAGTAGCGCTCGAGCCGCTCTCGCTCGCCCTCCGGCATCCAGACCTCGGCGCCCGTGCCCTCGGCCAGGTCGGCGACGCCGCCGAGATGGTCGAAGTGTCCGTGGGTGACGAGGATCCCGGCACACGACGTGCCGAGCCGCGCGAGCTCGAGGCGGAGATCGGCCGCGTCGCCGCCCGGGTCGACGACCGCGCACTCCTGCGCCCCCCGCTCGCGCCGCACGACGTAGCAGTTCGTCTGCAGCGGACCGAGCTCGTATCTGTCGACCGCGAGCGGCATGGCGGCGAGTCTAGTGAAGTGCTGGTTAGCCGCCCGACGGGTGCGGGAAGGGCTCGACCGTGCGTCATTGGAAGCTCTCCGAGGTCGACACGCCCCAGGGTGCGCGGTCGCCTGTCGTTCTCCATTCGACGGAAGGCTCGTCGCGGACCGTGCTCATCGAGCTCAAGGCCGGCGAGGCGCTCGGCGACCATCGGGTGAAGGAGTCTGCGCTTCTCGTCGTCGTCGACGGCAGCGTGCGCGTCGAGGCCGGCGACGAGGCGGTCGACGCCGAGGCGGGCGTCCTCTTCCACTTCGAGCCCGACGAGGAGCACTCGGTGACGAGCGACTCCGGCGCGCGGCTGCTCCTGTTGCTCGCCCCCTGGCCGGGCGAGGGCCACTATCGAGGCGAGCGCGCCGGGCAGTCCGGCGTCAGCGCTTCCTAGCCGAGCCCTTCTGTCCCCCCTGGTCCGCGCGCCGCTGCCAGCGGTTGTAGGCGAAGCGGTCGATGGTGTACGTGAAGGGGATGAAGAGAACGGTGTAGACCACCGCGAGCGCGAGGGCCGTGCCGAGGTTGTGGTGGCCGTTCTTCGAGAGGATGTAGAAGAAGGCGAAGATCGCGGCGCCGATGATCAGCGAACGCTTCACCGCGCGCCGCCACGACGGCGGCGGCGGGACACGAACGGGCCGGCCGCCGCGGCCGCGCTCCTGTTTCTGAGTGGCCCTTGCCTTCGGTGCCGCCTCGTCGCGCTTCTCGGGCTTCGGGGCGAGGTTCTCGGGCGGCTCCTCGAGCTCGTTTCCCTCTTCGTCGACCCACACGGTCTCGTACTCGTGCCGACGTTCCTTCTGCACCCGCCGCCGCTGCTTCCTCGTGGGCATGGAGGGCTAGCGTAGCTCCCCGCCGACGACCACCCTGGCGACGACCCGGCCGCCCAGGTGGTAGGCGAGGTAGCGCCAGTCGGGGGTCTCGAGAAGCGCGACGTCGGCCCTGTAGCCGGGCGCGAGCCGGCCGATGCAACCGGCGCGCCCGAGGACGTGCGCGGCATTGACCGTGCAGGCGGCGAGGGCCTCGGCCGGCGAGAGATGGAGCTGGGTTGCGGCGAGCGAGCAGACGAGCGGCAGGCTCTCGCAGTAGGCGCTCCCGGGGTTGAAATCGGTGGCCATGGCGACCGCTGCGCCGGCGTCGACGAGCGCCCGCGCGGGCGGCATCGGCCGGTCGAGGAAGAGGGCGCTCGCGGGCAGGAGCACTCCGACGACGTCGCTCGCTGCGAGGGCGCGGATCCCCTCCTCACCGGTGGCCTCGAGATGGTCGACCGAGCGAGCCCCCAGCTCGACGGCGAGCGGGATCGCACCGGACTCGGTGAACTGGTCCCCGTGGAGCCGCAACACGAGGTCTGCGTCGCGGCACGCCTCGAGGTACCGGCGCGCCTGCGCCGCGTCGAAGGCCCCGCGCTCGAGGAAGACGTCTGCCGCCTCTGCGAGCGTGGCCGCCTCGGGCAGCACCTCGGCGAGCGCGAAGTCCAGATAGGCGTCCGCGTCCGGGAACTCCGGTGGGACGGCGTGGGCGCCGAGCCACGTCGGGATGCCGCCGGCCTGCCGGATTGCTCGGAGCGACGCGAGCTCCGTCTCGCGGTCGAGCCCGTAGCCCGACTTCGCCTCGAACGTCGTCGTACCCTGGTCGAGCATCCACGAGCGGTGGCGCTCGACCGCCGCCCGCAGGCCGTCTTCACCGGCGGCACGGGTCGCACGGACGGTAGAGAGGATTCCGCCGCCGGCAGCGTGCAGCTCCTCGTAGCTCGCCCCGGCGGCGCGGAGCGAGAACTCGTCGACGCGGTCGCCGCCGAACGCCGCGTGGGTGTGGCAGTCGACGAGACCCGGAACGGCGCAGAGGCCACCGCACTCGACCTCAACGACTTCGCCATCGAGGGCGGGCAGGTCGCGGATGCGCCCCACCGCCTCGATCGTCTCGCCGGCACAGAGGACGAAGGCATCCTCGAGCACCTCGACGTCGCCGAGCGCCTGCCCACGGAGCGGAGCACCGGTGCCGGCGGGCGTCGCGAGCTGCGCCAGGTCGCGCAGAAGGAGCCGCGCCGCCGTCGCCGTCACCCGTCGTCGGGGACGCGTGGGATCCGAAGTCCGCCCTCCTCCGCGGCGGTGAGCGCCTCCGGATAGCCCGCGTCGACGTGCCGCATCACGCCCGTGCCCGGGTCGGTCGTCAGTACCCGCTCGAGCCGTTCGGCTTGTGCGTCGGTGCCGTCCGCGAGGACGACCATCCCTGCATGGATCGCGTTGCCGATCCCCACTCCGCCGCCGTGGTGGACGCTCACCCACGTCGCTCCCGCCGCGACGTTGACGAGCGCATTGAGGATCGGCCAGTCCGCGATCGCATCGGAGCCGTCGCGCATCGACTCGGTCTCGCGGTACGGCGAGGCCACCGAGCCGGCGTCGAGGTGATCCCGCCCGATCACCACCGGTGCCTTGACCTCTCCGCTCCGGACGAGGTCGTTGATCGCGAGGCCGGCCTTCGCGCGATCCCCGTAGCCGAGCCAGCAGATACGCGCGGGCAGTCCCTGGAACGCCACGCGCTCGGGCGCCAGCTCGAGCCACCGCTGCAGGAGCGGATCGTCCGGGAACAGCTCCCGCAGCCGGTCGTCGATCGCCGCGATGTCCGTCGGGTCGCCCGATAGCACCGCCCACCGGAATGGACCGACGCCGCGGCAGAAGAGCGGCCGAATATAGGCCGGGACGAAGCCCGGGTATGTGAAGGCCTCCTCTACACCACCTTCACGCGCCTCACCTCGCAGGTTGTTGCCATAATCGAAAACATACGCGCCGCGTCGGACGTACTCGAGCAGTGCCTCGACGTGGCGGACGATCGACTCGCGCGCGAGGCGCAGGTACTCGTCCGGATCGGACGTGCGGAGCGCAGCCGCCTCGGCCACGGAGTAGCCGCGCGGCACGTAGCCGTTCAAGGGGTCGTGGGCTGCGGTCTGGTCGGTGATGAGGTCGAACTCCTCCCCGCGCGCGGCGAGCTCGGGCACGACGTCCGCGGCGTTCCCCAGCAGCCCGACGGAGAGCGGCTTCCGCTCCGCAGCCGCGGCACGGACGCGCTCGAGCGCCTCGTCGAGCGACTCCGTCGCCTCGTCGAGATACCGCGTCTCGAGCCTCCGCTCGATCCGCTGCGGATCGACCTCGACGCAGAGGATGGCGGCCCCGGCCATCGTCCCCGCGAGGGGCTGCGCCCCACCCATGCCGCCGAGCCCGGCGGTCAGGATCGTGCGTCCGCGCAGATCGGCCGAGCCGAAGTGCTTCTCCCCCGCCGCGGCGAACGTCTGGTACGTCCCTTGCAGGATCCCCTGGCTCCCGATGTAGATCCAGGAACCGGCGGTCATCTGGCCGAACATCGTCAGCCCCTCGGCCTCGAGCCGCCGGAACTCGTCCCACGTCGCCCACCGGGGCACGAGCAGGGAGTTCGCGATCAGCACACGGGGCGCGCCTTCGTGGGTCGTGAACACGCCGACGGGCTTCCCGCTCTGGACGAGAAGGGTCTCGTCGGGACCGAGCTCGAGCAGAGCGGCGACGATTGCCCGCAGCGCCTCGGGGTTCCGTGCCGCCTTGCCCGAGCCGCCGTAGACCACGAGCTCCTCCGGCCGCTCGGCCACCTCGGCGTCGAGATTGTTGAGCAGCATGCGCAGCGGCGCCTCGGTCGACCACTGGCGCGCGTTCAGCTCGGTGCCGCGCGGCGCCCGAACCGACCTCAGGTCGCCGCAGAGGGCGTCCACCCGGGCGGCGAGGCTCGCGGTCGTGCTCATTCCAGCTCGCCCGCCTCCGCCTCGACCTCGGCCAGGAGCGACCCGTCGCGGATCGATGACGCAACCGCCTCGATGTCGCCGGCGAGCGGACGATCGTCCTGCAGCCTCGGCGAGAGCTTGCGCACGGCCGCTCGCGCGGCACGGCTCCCCACTCCCGGCTCGAGCGGCGCATGGAACTCGACTGCCTGCGCGCCCGCGAGCAGTTCGATCGCCAGCGCCCGCTCCGAGTTGGCGAGCACCTGCCACGCCTTGAGACCGGACGCGTTCCCCATCGAGACGTGATCCTCCTGCCCCGCGCTCGTCGGGATCGAGTCGACGGAGGCCGGATGGCAGAGCGACTTGTTCTCGGAGACGAGCGAAGCCGCCACGTACTGCGGGATCATGAAACCGCTGTTGAGGCCGCCGTCGGTGGTGAGGAAGGCCGGCAGCCCGTCGGAGAGATTCGGGTTCACGAGGCGCTCGACCCGCCGCTCGGAGATGTTCGCGAGCTCCGAGACGGCCATCGCGAGCGTGTCCAGCGCGAAGGCGAGCGGCTGCCCGTGGAAGTTCCCGTTCGAGACGAGCTCGTCGTCGTCGACGAGGACGAGTGGGTTGTCGGTGGCGGCGTTCAGCTCGACGCCGACCGTGTACTCGGCGTACTCCAGGAGGTCGCGGCAGGCGCCGTGCACCTGCGGCGCGCAGCGGAGCGAGTACGCATCCTGCACCTTGTCGCACCAGCGGTGGGCCTCGATGATCGCCGAGCCCTCGAGGAGCCGCAGCAGATTCGCCGCCGCGGCCTTCTGGCCGCGCAGCGGCCGCAGCTCGTGGATCTGCGGCAGGAACGACGTGCGCGAGCCCTGCAGCGCCTCGACCGAGACTGCACAGGCGATGTCTGCGACCCGCGCGAGCCGTCGCGCGCGCACGAGCCCGAGCGCGAGCATCGCCGCCATGAACTGGGTGCCGTTGACGAGCGAGAGGCCTTCCTTCGCAGCCAGCTCCACGGGCTCGAGGCCGACCCGCGCGAGCGCGTCCGCCCCTGCGAGCCGCTCGCCCTCGACGCACGCCTCTCCCTCGCCGACGAGCGGCAGCGCAAGATGCGCGAGCGGCGCGAGGTCCCCGGACGCCCCCACCGAGCCGCGGCTCGGCACGACGGGCAGCACGCCGCGGTCGAGGAACGCGAGGAACTGCTCGACCGTCTGCACACGAGCGCCGGAGTTGCCCTTCGCGAGGGCGTTCGCGCGCAGGAGCAACGCTGCGCGCACGATCGCGTCCGGGTAGGGCTCGCCGACGCCGCACGCGTGAGATCGCAGCAGCCGCAGCTGCAGCTCCGCAGTCTGCTCTTTCGGGATCGCGACGGCGACGAAGCGGCCGAACCCCGTGTTGACGCCGTACGTGTGCTCCTCGCTGCCGTGCGCGGCGCGCTCGACGAGCTCACGCGCAGCGTTCATCCTCTCCCGCGCGCGGTCGGACAGCTCGACCCCCATTCCCTCGACCGCCACCGCCCAGACGTCGTCGACGGTCAGATCGTCGCCCGTGAGGCCGATCGCGGTCTGCTGCGCCACACGCCGAGTCTAGGCTTCCACGGTGGTGGACCTGGACGCCTACGGCGCGATCACGAGCGTCGTCGTCTCGCGGGCAGGCGAGGTCGTCACCGAGCAGTACGCGGAGGGCGACGCCCACACGCTCCGCAACACACGCTCGTGCACGAAGACGGTGGCGGGGATGCTGACGGGAATCGCGATCGAGCGGGGGCTCGTTCCCGGCGTCGACACGCCGGTCCTCCAGTTGCTCGAAGCCGAGGACGCCGATCCACGCAAGCGCGCTATCGCTGTCCGAGACCTCCTCACCATGAGCTCCTGCCTCGAGTGCAACGACTGGGACGAATCCTCCCCAGGCAACGAGGAGCTGATGTACCCGCAGGCGGACTGGGTCGCGTTCACGCTCGGATTGCCGGTCCGCGAAGAGAAGCGCTTCAGCTACTGCACGGCCGGTGTGGTCCTGCTCGGCTCGCTCTCGAACGCGCCGTGGGCGAGCCGCTCACGGCCTTCTCGCGCCGCGAGCTCTTCGAGCCGCTCGGGATCGCCGAGGCGGAGTGGCAGCACACGCCGCAGGGCCAGGTCTCGACCGCCGGCGGGCTGCTCCTCAGCAGCCGGTCGCTCCTGGCGCTCGGCGAGCTCTACCTGCGCGGAGGCGGCGGCATCGTCCCGGCCGGTTGGGTCGAGGAGTCGGTGCGGCCCCATGCCCGAATCGACGAGAGCATCGAGTACGGCTACCTCTGGTGGCTGCGGAGCTACCGCGGCGAGCCGTGCTTCTACATGACGGGAACGGGAGGCAACCGCGTGCATGTCTTCCCGACCCTCGACCTCGTTGCCGTGATCACGACCACGAACTTCCGGCGGCGCGATGCCCACGCGCTGAGCGACCGGCTGCTCGAGGAGCAGATCCTGGCGAGGATCTAGTCGCCGAAAAGCCGCAGCTCGAGCAGCCGCGACGAGTCGAAGCCGTCGATGCGGAGGAGCGATCCCGCAGCCGCGGCCGCGGCGCCGGCCGGCATCAGGCCGACGAGCTCCGATCCCTCGACCTCGACCCCGCGCGCGTGGGCTTCGCGCTCGACCGCGGCGAGGATGTCGTGCAGCGCCGCGGCCTCCCAGTCCTCGACGTTCATCGAGACCTGTGCCTTTCCGGCGCGCGGCAGGTCGAGCCCGAGCGCGCGCACGCCCGGGAAGCCGCCGCCCCGCTCCCTCACGACCGCCGCGATCTCGCGCGCGACCTCGGCGCTCGCGCCGGCGAGGTTGACGTTGAACGCGATCAGCGGCCTCCGCGCTCCGACCATGACGGCGCCTGCGGCCGGATCGAGCCGCGACGGACCGAAGTCCGGCGCGACCTCGCCCGCGTCGATCCGCCGTTGCAGCTCGTCCGGGCCCCCGCTCCGAAAGAACGCGGGGCCATGGCCGCCTCCGAGCTCGGCGTAGAGGAAGACCGGCAGCTCGAGCTCGTCGCCGATCCGCTGGGCGAGCGTCAACGCCGCCTCGCGTGCTCGCTCCATGTCCTCGCGCCGGACGGGCACCACCGGCACGACGTCGGCGGCGCCGATCCGCGGGTGCACACCCTCGTGCTTCCGCAGGTCGATTCGCGCCCGCGCGACCGCGACCCCGGCGAGCAGCGCGTCGACGATCTCCACGTCGTCGCCGACGAGCGTGAAGACCGAGCGGTTGTGGTCGGGATCCGTGTGGATGTCGAGCAGCCGCGCCCGCTCGGCCAGCTCCTCCCCGATCAGGCCGATCAGGCGCGAGTCGCGGCCCTCGGAGAAGTTCGGCACGGCCTCGAGCGGCAGCATCGGCGGGAGCCTACGCTCCGAGATCGTGACCGCCCGCAAGTCGTCCTACCGCTCGCTCGCGTCGCTCCAGCGCGACCTCTCCCGCTGCCGCGCCTGCGTCGAGGCCGGCTACCCGCTCGAGTCGCTGCCGGTGCGTGCACCCGGTGCCGGACAGCGCGCCTTCATGTTCGGCCAGGCACCCGGCGTGGTCGAGGGAGAGGAGCGGCTGCCCTGGCGCGGCCGCGCCGGAAGGACGCTCCGCCGCTGGCTCGAGCTCGAGGAGGACGAGTTCTACGCCACCTTCTACTGCGCTTCGGTGACGCGGTGCTATCCCGGCCGCGCCGCCTCCGGCCGCGGCGACCGCACGCCCACGCCTCGCGAGCAGGAGCTCTGCTCCTTCTGGCGCGACTGGGAGCTCGAGCTCCTGCGGCCGCGACTGATCGTCACCGTCGGCGGGCTCGCGCTGCGGCGGCTGCTCGGCCTCCCGTCGCTCACACCGTGCATCGGCGAGCGGTACGAGCACGACGGGACGCCCCTGATCCCGCTCCCCCACCCGTCGGGCGCGAGCGGCTGGCTCAACCTGCCGGCGAACCGGGAGCGGCTCGCGACGGCCACCGCGCTCGTCCGAGAGGAGCTCTCCCGCCTCAGGTAGCACGCACGTCGAGGAGCATAGGACTCCGTCGGTACATTCAAGGCCGTGAGCGCGGTTCCCTACCGCCGCACGTTCGCGCGGCTCCTGTCCTTCCTGCGGCCGTACCGGCGCGGCGTCGCCGTCTCCGCCGTCCTCGCGATCGGCTCGCAGGCGGCCCAGATCGCCCTGATCTGGGTGACGGGGAAGAACGTGATCGACATCGCCCTCAAGCATCACGACGCGCACCGCCTCTGGCTCTACGTCGGGATCGTCGCGGCGCTCGGGCTCGTGTCATCCGCACTGATGCTCGGCCGCCGGCTGATCTCCGGCAAGCAGGCGCTCGACGTCGAGATGGACATGCGCCAGGGCCTCTACTCGCATCTGGTGCGGCTCTCGTTCGGCTTCTACGACCGCCACCAGACCGGCCAGCTGATGTCGCGCGCGACCGTCGACCTCCAGGGCGTCCGCTTCTTCCTCGGCTACGGCCTGATCTTCTTCTTCCAGAACCTGCTCACGGTCCTCTCCGTGACCGTCGTCCTCTTCTTCTTCGAGTGGCGGCTCGCGTTCATCGTGCTCGCGGTGACGCCGTTCCTCGTCGCGCTCGCGTACCGGTACAGCCACGTGGCCCACCCGACACTGCGCGACGTGCAGCAGAAGCTCGCCGACGTCGCGACGGTGGCGGAGGAGAACATCGTCGGCGTCCATGTCGTCAAGGCCTTCGCGCAGGAGCCTGCGGAGGAGGCGAAGTTCGCCGTCCGCAACGACGCGCTCTTCGCGCAGACGATCCACGCCAACCGGCAGCGAGCGACGTACGTGCCGCTTCTCTCCTTCCTGCCGCTGCTCGCTCAGGCCGCCGTGCTGCTGATCGGCGCGCGGATGGTCGCCCACCACTCGCTCACGGTCGGCGCCTTCGTCTCGTTCAACCTCTACCTCGCGCTCCTCGTGATGCCGTTGCGCGGACTTGGGATGTGGATCGGCCAGGCGCAGCGCGCGACGGCCTCGGGCGAGCGCATCTTCCAGGTGCTCGACGAGCCCGAGGACGTCGCCGACCGCCCCGGAGCGGTCGAGCTGCCCGCGGGCGACGGTGAGATCCGCTTCGAGGACGTCTCGTTCTCCTACCTCGAGGGCCGGCCCGTCCTCGAGCACCTCGACCTCGCGCTCGATGCCGGCACGACGCTCGCGCTGATCGGCCACACGGGCGCGGGCAAGACGACGCTCGCCGCGCTCGTGCCCCGGTTCTACGACGTCGACTCCGGGCGCGTCGTCGTCGACGGGGTCGACGTGCGCGACGTCACGCTCGCCTCGCTGCGCCGCGAGATCGGCGTCATCCCGCAGGATCCGTTCCTCTTCTCCACCACCGTGCGCGAGAACATCGCCTTCGGCCGGCCGGACATGACCGACGAAGAGGTGGAGCGCGTCGCGCGGCTCGCGCAGGCGCACGAGTTCGTCGACCGGCTCCCGCAGGGCTACGAGACCGTGATCGGCGAGCGCGGCATCACGCTTTCGGGCGGCCAGCGCCAGCGGGTTGCGATCGCGCGCGCCCTCGCGCTCGACCCGCGCATCCTCATCCTCGACGACGCGACTGCGTCGGTCGACGCGACGACGGAGGCGCAGATCCGGGCCGGCCTCCGCGAGGTGATGCGCGGCAGGACGACGCTGATCATCGCCCACCGCCTGTCGACGATCGCGCTCGCCGACGAGATCGTCGTGCTCGACAGCGGCCGGATCGCATGTCGCGGCACCCACGACGAGCTGCTCGAGACGAGCCCGGTCTACCGCGAGATCTACGAGCACGGCCTGCTCGAGCGCGAGTTCGCAGACGCCGTCGAGGCGCGCGCCGACGTGGAGGAGGTCGCGTGAGAGTCCATCAGCCGGGCGGGTACATGAGCCGGCGCACGGCCGCGGAGGTCGAGGACTGGTCGTGGAACACGACCCGGCGGCGGCTGAGCGTCCTCTGGTCGCTGACGAAGCCCTACCGCGTCCGCACCGCGTTCTCGCTCTTCTCGCTCCTCACGGCCACGGCGACCGCGCTCGCCCCGCCGTTCCTCGCGAAGTACGCGCTCGACGACGCGACGCACCACAACACGGGCAGCCGGCTCGTGCTCGTCGTCGTGATCTTCGTCGTCGCCGGCCTCGCGAACTGGGGGATGACGTACGTCGAGACCTACATGACCGGCTGGGTCGGTGAGCGGATCCTCGCCGACCTGCGCAAGCGGCTCTTCGGCCACCTCCAGCGGCTGTCGCTCGGCTTCTACGAACGCAACCGCGCAGGCGTCCTCATCAGCCGGATGACGAACGACGTCGAGGCGATCGACCAGCTCGTCACCGACGGCGTGACGACGCTCGCGCAGAGCACGCTCACACTCGGCGGCACCGCGATCCTCCTGCTCGTCCTCGACTGGCGCCTCGCCCTCGCGACGCTCGTCGTGATCCCGTTCATGAGCATCGCGACCGCGCTCTTCCGCTCGCGCTCGGCTCGGGCGTACGCGGACGTCCGCGAGCGCCTCGGGCTCGTGACGGCAACTCTCGCGGAGGACATCGCCGGGATGCGGATGGTGCAGGCGTTCACGCGCGAGTCCCTCGCCGAGGACAACTTCCGCACCGTCGCGCACAGCTACCGCGACTCGAACATGCAGACGGTCGTCCTGAACGGGCTCTACTTCCCGTTCGTCAGCTTCCTCTCGATCCTCGCGCTCGCCGTCGTGCTCGGCTACGGCGGGCACCTCTACTTCGCGCATGCGATCTCGCTCGGGACGCTCTTCGCCTTCATGCTCTACGTCAACAACTTCTTCGACCCCGTCCAGCAGCTCTCGCAGCTCTACAACACGTTTCTCTCGGCCACGGCCGCGCTCGACAAGATCATCGGCGTGCTCGACGAGCAGCCGGAGATCCTCGACCTCCCGGGCGCTCAGCCGCTCCCGCGCATCGAGGGCCACGTCGCGTTCGAGGACGTCCGCTTCGCGTACGGCCGTGGCGCCGAGGTGCTGCACGGGATCGATCTCGACGTGCCTGCCGGGACGACCGTCGCGCTCGTCGGCCACACCGGAGCCGGGAAGTCGACGATCGCGAAGCTCCTCGCGCGGTTCTACGAGCCGACGAGCGGCCGCATCACCATCGACGGCCACGACCTGAACGAGGTGGCGCAGGAGTCGTTGCGCCAGCAGCTCGGGATCGTGCCGCAGGAGGGTTTCCTCTTTGCCGGAACCGTCGCCGAGAACATCGCCTTCGGCAAACCGGATGCCCGGCCGGAGGACATCGTCCGCGCCGCGCAGACCGTGGGCGCGCACGAATTCATCCTGCGTCTCGAGGACGGCTACGAGACGCAGCTCGGCGAGCGTGGCTCGCGGCTCTCGCTCGGGCAGCGGCAGCTCGTCGCCTTCGCGCGGGCGCTCCTCGCCGACCCGCGGATCCTCATCCTCGACGAGGCGACGTCGTCGGTCGACATCGGCACCGAGCGGACGATCGAGCAGGCGCTGCAGACGCTCCTCTCCGATCGAACCGCCTTCGTCATCGCGCACCGGCTGTCGACGATCCGCGACGCTGACCTCATCGTCGTCCTCGAGCACGGCCGGGTGATCGAGCAGGGCTCGCACGACGAGCTGCTCGCGCTCCGCGGCCTCTACACGAGCCTCTACGGCGACTGGGCCGCGGCCTAGCTAAAGCTCCAGCACGCCGCGACCGATACGCGCCGCATGACGGACTTCGCCGTCACCCGGACGGTCGAGAAGGTCGAGCTCGACGCGAACGCCGTCCTCAAGGAGGCCTGGCGGCTGTACAAGCGCCTCTTCGCACGCTCGCTTGTCATGGGCGCGGTCGTCTTCGGCGTGCTGAACATCGTCAACGAGATCGCGCGCACCGGGCACACCCGCCTCCTCGTAACCCTGCTGGCGATCGTCGTCACGATCGCGGGCACGGCGCTTCTGCAGGGCGGGCTCGTCGAGATCGTGCGCGGCCTCCATGTCGACGGCGACGACGACGCGACGGCGCTCGACGCGCTGGGGCGCGCAGGAGACAACCTCGGGAAGCTCGTCGCGGTCTCGCTCCTCGTCGGTCTCGGCGTCGGCCTCGGCGTCCTGCTCCTCGTGATCCCTGGGCTCGTGCTCGCGACGCGCTGGGCCGTGGCAGTTCCGGCGGCAATGCTCGAGAACGGCACCGCTCGCGGTGCGATGAAGCGGTCTCGCGAGATCGTCAGCGGCAACGGCTGGAGCGTCTTCAAGGTCCTGTTCGCGGTCGGGTTCCTGACGGGGATCGTGAGCCTTCCCTTCACGCTCGTCGGCGCGCACGAAGGCCCGTTCGGCTGGTGGGTCGCCGCCACGCTCGGGTCGGTGCTGACGGCGCCGTATGCGGCGCATGCGCTCACGGTCGTCTACTACGCACTCGTCCAGCCGGGCCGGCCGGTCGTGCTGCCGCCGACCCAGCAGTGGCACTCCATCTGGGACGACGAGGAGACCGAATAGCCCTACGGCGACCGGACGGTCGCGTAGTACCGGGTCATCTCGATCCGCTGCAGCAACGTCGGGTGGTTCTCGAGGAAGACGTAGTCCCACCAGGGAGGGCTCGGGTCCTCTTTCGTCTCGACGGCGAAAAGGCGGAAGAGCGCGCGTCCGGCGGCGGGGTCGTGGGTGGCGCGGAGCGCCGACCAGTCCGCCTCCGCCTCGAAATGCCGTGAGACGATGTTCCGCAGCGGCAGCACGGCGAGCTGCAGGACGACGTAGACGAAGATCACGAGCGGCACCGCCTCGGGCAGTCCCATCCCGCCGCGGCGCCGGGCCGCGAGCGAGAGCAGGTAGGCGAGCGGGAAGGCGAAGAGCGCGTACCAGCCGATCGACTTCCAGATGTGGTTGTGGGCGAGATGGCCGAGCTCGTGCGCGAGCACGAAGCGGTCCATGCGCGGCGTGAAGGGCGGCTCGACGATCGGCTTCCAGAGGAAGACGCGGCGGCTCGCGCCGAGGCCGGTGGAGAACGCATTCGGCTCGCCGAATCCGCTGAGGACGCGCACCGGAACGTGCATGTGCTGGATCCGCTCGAGGGTCGCGACGTAACGCGCGTGGAACGTCCTCCCGCCCAGCAACCACGGTGTGACGAACGCAAGCAGCGTCGTCAGTCCGACGAAGACCGGTGCGGCGGGGAGCCACCAGCGGTCGCCGATCCGGCGCGCGCGGGCGAGGCCCATAACGATCGCGAGCGCCACGCAGAGAGTGACGAACTCGGCGCCGAGCGCGAACCAGTTCCCGACCGTCGCCTGCGCATAGCTCGCCGAGAGCCCGTAGCGGTGACGCCACCAGACCTCCAGCACGGCGAACGGCAGCTCAGCCGCCCAGACGAGCGCGAAGCCGATCATCCCCAGCAGCATCCCGGTGCCGATCGGGCCGGCCGCGGACTCGCGCGTCCAGCGGACTCCGTAACGGGCGAAGAGGCCGAGCACGGCGAGCTGGGTGAGCGTCTGCCCGAGCCAGAAGAGGCGTGCGACGGCGCTGAAGTGCCGCGCCTGGTGGAGCACGTGAGCCGGGAAGAGCGCGCTCTCGGCGAGATGCGGCAGGTGGTACGCGGGCAGGGACGAGCGCCAGAGCAGCCACGCCGCTACTCCCCACACGGCGCCGAGCGCGAGGACGAGCGCGGCGCGCCGGAGGGTCACTCGGTGGGCGTGTCGGCGCCCTCGAGCGGGCTCGCGTGCGGATACGCGTCGGTCAGCAGCAGGATGTAAGCCTGCGTCTGCGCGTCGTAACGGAGCGAGTAGGCGGACAGGTTCCTCAGGCCCCAGGGCGCAGACCCCTTCACGAGCGCGTAGAACCAGGTCAGGAAAGCGGAGGCATACAACGCGCCGCCGAGCGCGGTGTCGACGAAGAAGGCCGGGATCGCGAGCAAGATCCGGAACCCGGTCTTCCAGCGGTTCTGCCGCTCCGGCCCTCCCACCTCGAGATCGAGCGGATACACCCCGGCCGCGCCGGTGAAGCCCGGGAACGGGTTCGCCACGAGGAGGAGATACGCGTAGACGTGCAGCCGGTAGCGGAGGTAGGAGGCGAGGAGGCGGTGCAGCCCGGCGGCCGGCGTGCCGCGGAAGAGCGTCACGAACCACTGCGCGATCGCACACAACAAGGCGGCGATCGTCCAGAGCAGCAGCCAGATGAGGTGCGGGATGCTGAGCAGGAGCCGGAAGAAGACGGTGACCCGGGAGCGCCGCAGGTCGTACGGGTCGCCCACGACACGGACCGGATGGCGCGGCGGCCGGTCGGTGACGTCCACGAGCATCTCGGTCGGATCCGCGTTCGGATAGCGATCCGTGACGAGGAGGGCGTATGCCCCGGCCTGCGCCGAGTAGCCGATGGCATACGCGCCCGCGTCGCGCAGACCCTTCGGCATCCGCCCGCGCGCGAGCGAGGCGAACCACCCGAGCACCCCACAGACGAACAGGAGCGCGCCGCCGCCATTGAGGCCCCTCGACTTGCGCCGCGTATTGCCCGCCGAGAACGAGCCGTTACCGGCGAGGGACGCAGAGACGATCAGGGCCGGGATCGCGAGCACGATGCGGATCAGGATCGTCCAGCGCCGCTGCGCCACCGGCTCCTCAGGCAGCCGGACGTCGATCGGGTATTGCCCCGCCTCTCCGGCGAAGCCGGGATACGGATTGGCGACCAGTGCGAGGTAGGCGCTCAGGTGCGCCTGGTAGCGGATGTAGCTGCACATCAGCTGGTGCAGGCCACGCGGCGGCTTGCCGGTGAAGATCGAGATCAGCCAGTTGACGATGCTGGCGATGACGATGAGAAGCGTCCAGAGCAGGAACCAGATCAGGTGCGGGATCGCCAGCAGCAGCCGGAAGACGACGGTGAGGCGGCTGCGGCGATAGTCGTCCTCGACCACGAGGTGAACCGGGTGGGCCTCGTGCATGTCTCATTCATACGCCATCCGTCAGACTGAGCCAATGGCAGCGCCGGATGAGACGAACCTCGACGAGCAGACCGTCGAGCGGATCGAGCAACCGGTCTCGGAGGAAGCAGAGCACGAGACCCGGCTCACGCCCGCCGCGGCGGTCGCGCGGATGCGGATCAACGTGCCGGTGCGCGGCAACCGCAAGCTCCGCACGCTGATCGAGCGCGTCAACGCCGACGACCAGGTCAAGGGCTGGTGGCACGTCTCGAACGTGAACGCGGTCGCGCGGATGGAGATCAACGACCACTCCTGGGTGCACGTCCAGATCGTCACCAACATCGCGCTCAAGCTCCTCCGCCAGCTCACGAAACACGGCGTCGAGCCCGGGCTCGTGCGCGATTTCGGGCTCGAGCAAGACGACGCGGAGGTCGTCGTCGTCCTCGCCGCGCTCCTGCACTGCGTGGGCATGTCGATCCACCGGCACGGCCACGAGGACTTCTCGCTCTTCCTCGGCGAGCCGAAGCTGCGGGAGCTGCTGGACGGGCTTTATGAGGAGCCCGACCGGACCGTGATCGTGTCGGAGGTGCTGCAGGCGATCATCAGCCATCGCGCCGACGGCCAGCCGTTGACCGTCGACGCCGGCATCGTCCGCGTCGCCGACGCGCTCGACATGGCGAAGGGCCGCTCCCGGATCCCGTTCGAGAAGGGAAGCGTCTCGATGCACTCGCTCTCGGCGGCGGCGATCGAGGACGTCACGATCTCCGACGGCGAGGAGCGCCCGATCCTGATCGAGATCCGGATGAACAACTCATCCGGCCTGTACCAGGTCGACGGGCTCCTGAAGGCGAAGCTGCGCGGCAGCGGCCTCGAGCCGTATGTCGAGGTCGTGGCGCACATCGATACCGAGACCGAGCAGCGCCTCGTGCCGATGTACCGGCTCGAGATCTAGCAGCGGTCGGGTTGCGCGCGCCGGCGGCATCGGCGACGATCTCTCGAACGTCAGGGGAGGCGATCGTGTACAGGCAGCGGATCAGCCAGCAGGTCCTGCACGGGCAGTTCCGTGAGTACCGGCAAATCGCGGACGAGGTCATCGCGCGTCGAGAGAAGCTCGGCCTGGCTGTGCCAACTCTCTGGGCACCCACCTTCGGGGCGGGAAACGAAGTTGTATGGGAGCTCGACTATCCGGATCTGGCCAGCTTCGAGCGGGAGAATGACGCGTTCTACGCGGACACCGAGGCGATGGAGCAGTGGCGGCGGCTCTGGCAGTTGGTGGTCCAGGGCTCGACGAGCGACGAGCTCCTGCAGCAAGCACCCCGTATCGCATAGCTCCCGGGACGACCCGGCTACACTGGCCCGCGACCCGTTGCGGGGTCGTCTAATGGTAGGACGCCTGACTCTGGATCAGGAAGTTGGGGTTCGAATCCCTGCCCCGCAGCTGAAGGATATGCCCTGGAAAACAGGGCCTGCCGACACTCGCTGGACGTAAGGACGAGCAAGGCCCGGGGCGCACGGGCGGCGCGCCCCGGACGATGACTCAACGCGACTTGCTGGCTACCACCAGGTACCGCGGGTTCGGCCTCCGGCCGCCCCGAAGAAGAGGCTGATCACGAACAGGAGAGCCGCGATCACGGCGATGATGAAGAGCCAATGCACGGTGAACCCGATGCCGAACAAGACGAGAGCCAGCACCGCAAGTAGGACGAGAAGCAACATTCCCGTGACACCTCCTTGTGTCAGGGGGAAACGGCGGGCGTCGCGATTCGGTTGCGGCTGAGCGGAAATCGGCCGTTCAGCGAGCCTGAAGAGGAAGAACGACTGAGGTTTTCCACTTTTCAACAGTCGGCTCCACACCCTGATCGACTCTACTTCTGACGGCGGGACCGTGCGATCCACGATTTTGACGTCGGCTTCTCGCGTTCCGCGTCCGATCCGTGTTCCGCTGCCTCGGTAGCGGGGTGACCGCGAAGCGCCTCTCGCAGTCGCCCGTGAAGGCGCGACTGAACGGACCCGTGGACGCCCTCGGTGGTCCGGTCGGCCGAAACGGGATGTCCGCTCCCGGACTCGATGCGCGCGTGCCAAAGCTCGATGTGCAGCCGATCGATCTCCTCCACGAGCATCAGAATTGCGCGGCCGACGGCCGAGGACTCCTCACGCTCCGATTCCCCGAGTTTTTCACCCCAACTCTGCAGCGCCTCGAGCTTCTCTTCATCCAGCCGCATGAGTTCATCGTGACAGGCGTCTTCCGACGTTGCACGTCGGCGGATCTGAACCGCGGATCTCTGCACTCACGGAGCTTCTCGTGTGGAGGGGCGGCTTACTTCTTGACTCTGTCCACCGCGTTTCGCACGAGCCCGGCGGCCTTCTGGCGTGGACGGGGGTCGGCGGTCAGTTCCTTTGCCTGGGCGTAGAGCTCGCGTACCCGTTTGCTGCGGGCGATCTCGAGCGCCCCCAGGGCGCCAGCGAATAGCAGTTCGCGGCCGCGCTTCGTCTTCAGCGCGAGCAGTAGTGCTTTCGCGAGCCACGGCATCGGTGGCCCCTACCCGCGCCGCCTTCCTCTAACCAGCACGCCGGCGACGAGGGGTGGAAGGGTCGTGTGGTTGCTACAGACGTGCGCCGGCTCGACGTTTGCGCAGTCGATCGCCGGCGGCGTCCTCAGCCGTGACGCAGGATCTCCACGACCGTCCCGATCACGGCGCTCCGCGAAATGGAGCCCCAGGCGCGAGAGTCGCATGACCGGGCACGGTTGTCGCCCATCGTGAAGTAGTCCCTCCGCGGGACGTGCCAGGTCAGCCTGAAGTGGGCCGTGTCGGAAAGCCGGTCCCGGGCCGAGACGTACGTCTCCTTGAGCTTCACGAACTTGCTCGAGCGCGGCCTGCGGACCCAGATGGATCCGTGGTCGTCCTCGCGGACCGTCTCGCCCGGCAGGCCGATGACCCGCTGGATGAATATGCCGCCGTTCCCACACTTCGATGCGGCTTCCGGCGGGGCCTTGAAGGCGATGATCTCGAGCCGGCCCACCGGTGCAGGACCCTCCGCGACCACGCGGTCGTCGGCCGCTCCGGTGCAGCCGACCGCGTTGGAGCCGCGTGCACAGCGAATCGTCGGCTCCATCGCCGAGCTCGCTTCCCTGTAGGTGAGCGTGTGCACCGATCCCTGCGCCCCCGGCTTCCCAGACCCGCCGCACGCGGCGAGCCCGATCACAGCCGCAATCAACGCCAGGACGGTCCTCAGCCGCGATCTCGTGGGCACGTCGACACGCTACTCACCTGGGCGGCGAGCCGACACCGATGCGTTCGTCCCTGCCCCGCAGCCTCACCGATTGCCTTGCCCTACCTCCTTACGCGCCAGGAGAACGTCCCGGGGCCGGCGATCTCGCCGGTCGTGACCGCGGACACCGCGACGGCGCGGAAAACCTTGCCGGCGGCGGCCTTCGGGATTCGCCACTCGCACACGACGACGTTGCGATCGGAGCCGGCGAAGAACGAGTGCTGCGAGCCGTACCAGTGCTTGTGGCCGATGACTCCAGGCCCGCAGCTCACGCTGAGATTGTCCGAGGTGGCGGACATGTCCACGACCACCACACCGGTGAAGAGCTTGCCGGCGACTGGACGGTGGTGGCTTCGCTCGAAGACGACGCCCACGGACGGTGGTACCGACGGTGCATTCCCGTCAGCGGAGGCGCCTGGGGCGAGGGCGAGGAACCAGACCAACGACGCAGCGGCGAACGTCAGTACGACCCAGACCCCGATTCCGTAGCGGCACCTGAGATGCATCGCCGGCCTACCGCCTAACGCGCCAGGCCATCGGGTGAATCCGACCCGCGGTCCAGTTCGTGCTCGCCCACGACCCCGACACCCGCAGCAAGCCGCGCGCGCTCTTCGGAACGCGCCAGCTACAGGTCACGACGTTCCGCTTCCAGCCGTTGTAGAACGACCTCCGAACGAGAGCCAAGCGCATACCGCGTATCGTCCCCCGCCCACAGGCCACCTTGAACCGGTCAGGCGTGTTGCTGGTGTCTACGACCACGAGCCCGGCGAAAAGATGGCCGGCCACGGGTCGCTCGTGGCTAGGCTCTGACACGAAGGTGATCGCAGCCCGCGCTCGGGTGCTAGGAATAGGCGCGTTCCCACCTCCAGGTGGGGGATCGGCCAGCGCAGAGGCGAGGAACACGCCGCCGGCGAGTATGACTAGGCCGAGGGTGATGCCATGACGGCGCTTGAAGTACACCGTGGCCCCTACCGCTTCACAATCCAGTACGCGCCGTCGGGGGCCTCGTAGCCGCCGTACGACCAGACGTTGACTACGAACGACACGTCGCCACCGTAGGCTTTGTAGCTCCACAGGTGGAGCTCCTTGCCGGCGGCGTTGGCCGGGATGCGCCAGCGACAGATGACCTTGTCTCTTTGGTGAGGTCCGGCGTAGAACGATTGTTGCCGTGCATGGAGGCGCTTGCCTCCGATCTTCGCGTCGCACTCGACCCAGCTGATGGTGCCGCCGCTCACGTTCTTGCGGAAGATCAGTCCCGCGAACAGCTTGCCTGCGACCGGCTGCCCGGGGTTGGGCGTGACCAAGGCAGGGAGGACCACGGCGGGGCTTCCAGTGAATGTGGCCGTGGCGGGCGCCGACTGCGCCGATGCCGTTGCCAGGTAAAAAACGAGCGCCGAGGCGGCCGCACCGGCTACTGCCAGTCCGGTCCCGATCACGCAGCGCCACTTGAAGCCCATGGGCAAATCATTGATCTGGCACGTGCGCCGCGCAAGGGAGGCGAGTGGACCTGCGACCGCCATCGTGGGTGAGCGCGAGTCACCCACGGTGGGGAATTGCTCGCTGACCTGGACGCGACTATGTTCGGACCCTCCTGGAGCGTTGCCGCAGGCGCTCTGGTAGAGCCGAGGTCGACGGGTGGGGCCGGCACAAAGCCGCCCCATCCCGACCTTGATCGCGCAGCGTCCGCGTATTCCCTGATGTGGGCACTCGACGGGCAGTGATACGACCTCCCGTATGGCGCGAATCGAGCGGGAGAAAGCGAATCAGCGCGACCTCACGCGTCTAACGGGGTTCGTGGCTGAGCACGGCCTCTCGTGTTACAGGTGCGGGCTCAGCCAGGGGACGTGGGCGCGGACCGGCGTCAGCAAGGCCGGCCCCTGGGCGATCTGCATGGCCTGCTTGGGCAGCAGTGCGCCCAACGGGCGCCCGCTTCGATGAGGCTGCCCGCGCGCTCGCGCCGAGTGTTCTTTTTCGGCGCTCCGGGGAGACAGCGGCCGTATGGCGCGCATCCTCTACAAGCCCATCAGCCTGCTCGTCAGCGTGCTGGGCGGCATCGTCGCCGGCGCGATCTTCAAACGTGTCTGGCAAGTGGCCGCGCACGAGGACAAGGCGCCCAAGGCGACCGATGAGAGGCGCAGTTTGGGCGAGGTTGTCACTGCCTCGGCTGCTCAGGGCGCGGTCTTCGGGGCCGTGAAGGCGCTGATCGACCGGGCCGGAGCCCGCGGGTTTGCCTGGCTCACCGGTGCGTGGCCCGGGCCGAGCGACTCGTAGCGGCTAGCCCGTCGGCCAGCCGTAGTCGGCTTCGGCCGCGACCGGTGCCATCGCCTCGTCGGAGAGCTCGTCCTCCTCGTGCACATACCGGGGAAGCTCGAACTCCTCGAACGCCAGCGGCTCGTCGTCGGCCGGCTTCTGGCTCGCCGGCCGGAGCCTGCCCAGGTTCGCGCGCTCGTGCTCGGCAATGAACGCCACCCCGTAGCCGAAGGCCCCGCACAGGAGGACGAGGATCGCTGAGCCGATCCCGACCGTCATCCACACCACGCCGAAGCCGAATCCAACCGCAGTTCCGAAAATCCGCCACGAGCTGCTCATCGTCCTAACCTCCTGGTTCGTAGACCCCTGCCCGACGACGATTCGCGGCGTCCGCGTGGAGACCTTCCTGCTCTAGGGGATTTCTGCGGCCTGAGATTTGCGGAGAACTACCGGCGCCATGCGCGGTCAGCCCGGATTCGGGCGGCCCGTTGGGAGCCGAGGATGCGCGCATGCCACCCACCGCACTCTCCAAAGGAGCAACGATGAAGATCTCGCTGGTCTCACTCGCCGTCGCGGCCGCCGTCTGCGCCGGAGCGCTCGGCACGGGCCGAGCGCTCGCGACCACGTCCAGCCATGCGACACCCAAGACGCTGAAGATCGTCATGCACGATCCCGGCTGCCACTGGTTCATGCGCCACGGGAAGTTCACGAAGACGGCCACCGTCACCGGGCCGATCCGGCTCGTCGACCTCGACGAGGGCGCACTGAAGCTCGCCTCCCGCAACGGCTTGAAGCTGATCGCGGTCGGCAAGTCGCTCGTGATCGGCCGCGGGAACTACGTGATCATGATGGTCGGCCAGGCGCCCGACGACAACTACCTCAAGCTCACCGTCCGCTGACCCAGGCGAGCCCTCCCGCGAATTTCCCCGAGCCGCGGGAGGGTTCGGCACACTGGGCTGATGCGGCGTGAGCGGATGCGGCGCGGGGTCTTGCTCCTCGTGATGGGCGTTGTCGTGGCAGCGCTCGGCGCGGCGTCCGCGTACGCGGCCGGAACGACGACGACGTCGGCCACGACCACAACGGACACGGCCGGCACGGACACCACGCCGACGAGCACGACCCAGCCCACCACCGGCACGACGACCACGCCGGCGCCGGCCTACTCGAGGCTGATCGGCGCCTACCTGCCGGCAGGCTGCGTCGGGGCGGGCGCGGCGGCCATCGCCGAGCCCGGACGCCGAGTGCTCGTGCTGGGCACGCCGGCCTCCAACCGCGGCCCCTCGAGCTATCCGACCGTATCGCCCATCTTCCGCTTCCTCTCGTCGACCGCGAGCGGCTCGGGGTGCGGGAGCGCCAGGGTCACGCTCGAATCGGTCTCGCTGTTCGGCGGCGCGATCACCGCGCAGAGCATCTCGGCGACGCATGGAAGGGGAACCGTGCGGGGCCTCGAGATCTACGGCTCGCCTGTCTCGGCCGGTCACGGGCTCAAGGTCGGCGGGTGGGGAGAGATGACGCTGCGTACGACGGTCGGCCGGCTGACGGCAGCGCTCGCCGTCCGGCTCCTCCACGCACACCGCGGCCTGCCGGCCGGGACGACGATCGCCTTCGCCTTCAGCGCATCGCCCCAGGCGCCTGCGACGCCGAACGCCAAGAAGGGGGCCGCCCCGAAGCACAGCGGCGCCTCGGCCAAGCCCAACTGGCGCACGAAGGGACAGCAGCGGAAGCACAAGGCCAAGATGGCGCGGCCGCTGACGGCGACGCCCAGCCTCGGCTTCAAGTCGTCGCATTACGTCTTCCCCGTCGACGGCGGCGCCTCCTACATCGACACGTACGGCGCGGGCCGCAGCGACATCTACGACGGCTGGCACCACGGCGACGACCTTTTCGCCCCGCTGGGAACGCCGATCGTCGCGGTTGCGACGGGCACGCTCAGCCTCGTGGGCTGGAACAGGCTCGGCGGCTGGCGGCTCTGGCTCACCGACGGGAAAGGCAACTCGTTCTACTACGCGCACCTCGCGGGCTATGCGCGCTCGATCCTCAAGCACCGGCACGTCCGGGCCGGCCAGGTGATCGGCTTCCTCGGCAGGACGGGCGACGCATTCACGACGACGCCGCATCTTCACTTCGAGATCCACCCGCGCCTCTACGTCAAGCTCGGCTACGACGGCGCCGTGGACCCGACGCGGTACCTGCACCTCTGGCAGGTCGTCCAGGTGCCGAAGGACGAGATCCCCCAGCCCGCGCGGCTGAGGGCGCCCGTCGGCACTCCCAGGCAGGAGGCGGCGGTCGTCTGGCGCGAGCTGCTCGTCGCGCGCCACCTGACGCCGCCGAAGAGGACGGCGCCCCCCACCACGTTCCTGCGCCGGCCGTTCCCCCATCCGCCGGGCCTCATGGCCTCGGGAGCTTCCCCCGTGCCCCCCACTCAGGTCCGGCCGGCGACCGCGCACGTCTCGGCGTCGGCGAGCAACCTGCCGTTGCTGGTGGGCGGCCCCGCGGGCGCGGCTCTCGCGCTGGCGGGTGCTACCGGCGCGTTCTTCTTCCGACGGCGCCGCAGGACGACGGAAGCGGCCCCGGCCGCCGAGCCGGCCGGCTAGCGCGACTCGTCAGGTCGGTCGCGCTCGCGCCGCTCCTCGACGTCGGTGTCGGCGTCGGCGTCAGGCGAGCCGCCCGGCCCTCCCATCGCCACGCCCTCCTCCTCGACCACGTCGTCGGGCCGCGCATGGCGGTACTCCTCGCTCTGGACGCCGCCGCGCGGATCGCCGGGACGATCGAGCGCGTGGACGTCACCCTCCTGACGCGCCGCGGTCGGCTCGCCTCTGCGCTTGCCGAACAGCCTCTTCAGCACGCCGGGGGTCTCCCCCGGACGCCGCTACACTAAGCCTCCGCCGGGCGCATTCGTCTAGTGGCCTAGGACACCGCCCTCTCACGGCGGCGGCACGGGTTCGAATCCCGTATGCGCCTCTTTCCGGTACGTCTTTGCGAGCGCCGTCGGTTCTCGACCCTTTCGGAATCGCTCGCGCGAGCGTAACCTCGACCGGGGCGGGCCTCGGTCGCGGCCCCCTTCTCCGGGGCCCGCCCCTCGAAGACTTAGACGACCCCTGACCGACCGGATCGGTAGATCGTGTACCGACTTAGCAGAGCTTTTACGAAGGCTCTGCGCCGCGAGATCCAAACGCGGCTTCGGCGAGTAGTAGAGGAAGCACAGACAGAGCCGGCCTAGACCCGGGCCGTGCTCTCCGACAGGGGCGGCTATCAGTCCTCCGTAGTGGCCGCCTCGCTCCTCGCAAGGGGGCGGCTGCCACGGCCATAGCGGCCGCCCCCGCTTTCTCGGGGGCCTGGAAATACCCCTTCTGGGCCCGTCGCGGGACATACACTGGGGAGATGCTCCGGGGTCGTCGCGCAGCCGTCGCAGCCGCGTTCGCGATCGCTGCGGCGGCAGCCGCCACCGCCGGCTGCGGAGGCGGCGGCACGAGCAGCGCGCTCTCGTTCGACCCCGTCGCGGCGGCCGCGACCAAGACCGAGCACGCAGGAGCGGCGCGGATCCGGCTCACCGTCGCGTTCAGCGGCCCGCAGGGCCAGGGTCAGACGTTCCGGCTGCGCGGCAGCGGCGCGATCGACGGCACGAGCTCGGAGCTGACCTTCAAGCTCGGCTCGATGCTCGGGCAGATGGGGATCCCCTCGGCCGTCCGGACGAAGCTCATGCACGCCTCGTTGAAGGAGATCGCGCTCGAGCAGGACGGCGACTACGTCATGTACCTGCAGCTCGGCTTCCTCTCGTCGCAGCTACCCACAGGCAAGCAGTGGATCAAGCTCGACCTCTCGAAGCTCGGCAAGACGGCCGGGCTGGACCTCGGGAAGCTGCTCTCCGGCAGCCAGTTCCAGCCGAGCGACCTCCTCTCGCTGCTCAACGGCGAAGGCACGAAGATCCGCAAGGTCGGATCGGAGAGCGTGGACGGCGTCGCGACGACGCACTACCACATGACGATCGACCTGGCCGAAGCGCTGCACAAGAGCGGCGCGGCAAGCCCGCTGCTCGGCAGCGTCGCCCCGAAGCTGAAGACGGTCTCCGACGACGTCTGGATCGGCAAGGACGGGCTCCTGCGCCGGATCCGCGCCTCCTACGGCGTCGCGGCGCGAGGCGAGCAGGTGCATGGGGACGTGTCGATGGACCTCTACGACTACGGGGCCGACGTCTCGATCGCGGCTCCGGCGGACAGCGCCGTCTTCGACGCGACGCAGTTCGCCCAGCAGCGCCTCGGCAGCGCCGGTCTTCCGTAAGTAGCAGGCAGTTTCCGAGTTGTCAGCGTCGGGAACGCTGGACGCGCCGTGGAGGCGCGCTGGCGCAGCTTCAAGAAGATCGTCCAGCTCTGGGTGGAGCTCTTCGCCCGTCACAACCTCCTGACGTACGCGAGCGCGATGGCGCTGCGCACCTTCATCGCCGGCGTCGCATGCACGCTGTTCGGGCTGGGCATCCTCGGCGCGGCGCATCAGCAGCAGCTCTGGACCGACACGATCGGGCCTGCGATCGAGCCGAAGGTGCTCCCCGACGTCTTCGCCGGGATCGACCAGACGGCTCAGCGCGTGTTCTCGTCCTCGACCGCAGGGCTCCTGGCGCTCGCGTCCGCTCTGGCCGTGTGGGAGGTCTCGGGGATCATCCGCGCGTCGATCGGCGCGCTCGACCAGATCTACGAGACGACCGAGCCGCGGCCCTGGTGGATCCGCTTCCCCCTCTCGTTCGGTCTCGCGATCCTCTTCCTCGCCGCGGTGCTCGGCGCCATCGCCATCGTCTGGGCAGGGCACGTCTCGGGTAGCTGGAGCATTCCGATCCTGATCCTCAGGTGGCCGGCGGCGGTCGCACTCGTCGCGTTCGCGTTCGAGTTGATCGTGCGCTGGGCGCCGGCGGAGCACCGACGCACGCGCTGGGCGAGCTTCGGCTCGCTGCTCGTCGTGGTCGGGTGGATCGGTGAGACGCTGATCTTCGCGGCCTACGTGCGGTCGGTCGCCAACTTCCGCACCCCGGTGGGCAGCCTCGAGGTGTTCATCTTCCTCGCGACGTACTTCTACATCGCCGCGATCGTGCTGCTCGTCGCGTTGGAGCTCGACGAGCTTGTCCGCGCCGACATGCAGCGTCCCCGGGCGAAGCAGGAGCTCCTGCCGCTCGTGGCGGGCGTGATCAAGGGCTGACGAGCTCGGCGACGAGCGGCTCGGTGTCGAGCGGGTCGAAGCCGAGCCGGCGGGCCACGTCCTCGGTCGAGGGCCGCGTGCCTTCCGCGAAGAGCCCGCGCAGGATCTCGCCAGTCTCCGCGCTCCGCCACCAGTCGTCGCCGACCTCGCGGCGCAGGTACGTGCTCAGCTGCGCCGAGCGGATCCACGCCCGTAGGTAGTCGGCCGAGTAGAAGCCGGCGTCCATGTCCGAGAGGTAGCCGCGCGCGTCGTAGCGCAGGCCGGTCGCCTCGGTCAGCAGAGGCTCGTAGTCGCGTGACGACTGCCCGTGCTCCTCCGGGAACGCGGCCCAGAAGCCGAGCTCGTAGCGGAGCTTTGCGGCATAGCGGCGGTAGAGGAAGACCTCGAGGAAGCGCGTCGCCTCGGCGTTCTCCTGCGCCTCCGCGTCCGTCAGCCGGAAATGGAGCGCGTGCCAGCCGGGCTCGCGCGTCACGGCCTCGAAGATGTACGAGTAGATCTCCGTCAGTGCGTGGTCGCGCGAGAGCGCGCGGAACGTCCAGGGAAGCCGCGGGTCGCAGCCCGCGTAGTGGAGCGCGTGCCCCGCCTCGTGGAGGAAGGCCTGGTAGTCGGAGAGGCCTCCCTGCGCACGCGTGATCAGGTGGACGACCTCGGGGGGATCGGCCGCGATGACGCAGGCGCGTGGGTTCTTCTGCGGCCGGTCCTCGAGGTCGAGGCGGATGTTCGGAATCGCCTCGAGGTCGAAGCCGAGGGCGCGGACGGTCTCCACGCACACCTCGACCGCACGTTCCTTCGGGTACGTCGACTCGAGCGGCGAGAGGCGCCTCAGCCAGCGGACGTGCGCGCTCGTGGGGAGCTCGGTCCGCGCGGGCCCGAGCAGCCGCTCGAACCAGTGCCCGCGCAGCCGCTCGTACTCCTCTGCGGCGGCGTCCGCGGCGCTCCGCAGGACGCGCTCGAGCTCGCGGAGGGAGATCTGCTTGTCGGCCTCGTTGCGGGCGATCGGGTCAGGCTCGCCCGAGAGCGAGCCGTCGAGCTCGTCGCGGGCGGCGAGCAAGTCCCGGCGGCGGTCGTTGAAGCCCGCGTCGAGCGTGCGCACGAGCTCCCCCAGCTCCTCCCGCTTCGCGTAGTCGGAGAGAACGGCGAGCTTCGCCTCCGCCGCCCGCAGCGGCACGTCCTCGCCGTCGAACGTCAGCCGTGCCGAGAGGAGCGCGTTCTCGAGTTCGTCCTGCCGCTCGGCGAGCTCCGCGTCGACGACCCCGTTCTCGCACGCCCTGCGCAGCCGGTAGAGCCGCTCCCGCTCGTCCGGCTCGACGACGTCTACCTCGGCCTCGCGGAGCGCATCGAGCTGCTCCTGCGTGAAGAGGTCGGAGTGGCGCGCGACGATCGCGGCCTGCTCCGACGTCTCCTTCTCGCCGACGCGAACCGCCCGAACTTCCTCCGCAGCCTCGGCGAAGTACGCCTGATAGGCGTCCTCGTAGCCGTGCGGGCTGCGGATGTCGACTGCGCTCATCGGTGGGCGTGGACCTCGGCGAGGTCGCGCACCGTGGAGAGTAAGGCGTCGATCTCGAATGGCTTCGGCAGAACCGCTTCGGCCCCCGCCAGCGCGGGATGCGTGATCTCCACGGAGCCCGTCACGAGCACGACCGGGATGGGCGGACGGCGGGCATGGCACTCGGCCACGAGCGCATCGCTTCGCTCGCCGCGCAGGTGGACGTCGAGCACGACGATATCGACGTGCTCCTCCGCCAGCGTCGCCCGCACTGTCGCGAACGACTCCGCCTCGAGTACTTCGTGGCCGTCGAGCTCGAGGTTGACCCGGCAAAGGAGCCGGATCGAAGGCTCGTCGTCGACCACGAGGACCCGGGTCGGCGCCTGCCCCCCGGAATCGGCCATTGGCTCGAGTGTAACCCCGTGCGGCCGGTCCGTAACCGCCGCCCGCGAGGGCTCGTTACCCCAGAGACGTGGCAGAGGACTCCCCGCAGCCCGGGCGCGGCGGGCGCGGCGTCCGAGACGCCGATCCAGCCGGCCTCCCTCTCCCGAGCCAGCGCTTCAGGCGCCGGTCGTGGCTCGAGTTCCAGCGTGCGCTCGACCCGCTCGCGCCGCCGAAGGAGTTGCCGCCCGACGCGATCAAGCTGCAACGGCGGCTGCCGCGCGAAGACGGTTGAGCGTCGTCTCGCGGCCGAGCACCTCGATGCTCTCGAACAGGCCCGGGGAGACCTTCGACCCGGTAACGGCCACGCGAATCGGCTGGAACGCCTGACGCGGCTTCAGCCCGAGCCGGTCGGCCGCGTCGCGCAATGCCGCCTCGATCGATGCAGCCTCGAACGGCTCGAGCGACGCTAGCGCCTCGTCGGCCGCCGCGAGGATCTGCGCGCCGCCGTCGAGATCGGCCGGCTCGGGCTCGACGTCGCCGAAGAGGAAGCCCGCGAAGCCCGGAAACTCGGCCAGCCTCGCGATCTTCTCCTGCACCAGCCGGGCGGCCTGGGTGACGAGCTCGGCGTCCCAGTCGTAGCCGTTCTCACCGAGCCAGATGAGGAGCCGGTGCGCGAACTCCTCGCCGGGGAGCTCGCGGAGGTAGACGCCGTTCATCCAGTCGAGCTTCGCGTAGTCGAACTGGGCGGGGCTCGCGCTCACGCGCGTCAGGTCGAACCGCGTGACGAGCTCACCGCGGTTCATGATCGTCGTCTCCCCGTCGGGCGCCCAGCCGAGCAGCGCGAGGAAGTTCATGAGCGCCTCCGGGAGGTAGCCGTCCTTCCGGAATTCGGCGACCGTCACGGCGCCGTGGCGCTTCGACAGCTTCTTCCCGTCCGCGCCGGCCACGTTGGGAACGTGCGCGTAGATGGGGAGCTCGGCTCCGATCGCGCGGATGATGTTGATCTGCGTCGGCGTGTTGGAGATGTGGTCCTCGCCGCGGATCACGTGGGTGATCCCGTCCCACACGTCCTCCATCGGGGACGCGAAGTTGTAGGTCGGGCGGCCGTCGGAGCGGACGAGGACGAGGTCCGCAAGGTTCTCGTTCCGGAACTCGACCGGCCCGCGCACGATGTCGTTCCACACCGTGACTCCCTCGTCGGGCATGCGGAAGCGGATCGCGCCATCGTCCTGGTAGGCCTTGCCCTGCGCGACGAGCTCGTCGGCAACGCGGCGGCAGTCGTCCATCCGATCGAGCTGAAAGGTGTGCGGACCGTCCCAGTCGAGCCCGAGCCAGCGCAGCGACTCCTGGATGTGGTCGACGGCCTCGGCGACCTCGCGCGAGGTGTCGGTGTTCTCGATGCGTAGCCGGAACTCACCGCCCTCGTGTCGCGCGTAGAGCCAGTTGAAGAGCGCGGTGCGGACGTTTCCGATGTGCAGGAGCCCGGTTGGGCTCGGCGCCATCCTGACGCGAACGGGCATCTCGATAGCGTAGGCCGGGTGCGGGGGCGGGTGCTGACGCTGCAGGAGCTGAATCGAGCTACGCTCGCGCGCCAGCTGCTCCTCGAGCGCCGGCGGCTGCCGGTCCTTCGCGCGATCGAGCGGCTCGCCGGCCTGCAGGCGCAGTGGCCGCCGTCGCCGTACATCGGCCTCTGGACGCGCCTCGACGGCTTCCGGCGCGAGACGCTCGAGCGGGCGGTGCGGCGCCGCGAAGTGCTCAAGCCTACGGTGATGCGGGGGACGCTCCATCTCGTCACGGCGCGCGATTACCCCGTCTTCTACGCGGCGTTCAAGGACATGAATACGTGGTTCAGCGCGCTGCACCTCGAGCGCGCGGTCGCATCGCTCGACAGCGTGCGCGCGCTGCTGCGCGACGGCCGAATCGCTTACGAGGAGATCCTTGACCACCTCCGGGCCGCCCACCCGGATCTCCAGGAGATCGACTGCCGGCGGATGGTGCACGCCGTGCGCCGCCATGCGCATCTGCTGCACGCGCGCGAGACCGCGACCTGGACGACGCGACCCACCGCGACCTACGAGGCATACGGAGAGCCGCCGGCCGTCGACGTCGCGGCCGCGCGCACAGAGCTCGTGCACCGCTACCTCCGCGCATTCGGGCCGGCGACGAGGGCCGACGTCGCGGACTGGTCAGGTCTCCGCGTGCGCGACTTCGAACCTGCCCTCGAGGGGCTCCCGACGTACCGCAACGAGGACGGCAAGACGCTTTACGACGTGCCGCGCGCGCCGCTTCCTTCTGGGGCCACGCCCGCGCCCGTCCGCTTCCTGCCGAAGTGGGACAACGTGCTGCTCGCGTTCGCCGACCGGCGCCGCGTCGTCTCGGACGAGCTCCGTAAGGGCGTGATCGGAAAGAACGGCGACGTCGCGGCCACGGTGCTCGTCGACGGCGTCGTCGCGGGAACGTGGAGTGGCGCCGCCCGGGTGGAGCTGCTCGTGCCGCTGACGCGCACCCAGAAGGCGGACGTCGCCGACGAGGCGGCGCGGCTGGAGGCCTGGCTGCGCTGATGCAGATCGGCGCGCACATCTCCTCCTCCGGCGGGATCGACAAGGCCATCGACCGCGCCGTCGAGATGGGCGCCGAGTCGGTGCAGGTCTTCACCCAGAGCCCGCGCACGTGGCGGCCGACGAACCACGACCCTGCAAGCTTCGAGCGCTTTCGTGAGAAGCGGGCGGAGGCCGGCATCGGCGGTGTCCTCTGCCACGCCCTCTACCTGTGCAATCTCGCGGCGCCCGACGACACGGTGTACGAGAAGTCGGTGCTGGCGATGGGAAATACGATGCAGGTCGCCTGCGCGATCGGCGCGGACGCCGTCGTCTTCCACGTCGGCTCGCATCTCGGCAGCGGCTTCGAGGCCGGCCTCGAACGTGTGCTGCCCGCAATGGAGGTGGTGCTCGGGCTCTGCTCCGAGGAGACCTGGCTCCTGATCGAGAACTCGGCGGGCGCGGGCGGGACGATCGGCCGCTCGATCGAGGAGCTCGCCACCCTGCACGAGCGCCTCGGGTGGCACCCGCGCCTCGGGGTGTGCCTCGACTCCTGCCACCTGTGGGTGTCCGGAGTCGACGTGACCGATCCGGCCGCGCTGGACGCGTGCCTCGACGAGGTCGCCTCCACCATCGGCCTCGAGCGGCTGCGGGCGCTGCACCTGAACGACGCCGCAGCGCCGTTCGCGTCGAACCGCGACCGGCACGCGAACATCCTCGAGGGGGAGCTCGGCGAGCAGCTAGGCGTATTCCTGTCCAACCCAAGGTTGCAGGGTCTGCCGGCGGTGCTGGAGACCGCGGGACCCGAGAACCGCGGGCCGGACGCGAACGAGATCCGTAAGACGAAAGAGCTCCGCGCCCGCTGGCTCGCGTGACCCCTCGGGCCATGCCCCGGTGCCAGGCACCGAGCCATGTCTCAACCGGACGGTCGTGCTGCCGAACCCCGCTTCCGACGGCGGCTGACGAGGAGCCATGTCCGCAATAGACGTGTACTGGTGCCTGGCACCGGGACATGTACGTTCGGGACGTGGCTGGCACGCGGTATCGGTGGGTCGTGCTCGCGGCCGGGACGCTCGCCCAGGCGAGCTTCTCCGCCTCGTCGGTCGGCCTCCCTGCGCTCGGCCCGGCTCTGAAGTCGCACTACCGACTGACGCTCGGCCAGACCGGCGTCGTGCTCGCGGCGGTCGGGATCGGGATGCTCTTCACCCTGCTGCCGTGGGGCCTGATCGCCGACCGCGTGCACGAACGCTGGGTGATCGCGACCGGGCTCACCGCTGCGGCCGGAGCGATCGCGGGCGCATCGGCGACGCACAGCTTCGGCAGCGTGACCGGCGTTCTCGTGGCGGCCGGCGCGCTCGGGGCGAGCGTGAACGCCGCGAGCGGCCGCGCGATCATGGCCTGGTTCCCCTCCACCGAGCTCGGACTCGCCCTCGGGATCCGGCAGACGGCGATCCCCATCGGCGGTGCCGTCGGCGCGGGCGTCCTCCCCGTCCTCGCCTCCGCCGGCGGCACTCGACTCGCGTTCCTCTTCCTCGCCGCCGCGTGCGCCACGGGAGCCGTTGTCGCGGCCGTCTTCGTCCGTGGGGGCACGGGCAAGGAGCCGGAGCTCGGCGCCGTCTCGCGCCCGCTGCACGACCCGCGCATGTGGCTGCTCGGTACCGGAACGGGCCTCTTTCTCGTCGCGCAGATCGCGATCATCAGCTTCGTCGTCCTGTTCCTCCACGAGCACCGGCACGTCTCGAAGTACGCGGCGGGAGCCGTGCTCGCCGCGATCTACGTGCTCGCCGTCGCCGCCCGCATCGGGTCCGGACGGATCTCCGACCGGCTCGGCAACCGGCTGCGGCCGCTGCGCACGATCGGCGTCGTGCTCGCCCTCTCGACCGCGGGCGTCGCGGCCGCAACCGACGCGCCGCTGGCGCTGCTGATCCCGCTCTTTCTCGTCGCCGGGACGTTCAGCATGGCGTGGAACGGGCTTGCGTACGCCTCGGCCGCGGAGATGGCCGGCTCGGCTCGCACCGGCGCGGCGCTCGGTTTCCAGCAGACCCTGCTGGGAGTTGTCGTCGCAGGCGCACCGCCCGTGATCGCCGTCGTGGCCGGCCACAGCTGGCGGCTCGCGTTCTTCCTCGCCGCCGCCGGCCCGGCCCTCGGCGTCGTGGTGCTGCAGCGCCTGGGCGAAGCTAGAAGTCCGCGACCCGAGCGAACACGCGGAAGGTCGGCGAGCCTCCCGGCAGCTCGCCGAACTCCGGATTGAGGCAGCCGAGCTCGCTCTCGCGGCTCGAGAACGTCGATTGCACCGCCGCCTCGCACATGGGCAACGGCCCTCGCAGCGCGCGCACGGCGCCGAAGCCCTCGCGCGTCCGCTCCGCGGCCGCGAGCATCTCGACGTCGATCTCCGCCTCGAACACCTTCTGCAGGCAACCCATGTACGTGTGCCCGTGCTCCTCGTACGCGTAGACGAACGGGCACGACCGCTCGAGGCAAGCCGCGGGATAGACGACCTTCTCGCAATGCACCGCACAGCGCCTGCACTCCGCCTCGTCCTGCGGGTGGAGGGGGAGCGTCGCCGTAGCTTGCTCGGACTTCATGAACGCATTGTCGGAGCGGACGTAGGGCTGCGCAAGACTTGACAGGAAGCCAAAGTCGAGCTAGGCGGCGAATCGGCACCGGACTTGCGCACGGGTGTCTCATGCCCCTCGAGCGGCTCTTTAGGCTTGCCCGATGGTCCGGAAGCTCCTCTGGGCGTCGCTACTCCTCGCTCCCGCGACCGTCGCGGTCGACAAGGTCACGGGCGCCGGCGACGTCACCCTCTTCGTGCTCGCCGCCGCCGCCCTCATCCCGCTTGCCTGGCTGATCGGCGAGGCCACCGAGCACGCGGCGGAGCACACCGGGCCGGGCATCGGCGGCTTCCTCAACGCGAGCTTCGGCAACGCGCCGGAGCTGATCGTGGCGCTCTTCGCAGTCGGAGCCAACTTGCCCGTGGTCGTGCGTGGGTCGCTCTCCGGGAGCGTGATCTCGAACCTCCTGCTCGTGTACGGGGTGACGCAGGTCGCGGGCCCGGACGGGGCGCGGATCGACCGGCGCTCGCTGCTCGTCCAGATCGGGCTCGTGGGCGCGGCGGTCCTCGCGCTCGCCGTCCCGACCGCTGTCGGGTACACCGGCCGATCCGAGCGCCACGCGGTCGTGGTCGCCTCGATTCCGGTCGCGATCCTGCTCCTGCTGCTCTATCTCGCGGTCGTGGGCCGCAACCTGCGCCGCCACCAGCAGCGCGAGCGTGAGGGGCCGCGTGAGGACGCCTGGCCGCTCTGGGCCGCGCTCGCCGCCCTCGCGGCCGCGACCGGCGCGACGGCCTGGGTGAGCGAGATCCTCGTCCACTCGCTGCACGCGTTCGCGGCGGCCGTCGGCCTGAGCGAGTTCTTCATCGCTGTCGTGATCGTGGCGATCGTCGGCAACGCCGCCGAGCATGGCGGGGCGATCCTGATCGCGCGCGGAGGGAAGATGCGGCTCGCGACCGAGATCGCGATCTCGTCGAGCGCACAGGTCGCGCTGCTCGTCGTGCCGACGGTGACGTTGCTCTCCCTCCTCTTCTCGCACCATCTCGCGCTCGCGTTCCGCTGGACGGAGCTCTTCGCGATGGCGGGCGCCGCGGCCGTCGTAGCGGCGGTCGTGTGGGACGGTCATTCGAACCGGCGGGAGGGCGCGCTCCTCGTCGTTGCCTACGCGGCGGCCGTGCTCGGCTTCCTCTTCGGCGGCGGCCGGTGAAGATCCTGTGAACGGACTACCACTCGGGCCCCGAGTTCGACTAGCGTGGTGACATGGCCGTGAGGGAGCAGCCGCAAGGCAATGTCGTCGTGCCCGAGCACGCCGCCGTCGAGGCGCGAGACCTGACCCGGGTCTACGGCGAGGGCACCACCGCCGTCGAGGCGCTGCGTGGCGTCGACATCGACGTCCGCGCCGGCGAGCTCGTCGCCGTGATGGGCCCCTCGGGCTCCGGCAAGTCGACGCTCATGCACATCCTCGCCGGCCTAGACAAGCCCACCGCGGGGACGGTGACGATCGCCGGCACCGAGATCACACGGCTCGACGACTCGCACCTGACGCGGCTCAGACGCAAGCACATCGGCTTCGTGTTCCAGTTCTTCAACCTCCTGCCGATGCTCGACGCAGAGGAGAACGTCCTCCTGCCGCTTTCGATCGCCGGCGAGAAGCCCGACCGCGCCTGGCTCGACGAGCTGCTCACGCGGATGGGCCTCGACAAACGGCGCGACCACCGGCCGTCCGAGCTCTCCGGAGGGGAACAGCAGCGCGTGGCCATCGCGCGGTCGCTCGTCTCGCGGCCGACGATCCTGTTCGCGGACGAGCCCACGGGCAACCTCGACTCGAAGACCGGTGGCGAGATCCTCGACCTGATCCGCGACTCGGTCGACTCGTACGGCCAGACGACGGTCATGGTCACGCACGAGCCGCGCGCGGCCTCGACGGCGGACCGGATCCTCTTCCTGTCCGACGGCCTGATCGTCAAGGAGCTCCGGGAAGGGAGCGCCGCCGACGTCCTGGCCGTGATGAGCACGCTGCGCTGATGCTGCTCGTCGCGCTGAAGGGGCTCGCGGGCCGGAAGCTGCGGGCCGCCCTCACGGCGATCGCAATCGTGCTCGGCGTCGCGATGATCAGCGGCACTTACGTCCTCACCGACACGATCAAGTCCGCCTTCAGCACGGTCTTCACGACCGTCTATGCCAAGACCGATGCCGTGATCAGCGGCAAGGTCGCCTTCGGGAACAACAGCAACAGCAACAACCTGCCGCCCTCGTTCGACCAGACCCTGCTCGGGAAGGTTCGCCACCTGCCCGGCGTGGCCGAAGCCGAGGGAGGGATCAGCGACCTGGCCCAGCTCGTCGGGCGCAACGGCAAGGTGATCTCCGGCCACGGCGCGCCCGCCCTCGCGTTCAGCGTCCATCCGCATCACGACCCCTTCAACCCCCTCACGCTCGTGCGCGGCGCATGGCCGGTCGGCCCGCACGAGGTCGACATCGACGAGCACACAGCAAGCAACCAGCACTACACGGTCGGGCAGACGATCGGCGTCATCGCGCGCGGCCCCGTGACGAAGTACCGAATCGCGGGGATCGTGAAGATCGGCGGCGTCTCGTCGCTCGGCGGCGCGACGATGGCGATCTTCGACTTCCCGACCGCGCAGCGCATCTTCCACAAGCAGGGGAAGCTCGACGCGATCGACATCGCCGCGGCGCACGGCACGAGCCCGGCGACGCTCGTGAACGAGATCAAGCCGATCCTGCCTCCGACCGCCGAGGTGCGGACGGCGCAGGGGCAGGCCAAGCAGGCGACGAAGGACACGAACGGGTTCCTCTCGATCATCAACGACTTCCTGCTCGCGTTCGGCGGTGTGGCGCTCTTCGTCGGCACGTTCGTGATCGCGAACACCCTCTCGATCACCATCGCACAGCGGACGCGCGAGCTCGCGACGCTGCGGACGCTCGGCGCGAACCGCCGCCAGGTGCTCATGTCGGTGATGCTCGAGGCGCTCGTGATCGGCATCCTCGCGTCGGTCACGGGACTCTTCCTCGGGCTCGGCCTCGCCAAGGGGCTGAACGCGCTCTTCGTCCATTTCGGTATCGACCTGCCGCAGGCGGGGACCGTCTTCGCGACACGCACGATCGTCGTCGCGCTCGTCGTCGGGATCCTCGTGACGCTGCTCGCCGCGCTGCGACCGGCGATCCGCGCGACCCGCGTGCCGCCGATCTCCGCGGTGCGGGAGGGAGCGGTGCTGCCCGTCTCGCGCTTCGCCCGTTTCAGCGCCCAGGCTGCGGTGCTGACGATCGCCGGCGCGGTCGCCCTCATGGTCGTCGGCCTCTTCGTCGGCGGGCTCTCGACGGCGCAGCGCCTGCTCGCGCTCGGTGTAGGCGCCGCGGCCGTATTCCTCGGCGTCGCGATGCTTGCGAAGACGCTCGTCCCGCCCCTTGCGCGCGTGCTCGGCTGGCCGGCGACGGAGATCGGCGGCGCGGCAGGATCGCTCGCCCGTGGCAACGCGATGCGGAACCCGCAGCGGACAGCGTCGACGGCCTCGGCGTTGATGATCGGGCTCGCGCTCGTCACCCTCGTCTCGGTGCTCGCGGCGGGGTTGAAGACGACCTTCGACAACGCCGTCAACTCGGTCTTCAAGGGCGACTACGCCCTCACGGCTACGGACAACTTCTCCCCGATCTCGACCGCATCGGCGAACGCCCTCAAGAACGTGCCGGGCGTGACCGTGGTGTCGGGCGTCCGCGCCGGCGACGGCAAAGCCTTCGGCCACCGGATCAACTTGACGGCCGTCTCCGGCGACATCGCCAAGGTCATCGTCGTCAAGTGGCAGAACGGCTCGCAGGCGACGCCGGGGCAGCTCGGCCAGAACGGCGCCTTCGTCGCGAAGAGCTACGCGAAGAAGCACGACCTTTCCGTCGGCTCCCCGATCGCCGTCGAGGTCCCCTCGGGCAAGACGCTGCACCTCGTCCTGCGCGGGATCTTCGCGCCGCCCAAGGGCGGCTCACCATACGGCGACGTGACAATCTCGAGCCAGCGATTTGACGCCGAGTACCAGAACCCCGAGAACGTCTACGCCTTCGTCGACGTGACCGGCGGCGTCACGGCCGCGAACACGGCCAAGCTAGCGAACGCGCTGAAGACTTTCCCCGACGCGAAGATCGCGACCGCGAGCCAGTTCAAGAAGAACCAGGAGCAGGGGATCAATACGCTCCTCGACCTGCTCTACGTGCTGCTCTCGCTCTCGATCATCATCAGCCTGTTCGGGATCGTGAACACGCTCGTCTTGACGGTGTTCGAGCGGACACGCGAGCTCGGGATGCTCCGTGCAATCGGGATGACGCGGCGGCAGGTGCGCCGGATGATCCGGCACGAGAGCGTCGTCACGGCGCTGATCGGCGCCACGCTCGGCATCCCGGTCGGGCTCGTGCTCGCGCTCATGGTCGGGAAGGCGATCAAGTACCCGGCGTTCACCATCCCGGTGGTGACGCTGGTCGTGTTCGTCCTCGCCGCAATCGTGGCGGGCCTGATCGCCGCGATCATCCCCGCCCGCCGCGCCGGGAAGCTCAACGTCCTCCAGGCGCTCCAGTACGAGTAGTCAGGCCTCGGGCGCCCGCCACGGGCCTGGCTCGCGCGTGACCGGGTAACCGGCCCAGACCAGCCCGCCCACCGAGCCGTCCTCTGCGCGCCGGATCCGCAACGCCTCGCCATGCTCCGGCCCCGAGACCGTGCGCCAGCGATCCTCGGCCTCGCGCTCGAAGACGGACGAGGCCTGCCAGTCCGGCGTGCCGTCGAAGCGCGCCTCGAGCTTCCCCTCGCGCCAGCGGAAGACGAGCCGCGCCGCCTCCATGAACCAGATCCCGAGCAGCGGGACGACGTCGTCGGGCGGCGGCTCGCCGGTCCGCCAGGCCTCGGGCGCGACCGGCCACTCCTCGATCGTCGTCCCCACGAGCGCCAGCCCGAGATCGGTGAGGTCCGCCTCGCTCTCGTTCGTCAGCGCCGCTGCGACCACCTTGTCCTTCGCCGAGAAGAGGAGCTGCGCGATGAAGCCGGGCATCGAGCCGCCGTGCCCGGCGAGGATCCGCTCGCCGTCGCGCCGCAGCCCCAGGCCGAGCCCGTAGCCCGCCAGCCAGCGCTCGTGGTCGGTGACGACCTGCACCGTCCGCATCTCCTCGGCGCTCGAGCTCGCGAGCACAGACTCGTCGGGATCGGCGAGAAAGGCGCCCCAGCGGCACACGTCGCCCGCCGTTCCCCACAGCTGCCCGGCGGATGCCCAGGCGCCGGTCTCCACGCCGACCGTGTCCCAGACGCCGTCGGCGTACGGCTGCGCGAGGTAGCCATTCGCGGCCGGAGGCTCCGGCTCGAAGGTCACGCGCGTCAGGCCGACCGGCTCGAAGAGCCGCTCGCGGACGTAATCCTTGTACGGCATTCCGGAGATGCGCTCGACGACGATGCCCAGCAGGGCGTAGGCCAGATTCGAGTAGTGGAAGCGGGCACCGGACGGGAGCACGAGCTCGGCCTGTCCCAGCGTCTCGAGCAGCTCATCCGGCTGTGCGAAGCGCAGCGTGAGCCACGAGTCGTCCTGCGTCTCGCGTTGCAGGCCCGAGGCGTGAGAGAGGAGCCGGCGAATCGTCGGCCGGTGCGCGGCGCCCTCGACGTGACGGTCGAGCGGGTCCTCGAGGTCGAGGTTGCCCGCGTCGCGGAGCTGCATGATCGCCGCCGCCGTGAACGTCTTCGTGATCGAGCCGAGGCGGAACTGTGTGTCCGGGACCGCTTCGGTGTCCGACTCGACGTCGGCGACGCCCACGGCGGTCTCCCAGACGAGCTCACCGTCGCGAAGGACGGCGGCTGCGATGCCAGGCAGGCGCTTCTCTCGCTGCTCTCGGCCGACGAGCTGCTCGAGGCGCGCGGCCAGGCGCTCCGGGATCTCAGGCGTGGACAGAGAGCACCGCCTGCATTCGCTCGATCGCCTGCTCGATCTCCTCGTCGCCGAGGTCGAGGTGCGTCACCGCCCGCAGCCAGCCCGGGCGGAGCCCGCCCACGCCGACGCCGTGCTCGCGCAGCCGCTCCCGCAGGTTCGGCTCGTCCGGGATCGCGACGAAGTTGGTCTCGGCGGTCGCGGCGTCGATGCCGATTCCCTCCGCGAGCCGCCGCGCTCGGGCGTGATCGTCCGCGAGCCGGGCGACGTGGTGGTCGAGCGCATAGAGCATCGCGGCGGCCGCGATGCCCGACTGCCGGAGCGCGCCGCCGAAGAGGAACTTCCCCTCCCAGGCGCGCTCGATCGTCTCGGCCGAGCCGGCGAGGATCGCGCCGAACGGGCAGCCGAGCCCCTTGGAGAAACAGATCGTGACGGTGTCGGCGAGCGCACTCCAGGCCGAGGGCTCCACGCCCGCGGCGACGGAGGCGTTGAAGAGACGGGCGCCGTCCAGGTGGACCGCCGCGCCGCGCGACCGCGCCGCCTCGACCGCCGCCCGGAACTCGTCGAGCGGCCAGACGCGACCACCCGAGCTGCGATGGGTGTTCTCGAGCACGACCACGCCTCCGGGCCCGAGCTCGTCGACCTCTTCGATCTGCTCCGGCGTGAGCCGACCCGCCTCGGCAACGAGACCCTGCATCACGAGACCGGAGTGGATCGCAGGCCCTCCCCACTCGTAGATGAGCACGTGCGTCCGCTCCTCGGCGACGACCTTGCAGCCGGGCCGGGTCAGAGCCCGCAACGCTGCCTGGTTCGCCATCGTGGCCGTCGGCAGGAGGAGCGCCGCCTCGTGCCCGAGCAGCTCTGCCATGCGCCGCTGCAGCTCGTTCGTCGTCGGATCGGCGCGCATCTGCTCGTCACCGACCTCGGCAGCCGCCATCGCGGCGAGCATCCCGGCCGTCGGCTTCGTGACGGTGTCCGAGCGCAGGTCGATCATCCGTCGCAGCCTAGCTTCGGGCAAATTGTGCATCTATGTAACTTCTGTGTTACATAAGGATCATGAGAGCGGTCGCGGCCCTTGTCGATCCGACACGGAGGACCATCATCGAGCTGCTGGCCAACGGCGAGCTCGACGCCGGCGAGATCGCCACGCGCTTTTCGACCTCGAGGCCCGCCGTCTCCCGCCACCTGCGTGTCCTCCGGGAGCTCGGCCTCGTCCGCGTCCGCGCGGAGGCCCAGCGGCGCGTCTACTCGCTCGAGCCCGCCCCGCTCGCGGAGCTGGACGCCTGGCTCCGCCGCTACCGCGTCTTCTGGGAGAACCGCCTCGACGCCCTCGACACGGAGGTCAGGCGCGGACGCGAACGGAAGGAGAGGCGATGAAGGAGCACGGAGTACTGCGAGCGGAAGGCGAGCGCCGCGGCGTTCGCTTCGAACGGCGCTTCGCCGCGCCGGTCGACGAGGTATGGGACGCGCTCACGAGCCCGGAGCGGTGCGCGCGCTGGCTGGCGCCCGGCAACATCGAGGACACGCCGGGCGGCGCCGTCCGGCTCGATTTCGGCGAGGGCGGCCTCGTCACGGGCCGCGTCCTCAGCTGGGAGCCGCCTTCGCTGCTCGAGTTCGAGTGGCGCTTCGCGGGAGAGACCGAGTCGGTAGTGCGCTTCGAGCTCTTCGCCGACGGCGACGGAACCCGGCTCGTGCTCGATCACCGCGCGCTGGCCGAGGAGCATGCGGCCGGTTACAGCGCCGGCTGGCACGCCTACCTCGCGGCGCTGGGCGACCATCTCGAGGGCCGACAGGGTTCCTGGGACGAGCGCTTCGCGTCGGCGCTACCGCAGTACCGCGAGTCGGCCGCGGGTCTCGAGGAGGCCTCGCTACCGTAGCCAGGTGGACCTGGCGCTTCTCGAGGAGACGCTGCGGGGCCGCGGGGAGCCCGCGTTCCGGGCCAAGCAGGTCTGGGAGTGGACCGTCCGCGGAGCGGCCGGCTACGACGCGATGACGAACCTCCCGCGAGCGCTGCGCGAGGAGCTCGCCTCGGCCGTCCCCTTCTCGACCCTCACCGTGGAGGCCGAGCGCGAGTCGCGCGACGGCACCGTGAAGACCCTGTTTCGGACGGCCGACGGCCACCCGGTCGAGGCCGTGCTCATGCGCTACCGCGACGGCCGGCGCTCGCTCTGCCTCTCGTCGCAGTCCGGCTGCCCCCTCACGTGCACGTTCTGCGCGACGGGCGCGATGGCGTTCGGGCGCAACCTCACGGCCTCGGAGATCCTCGACCAGGCGCTCCACTTTCGGCGGCTCGTGCGGGTCGACCACGCAGTCTTCATGGGCATGGGCGAGCCGATGCTCAACCTCGACGAGGTGCTCGCCGCGGCTCGGCGGCTGCCCGCGGTGGGGATCACGCACCGGCGGACGACGATCTCGACCGTCGGCTGGCTGCCCGGCCTGCGCCAGTTCGTCGCGGAGGTGGCAGAGCCGATCCGCCTGGCCCTCTCGCTGCACGCACCGGACGACGAGCTCCGCTCCCGGATCATGCCCGTGAACGAGCGCTATCCCATCGCGGACGTGATCGCCGAGTGCCGCAGGCACGCAGAGACCACTAGACGCCGCGTCTTCGTCGAATACGTGATGCTCGCCGGCGTCAACGACGCCCCCGAGCAGGGACGCGCGCTCGCGCAGCTGCTCGGCCGCGACCACTTCAAGATCAACTTGATCCCGTACAACCCGTGGGCTGCAAGCGACGGCGGCACAGCCGCCGTCGCGCGGCCGAACACCCCGCCTACGGCGGCAGGCGGGCTGTATGAAGGCTCTTCGCGGGACCGGATCGCCGCGTTCCGGCACGAGCTCGAACGCGCCCGGGTGCCCGTCACCGTGCGTCTCACCCGCGGGCGGGACATCGAAGCCGCCTGCGGCCAGCTCGCCGCGGCCCCGCGCGTTGTCGGTCGCGGCTCGCGCCGTTCTCGAGCCGGCGCTGCGACACCCGCGACCTAGGGGATCCCGCTCACACCGGGTGATGCAGCACGTGGCGGCGCCGCCACGCGACGAGCAGCGCAGAGGCAACGAGAATCGTGTCGCCGGCCGCGATGGCCATGTCCGCGAGGTTGAAGGCGACCGAGCCGCGGACGAGCGGGTCTGGGACGCCCCGGCTCCAGATCAGCGCGGCGACGAGCGTGCCGAGCACGCCGCCCGCGGTCGTCCCCGCCCCGAGCGAGAGGCTGAGCGAAGGGACACGCGGTGCGAGGACGAGGATCGCGGTGGCGGCCGCAGCGCCGACGGCGAGAAGCCAGAGGGGCCGAGGATGGAAATAGGCCGGCCCGCCGGCAGCCGAGTCGACCAGGTCGGCCGCGAGAACGGCGAGGGTTGCCGCGAACGCGACCCTCCGGCGGCGACGCATCGGTCTAGGCGCCTTTCGGCGCCTCGGCGGCCGCGGCGACGCGCGACTCACCCTCATCGGCCGCCTGTTGCTCCCCGAAGCCGTACTTGACGACCGGGCGCTTCGCGGCCCGGACTTCGTCGAGCCTGCTCACGGGACGGTGATGCGGAGCCTCCTTCAAGAGCTCCGGCTGCTCGGCCGCCTCGCGGGCGATGGCGAGCATCGCGTCGCAGAACGCATCGAGCGTCTCCTTCGCCTCGGTCTCGGTCGGCTCGATCATGAGGGCCTCCGGGACGATGAGCGGGAAGTAGATGGTCGGCGGGTGGAAGCCGTAGTCCATCACCCGCTTCGCGACGTCGAGCGCCGTGCAGCCGTGCTCGCGCTTCAGCGTGCGCGCCGAGAGGACGAACTCGTGCATGCAGAGGCGGTCGAACGGGAGGTCGTAGGCCTCCTTCAGCCGGGCGAGGACGTAGTTCGCGTTGAGCACGGCGGTCTCCGACATCTCGCGGAGCCGCGGCCCCCACATCCGCAGATAGGCGTACGACCGGACGAAGACGCCGAACGGCCCCGTGTAGCCGCGCACCTTGCCGATCGTCTGCGGCCGGTCGTAGTCGAGCCCGAAGCTGCCCTCTCCACGGCGCACCACCGCCGGCACCGGCAGGAACGGCTCGAGCAGATGGCGCACCGCGATCGGCCCCCCGCCCGGCCCGCCTCCGCCGTGGGGCTGAGAGAAGGTCTTGTGCAGGTTGATGTGGACGATGTCGAAGCCCATGTCGCCCGGCCGTGAGATGCCGCACACGGCGTTGAGGTTCGCGCCGTCGTAATACATGAGCGCGCCCGCGCCGTGGAAGATGCGCCCGATCTCCTCGATGTTCTCGTCGAAGAGCCCGAGCGTCGACGGGTTGGTGAGCATCAGCGCGGCGGTGTGCTCGTCCACCTTCCCGCGCAGGTCGTCGACGTCGATGTTCCCCCGCGCGTCCGTGCGAACCGGCGTCAGCTCGTAGCCGGCCATCGTCACGGAAGCCGGATTCGTGCCGTGCGCCGTGTCGGGGATGACGACCTTTCGCCGTTGCTCGCTCTCGCCGCGGGCGGCGAAGTAGGCACGCACGAGCAGCAGTCCGGTCAGCTCGCCCTGCGAGCCGGCTGCCGGTTGGAGCGAGACCGCATCCAGGCCCGTCACCTCCGCGAGGATCTCCTGCAGGCGCCACATCAGCTCGAGCGCGCCCTGCGCCCCGTCCTCCTCCTGTAACGGGTGGAGCCGCGCGAATCCCGGCAGCGCCGCGAGCCGCTCGTTGATCCGCGGGTTGTACTTCATCGTGCAGGAGCCCAGGGGGTAGAAGCCGGTGTCGACGCCGAAGTTGCGCGTCGAGAGCTCCGTGAAATGGCGGACGAGCTCGAACTCCGGCACCTCGGGCAGGCGCGGGGGCTCGTGCCGGCGCAGGTCCTCCGGGAGCTCCGGCGGCGACGGCAGCTGCTCGTAGCGGGGAAGCGCCGAGGCACGGCGGCCCGCCTGTGAGCGCTCGTAGATGAGCTTCACCCCGTCACCTCGGCGAGTACGTCGGCGAGGCGGTCGATCTCCTCCGGCGTGCGCCGCTCTGTGACCGCGACGAGGACGACGTCGTCCATCCCCTGGTAGTCGCGCCCGAGCGCGTACCCCGGATGGACGCCGCGCTCACGGGCCGCCGCTACCACCTCGCGGGCATTCCGTCCGACGTGGACCGCAAACTCCTTGAATGTTGCCTGTTCTGCGAACACCGCCTTCACGCCCGCCCGCTCTTCCAGGCGCTGCTTCGCGTACGCGGCGAGCGACAGGCAGGTCTCCCCCAGCTCGCGCAGCCCCTGCGGCCCCAGCCACGTGAGATAGACGAGCCCGCCGAGCGCGAGCAGGGTCTGGTTCGTGGTGATGTTGGAGGTGGCCTTCTCCCGCCGGATGTGCTGTTCGCGGGTCTGCAGGGTAAGGACATAGCCGCGCTCGCCCGCGGCGTCTACCGTCTCGCCGACGATGCGGCCCGGCATGCGGCGAATGAATTCCTCCCGCGCCGCCAGGAAGCCGTAGTGCGGCCCGCCGAAGGAGGTGAAGTTCCCGGCAGCCTGTCCTTCGCCGAGCGCAAGCGCGGCACCGTAGCGGCCCGGCGCCTCGAGGACTCCGAGCGAGAGGAGGTCGACGTGCGCGACGGGGAGCGCGCCGGCTTCCGCGGCGGCAGCGACGAGATCCGGCGCAGGCTCGAGGCAGCCGAAGAAGTTCGGCTGCTGGAAGATCACCGCAGCGGCGTCGGTCGCGGCACGCTCCAGCTCGTCGGGATCGGTCGTCCCGTCGCGGTGTGGCACCTCGACGACCTCGAGCCCGAATCCGGCCGCGTACGTCTTGACGACCTGGCGGACCTGAGGATTCGTCGCCTCGGTGACGACGACCTTGCCGCGGCCGGTTGTGTGCTTCGCGACGTAGCAGGCGTCGGCCGCGACGCTCGTGCCGTCGTAGCCGGAAGCGTTCGAGACGTCCATCCCGGTCAGCTCGCAGATCGCGGTCTGATACTCGAAGATCGCCTGGAGGATGCCCTGGCTCATCTCCGGCTGATACGGCGTGTACGCCGTCAGCAGCTCGCCGCGCTGGAGGATCGCGTCGACCACCGCGGGGACGTAGTGGTCGTACATGCCGGCTCCGAGAAACGAGAGCTCACGGCTCGCGTCGGCGTTCCTCTGCGCGAGGCCGGCGACGTGCTCGAACACCTCCTGCTCCGAGAGCGCGGCCTCGAGGTCGAGCTCTCGTCCGAGGCGAACCGCCTCGGGCAGCTCGTTGAAAAGCTCGTCGACCGTCCCGACGCCGATCGCCTCGAGCATCTCCTCCCGGTCCGAGTCGGTCAGGGCGACGAACGGGTGCTGCGTCACTGATCCGCGAGTACCTGGCGGTATGCGCCGGCGTCGAGAAGACCGTCGGCCTCGCCGGGATCCGAGAGGCGGATACGGACGAGCCAGCCCTTTCCGTACGGGTCCTCGTTGACCGTCTCGGGCGCCTCCACGACCTGCTCGTTGACGGCGAGCACTTCGCCGGAGAGTGGCGCGATGACGTCGGAGACGGCCTTCACGGACTCGACCTCGCCGTACGTCTGGTCCTTCGTCACTTGCGATCCGACCTCGGGCGGCTCGAAGTGCACGAGTTCGCCGAGCGCGTCGGCCGCGAACCATGTGATGCCGAGCGCGGCCTCGTCTCCCTCGACGCGCGCCCAGTCGTGCTCGGAGTGGTACTTCAGGTCGTCGGGATAGCTCTCGGCGGCTGCCACTCAGTCCTCCCTCGTGTAGATCGGCTTCTTGACGACGCGCGCCCGGCGCGGGCGGCCGCGGACGTCGATCGTCAGCTCCGTGCCGGCCTTCGCCGCGGCGGCCGGAACGTATCCCATGCCGATCCCGACCTCGAGCATCGGCGAGTGGGAGCCGGACGTCACCTCTCCGCCGCCTTCGATCGTCATCCCCTGGCGCGGAATCGCTTTCTCTTCCATCACGAACGCCACGAGCCGCCGCCCTGGACCGTCAGCCTTGACGCGGCGGAGGACGTCGACTCCCTCGAACTCCTTGTCGAGCGCGCACGTCCAGCCGAGACCCGCGGAGATCGGGTCGGTCTCCGGGCCGATGTCGTTGCCGTGCAGCGGATAGCAGACCTCGAGTCGCAGCGTGTCGCGCGCGCCGAGGCCGCACGGCACCGCGCCCCGCCCGACGACGGCGTCCCACAGCCTGACCGCGTCCTCGCTCATGCAGAGCAGCTCGCAACCATCCTCTCCGGTGTACCCGGTGCGGTTGACCATTACCTCGACACCGTCGATCGAGGTCTCGGCGAACGTGAAGGGCGCGGCCGCAGGCAAGCCCAGCCGTTCGATCGCGCGTGGACCCTGCACGGCGAGGAGCGCGCAGTCGTCCGAGACGTCGCGAACGTCCGATCCCCGAATCTCCCGCTCCTTCAGCCACCGGTAGTCGGTCTCGCGATTGGCCGCATTCACGACCAGGAGGTACGAGTGCTCCCCCACGCGGTAGACGATCAGGTCGTCGACGATCCCCCCGTCCCCGTTCGTGAGCAGCGTGTACTGCGCCTCGCCGGGCGAGAGCCGGTCGAGGTCGTTCGAGAGCGCGCCCTGCAGGAGCTCGCGGGCGTGCGGCCCCTCGACCTCGAGCTCGCCCATGTGGGAGACGTCGAAGACGCCGGCGTCCGTGCGCACCGCGCGGTGCTCCGGGATGACACCCTCGTACTGCACGGGCATCTCCCAGCCGGCGAACGGGACCATGCGCGCTCCGAGCTCGACATGCCGGTCGTGAAGCGGCGTCTGCAGGAGTGTCCCGGGCATGGACATGGCCGATCCTAGTGCCGGACGGCCCCGCCCCGGCTCAGTCGAGAACGGCCCCAGAACGGAGCCGCCCCGGCTCGTCGAAGACGAACCAGGGCGGCGGACCGGGTCGTGGGGTTGACTCGAATACGGTCAACCCTGTTGAGGGCACGCCTCGTGTGCCCCGTTTCGGCGGGTCCAAACCTGCCGAAACGGATTTCTCGAAACTCGCCGTGCGCGGCTACTCGCCGCGCAGGAACGAAGGCACGTCGAGCCCTTCCTCGGCCTGCTCCTGCGTGCCTGACGGAACCGCGAGCTGAGGCTCGGCCGCGGCCCGCCGCCGGCGACGGCCTCCACCGAAGCCGGTGGCGATCACCGTCACGCGAACCTGTTCGCCGAGCGTCTCGTCGATGACGGCGCCGAAGATGACGTTCGCGTTGACGTCGGCAGCGCTCGTCACGACCTCGGCCGCCTCGTTGACCTCGAAGAGGCCGATGTCCGGGCCGCCCGTGATGTTGAGCAGGACCCCCGTCGCGCCTTCGATCGACGACTCGAGAAGAGGCGACGAGACGGCCGCCCGCGCTGCCTCGGCCGCGCGGTTGTCTCCACTCGCTTCGCCGATCCCCATGAGGGCCGATCCGGCCTCTCGCATGATCGTGCGCACGTCCGCGAAGTCGAGGTTGACGAGACCCGGCACCGTGATGAGGTCCGTGATGCCCTGGACTCCCTGGCGCAGCACGTCGTCGGCCATGCGGAACGCGTCGACGACGGATGTCTGCTTCTCGACGACCTGGAGGAGTCGGTCGTTCTCGATCACGATCAGCGTCTCGAGCTTGTCGCGCAGGTTCTCGATCCCCTGCTCGGCCTGCTGTGCGCGTTTGCGGCCCTCGAAGCCGAAGGGCTTCGTGACGACTCCCACCGTCAGCGCATTCAGCTCGCGACCGAGCTCTGCGACCACGGGCGCGCCCCCCGTCCCGGTGCCGCCGCCCTCGCCGGCCGTCACGAAGATCATGTCGGCACCCTTGAGGGCCTCTTTCAGCTCGTCGCGGCTCTCCTGCGCCGCCGCGAAACCGACGGCGGGATCGGCGCCCGCGCCGAGGCCTCGCGTCGCGGCCGAGCCGATGTGGATCTTGACGTCCGCGTCGCAGACCATGAGGGCCTGGGCGTCCGTGTTGACGGCGATGAACTCGACTCCCGAGAGCCCGGCGTCGACCATGCGGTTGACGGCGTTCGTACCCCCGCCGCCCACGCCGACGACCTTGATCACCGCGAGGTAGTTCCCGGCCGCATCCTTCGTCGTCATGTGCTCCGAACCTGAACCTTCAGTAGAGAATTGGGGCTGACATTGGCAACAACGCGGCGGAGCGTACGTGCGGCGGGCCTCGGTGTCAACCGGAGGTGGAGGTTTTGAACCTCAACCTCTACTAGAGCTTTGCACCGTGCTGATCGTAGGCGATCCGGTGCCTCCAACCGGCCGGCCCGGCGTGCTCAGGTCGAGGAAGGTCGTTCCGGCCGGGAGTCGAGGGAGCACCCGCTTCGCCACCGCAACCTTCAGCTTCACGTCCCCGGGGTCGCCGAGCAGGAGCTCGAGCCCCGAGCGCAGATGGAGGACGAGCGAGCCGTTCCCGTACGACGCGAAGGCGACCCGGGCCCCGAGCGCGCCGGCCAGCCCCAGAGCGCGGGCGGCCGTTCCGGGGCCTTTCCCGGTCACGTCCGCGCCGATGCGTACCGGGACACGGGTCGAGATCCAGATCCGCGGCAGGTTCGTGGGCGGGCTCGAGCCGAGCCGCTCCATCACGCGGCCGCGAGCCGAGACGAGCCAGCTGTCCGCCCCGCGCCGCAGCACCGACGCCGGCCGCTCCGGGACGACGGTGATGCGGAGGGTGTTCGGGAAGTCGCGGTCGTAGCTTGCGCGCAGCACCGTGGGGAGAGCGTCCACCTTCTGGAGGACGGCCGAACCGTCGAGGCCCACGAGCGGAGCCCCCTGGAGCGAAGCGAGCGCTTGCCGGACCTGCCGCTGCACCGTACGCGAGCCGCCATGCACCTCGACCCGGTCGATCGCGAAGAGCGGCGTCTCTCGCGCGATCAGGTATGCGCCGAGCGCAACGGCCAACACTCCGAAGCCGACCAGCAGAGAGCGCCGCGTGGGCGCTAACCGAGCTAGCCATGCCCTCGGCTGCACGTCGGGCAGGGTCAGCTGCCACGGGAGCGCGAGCGCTTCGACGCGCGCGACGGACCGAGCGAAACGGGGCCTGGCAGGCATCTTCCGATGTTCGTCGCCGCGGCGGTCCCTCCTACAGCTCCGGAAGCTCGAGCTGACCCAGGAACTCGACCTCGTGCTCGAGGCGGACGCCGAACTGCTCGTACGCGTGGCGCCTGGCTTCGGCCATCAGCGCGAGCGCGTCCGACGTGGTCGCGCCGTCCGCGTTCTCGATGAAGTTCGCGTGCTTGGGCGAGATCTGGGCGCCGCCGATCCGATGGCCCTTGAGGCCGCATGCCTCGAGCATCCTGCCCGCACTCAGCTCGTGCTCGGGATTCTTGAACACGCTGCCGAACGTGCGCCGGTTCGTCGGCTGCGCCTCCTTGCGCCGGGCGTTCAACTCCCGCACCTCCTGCTTGATCTCGTCCGGCGGGCGCGGGCGCAGCTGCAGCTCGGCACGCAGCACGACCTGGCCATGCCGGAGCCCGGAGTGGCGGTAGGTCAGGCCGAGCTCCGCGGGAGTCAGCCAGCCGCTGCCGTCGGCGGTCGCGACGAGTGCACGCGCCAACACGCCTGCGAAGTCGCCGCCATAGGCGCCGGCGTTCATCCAGACGCCCCCGCCGATCGTGCCCGGGATGGCGCAGGCGAACTCGAAGCTGCCAAGCCCCGCGGCGCGCGCGCGGTGGAGGGCGACGGCGTTCGCCGCCCCGCCGCCGACGCGCAGCGTCGACCCTTCGGTCTCGACCTTCGCGAGCTCGCCCCCGAGCTTGAGGACGAGCGCATCGACGCCCGTGTCCGCCGCGAGCAGGTTCGAGCCGAGACCGACGACTGCGACTTCCAGATCGCGCTGCTCCGCCCAGCGGAGAAGCTCCTCCACCTCTGCCTCGGTCCTCGGACGCGCGAACGCGCGCGCCGGTCCCCCGGTGCCGAGCGTCGTGAACCGGGCCAACCGCACGTCTTCCTCGAACTTCATGCCAGCGCCCCGAGGATCAACGGCACCGCCCGGTCGACGTCGCCGGCGCCGAGCGTGAGGATGGAGTCTCCCGGACGAGCCCAGCCGGCAACGAGGCGGGCGGCGTCCTCGAGCATCGGTGCCCAGCCGATGCGCATACCTGGACGAAGAGCCGCGAGCTCGTCGACGATCAGCCGCCCGCTCATACCGGGCAGGGGCTCTTCGCGCGCCGCGTAGATCTCCGTGACGCAGGCCGCATCCGCGCCCGCCAGGGCCTCGGCGAACCCGTGCGCGAGGTGCCGCGTCCGGGAGTAGAGGTGCGGCTGGAAGAGCACCAGCGCCCTCCCGCCGTCCCGCACTGCGGCGAGATCTGCTGCGAGCTCGGCCGGGTGGTGCGCATAGCTGTCGAGGATCGCCACGCCGCGCGCCTCGCCCTTCGCTTCGAGGCGCCGGCCCACGCCTCGGAACTCGACGATCGCCGCCTCGGCGTCCGCCCGCGCCACCCCGGCCAGCTCGAGCGCCGCAAGCGCCGCTCCTGCATTCCGGCGGTTGTGCTCCCCCGGCACCGCCAGGTCGAGTCTGACCCGCGTGAGCTCCTCGGCGCGCACGACGTGCGGAACGTCGCGGAGCCAGTCCTCGAAGAACGCCTCGACCTCCCTCCGGGAGCTGAAGGTCGTGTGGTGGTCGAGATCGACGTTGAGCAGCACCGCGATCTCCGGCCGGAGAGCACCGACGGAGCGATCGGACTCATCGCCCTCGACGACGAGCCAGCCGGAGCCGGCCCGCGCGTTGCCGCCGAGCTGCGGGACCTCACCGCCGACGAGGAACGCCGGGTCGAGGCCGAGCCGGTCGAGGCAGTAGGCGATCATCGCGCTCGTCGTCGTCTTCCCGTGCGCCCCGGCGACGACGATCGCGCGGCGCTGCGAGACCAGCTCGCCGAGGAGGTCGACGCGCGGCCGGCCCTTCACGAGGCTCGCGAACGCCGTCGAGACGAACACCTCCCAGCCCCCAGGCGGCTGCGGAGGCTCGGGCGAGATCTCGACCGCCACTCCTTGGAGGTGGCGCAGATACGGGGTCTCGACCCGATCCCAGCCTGCGACCTCGGCTCCCCAAGCCTGCGCGAGGAGCGCATAGCCGCTCATGCCGGCGCCGCCGATTCCGGCGAGCCAGATCCGCCTACCGGCGAGCGGCTGCGAGGGAGACGAGCTCATCCGCGATCTCTTCCGCTGCGTCGGGCTTCGCGACCGCCCGCATCGCCGCTGCCATCGCCGCGAGGCGGTCCTCGTCGTCGAGCAGCTCCTCCACCACTCCCGGCGTGCGCGCCACCTCCGCCTCGGGCACCACGACCGCGCCGCCGGCGTCTGCGAACCAGCGCGCGTTCTTCTCCTGGTGGTCGCCCGTGGCGAACGCGCCGGGGACGAGCACGGCAGGAAGGCCCGCCGCGGCGAGCTCCCAGACCGAGCCGCCGGCCCGCGCAAAGGCGACGTCGGCTGCGCCGTAGGCCACGCCGATCTCGTCCATGAACGGCTCGAGGATGTAGTCCGGGCGTTTTGGCCGGCCACGCAGCTCCGGGTAGTCGCGCTCGCCGCAGAGGTGGATTACGGCAGGGCCCGCTTCGGCCCAGGCGTCGAGGGCCACCTCGTTGAGCAGGCGCGCGCCGAGCGAGCCGCCGAAGACGAGAACGACACGCGCGTCCGCGGCGAGCCCGAGCCGGCCCCGCGCCTCGCTCCGCTCCACCGGGCGCGAGGCGGCCGGGATCGGCCGGCCGACCGCGCGGTACTTCTCCCCCTGGAGCCCGAGCGGCAGCGCGAGGAAGACCCGCTCGGCGAGCGGCGCCGCGAGCCGGTTCGCAAGGCCGAGGTGGGCGTCGGCCTCGCTGAGCGCGCAAGGGATCCCTTCGAGCCGCGCCGCCACGACCATCGGGCCTGCGACGTAGCCGCCCGCGCCGAGCACGGCGTCGGGCCGGCGACGGCGAAGGATCCGGCGGCAGGCGAGCGGCGCGGCGACCGCTCTCCCGGCGGCTCGCACGAGGTCGAAACCGGGTCGGCGCGGCAGCCCCGAGATGGGGAAGGCGTCGAACTCGTAGCCGAGCTCAGGAACGAGCCGCGCCTCGACGCGATCCGGCGACCCGGCGAACGTCACCAGCCCGCCCCGCCGCCGCAGCGCCTCCGCGACCGCGAGCGCCGGCGCGACGTGCCCGACCGTCCCGCCGGCTGCGATCAGGAACCGCTGTTGCCGCTCGTGCGCCATTTCCACGGGCGATGTTAAGGAGGACGCCGACCGAGACGAGCATCACGACGAGGCTCGAGCCGCCGTACGAGACGAACGGGAGGGGGATCCCGGTCAGCGGGGCCAGTCCGATGGCGGCAGCCATGTTGATCGCCGCCTGCCCGCAGACGAGCGCCGTGATACCGGCCGCGAGCCGTTTCGCGAAGGGGTCGCGGCAGGTGATCGCGAGCCGGATTCCCGCGTACGCGAAGGCGCAGAAGGCCATGATCACGAGCGTTACGCCGACGAGGCCGAGCTCCTCGCCCACCACCGCGAACATCATGTCCGTGTGCGCCTCCGGGAGGTAGCCGAGCGGCTCGATCCCGGACCCGAGGCCACGGCCGAAGATCCCGCCGGACCCGATGCTGATCAGCGCCTGCACGTTCTGCAGACCCGCGCCGGTCGGATCCTTCCACGGATCGAGGAACGTGAGCAGGCGGGCGCGCTGGTAGGGGGACGACCACGCGACGATCGCGGCGAGACCCAGCACGAGACCATAGGCCGACGCGAGCAGGGAGAGCCGAGTGCCCGAGACGAGCAGGATGGCGCCGACCACGAGGAGGAGGGTGAGCGCGGTGCCGAGGTCGGGCTCGACGAGCACGAGCAGGGCGAAGAGCAGGACGAGAACCCCGATCGGCCGCACGAGCTCCTTCAGCGTGCGCGGTGGACGGTGGCGCGAGAGGTACGCGGCCGTCCAGACGACGAGCGCGAGCTTGGCGAGCTCCGAAGGCTGGAACACCAGCGGCCCGATGGTGATCCAGCGGCGCGCGCCGTTGATCCTCGGTCCGACGGCGAGCACACCCAGGCAGAGGACGAGCGCCGTCACCACTAGCGTCGGCGCCAGCGCGCGGATTTTCTCGAGCTCGAGCCGGGAGACGACGACGAGGAGCGCGACCCCGAGGACCGCGTAGATCACCTGCCGCTCGACGAATCCCAGGGGGTTGGCATTGCCGAGCGCGGCCGAACCGGAGCTTGCGCTGTACACCATGACGAGCCCGAAGAGGAGGAGCGCCGCCGTGACGAGTACGAGCAGGTTCCACTCGAACTGGAGCCGCTTGCCGCCGCTCACGGAAGCTCCTCGACGAGGCGCCGGAAGGTGTCCCCGCGCTCCTCGAAGTTCGCGAACTGGTCGTAGCTCGCGCACGCCGGCGAGAGGAGGACGACGTCGCCGGCCTCGGCGTCGGCAGCTGCCTGCGCAACAGCGGTCGGGAGGTCGCCCGCGCGCACGTACACCCGGTCGACGGCGTCGAGCGCGGCCGCGAGCTCGTCGGCCGCGGTGCCGATGAGGTGAATCGAGCGAACGTTGGGCGGCAGTTCGCGGGCGAACGGCCCGAAATCCTCGCCCTTGACCGAGCCGCCGAGGATCAGCCGGAGCGGCGCGTCGTACGCGGCGATTCCGCGCCGGGCCGCGGCCGTGTTCGTCGCCTTCGAGTCGTTGATCCAGCGGACGCCGTGCAGCTCGCGGACGAGCTCGAGCCGGTGCGGGACGCCGGGGAAGGTGGCGAGTGCCTGGGCGATCAAGTCGTCAGGGACGCCGGTGGCGCGCGCCGCGGCGGCCGCGGCGGCGGCGTTCTCGCGATTGTGTCGGCCGGGGATCAGCGGCTCGGCGGGGAGAGGGTCGTCCGCGGAGAACTCGATCCCGTCGACGGCGAATCCCTGCGGCACGACCTTCGCGCGAGCCCGCTCGAAGATGCGGAGCTTCGCTTCTCGGTAATGCTCGAACGTCCCGTGTCGATCCAGATGGTCGGGCTCGAGGTTGAGCAGGACTGCGACGTCGCAGGCCAGCGTGTGGACGTCCTCGAGCTGGAAGCTCGAGAGCTCGCAGACGATCCACGAGCCCTCGGCGGCGCCCTCGGCCGCATCGGTGAGCGCCCGCCCGACGTTGCCCGCCACCTCGACGGGCCGGCCGTCCGCGCGGAGGATCGCTCCGAGCAGTTCCGTGGTCGTCGTCTTCCCGTTCGTGCCGGTCACGCCGACGAGACGCACGCCGTCGGGAAGGATCCGGTAGCCGAGCTCGACCTCGCTCCAGACAGGGATGCCGCGTGAGCGCGCGCCGGTCACGAGCGGCGACTCGGCCGGCACGCCCGGGCTCTTGACGACGACGTCCATCCCTTCCAGCAACGCCTCCTCCTCCGTTCCGAGACGGAGTTCGACGCCGAGGTCGGCGAGCCTGCCCACCTCGGGGTCGGGAGAGCGGTCCGCCGCGACCACGTGGACGCCTCGCCGGGCGAGCGCGCCGGCCGCCGCGAGCCCCGAGCGCGCGAGGCCGACGACAAGGACCCGCTGCGGCAGCCACGGCTCTTCTGGAGTGGGCTCGTCGAGACGTGTCCCGCTCACGGCAAACGCACCCCCCCAATGGGGGGCGCAGGTCCCCTGGGGTCAGCGTACGTGGCGGTTCGCGACAACATCGTGGAGCCTCTGTCGAGGATGCGATACGGGTTCGTCGTCGGGCTCCCGCATCCTCAGCCGAGGTGGCCGCTCACCACGGCCTGCCCGCCGGCCGGGCCGACCTCGACGTCCTCGAACCCCGCCGCCTGGAGCGAACGCACGAGCTCCACGGCCGCCGCCGCGTCCGGCTCTGCGAACGAGACCCGCCCGCCCGGAGACAGCACGCGTGCGAGCTCCTCCGCTGCGGCGACGAGCGCTCCATCGTCGGTCGCGATCCACCCGACGGCCGCCGCCACCGCGTCGTCGGGCAGCGGCAGGACCGGCGCCTCTCCCATGAGATACGCAACGCCGCTTGCCCCCACGGCATGCGCCTCCCCGAGCAGCTCCTCGAGCTCTTCGACCTGCGAACGGACGACGTAGACCCAACCGTCCCCGATCAGCTCGTGCGCGGCCAGCGCGAGCGCCCCACCGCCGAGCACGAGGACGTCCTCCTCCGGTGCCAGCCGGGCCGCGTCGAGCAGGGCGTGCTCAACCTCGCCGCCGCTCATCCGTGGGCGAAGGGGAAGTAGTAGCGGTAGTAGAGCGCGAATCCCAGCGCGCACAGCAGCCCGGCGACGATCCAGAACCGCACCGTGATCTTCGTCTCGGACCACGCCTTCATCTCGAAGTGGTGGTGGATCGGGGCCATCAGGAAGACCCGTCGCCCGAAGCGCTTGAACGAGAAGACCTGGATCATCACCGACAGCGCTTCGATCACGTAGATGCCGCCGATCAGGAGCAGCAGCACCTCCACCTTCATCATGACCGCGAACGCCGCGAGCGCGCCTCCGAACGCCATCGAGCCGGTGTCGCCCATGATCACGTCGGCCGGGAACGCGTTGAACCAGAGGAACCCGACCGCCGCGCCGATCAACGCGGCGCCGACGATCGCGAGGTCGAGCTTCGTCAGGTTGCGGTGCGACGGGATGTGGTTCGAGCGGACATACGAGACGACGTTCATCGCCATGAACGTGAAGAGAGCGATGATGGCCGTCCCGCTGAGGAGGCCGTCGACGCCGTCGGCGAGATTCGTGCCGTTGGCGGCGCCACCGATGACGAAGAAGAGGAACACGTACCAGCCGTAGGAGAGCGGCACCGTCACGTCGACCACGGGGATGTATACGTCGGTGCTGAGGTGCAGGTGACGCGCGACAAGCGCGACAACGACCGTGACGCCGGCCAGGAGCAGAAGCTTCCAGCGGCCGGGTAGTCCGAGCGAACGCTTGTGCGTCAGCTTGATGAAGTCGTCGAGGAACCCGATCGCGCCGCACACCAGGGCGGTGAAGAGAACCGTCAGGGACTGCAGGCGGTAGTGGCTGACCGGCAGAAAGCCGATCGTGGCCGCAAAGAGGATCAGCAGTCCCCCCATCGTCGGCGTGCCTTGCTTGGCGATGTGATGCTGAGGGCCTTCTTCGCGGATGTGCTGGCCGAACTCGTGCCGGCGCAGGAACTCGATGAACCTCGGCCCGATGCCCACCGAGACGGCGAGGGCCACCGCCGCTGCGATGAGGACGCGGATCATGGCGCAGCCTCCAGCAACGCATCGGCTACGACCTCGAGCCCCACCGACCGCGAGCCCTTGACGAGGATCGCATCGCCCGGCCGGACGAGACCGCGTGCCACCGCTTCGGCCTCGCCCGCGGAGGCGACCCACTCGTCCGGGCCGTAGCCGCGCGCGAGCTCGCCGACGCCGAGCACCACGTCGACTCCCTGCGCCTCCCGCCCCACCTCCTCGTGGTAGCGGGAAGCCTCCGGGCCCAGCTCCGCCATCTCCCCGAGGATCGCAACCGTCCGGCGGCCGTTCGCCCGCTCGAGCAGGTGCGCGAGGGCCGCGCGCATCGCCACCGGATTCGCGTTCCAGGCATCGTTGATGAGCAGTCCGCCGCCGGGAAGCTCCGTCTCCTGCGAGCGCCAGACCGAGAACTCGACCTCCACCGGACCGTCGGGAGGCTCGACCCCGAGAGCGTCGGCCGCCGTCAGCGCCGCCGCGGCGTTCCTCGCCTGGTGGCGCGCGGCGAACCCGAACACGACCTCACGGCCGCGCCAGCGCAAATGCGTCCGGCCGTCGCGAATCTCGGCTTCCGGCTCGCCGAACCGGTGCACCTCGAGCCCCTCCGGCACGAACGGCTCGAGCTCAGGCGCGTCCTCCGGCAGCACCGCCACGGCGCCGGCCGGAAGCTCGTCCAGCAGCTCGGCCTTGGCGTGCGCGATGTTCTCGAGGCTCCCCATCTGCTCGAGATGGACTGGCGCGATCGAGGTGATCACCCCGAGGTCGGGCCGCGCGATGCGGGCCAGCTCGCGAATCTGGCCGGCGCCGCGCATCGCCATCTCCGTGACGACGAGCTCGGTATCGGGCTCGATCAAGCAGAGCGTCAGAGGGAGCCCGAGCTCGTTGTTGAAGCCCCGCGGGGCCGCCACCGTGCGCCGCCGGGGCCGGAGGAGCGCGGCGAGGATGTCCTTCGTCGACGTCTTGCCGACCGAGCCGGTGATCGCCACCACGCGAGCATCGCTGCGGGCGCGGACGGCACTGCCGAGGGCCGCAAGCGCGGCGTGCGCGTCCTGCGGCACCAGCGTCGCCGCAGCGCCGAGCTCGCGGGCGTCCTCGAGGAACGCCTCGCCTCTGGAGACGGCGACGAAGAGGTCGCCCGGCTCGACGAGCCGCGAGTCGACCTTGACCCCGGTCACGGCCTCCGCATCGCCCTCGAGGGCACCGAGCGAGAGCGCCCGCACCTCGGCGAGCGGTATCGGGATCAGCTGCTCGTCTCCAACATTGCCTTTAAGACTTCCTTCGCGGCCTCGCGGTCGTCGAACGGAACGGTTCGATCCGCGAACTCCTGGCCCTGCTCGGCGCCCTTGCCGGCGATGAGGACGACGTCGCCCGGCCGCGCAAGCTCCACGGCGCGCGCGATTGCCGCAGTCCGGTCGAGCTCGACCTCGACGTCCCCCGTCGCGCCGGACACGATCTCGGTAGCGATCGCCTCGGGATCCTCGCTGCGCGGATTGTCGGACGTGACGATCGCGAGATCGGCGAGCTCCGAGGCGAGCCGCCCCATCACCGCCCGCTTGCCGCGGTCGCGGTCGCCACCCGCGCCCACGACGCAGATCACGTGCTGCTCTCCCGCGAGCTCGCGGGCCGCGCGCAGCACCTTCTCGAGCGCGTCGGGCTTGTGTGCGTAGTCGACGATCACGTGGAACGGCTGGCCTGCCTCGACCGACTCGAAGCGGCCGGGGACGCCGCGGACGGACTCGAGGCCCTGCCGGATCGCGTCGTCGTCGATGCCGAGCGCCCGCGCCGCGAAGAGCGCCCCGAGCGCGTTCTCGACGTTGAAGCGCCCCCGGAGCCGGAGCTCGATCCCGTCGAGCGCACCCGAGTCGGCCGCGCTGAAGGTCAGCGCCTCGGGCAGCTCCTCCGCCAGGCGCCGCCCGTACTCGTCGCCGACGTTGACGACCGCGATCGGCCGCGGCTCGACAAGGAAGAGCCGTCGTTTGGCCTCGAAGTACGACTCCATGTCGCCGTGGAAGTCGAGGTGGTCCTGGCTGAGATTCGTGAAGACGAGCGCGGCGAAGCGGACGTGGTCCAGGCGGTGGAGCACCGAGGCGTGCGACGAGGCTTCCATCGCGCACGACCGGTCGCCGGCGTCGAGCATCTCGCGGAACACGCGCTGCAGATCGATCGCCTCGGGAGTCGTCCGCACGACGCCGCGCCGCTCGCCGCCGACCCGAGCCTCGACGGTGCCGAGCAGACCCGGCCGCCGGCCCGCAGCGGCAAGGATCGCGAAGAGGAGATGGCTGGTCGTCGTCTTGCCGCTCGTGCCGGTCACCCCCACCACCGCGAGCTCCCGAGTCGGCTGTCCGAAGAAGACGTCTGCCGCAGCCGCCATGGCGGCGCGCGCGTCGCGGACGACGACCTGCGGCACCGACAGGTCGAGACGCCGCTCGACGACGAGCGCGACCGCTCCGCGCTCCACCGCCTCGGCCGCGAAGTCGTGGCCATCGGCATGCTCGCCCGGCACGGCGAAGAAGAGCGCGCCGGGCGTGACGGTACTCGCGGCGTAGGCGAGGTCGCGCACCTCGGCCGGATGCAGCGCGTACAGGTCGACGGGGCCGAGCGCCGCCGCGAGCGGCTCGAGGTCCATCCGCCAGAATGTACTCGTGCGCGGTGACGGGCATGCCGGCTCGGTCACCGGCTTTCTCCTGGCGGTGTTCGCCTTTTTCGTGGCGATGCTGGGCACGACGCTGCCGACGCCGCTCTATCCGCTGTTCGAGCAGCGCTACACGTTCGGGCCGCTGCTCGCGACGGTGATCTTCGCGATCTACGCGTTCGGAGTGATCGGCGGGCTGATCCTGTTCGGGAGCTTCTCGGACCGGCTCGGCCGCAAGCCGGTTCTGTTGCTCGGACTCGCTCTCTCCGCGGCGAGCGCCCTCCTCTTCCTGCTCGCGGGCTCGCTCGTACCCGTCTATGCGGCGCGCGTCGTGTCCGGCCTGTCGGCCGGAATCTTCACCGGGACTGCGACCGCATACGTGATCGACCTCGCCCCCGCCGGGCGCCGGCAGCTGGCGAGCTTCGTCGCGGTCTTCGCGAACCTCGGCGGGCTGGGCACCGGGACGCTTCTCTCCGGTCTGCTCGGTCAGTGGGCGCCGGACCCGCTGCGGACGCCGTTCGCCGTCGACCTGGGCCTCGTCGCCGTCGCGGGCGCCGGCTTGCTGCTCGCTCCGGAAACCGTCAGGCGCGGCCCGTTCAGCCTCAAGGTGCAGCGGCTCGGAGTGCCCGCCGAGGTGGTCGGCGTGTTCGTCCGCGCGGCGCTCGCGGGCGTGGCGGCGTTCGCCGTCTCCGGCGTCTTCAGCTCGGTCGCTCCGGAGTTTCTCGGCGTCGGCCTGCACCATCACAGTCCCGCGCTCGCCGGGCTCCTCGTCTTCGTTCTCTTCGTGCTCTCGGTCGCGGGCCAGGTGCTCGTCGCGCGCCTGCCGAACGCCCTCGCCGCCGGCTGCGGGATGCTCGTCGCGGGCGTCGCCGTGCTCGCCGTCTCGCTCGCCACCGACTCCCTCGCGGCGCTCTTCGCAAGCGCCGCCGTTGGCGGCCTCGGCCAGGGTGTCGTCGTGAGCGCCGGCCTGGCCGCGATCGCGGAGCGCGCTCCGGCCGAGCGGCGAGGCGAGACCGCCTCGAGCTTCTTCGTCGTCCTCTATCTCGGCCTCTCGATTCCCGTGATCGCCGCGGGCATCGCGATCCACTACACCTCGCTCGACGCGGCGGGGATCGGGTTCTGCGCGGGCGCGGGCCTCCTCGCGCTCGGCGTGCTCTTGAGCGAGGCGCTTACCTGATCGGCACGTCGGGCGGGACCTCGAGGTACTGGAGGTCGAAGGAGGCGATCTGCTCGAATGCGGGCGCTGCGACGAGGCCGCCGTAGATCCCGCCGCGCGGCTCGTCGACGCTCACGAGTACCACCAGTGCCGGGTTCGACGCGGGCACCATCCCGACGAACGTCGCGACGTACGCGCCGGGGATGTAGCCGTGCGGCCCGGGCTTCTGTGCAGTTCCCGTCTTGCCCGCGACCGAGTACCCGGGAACGGCGGCGAGCGCGCCGGTGCCCTGGTCGGAGACGACGCCCTTCAGCATGTCCCGAAGCTCCCGGTCGACGCCCGGCGCGAGGATCCTCCGCCGGTGCAGCCGCGGCGGCGCCTCGCCCACGACGTGCTCGACGAGGTGGGGCTGGATCCATTCACCCCCGTTCGCGATGGCTGCATAGGAGGCGGCGAGCTGCACGGAGGTGACCGAGACTCCCTGGCCGATCGGGACGTTGCCGATCGTCGAGCCCGACCAGTACGAGGGCAAGAGGCCGAGGCTCTCGCCCGGGAGGTCGATGCCGGTCTTGCGGCCGAAGCCGAAGCGCTTCATCCAGTGCTTGAGCCCGGTCTCTCCGAGATATTTCTCGGCGATCGTGATCGCGCCGACGTTCGACGAGCGCTGGAGAATCTGCGCGACCGTCAGGCGCTCGGTCGGCCGGACCTCGGCGTCGTGGATCACGCGGTCGGCGACGCGGATCGAGTCCGGAAGCCTGAAGGCCGTCTGCGGGGTGATCTTGTGCTCCGCGAGCGCGCCCCCGACCGTCACGACCTTGAACACCGAACCGGGCTCGAACACGTCGTTCACCGCATGGTCGACCGCGAGGCCGTGCGCGAACGCCGTCGGGTAGTCGTTCGCGTTGTAGCTCGGCTCCTGCGCCATCGCGAGGATCGCCCCCGTGTGCGGGTCGAGCACGATCGCCGTCGCGTCCTTCGCATGCCACTGGCGCACCGTCTGCTCGAGCACCTGCTCTGCGTTCGCCTGGATGTGGCTGTCCAGCGTGAGGACGACGCTGCTGCCGTCGTGCGCGGGCTTCTCCTGGATCGTGTTCACTGCCTGACCCGTTGCGTCGCGCACCACGGTCGCGCGTCCCGGACTGCCCGAGAGCACCTTGTTGAGCGCGCGCTCGAGGCCCGCGAGGCCCGTGTTGTCGGTGCCGGCGTAGCCGAGCACCGGCGCGGCGACCGTGCCCTGCGGATAGACGCGGAGCTCGTCGGACTGGAACGTGAAGCCGGTCAGGCCTCGCTTCGACAGCGCCGCCGCGAGCTTCGGCGGCGCCTTCCGCTCGACGTAGACGAACCCGCGGCTCTTATCCGCCAGCTCGAGGTACACGTGCTTGAAGGGGATCCCGAGCACCTTCGCCGCGACGTGCGCCTCGCGGCGCGGATCGGAGATCTGCATCGGGTCGGCGATGACGTCGGTGGCCTGCTGGCCGATCGCCAGCGGGGTTCCGAGCCGGTCGTAGATCGTCCCGCGGCTCGCGGGGAGCTGGAGGTCGAACTTCGTTTGCTGCTGCCCGAGCGCCGCGAGCGACGAGGCGCGGACGGTCTGGAGCCACGCGACCCGAGCGCCGAGGACGGCGAACGTGAGGACGATGGTGACGAGGAGAAGGCGGAGCCGCGAGTTGACGACGCGCGCCTTCAACGGCCGCGCGCGGCGAGGTCGACGTAGGACATGTCGTCGGCCGGAGCCTGGACGAGACCGAGGCGCCGGGCCGCCCGCTCGACCCGCGGCGCCGAGCTGGCTGCGGAGAGCTCGGAGGCGAGCGCCGCGTTCCGCGCCTGGAGCTTGGCGCGCTCCTGGTCGAGGCGCGACACGGTGACGTGAGCCCGCAGGACTGCGACGTTCACCGCGACGACGCCGGAAAGGAGGAGGGCGAAGAGGATCATCCAGACGATGGGGGCGCGAACCCGGCGCTGCTTGGACCGGCGCCGCGAGCGTACGGCCTTCACCGGACGCTGCTGCCTGCGCGATGGCGAGCGGCGCGGAGCCGGGGCCGGCTCTGCGACCTCGGCAGGCGCGAACCAGTCGAGTGCCGCCATTACGCCTCCTCCGCCCCGGTCTTCATCGCCGCGCGCAGGCGAGCCGAGCCGGCGCGCGGGTTCGCCGCGAGCTCGGCTTGTCCAGGGCGGATCGGCCGCCGCTGCAGAGCGCGGAGCTCGGGCTCGTGGCCGCAGACGCAGACGGGAAAGTCCGGCGGGCAGGTACAGCCCCGCTCGCGATCTCTGAGGAACCTCTTGACGATGCGGTCCTCGAGCGAGTGGAAGGAGATGACGGCGAGGCGGCCGCCCGGCCGCAGCATCTCGAGCGCCGCCGGGAGCGCGTTCGCGAGGGCGTCGAGCTCGCCGTTGACCTCGATCCGCAGCGCCTGGAAGACACGTTTCGCGGGGTGCCCGTCGCCGAAGCGAGCCGGGGCCGGGATCGCCGCCTTGATCGTGTCCACGAGCTCGCCGGTCCGCTCGAACGGCTGCTCTCGGCGGCGGCGGACGATCGCCCGCGCGATCTGCTTCGCGTAACGCTCTTCGCCGTAGCGCCGGAAGATCGTCGCGAGGTCGCGATCCGCCCACGTGTTGACGACGTCGCGAGCGCTGATGTCCTGGGTGGGATCCATCCGCATGTCGAGCGGTGCGTCGGCGGCGTACGAGAAGCCGCGTTCGGGCCGGTCGAGCTGCATCGACGAGACGCCGAGGTCGAGCAGGATCGCGTCGGCGTGGACGCCGTTCCCCGCGAGCTGCGGCAGGACCACGCCGAAGTCGCCACGCAGCAGCCGGACATTGACGAGCGTGCGCTTCGCGAGCTGCTCGAAGTACGTCCGGGCCGTCGGATCGCGGTCGATCGCGATCAGCTTGCCCTTGCCGCGCAGGTCGGCGGCGAGCAGCGCGGCGTGGCCGCCGGCGCCGAAGGTCGCGTCGACGACGGTCTCGCCCGGCTCGACGGCGAGGCACTCGCGCACCTCCTGCGCGAGGACGGGGACGTGGTCAGCTTCCTTGGGCTGCAAGACGTTCGGCAACATCCTCAGCACTCCCTTCGACCTCGGCGAGCTCGCGCTTCCAGGCGGCGCGGTCCCAGATCTCGAGGTGGTCGTTGACCCCGGCGACGACGACGTCGCGGCCGAGCTTCGCGTGCTCCAGCAGTGCGGGCGGGATGCTCACCCGCCCCTGGCGGTCCGGCGTCGTCTCGCTGGCGCCGGAGAAGAAGTGGCGCTGCATTCGCCGACCCTCCTGGCTCAGCGGATGCAGGGTGGCGAGAGTCGAGTCGCGGTAGTTCGCCCAGCCGTGCGGCGTCCACGCGTAGACACACCCGTCGAAGCCACGTGTCACGACGATGCCGTCCTCGAACGCACGCCGGAACTTCGCCGGGAGCGTGAGTCGATTCTTGTCGTCGATCGTGTGCTCGTATTCGCCAAGGAGCATCGGGCCGCTCTCCTTATCCCACCACTGTGCTCCACTATAGACCACTTTGTCCCACAAGTCCACCCTTTTCGGACCACGCTGAAGACGCGGCGGGCACTCCGGCAAACGCTGGTCAGACGGACTTCTCGGCGGCGCGCAGGCGCGCAGCGAGCGTTCGCAGCAGCTCGTGAGCGAGGGACGGCTCGTGCTTCAGCAGCTTCGAGAAGGCGCTCCGGCTGATGGTCATGGTCAGCACCTCGCCGTCCGCGACGACGCTCGCCGACCGTGGCGAGTCGTCGAGCAGCGCCATCTCGCCGAAGAAGTCGCCCGCGCCGAGCCTCCGCGGTCGGCCGCTCGGCGGGACGACACGCACGGCTCCGTCGATCAGCACGTAGAAGCCCGAGCCGGGGTCGCCGGCCCGCACGATCGAGGTTCCGGGGCCATAGCGCCGCATGCGGGCGACCGAGGCCACGTGCTTGAGGTGACGGCGCGAGAGGTCTCGGAAGAGCGGCACCTCGGCCAGAACGTCGGTCCAGTCGGTTGCCCTGCCCTCGGTCTCGCGCGGCTGCGCAAGAGCCGCGCGGGCAGCTGAACCGGCAGCGAGCTGGCTCATGGGTGGACCCTACCGCCGTTCAGCCGGCGTGTACATCGTCAGCGGCGAGTTGGTACCCGTACGCGCCGCGGCCCGTGAGGACCGCCGCCCCGCACTGCGCGCCGAGGGCGACCGCCTCGTCCAGCGGCTTCCCCAGCGCGAGCCCGTAGGTGAGTCCCGCCGCGAAGCAGTCGCCGCAGCCGTAGGCGTCGGACACCGGCCCGGGAAGGGGCGCGGCGCGGAACGGGCCGCCGGGCCGAATCCAGCCGCCGAGAGCGCCCGCCGTCGTGACGACGACGTGCGGCTCCGGCTCGAGCTCGCCGGATTCGAACCGCTCGGCGGCGTCCTCGCCACTGCCGACGAGCACGTCGAGGTCGACGGCAGCCCGGCGGAGCGTCGAAAGCTCACGTGCGGTCGCGACGAGGACGGGGCAGTGACGCGCGGCGCGCAGCGCGGTGACGTCCCCGCTCACGAAGTAGACCGCGGCGCAGCGCCGGAGCTCCTCCCAGGGAAGCGCGCCGTCCTCGCCCGAGGGCAGGAGCTTCTCACCGAGGACGGTGATCGTCCGCTCGCCGGCCTCGTCGACGTGTGTGAGCGCCCGGCGCTGCGTCCCGGGCGCGTGCCCGGCGTGCACGGTGACGCCGCGTGCCTCCAGCTCCTCCCGCGAGCGTCGGCCGAGCTCGTCGTCGGCCAGCGCGGTGAAGAGGAGGCACGACCCCGCCAGATTCGCAAGCTGGACGGCAGCGACGGCTCCGCCGCCCGCCGGCTCCTCCCAGGTCTCGAGCGCGTGCACGATCTCCCCCGGCGCCGGCATATGGTCGACCCGCGCGAACTCGACCCACTCCACGTGTCCCACCACCGCGAGTTGCACGCCTCACATCTTGAACCCGGACTACGTTTCACTCCATGGTGAGCGGCATCCCTCCCTTCGAGCGGTTCTACGAGTGCCACAAGGGCGAAGTGCTCGCGTTCCTGCGGCGGCGCGCGGGCCGCGACCGCGCCGACGACCTCTTTCAGGAGACGTTCCTCCGCGCGCTGCGCGCCTACGGGCGGCTCGAGCACGGCGAGCACCTGCGCGCCTGGGTGCTGACGATCGCCGGGAACGCGGTGGTCGACGCGGCCCGCAGAGAGCGGCCGGCGGCGGAGCTGCCGGCGGAGCCGGCGAGCGAGGACGAGCGTCCTGCCGTCGAGCAGCTCGCGCCGCTCACCGACGGCTTACCCCCGAAGGAGCGAGCGGCGGTCGTCCTGCGTTACGGCTACGACCTCGACTACGACGCGATCGGCGTCGCCCTCGGCTCGAACGAGCAGGCGGCACGACAGGCGGCCTCCGCAGGCGTGCGGCGGCTGCGGAAGGAGACGAAAGAGCGATGAGTGGAGTCCCGACCGTCCTCGACGAACGCTTCCGCGCGGCGGCGGCTGCTTCCGGCGAGCTCGACGTGGCCTACGACGTGCTCGAGGACACGCCGGTCGGGCGGCTGCTCGTCGGCGTCTCGGATCGCGGGTTGTGCCGGGTCGGCTTCGACCCCGAGCCGGAGGCCGAGCTCGAGCGCCTCGCGCGTCACTTCGGCCCGCGCGTCCTGCGGGCTCCGAAGGCGCTCGACCGGGTGCGCTCGGAGCTCGACGAGTACTTCGCGGGCCGGCGTCACGCCTTCGACCTCGAGCTCGACCTGCGCGCCGCGCCGGAGTTCCACCGACGGGTGCTCGCCGAGCTGAACCGAGTCGAGTACGGCCACACCACGACCTACGGTGCGCTCGCCGCCCAGGTCGGCGCTCCCCGCGCCGCCCGCGCAGTCGGCACCGTCATGAACCGGAACCCGCTGCCGATCGTCCTCCCCTGCCACCGCGTGGTGGGCGCCAACGGGAGCCTGACCGGCTACGGCGGAGGCCTCGACCGCAAGGAGTGGCTGCTCCGCCTGGAAGGAGCGCTCCTGTAGCGCCGTCCGCCGCCCCGGCGATCATGGCGGCATGACACTCCTCGCGCTCAGCATCAAGGTGCACACGGGAATCCGGCTCGCCGAAGTCGGGGAAGCACTCGGAGCGATCGGCGGCCTCGCGCTGCTGGTCGGTGCCGCCACGCCGTTCGGCCGGCGTGGAGGCCAGGCGATGGGCGGTCTCGCCATCGCGATCGGCTGCGTGCTCCTCGTCATCGCGACCCGCTGGGGCCACTTCCACTAGCTCGAGCTCAAGTCGCCGGGACGTGGCGAAGCTTGTAGCCCACGCCCCACACGTTCACGACCCAGCCGGGCAGGCCGGCGGCCGCGAGCTTCCGCCGCACGCGCGAGGCGTGCGACTCGAGCGTTCGCGTCGGTACGTACGTCCTGAAGCCCCAGACGTCGCGCAGCAGCTGCTCACGAGTGAAGACGCGGTCCGGAGCCGACGAGAGCTTGACGAGGAGCGCGTACTCCTTGGCCGAGAGCTCGACCTCCTGTCCGAGCACCGTGACGCGCCGGGCAGCGCGGTCGATCGCGAGCGGACCGACCTCCACCAGCTCGAAGCGCGGCGGGCAGCGCCGCAGGAGTGCATGGATTCGGGCCAGCAGCTCCTCGTAGACGAACGGCCGGGCGAGGCAGTCGTCGGCTCTGGCGAGCGCGCGGACGCGCGCGGCCGGATCTGCGCCGCCGAGCACGATCACCGGGCAGTCGGGGACGACGCCCCGGTCGAGCGCCTCGGCGTCCCCGAGCACGAGCACGTCTGGATCGGCCGCGCGCGGGAGCTGCTCGGCACGCTCGCAGGAGACGACGTCGAAGCCGTCGTTGCGAAGCTGCCGCTCGAGGAAGCCGCGGACGGCCGGTTCCGGCTCGGCGAGGAGGAGCGCGGTCATGGCACGAGGCTAGGGGCGGCACGCTCGCTCCGCCAGATGTCCTTTGCAGAGAAAGCGTGACGATGCGCTAGAGACGGCCCGACCGGATGACGCCCCAGAGGAGCCAGACGCCGAGCACCGTGGAGAGCACGAAGCCGATGATCGAGATGACGTTCACGCCGAGCACGTGCGGTCCGGCCTTGGCGAAGATCCCGATCAGGCTGGAGCCGATCAGCCCGCCCACCACGATCAGGGCGATCACGAGCCGGTTGAAGACCCGCTGCAGGTTCTCGAGGAACTCGTCGAGGCCCTTGTGCACGAACCCGACCTCGATCTGGCCGTCGCGGATCTCCTCCATGAAGTCGTGGAACTGGTGCGGCGCCTCCGCGATCACCTGCGCGTACCGGAACGCCTCCCGCCGAGCGCGGCGCGCCACCCGCTGGGGCGCGAACCGTTCGAGCATCAGGTCGCGCGCATACGGCCGCGCCACCTCGAAGACGTTGAAGTCGGGATAGAGCTCGACGCCGACCGAGCCGAGGGTCGCGATCGCGCGGTCGAGCAGGAGGAAGCGCGCGGGCAGGTGCAGGTTCATCGAGTAGATGAGCTGGAAGCCCTCGCGGATGACCTGAATCGGGTCGACCTCGCTCAGGCTGGCGCCGTAGTAGCGGTAGTAGAGCTCCCGGATCTCCGAGAGGAACTCACCCTCCCGCTCCCTCGGATAGCGGACGCCGAGATCCGCGAGCCGCTTCGGGAGCTGCTCGAGGTTCTCGTTCGCCGCGTCGATGAAGAGGCCGGTCAGCTTCGACATGTCGTCGTCGGTGAGCGTCCCGACGGCGCCGAAGTCGACGAGGCCGATCGAGCCCGCTTCGGGCGGCAGCAGGATGTTCGCCGGATGCGGATCGCCGTGGAAGAAGCCGTGGCGGAAGATCATCGCCATCCACGCGTCGGTGATCCGGTAGGCGATCTCGCGGCGCTCCTCGAGCGTGGTCGCGACGAGATCCAGGTCGGCGAGCTGGATCCCGTCGATCCACTCGAGCGTCAGTACGCGCGGGCGCGAGTACTGCCAGTACACCTTCGGGACGCGAACGTGCGGGTTGCCGGCGAAGTGCCGGTGGAAGTTCTGCGCGTTGCGTCCCTCCTGCCGGTAGTCGAGCTCCTTCCGGATCGAGCGTGCGAACTCGTCGACGAGCTGGCGCGTGTCGACGAAGTCGAGCGCGCGGATCCGTTCCTTCGCGAGCCGGGCGGCCTGGTAGAGGAGACCGAGGTCGGCCTCGATCTTGCGCGGCGCGCCCGGCCGCTGCACCTTGACCGCGACCCGCCGGCCGTTGGGAAGAGTGGCCCGGTGCACCTGGCCGATCGACGCTGCCGCCACGGGCGCGGGCTCGAAGTCGAGGAAGAGGCGCTCGAGCGTGTTCCCGAGCTCCTCCTCGATCACCCGCTCGGCCTGCTCGAAGGGGAACGGCCGCACGTCGTCCTGCAGGCCGCGCAGCTCCACCACGATGTCGGGCGGCACGACGTCGGGGCGCGTCGAGAGGAGCTGCCCGAACTTCACGAAGGTGGGCCCCAGCTCGTCGAGCACCTCGCGCAGGTGCTGGCCACGAGCGGACGAGGCGCCGTGCTCGGCTGCCACGTTCGCGAGGCGGTCCTCGGCCGAGCGGCCGGGCAGGAGATCGCTGAGCTTGTGCGCCTCGAGGAAGTAGCCGAAGCCGTGCCGCACCATCACCTGCGCGATCTCCGAGAGCCGCCCGATGCTCCTCGTCGTGCTCATGGGCGACAGGCTACGCCGCGCGAAGGCTGATGTCAGGCAGCGACGCCGCGGCGTCCCTCGCGCCTGCGCGTCCACGGCCCGGGCGGCACGAGAAGCGACTCGGCGTGGAGATAGGCGAGGCCGACGGCCGGCAGGTCGGTGAACCGCTCGACACAGATGTAACGGCGCCGCCACTCCGGGAAGAACTTCCGGTTGAACGAGTAGAGCCGCTCGAGCTGGAAGACGTTGTCGGCGAGGAGGAGGCCGCGGCGCACGAGCCGGCGCACCGGCGTCGTAACGCGCTCGGGCGCGAGAAAGTCGGTGAGGGCGCAGAAGTTGAGCGACAGCTCGGTCGCGCCGATCCCGCGCGCCCACGCGAGCGTCTCGACGACGAGGAACTCGGTCAGCCCGTTCGGCGAGTCCGGCCGGCGGCGCATCGCGCTCAGCGACCAGCCGCCGCCCGCCCGCGAAGGGGCCAGGTGCAGGAAGCCGCCGACTCGGCCGCTCGCGTCCTCCGCGAGCGCGAGCATCGTCCCGGTGACATGGAGATCGTCGATCGCCATCGAGAAGCCGCGCTCCGGCTGGCCGCGGCGCCAGGCACTGGAGACGTCCTCGAGCTCCACCTCGAGCACGCCCCCGAGCTCTTCGGCCGCGACGACGCGGAACGTGTATCCCGCCTTACGGAGCCGGGAGACGGACTGGCGCACCTTGCGGATCGCCCGCCCCTCGAGCGAGAAGTCCTGCGGGCGCAGCACGGCCTCCTCCCCCATCGGCACGGGCTTGAGCCCGAGCGCGCGGTAGCGATCCAGGTGCTCGCCCGAGGCCCCGACGACGGCGAGTCGCCACCCGTGCGAGCGCACGAGATCGCGTAGCTCCTCGAGGAGCGCGTCGATCTCCCCCTCGTCACCGACGGGGTCGCCGCTGACGAGGGCCGTCCCGGCCACGACGCGGTACGCAAGGAAGGCGCTGCGCGAGGGCGAGAAGAGGTAGCTCTTGTCCCGCCGCAACGCGAAGAAAGAGAGGCTGTCGCTGCCGTGGGCCTCCACGAGCGCCCGCGCCATGCGCCGCTCCCCGACCGTCTGCGCCACCGCCTGCCCGAACGGCCGCAGGGAGAAGTAGAGCGCGAGGAAGCCGAGCACGAGGCCGAGCCCGAGCACCGCGTCGCCGGTTCGGTGGGAGAGCTCGATGCCGCGAAGCTCCGCCCCGCCTGCGAGCGCCGCCATCCCCGCCAGGGCCGCACCGAGGCCGAGCAGGGGCCGCACGCTCGCCGGGTCGCCCGGCACGTCGAACCGGCGGCGCCAGCGGAGGAGCGCCGCGAGCAGGAGCAGCGAGATCGCCGCTTCCTCGAAGTCGAGCCCCTTCGCAAGGTGGGCGACGGCTGAGGCGATGACGACGGCGACCGCGAGCTGCCAGGCGCGGCGACGGCGCTTCGCGAGCGAGCGCGAGAGCCAGATCAGCCCGATTCCGAACGCGACCGTGAGGACGCGGCCCGCCTCCGGCCAGCCCGGCGGCAGGATCCCCCGCACGATCTCGACGCGGTTCGCCATCTCCGGCGTCAGCGCCGACACGAGCCCGATCACGCCCACGAGCGTGGCGCCCCAGGCGAGCAGTCGTTCCACGGTGACCCCCCGCAGTGTCACGCGGCCAGGGTACAACGTGCGCATGAGGGATCTCGGAGAGCCCTTCATCGAAGGCGAAACGGAGGAAGAAGGCGTCCGGATCCCTCTCCCGCGCTGGGTCACGCTCCTCCTGGCGCTCGTCGCCGTCGGGCTCGTGCCCTGGATCCTGTACCTGACGTTCACGCTGCCGTCGCAGCACGTCACCCTCCACTACGACCTCGCGTGGGTCGGGTTCGACGTCGGCCTGGCCGCCTCGTTTGCCGCCACCGCGTGGGCGACGCTGCGTGGCTCGCAATGGCTCGTCCCGCTCGCCGCAGTGACGGGGACGATGCTCGTCTGCGACGCCTGGTTCGACATCGTCACCTCGCACGCCGGCGACGAGCTGTGGGAAGCGGTGGCGGAGGCCGCCCTTGCCGAGCTGCCGCTCGCCGCCGTTTGCGGCTTCATCGTCTACGACGCCGAGACCTTCCTTGCCGCGACCGTGACGCGGTTCCGGCGGACGGCCGCGGGCTGAGCGCTACCGCTTACAGGTTCCGTGCCCGGCCGGCTGGAAGGTGTACGGCAGCCGGCCGCTCTGGAGGACGACCACGAGATCCCTCGCCGCCGAGCTGCCCTCCGCAACCATCGAGATCGCGACGAATCGTCCGGGGACGCCGTGAGCCAGCGCCTTGTCCGTGTAGGGGATGTACAGGGCCGATTTGATGGCTCCGTCGAGAACGATCGCGGTGTGCTGGGCGTAGGTCGACAGGTACTGCGGCTCGTCCTTGTGCCCACCCTTGGCGGCGCGTTGCCGGCCCCGTTCGTACTCCGCCTGCGTGATCCGCTGAAACTCGTGCGCGCCTCGGGCCGTGAAGGCGAGCTGCACCGCCGGGACGCCGTTGTTGGGATCGGTCTCGGCCTTCACCTTCGTCGGCACGAGATCCTCGTTGGTCAGCTCCGGCGGTCCGTTCGGCGCGCTCGGGAAGTACTTGAAGAGGTACCAGTAGACGCCGCTCTTCGAGTGTCCGACAGGCCGCGTCGTCGTCGAGGAGCGGGGGCCGCGGACGAGCTCTCGGTGCGCGGGCACGGCGAGCACCTGGGTACCGGCCGGCCGGTTGCCGCCGTACGGTGCGAGGAGGAGCCCGACGGTCGGGTCCGGCCCGCGTTGGACCTCATGCTTCCGATCGAAGAGGTAGTACTCCGCGGCACCCCCGTGCCCGGCCTGGCTTCGAACCGCTGACAGCAGGCCGTAGAGGGAGCCGTACGGAGTCGGGTTCCCCCGCGTGATGGTCGGCGGCGCGAGGTCGGCTTCGAAGTCGAAGAACTGGAGCCGTCCGGCGCTGGCGGCGATCGCGGCCGTCTTCGCCGCGGTGCGCCGACCACCCGGGACGTGGAGGACGAGCCGGTCGCCCCTACAGACGGTCACTCTCGGCGAGCTCACAGGGAGCTGGTCAAGGCGTGCGCTGACGATCCTGCGCGCCGCTCGCATTCCGGCTGTCGTCACGCCTTGGCCGCCCTGCGGCACGGCCCGGAACACGAAGTCGCTCGAGTTCGCGCGGTGGTGCGAGGAGCCTGAGCCGCATCCCGCCGCGGCGAAGAGAACGACCGCAAGCGGGACCAGCCCCTTCAAGACGCGCATCCGTGTCATCTGTTCAAGCCGTCGGCGGCACGTCCGGAGGGCCTTCGAGCAGTCGCATGCGGTGTTCGAGCTGGGCGACCCTGAGCTCGAGCTCGTCGAGCTCGTCGCGGGTCACGAGGTTGAGCTCGTCGGCGATTCCGCGCAGCGCGCCGAGTGCGGTCTCCGAGAACCGTTCGCGGCTGCCGCGCACGCGGCTCGGGAACTCGGCGAGAAGCTCCTCGAGCGTGTCGAGAAGCAGGCGGCTGCTACCGCGCGCGGCCATGCGGCCTCGCGCGGCGCCGCTGCCGCCGCTTCTCACGTCGCGCCTGAGCCGAAGGCTCCGAGGGCGCGGCGGTCACGGCGTCGACGAGCTCCGGAGTGGGCTCGTCCGCCAGTGCCTGCTCCGACGCGGCGAGAGCGGCCGTGCCCGGGTCGACGACTGCTCCGCGGCCGCGGCCGTCGCCGTCGGCGGGCAGCTCGGCCGCGGCGGCCTGAGCCTTCCGCCGTGCGTAGTCCGGCTCGCGCTCCTTCCAGATCGTGAGGATCGGAGCCGCGAAGAAGATCGATGAGTAGGCGCCCGAGGTGACCCCGACGATGAGCGCGAAGGCGAAGTCCTTGAGCGTCGCGCCGCCGAGGATCTCGAGGCAGATGATCGGAAGCAGCGTGATGAACGTCGTGGCCAGTGAGCGCCTGATCGTCTCCCACAACGAGACGTTGGCGATCGTCGCGAACGGCGAGCGCCGCATCAGCGGGATGTTCTCGCGTATGCGGTCGAAGATGATGATCGTGTCGTAGATCGAGTAGCCGAGAACGGTCAGGACGGCGGCCACCGTCGCGACGGAGACCTCCTTCCCGACGAGCGCGTAGACGCCGACGGTCACGGCTATGTCGTGGAGCATCGCGAGGATCACGGGCATCGCGAACTTGAAGTCGAACCTGACCGCGATGTAGATCGTGATCAGGAGCAGCGAGACGAAGATCCCGTAGATCGCGTCGATCGCGACCTGGTGCCCGAACGTCCCCGAGACGTTCGTCGCCCCTCCCCCGTACGCACCGAGGTCGGTCTTGAGGGTCTGGCTCAGCGTGTTCTGCTCGCCGCTCTTGAGCGACCGCGTCCGCACCTGCCACTGCGTGAACTTGTTGTGCAGGGACGCGCCCTGCCCCTGGACGACCGCGTCGCGCTGGCCGTGCTTCGCCATGAACGACTGGACGTCTCCGGTCGTGTAGGGCGTGTGCGTCTTGAAGGTGAGCTGCGTCCCGCCCTTGAAATCGATTCCGAGGTTGAGGCCGCGCACGCCAAGCGAAACCATCCCCGCGAGGATCACGACACCCGAGAGCGCGAACCAGAGATACCGGCGGCGCATGAAGTCGATCTGGAGCCACTTCGCCGTCTGCTGCCCGTGTGCGCCCATGAAGTGCGGGTTGTCGAACCAGCGGAATCCGCTGAGCAGGCCGAGCATCGCGCGGGTCGCGGCAACGGCGGTGAGCAGCGAGATCACGGTGCCGATGAGGAGCATCAGCGCGAAGCCCTTCACGTCCGCGACGGCGATGAGGAAGATGACCATGGCCGTGATCACGGTCACGACGTTCGCGTCGAGGATCGTGTGGAAGCCCTTGCCGTAACCCGCCGCGATGGCGGCCCGCACCGATCGCCCGGCGCGCACCTCTTCCTTGATTCGCTCGAACACGACGACGTTCGCGTCCGCTGCGACGCCGATCGTGAGGATCAGGCCGGCGAAGCCCGGCAGCGTCAGGGTCACGTTGAAGAGCAGGATCGCCGCGTAGTAGAGGAGGCCGTAGATCGCGAGGCCGAGGACCGCGACGAGGCCGAGGAAGCGGTAGAGCAGGAGCAGGAAGAGCGCAACGATCAGGAGCCCGGCGGCGGCTGCCCAGATCGCCTGGTGGAGCGAGCTCTTGCCGAGCGTCGCCGAGACCTCGGTGCGCTCGATCTGGCTGAACGTGTACGGCAGCGAGCCGCTCTGGAGGACGAGCGCGGTCTGGTTCGCGGCCGTCGCGTTGGGCTCGGTGATCTGCGCATTGCCGACGATGCCCTGAGAGAGGGTCGAGTCGGTGTAGTCGATGTACGGCGTCTCCTTGAGCTCGCCGTCGAGGACGATCGCGTTGTGGCCGGCGTACTGGACGACCGTCTGCTGGTCGCTCGTGTTGAGCGCGCCCGGGACGAGGGCTGCGTTGCGCCGGCCGCGCTTGTACTCGGCTTCGGTGATCTTCTTGAACTCGTGCGAGCCGTGGCTCGTGAACTGGAGCGTGACGATGTTCTGGCCGGTGTTCGGGTCGACATCGGTCCCGATGCCCGACTCGACGAGGTCCTTCCCGGTCAGCTGCGGCGGGCCGTCCGGATGCTGGGCCGACGGCGGGAAGTACTTGAACAGGTACCAGTACTTGCCGGTCGACGAGGTTCCGTTCGCGCCCGCGCCGATGCAGTTGCTCGCCGGCGTGCACCAGACCGCCTCGCGATTCGTCGGCAGCTTCATCACCACGGTGTTCGCAGGCCGCTTCCCGTTCTTGTACGGCAAGAGCAGCTGCTGGAGGTTCGGGGCGCCGAACGGAGGCGTGCCCTGCACGAGCTTGTGGAACGTCTGCGTCTTCGTGACCTTCTTGCCCTTGACCTTCGTCGTGACGGGCTTCTTCACGGTCTTGAAGAGGAAGTAGCCCTGCGGCGACCCCTTGCCTGCCTCCTTCTGCAGCGCCGAGAGCAGGCTGTAGAGGGACGGAAGCGGCGCCGGCTGCTGGCTGCCGTTCACCGTGGGCGCCACGAGGCTCGTCTCGAAGTCGAACATCTGGAGCTGGCCCGTCGAGCCGACGATCTGGGCCGCCTTCGCCGGATCGTGGACGCCGGCGAGCTGGATCACGATCTCGTTTCCGCCCTGGATCGCAACGCTCGGCGAGGTGACGCCGATCTTGTTGACGCGGCTCTCGATGATGTTCTGCGCGACCTGCATCTGTTGCGCGTTGATCTGCTGGCCCTTGTCGGGAATCGCGCGCAGGATCACCTCGAGACCGCCCTGCAGGTCGAGGCCGAGCGTGGGCTTCTTGTACGCGGGCGAGCCGGGCGCCGCGAGCAGCACCGCGCCGACGAGGGCCGCGGCAATTGCGCCCATGAGCAGGAGATAGTTGCGACGCTCTCTCACGAAGGATCCTTCAAGACCGCGGAACAGGTTAGCCGCGCTTCTCCTCGTTCGACGTCTCGCCGGACGAGCCTTCGTCGTCGAAAGCGGACCGCCAGCGCTCGCCGCCGTCGTCCTTCTGCTCCGCGGGCTCGCCGGCCTCCGGCTCTCCGAGCTGACCCGGCTCCGGCTCGCGCGTCACGCCGGCGATCGCCCGCCGCGCCACTCGCACCTCGATGTCCGGAGCGATCTCGACGGTGACCTCGTCCTCGTCGAGCCGCAGGACCGTGCCGTAGATCCCGCCCGCGGTGAGGACCTCGTCGCCGACGTGGAGGGCATCGAGCATCTGCCGCTGCTGCGACTGCCGCCTCCGCTGCGGCCGCACGACGATCAGCCACAGGACGAGGAACGCGACGATGATGATCAGGAAGAAGCCCGACCCGCCGCTCGCTCCGATGATCACTCCATGGCTCCCTTCGCTCGTCCGAGCGCCTCGTCTCTCCATGCGAGGAACTCACCGCGCTCGATCGCCTGTCGCGCCGCGGCGACGAGATCGAGCAGGAAGCGCAGATTATGCAGGCTGATGAGGCGCAGCCCGAGGATTTCCTGCTGATTGACGAGGTGGCGTAGGTACGCCCGGCTGAAGCGCGAGCAGGCGGGACACGAGCACTCCTCGTCGAGCGGGCGCTCGTCGCGGGCGAAGCGCGCATTCCGGAGGTTGAGCCGGCCCTCGCGCGTCAGCGCGCTGCCGGTGCGCGCCGTCCGCGTCGGGAGCACGCAGTCGAACATGTCGACGCCGCGGGAGATCACCTCTAGCACGCCCTCCGGGTCGCCGATCCCCATGAAGTAGCGCGGCTTCTCCTCGGGGAGCAGCGCCGCCGCTTCGCTCGTCGCCTCGAACATCGGCTCGCGGTGCTCGCCCACGCTGAGCCCGCCGATCGCGTAGCCGTCGAAGTCGAGCCCGACGAGCTCCTCCGACGAGCGTCGCCTGAGTTTCGTGTCGAGCCCGCCCTGCGTGATCGCGAAGCGGAGCTGTCCCGGCGCACGCGGGAGCACACGCTGGCGCACCGCCCAGGCCGTCGTGCGGCGTACCGCCTCCTCGAGCTCCGCACGCGACACGCCGGCGGGAGAGCAGATGTCGAGGCACATGGCGACGTCCGAGCCGAGCAGCTCCTGCACGCGCGCGGCGAGCTCCGGCGTGAAGCGCTCTGCCCGCCCGTCGTACACCGAGCGGAACGTGACGCCCTCGTCGTCCGTGGCGAGAAGCGTGTCGCGGAGCGAGAAGACCTGGAAGCCGCCGGAGTCGGTCAGGATCGCCCCGTCCCAGCCCATGAATGCATGCAGGCCGCCGAGCTCGGCGATCAGCTCTGCACCCGGACGGAAGTGGAGGTGGTACGCGTTGCCGAGCACGATCTCCGCGCCGAGCTCCCGCAGCTCGCCGGGATCGACGCTCTTCACGGTCGCCTTCGTCCCGACCGGCATGAAGGCGGGCGTGCGCACCTCGCCGTGCGCCGTCCGGAGGACGCCCGCGCGCGCGGCGCCGTCTCGGGCGGTGACGTTGAACGTCTCGCTCACGCGTCGAGCCTAGACCGGGAGGCCGTTTCCCCACCGGCTGGGCCGGGTAAGATCGTAGTGCGATGGCTAACTGGGGCCCGCTCGGCGGCACGCCGTATTTCTTCTCCGCCCGGCGCTCGTTCCGCGAGGAGCGCCTGCTGTCCCACATCCGCCGCGAGCACCGGCGCGGCCGTCACCTGGTCGAGATCCTGGAGGACGAGTACGTGCGCCGCTGCGGGTCGCGGGAGCTCGTCTGGCAGACGCTGCGCTCGACGCCGCTGATCGAGCTCCTCGAGGCGGACGTGCGCGAGGCGTTCGAGCAGGCGACCGCCGCGCTGTTGGATCAGGCGTAGCTCCCGGCCACCGCTACGAGCGGCACGCAGTTCCGGGCACCGCGAACTGCTGCGTGGACGTGCGCCCGAGCACGGAGAACGTGATCGCCACGGTGCGCGAGCGGCAGGCCGCCCCGTACACGAAGACGTCGTTGCCGCTCCGGGCGCGGACGGTGTAGGGAAGGCGTGCGGGCACGGACCATCCCCCGCTGCCGAGGACGCCACCCTCGACGTGCAGGATCGTGAGATCCGCGAAACCTGCGTTGTGGAGGCTGACGACGCGGAAGTGCCCGCGCGAGCCGTCGCCGATGCCCGTGCCGAACGAGTTGAGCGGGTGGTAGGCGCGATAGGAGGCGAACACGAGCAGGCCGAGGACGGCGAGCGCGGCCCAGACCCGCCACGAAGGCCGGGGCAGCGGCAGCGTCCTCCCGACCGCGTACCGCCGCACGAGCCACGTCGTCAGCGGCAGCGCGACGACCCCGGTCAGGGCGACCGGCCGCAGCGCAAGGTACGGCGCAAAGCCGGTGGCCGCCACGACGAGGGTCACGACGCCGCACGAGACCGGCGCGGGCGTCGCATCGGCCACCGTCGCGCGGATCCACCACGCTGCGACGAGGATCACCGTAAGTGCGGCGACGAGGTCGGCGTCGAGGCTCCAGGCGCCGGTGACTGCGAAGGGGCCGGGCCGCAGGAACGGACGCGGCAGCAGACCGAGTGCGTCGAGGAGGACCGCGAGGATGCCCAACGTCAACGCCCCACCGAGATAGCCGACCAGCACAGCCCAGAGCACCCGCAGGAATGTCGGACGAGCCGGCTGAGCCCGGGCGTCAACGACGAGGCCGCTCACGGTTCGAGCGTAACCCCGCCGAAGCCAGCTGTCACGCGCGCGGCCGCCTCAGCGGTTGTGGTTCACGGCCTCGATGTTGTTGCCGTCGGGGTCGAGGACGAACGCCCCGACGTAGCCCCGGTGATACTCGGGGCGCTCGCCGGGGCCGCCGTTGTCGGCATAGCCCGCTAACGTCGCGACGCGGTGGAACTCCGCCACGGTCTCGTCGTCGGGGACCGGGAACGCGAGGTGGACGTGCTCCGTCGGCGGGCGGCCGTCCGCGACGAGCGCGAACGAGCGGTCGCCCGCTGCGATGTGGAATCGCCCCTGCCGGCCCTCTCGCGTCCTGAGCGCGAGCACCGGAGCGACTGTCTCCCAGAAGCGGCGGCTCGCCGCGGGATCCCGGACGCCCAGCCAGAGGTGGTCGATCGGCGGACCGCCGGGGTTGTCCCTGAACCCGGTGCAGGACTCGACGCTGTTCCCGTCGGGATCGAGGAGGAAGCCGCCGTAGTAGTTCGGGTGGTACTCGGGACGCAGACCCGGCTCCCCGTCGCTGCGATAGCCGGCGTCCACCCCACGCCGCCAGAAGGCGTCGACCTCCTCGCGCGAGCGCGCGGCGAAGCCGACGTGGAGATGACGTGTCACCGGGTGCTCGCCGTCGGCCTGCGAGATCGAGAAGTCGTCCCACTCGTCGAACCAGTCGCCGACGTGCGACGGCTCGCCCAGCAGCGTCACGTAGAAGCGCCGGGCGGCGTCCCTGTCGGAGACGCGGATCGTGACGTGGTCGAACATCAGTGGCGGTCCATCAGAGCAGGAGCATTGCATCGCCGAAGGAGTAGAAGCGGTAGCGCTCCTCGATCGCGAGCCGGTAGAGGCGTCGCGTCTCCTCGATCCCGGCGAACGCCATCACGAGCGCGAGCAGGGTCGAGCGCGGCAGGTGGAAGTTCGTCAGCAGCGCGTCCACGCGCCTGAACTCGAAGCCAGGCGTGACGAAGAGCTCCGTACGGCCGGCGAGCGGGCCGCCGCGGGCGAGCGTCTCGAGCACGCGCAGCGTCGTCGTGCCGACCGCGAGCACCCGCTCGGCGGCGCGGATCCGCTCCCACGCGTCGAGCGCGACCTCGTACCGCTCGCCGTGGATCCGGTGGTCCTCGAGCCTGTCCTCGGTGACCGGCCGGAACGTGTCGAGGCCGACATGGAGCGTGACCCGCACCGGCTCCAGCCGGGCGAGCAGCTCCGCGGTGAAGTGCAGCCCGGCCGTCGGCGCCGCAGCAGAGCCCACCGCGCGCGCGTACACCGTCTGGTAGCGGGAGGGATCGGCGAGCGGTTTCGTGATGTACGGCGGCAGCGGCGTCTCGCCCGCGGGCTCGCCCTCGAGACGCAGGCGCCACCGGCCCTCGCCGAGGTGCTCGAGCAGCTCGAACGGCCCGTACCGCCGACCGGGGCGCAGCCGCCGCGTCGGGCGCGCGAGCGCCTCCCACGTCCCGTCGTCGAGACGCTCGAGCAGCAGCACCTCACCCCGCGGCGTCTCGATCGGGATCCGCGCCGGCACGACCTTCGTGTCGTTGACGACGACGAGCTCTCCATGCAGCTCCTCCGCCAGCTCGCCGAACGTGCGATGGCGAACGGCGCCGGTCGCGCGCTCGTAGACGAGCAGCCGCGACGCGTCGCGCCGCTCGGCCGGATCCTGGGCGATCAGCTCCGGCGGCAGCTCGTAGTCGAGCTCCGAGAGGTCCATCCGACGGCAGTTGTACCGTCGGCTCCGTGGACATGGACGCGATCGCGCGCGCGCAGCAGCGTCTCGAGGACGCGGCCGCCGGGCGCACGGATCCCGCGGCGGTGGACGCTGCGTTGCAGCGGGCGCGGAGCGCGGTCGAGTCGCTGGCTGCGACTACGGCCCGCTTCGAGGCCGGCCTGCCCGAGGCGATCCAGGACGGGATCCGCCAGCACTTCCGGCCGAGCGCCCGCCACCTCGCCGAGGTGCGGGGCCTGACGAACCAGGTCATCCGCCGCCTCGAGCGGATCGAGGGAGACCTCCTCACCGAGCGGCACGCGCGCGTCGACGACCTCTCGCTGCTCGTCGACCTCATCGCCTCGAGCTGGCGGAGCGTCGAGGAGCGGCTTGCGAGGCTCGAGGAGGGACTGACGCGCGACGGCGCGACGGTCTACCGCCTCGGCGAGCGTCAAGCGGCCGGCTGAGACTCCACCGGTAGGACGAGCACGAAGCGGCTGCCGCGGCCGGGTTCGCTGTGCAGCTCGAGGCGTCCGCCGAGCGCGAGGGCGAGCTCGCGCGCGATCGTCAGGCCGAGCCCGGTGCCGCCGCCGTCGCCGGACCAGAACGGGCGGAAGATCCGCTCCTCCTCCTGGGGCTGGATGCCGGGCCCGGTGTCCGAGACCGCCACGGCCACCTCGCCGTCCTCCCGGTCCAGCCCGAGGTCGACGCGCCCGCCTTCCGGCGTCCAGTGGAGCGCATTCGCGATCAGGTTCGTGACGATCTGCAGGACGCGGTCGCCGTCGGTGATGAGCACGGCTCCCTCCCCCAGCTCGAGGTCGTACTCGATCCCGCGGGCGCGCGCCTCCTCGGCGAACGTCGTGTACGCGCGCTCGCAGAGGGCTCGCATGTCGACCTCCTCGCGCAGGAGCGCGAAGCGGCGCGCGTCGAGCTTGGCCAGGTCGAGGACGTCGCCGACGAGCCGCTCGAGCCGCGTGGCCTCCTCGGCGATCACCTCGAGCGAGCGTTGCCGCGCCGCCTCCTCGTCCAGGACTCCCTCACGCAGCGCGGCGACGTGCCCGCGGATTGCGGTGAGCGGAGTGCGCAGCTCGTGCGAGACGGACATGAGGAAGTTGCGGGAGAGCTGCTCCGACTCGGCGAGCCTCGCGGTCATCTCGTCGAAGCGGGCGGCGAGCCGCTCGACCTCGCTGCCGCCGGTGCGCTCCGGCACCGCCACGTCGTAGTGGCCGGCCGCGACCTCGTCGGTCGCCGCCGCGAGCGCCTCGAGCGGCCGCGCGATCCGCCGCGAGAAGTAGAGGACGAGGATGGCGGCGACCGGAATCCCGATCCCGAACGCGATCGCGAGCTTCCAGGCCAGCTGGAGCCAGCTGCTCCGGAGGGCCGACTCGGGCTTGGCGACGACGAGGGCGCCGGCGGGGACGCCGCCGAGGCTGACCACCTGCGCGACGCCGAGGTACCCCTGCCCGCGGACGTGGAGATCGAAGGCCGGCAGCTTGTTTCGGGGAAGCTCTCCCAGCGGCAGCGCGCTCTTGGGGAGCTCCGGCAACGGGCCCGCCAGGAGCGAGGCGCCGGGCTTGACGGGCACCCAGAACACCTTGTTCTCGCCCAGCGCGAGGTTGAGGGTCGAGAGCGACACATGTCCAACGCCGGCCTGGCTCTGGTAGAGGTGCACGATTCCGGCCGACTCCGCGCGTAGCTCCGAGGCCGCGTGCGCGCGGGTGTAACTCTGGAAGAAGCGGACGGCGATGAGCGTGGCGACGACGCCGGCGAGCACGATTCCGACCAGGAACAGCGCGGGCAGCCGGAAGCGCAGTGATCTGAGCACGGGATCCTCAGCCGGCTGCGGCGGGAGCCGGGGAGGCCTTGTACCCGATTCCCCAAACGGTGACGATCGGCGCCGCGTCGCCGAGCTTCCGCCTCAGCTGGCGGACGTGGACATCGACGGTCCGGGTATCGCCGGCGAACGTGTATCCCCACACGCGCTCGAGCAGCTGGTCGCGCGTCAGGACGAGGCCGCGGTGATCGAGGAGCTCCCAGAGGAGATCGAACTCCTTGGGCGCAAGCCGGATCTCCTTGTCCCCCACGCGGCACTCGCGTCGGCCGGCGTCGAGCACGAGCTCCCCGTGGCGCATGACCCCGGCGTCGGGCTTCGTCCGCCCCGCGCTGCGGCGCAGGATCGCTCGCACCCTCGCCACGAGCTCGCGCGGGTTGAACGGCTTCGTGAGGTAGTCGTCGGCGCCGACCTCGAGACCCGCGATCTTGTCGAGGTCGTCGTCGCGGGCGGTCAGCATCAGCACGGGCAGGGTGCTCGTCTCGCGGATGCGCCTGCAGACCTCCATCCCGTCGAGGTCGGGCAGCGTCAGGTCGAGGACGACGAGCGAGGGCGCCTCCGTATGGACGAGGCTCAACGCCTCGCGGCCGCTCGCCGTCACCCGCACCGTGAACCCGTCCTTGCGGAGGTACGCTGCGACGAACGAGGCGATCGCCTGCTCGTCCTCGACCACGAGAATCGTCTGCTCGGCCATGCCGGTCAGCCTCGCCCGATCTGCCGCTTCAGGATTCGCGTCGGCAGCGACCTGAAGGCGGCCCCGTCCACGGAGAAATTCCCATCGGCGCGCGGGTCGTAGGACGAGCCATGGAGCGTCACGTTGCCGTGGCCGCCTGCGAACAGGTAGACGCCCGACCCCCGCACGACCACGCGGTAATAGCCGCCGATGGCCGAGAAGCGGAAGCCGCTGCCGAGGAACTCGTGTCCGGGAGCGGAGCGGAACGGTGGCACGCTCTTGCGCCTCACGTCGGACCCCACCGCTTGCGGCGTGCCCTGGCCGCGGGTCGAGGGCAGCTGATAGATGTCGACGCGGGCCTCGGCGTCCTGCCTCACGCTGCCGAGCACGAAGCCGTGCACGACGACCGTGACGACCGCGTGGCCGTTGATCCCGCCGTCACCCGACGCCTTGCGCACGACGAGATAGCCCGGCCCGGCACGCCCGTCCGCACGCGCGAGCGCCACGGCGGGAAGCGCGAGCACCGCCAGAACCGCGCAGCTGAGCAGAATCCGCCTCTTCACGCGCTCCCAGGGTACTCCGTGCGAGCAGGAACGTCCGGGCCCCGAGCGAAGCTTCGTGTTGCCATGACAGACGACCTGCAACGGCGCGCCGACCTCCTCGCGGCGCGGGTCGAGGCGCTTGCGGATGCCCTTCGGGCAGGCGGAGTTCCGGAGAGAGCCTCCGCGGGGCTCCTCTCGCAGGCGTCGGCCGCAGTCCTCCACGCCCTCAATCTCGAGCTGCTGCTCGCGGAACCCGCAGTCCCGGCCGAGCGGGAGCGGCTCGCCGCCTGAACCTCTGAGGCGAGAATCACCCGGTGGATTCGGATCCGCCGGCTTGGGTCGATGCGTGGTGCGGAGCCGTTCTAGGGGCTCCTCCGACGGAGGTCTTGTTCGTCGTGGCGCACCTCTCCGAGGTCGTCGGGATTCGACTCGCCGACGGCCGGGAGGTCGTGGTCAAGCGTCGCCCCGACGAGTTCGGGCGCACCGAGAGGTGCGTGACGGCGCAGAGGCTGCTGGCCGAGGAAGGCTTTCCCTGTCCCATGCCTCTGACTCGCGTGACGTACGACGATGGGCTGGCCGTACACGCGGAGCAATTCGTCGGAGGCGGCGAGCTCGATACCGAGGAGACGCCCGCCGCAGCGGTGAGGTCGGCGGCTCTCTTGGCCGACCTCGTCGGCCGGCTGGCGCGGCTCGCTCTCGATCCTCCACTGCCGAACCCCGAGTGGATCAGGTGGGATTCGCCGCCCGACCGCCACGCAGCCGCGGTTGTGCCCGCGTGGCTCGACGATACGACGGGGCGTGTGCGGGCGAAGCTGACGGAATCCGAGCTCCCGCCGGTGCTGGGACACGCCGACTGGGAGGCGCAGAACATGCGCTGGCAGGGCCGCGAGCCGCTCGCGGTCCACGACTGGGACAGCCTCGCCTGGTCGTCCGAGGCGGCTCTGGCGGGAACCGCGGCCGGCGTCTTCGGCAGCCATGGCCGGCCGAAACTCGCGCCGCTTGCGAGCTCGGCGGCCTTCCTCGACGCCTACCAGCGCGCGCGGGGCATGACGTTCTCCTCGTACGAGTCCGAGATTGCGTGGGCTGCGAGCATCTGGGTCGCGCTCCACAACGCTCGCGACGAGCTGATCTTCGGCCGGCCCAGGCTCAGCCTCGAGCGGCTGGAGGCCCAACGCGCCGAACGCCTGGCCCGAGCCCGGGCGTGACGTGGCTACTACTCGTAGCTGTAGAAGCCGCGACCGCTCTTGCGGCCGAGCAAGCCGGCGTTCGCCATCGCGACGAGGCGGGCAGGGGGCGCCATCCTCGGCTCCCGCAGCTTCTCCCAGAGCGCCTCGCTCGCATGCACGTGGACGTCGATCCCGACGAGGTCGACGAGCTCGCAGGGCCCCATCGGCCAGCCCGCTCCGTGCTTCATCCCTGCGTCGAGGTCGGCGGGCGTCACGCGCGCCTCGTCGAGGACGCGGACGCAGTCGTTGAGGAGCGGGATGAGGATCCGGTTGACGACGAAGCCCGGCGTGTCGTGGCAGCGGATCGGATGCTTGCCGAGCCGCTCTCCGAGGGCGTAGGCGGCGTCGAAGGCCTCCTCCGAGGTGCGTTCGGCGCGGACGATCTCCACGAGCGGCATCAGCGGCGCGGGGTTGAAGAAGTGCATTCCGACCACGCGCTCGGGCGTCGAGGTCGCGCCCGCGATCTCGGTGACGGAGAGCGCGGAGGTGTTGGTCGCCAGCACGGCGTCGGGACGGCAGACTCGTTCGAGCTCGGCGAACAGCTCGCGCTTCGCGTCGAGCTCTTCGACGATGGCCTCGATCACGACGTCGCAGTCCGCGAGGTCGGCAACCTGCGTCGTCAGGCCCAACAGGCCGATCTCGAAGGAGTCGATCTGGCCCTTCTCGACCTTGCGCGAGAGGAAATGCTCGATGCGGCCGCGCGCCGTCTCCCCCAGCTCGTCCGTCACCTCGCGGCCGACGGTCTCGAGCCCTGCCTCGACCGCGAGCTGCGCGATGCCCGCCCCCATCGTTCCGAGCCCGACGACTCCGACCTTCACGCGGCGGAGCCTAGACATCGGGCGTAGAGTCGCGCGGTGGACGTGCGCGAGGGCACCGTCGCGTTCCGGCTCGACGGCGAGGAGGCACAGACCTGGTTCCGCGTGACCGGCGAGCTGCGGCCCGGCGATCCCTCGGCGCCTGCCCCGCTCGTCGTCCTCCACGGCGGGCCCGGCGCCGCGCACGAGTACCTCCTCTCGCTTGCCGATCTCGCCGACGGCCGCGCCGTCGTCCATTACGACCAGCTCGGCAACGGCCGCAGCACGCACTACCCGGACCGCGGCGCCGACTTCTGGACGGTCGACCTCTTCGTCCGCGAGCTGCACAACCTCGTCGACACGCTCGGGATCGCCGAGCGGCATCACGTGCTCGGTCAGTCCTGGGGCGGCTTCCTCGGACAGGAGTACGCGCTCACGAAGCCGCCCGGGCTCCGCGCGCTCGTCCTCGCGGACACGGCGGCGTCGTTCCCCGACTTCGTCGCCGAGGCGAACCGGTTGCGCGCGCTGCTGCCGCCGGAGGTCGAGGCGACGCTGCGCCGCCATGAGGATGCCGGGACGACCGACGATCCGGCGTACGAGGCCGCCTGCATGGTCTTCTACCAGCGCCACGTGTGCCGCCTCGATCCGTGGCCCGACGAGGTCGTCGAGGCGTTCGCCTGGATCGAGCGCGATCCGACCGTCTACCACACGATGAACGGCCCGAGCGAGTTCCACGTGATCGGCTCGATCCGCGACTGGCAGTCGAAGGACCGGCTCGGCGAGATCGACGTGCCCACGCTCCTCGTCTCCGGGCGCCACGACGAGGCGACGCCCGCCCTGCAGAAGACGCTGCGGGATGGGATCCCAGGCTCGGAATGGGTCTGCTTCGAGGACTCGTCCCACACGCCGCACGTCGAGGAACGCGAGCGCTACATGCAGGTCGTCGGCGCCTGGCTCGCGCAGCACGACTGATCCGCGGCCGCGTCTATCCTCACCGCGGAGTGAGCCTCAACCCGTTCAGACGGCTTCCCGATCCGTGGCGGAAGGCCGTCGACTGGCTCGTCACGCTCGGCCTCGCGATCGGGTTCGTGCTCGCCTTCGAGGCGGAGGTGGCGAGGCCGTACCGGATCCCGTCGGCGTCGATGGAACACACGCTGCACTGCGCCCGACCGGCCGCCGGTTGCGAGGCGTCGACGAGCGACCGCGTGCTCGTGAACCGGCTCGCCTACGTCTTCGGCAGCCCTCAGCGCGGCCAGATCGTCGTCTTCAAGGCTCCGCCGCGCGCGAACGTCTGTGGTGGCCGCGACGCCGGCACGACGTTCGTCAAGCGCCTCATCGGCTTGCCCGGCGAGACGGTGCGGGAAGACGAGAGCGGCTCTCTCTGGGTCCGCCGGCCGGGCGCCGCCACGTGGACGAAGCTCCGCGAGCCCTACGTGTCGGCGCAAACCCGGCGCGAGGACACGAACTATCTCGGCCGGACCTGGCGGGTGCCCAAGAGCGAGTACTTCATGGTCGGCGACAACCGGCCAGACTCGTGCGACTCGCGCCGCTGGGGATCCGTCCCGCGAGGCAACCTCATCGGGCCGGTGATCTTCACGTACTGGCCGCTCGGCAGGGCCTCGTACCACTCGGGCGGCTGGTGAGCCGCGCGGCCTAGACGCGTTCGATGACCGCCGCGATGGCCTGGCCGAAGCCGATGCACATCGTCGCGAGCCCGTAGCGCGCGTTCCGCCGCTCGAGCTCCGAGACGAGGGTCGCCGTGATCCGCGCGCCCGTCGCGCCGAGCGGGTGGCCGAGCGAGATCCCGCCGCCGTTCGGGTTCACGTCGCCGGCCGCGTAGCGCTCCTCGAGGCCGGTGTCGGCGAGGAACTGACCGACTACGGACGCGAACGCCTCGTTCACCTCGATCACGTCGATCTCGTCCCACGTCAGCCCCGCCTTGGCGAGCGCCCTCGCCGACGCCTCGGGATTGCCGTGCAGCATCAGGTGCGGATCGACGCCGACCACGCCGAAGGAGACGAACCGTGCGCGGGGCTCGAGCCCGAGCTCCGAGGCCTTCGCCTCCGAGGCTACGAGCACCGCAGCCGAGCCGTCGACGATCTGGGACGAGTTGCCGGCCGTCACGACGCCGTCGGGGATGAACGCCGGCTGGAGCGCGGCCATCTTCTCGAGCGTGGTCTCGCGCCGCACCGCCTCGTCGACGGCGAAGCGGACGCGGGTGAGCGTCGGAGTCGCGCCCGACGCATCCGGGGCCGGCACGTCGAGCTCGATCGGCACGACCTCCTTGTCGAACCGCCCCTCGTCGATCGCGCGCGCGGCGCGCATGTGCGACCCGTAGGAGATCCGGTCGAGCTCCTCGCGGGTGAGCCTCCACTCCTTCGCGATCTCCTCGGCCGAGATCCCCTGCATGACGATCTCGTGGCGCTCCCACACGAGCGGCGACATCGAGCCGTTGTTCGAGCCCATCGGGACGCGCGACATCATCTCGACGCCGCCCGAGACGACGAGGTCGAGCTGCCCGGACCAGACGGCGGCGGCCGCGTTGAAGTTCGTCTGCATCGAGGAGCCGCACTGGCGATCGACCGTCGTCCCCGCCACCGAGACCGGCCAGCCGGCGGTGAGGGCGACGTTGCGGCCGATGTTCCACGCCTGCTCGTCGACCTGCGTCACGCAGCCCCACTGCACGTCCTCGATCTCGCCGGGATCGACGCCGTTGCGCTCCACCAGCGCGCTTACGACCTGGGCGGAGAGCTCGTCTCCTCGGATGTGCGACAGCGTCCCGTTCTTCTTCCCGATCGGGCTGCGAACGGCGTCGACGATCAGCGCGTCGGGCCTTGTTGCACGGGCTTGGGCCATGCAAGAGACTGTACCTCGGTCGATGCTGCGCAAGAACGCGAAGATCGAGCTGCTCAAGCGGGTTCCGCTGTTCGAACGCTGCTCGAAGCGGGAGCTCGAGGAGATCGCCATGCTCGCGGACGAGCTCCAGCTCCCCGACGCGCGCAACCTCACGAAGCAGGGTGCGAGCGGCTGGGAGTTCATCATCCTCGTCGAAGGCGAAGCCGACGTCGTCCGCGGCGTGCGGAAGGTCAACGAGCTCGGCCCCGGAGACTTCGTCGGCGAGATCGCGCTCGTCTCGGGCAAGCCGCGAACGGCGACGGTGCGCACGCGCGGGCCGGCGCGCGTCCTCGTGGTCAACGCGTCTGCCTTCCGCACCCTGATGCGCGACGTGCCGTCGATCAAGGACAAGGTGCTCGCGGCGGTCACCGCGCGGATCCCGGACGAGTAGCGGCTAGCCGCGACGCTCGGGCACGCGCGGCTTTTCGACGTGCGCGAGGTACGTCGGCGCGGCGAGCTCGAGCACGACGCGCTTGCCCGGCGTGTCTCCCTGCCCGATCTCGGCGAACGAGTAGCCGACGTCGCCGCCGAGCACGACCGGGCCATCCTCCGTCTCGACGACGACGATCTGATGGCCGCGCGTGTGGCCCGGAGCCGGCACGAGCCTGACGCCGCGCAGGATCTCGGCCTCGCCGTCGTGCTCGACGTACGCCGCGCCCGGGAAGTCGACCCACTCGCGGATGGTGTAGTCCTCCTCCGTCCGCGCGTCCTCGAGCTCGATTCGCTGCACGTGGATCGGCAGCCGATCGGCGAAGAGCCGGTTGCCCCCGCAGTGGTCGAAGTGGAGGTGGGTGTTCACGACGACGGCGACCCGCTCGACGAGCTCAGCCGGAAGCGGATGCGGCGTCGGGTGCCAGTACTCGTCGAGCTCGGGCGTCGAGTCGATCATCCCGGTGTCGACGAGGACGAGTCCCTCCGGGTGGTCGATCGTGTGCACGAGCCCCGGCCACGTCGCCCCGTCGACCACGACCTCGCTGCCCAGGCGCGTCCCGATATCGTCACGTCGGAGCACGCGCGGAGCATATGGCCACTGCGACGGACAAATGGATCGAGGTTCGCTCGCCCTATTCCGGCGACGTGGTGGGGCGCGCGCCGCGCTCCGGTGCCGACGACGCGCGCCGCGCCGTCGACGCCGCGGCCAAAGCGCTCGGCAACCCGCTCCCGGCGCACGAGCGGGCCGCGATCCTCGATCGGGTCGCCGGCCTGCTCCGGGAACGGCACGAGGACATGGCGCAGACGATCTGCGCCGAGGCCGGGAAGCCGATCCGGACCGCGCGCGTCGAGGCGTCGCGCGCGGTCTCGACGTACACGTTCGCCGCGGTCGAGGCGCGGAAGCTCGCCGGCGACGTCGTGCCGATGGAGGCCTCGGAGGCAGGCGAGGGGAAAATCGCGTTCACCCTGCGCCGGCCGGTCGGCGTCGTCGGCGCCATCTCGCCGTTCAACTTCCCCTGCAACCTCGTCGCGCACAAGCTCGCACCGGCGCTCGCCGCAGGCTGCCCCGTCGTGCTCAAGCCGGCAAGCCAGACGCCGCTGTCAGCGCTCCTGCTCGCCGAGCTCGAGCAGGAGGCGGGCCTGCCCGATGGATGGCTCACCGTCCTCGTCGGGCCGTCGGCCGAGATCGGCGACGTGCTCGTCGAGGACGAGCGCGTCCGGCTGATCACCTTCACGGGCTCGAGCGGCGTCGGCTGGGGAATCGCCGAGCGCGCGGCGAAGAAGCGGGTCCGCCTGGAGCTCGGGAACTCGACGCCGGTGATCGTGGCTGCCGACGCCGACCTCGACCTCGCCGCCGCGAAGCTCGCCGCGAACGCCTTCTCCTTCGCCGGCCAGAGCTGCATCTCCGTGCAGCGGATCTACGTCGAGCGGCCCGCCGTCGACGCCTTCCTCGAACGCTTCCTGCCGCAGGTGGAGGCCCTCGTCGTGGGCGATCCCGCGGACGAGGCGACCGACGTCGGGCCGGTGATCGACGAAGACGCGCGCACGCGGATCGCAGAGTGGGTCGAGGAGGCCGAGGCTGCCGGTGCGCGTCTCCTTGCAGGCGACACCGACGCCGACCCGCTCGGTCCGGTCGTGCTCGCCGAGGCACCCGAGACGGCGCGCGTGGTGTGCGACGAGGTCTTCGGGCCGGTCTGCGTCGTCAACGCCGCCGACTCGATCGACGACGCCTACGAGCGCGCGAACGGCACCGAGTACGGGCTGCAGGCCGGGATCTTCACCGGCTCGATCGCCACGGCGCTCGCCGCGGCCCAGGCCCTCGAGTTCGGCGGCGTGACGGTCAACGAGGCTCCGACCTACCGGGCCGACCAGATGCCCTACGGCGGTGTCAAGGGGTCCGGCAACACGAAAGAGGGGCCCGCCTACACGATCCGCGAGATGACCGAGGAGCGGCTCGTGGTCCTCCAGGCGTAGCTGCTTCTCTCCCCGGAAGTTTCCGTTTGCCGCGGGACGGGGACGCGCACCTTGTGATCGGCGTAGGTATCGCATTCATCGTCGTCGGGGTCATCTTCCTGTTCATCATCCCCTGGGTCGGCATCGCCGCCGGCGTCGTCGGACTGGTGCTCGCGATCTTCTGGGTCGCCGGTTTCGGACGCCGTGCCGCCGAGGGCGACGACGTCGCGGACCAGCGCCGCGCCTGAGGCCTTCGGTTCGTTTGCTCATCAGGCAACGAATCCGACGACTTTGTGACAGTGCGGCTAGGATGTAGGATCGAGCCGTCGGGTTTAGGGGAGCCCGCGGGAAATCGGCTTCAGACCAGGCCTTGCGGCGTCTGCGGGAGGAGACGAGAACGCACGTGATCGAAGAGAGAACGGCCCAGTTGCAGCAGTGCATGTATCAATACTCACGGGCCATTTACCGGTCCGTAAAGGACATGATCGAGCCGTATGCAGACCGCGAGACGCAGCTCGAGTCTCGCCGGGGCGTGCTCGTCGCGTGTGAGCAGACGATGGAGCGGCTCGCCACGGATCCCCTCTACTTCGCGAAACCCGAGCGGGCGCTGTTCCAGGACATCCGCCGCTACTTCCCCATCACCGCGCAGGCGCAGGTCGCGTGGGCGGTCGACCAGGGCGTGAAGGCCGCGGTCGAGTTCATCGAGGAGCAGATCGAGTCGGGGCTGCTCGACGGCGGGGTCGCCCGCTGCCGGGCGACGACGCGCAAAGGCAAGCCGTGCCAGCGCACGCCGCTCCCGGACCGCGACTACTGCCCCTCGCACCAGCACCTCGAAACAAAAGCCGCGGCGTAGGCAGCCGTCCACAGGCTTCCACAGTCGCAATCCACAGCCGAGCGGCTGTAGTGTCAGGCACGGGTTGTCTCACGACACCGACAAGCTGATCCGGCAGCTCTCGCTCGTCGCGTTTCTGATGGCGGAGCGCCGTCCGATCACGGCACGGGACGTGAAGTCGAACGTCGAGGGCTACTCGGAGATGTCGGACGAGGCCTTCGCGCGCCGCTTCTACTCCGACCGGGCCGAGCTCCTGTCGCTTGGTGTCCCGCTGCAGTCGCAACGCGACGAATTCACCGGCGAGGAGCTCTACACGCTTCGGTCGGAGCAGTACTTCCTCCCGCAGCTCGAGCTCGAGGACGAGGAGCTCGCCGCGCTGCAGACGGCCTTCTACCTCCTCGAGGGGAAGTTCGCGTACGCGGAGCCGCTGCGTCTCGCACTGCAGAACCTCGCGCTCGGCAGGCCCGGCTTCACCGAGGCCCCGACCGAGACCGCGAGCCGCGTCGAGGTGCTCGATCCGGACTACTCGCCGGAGACGCCGGGCCGGCTGGCCAAGCTCGAGAACGCGATCTCGAAGCAGCGGACGGTGCGCTTCGACTACTGGTCGATCTCGCGGGACGAGGAGAGCGAGCGGACGCTCAACCCCTACGCGCTCCTCAACGACAACGGGCTCTGGTACGTCGTCGGCCACGACCTCGACCGCGAGGAGATCCGCACCTTCCGGGTCTCGCGGATCCGTGGCGACATCAAGTTCGCGACCCGGCGCGAGCGCGACTTCCGCGCACCGACGGACTTCGACGTGGAGATCTACCGAGGCCGGCCTCCCTGGCAGATCGGGGACGCGGTCGGCAAGGCGCGGATCGAGGTGCTCGGCGACACGGCCTGGTGGGTCCGGCGCGCGTACGGCGCGACCGGACGGCTCGAGGACGGCGTCTTCGTCACCGAGTACTCCTCCATCCCCCAGCTCACGTCGTGGGTGCTGCGTCAAAACGGCCGCGCAGTCCCGCTCGACCCCGCGGAGCTCAAGCGCGACGTCGCCGCGGCGCTCCGGCGCGTGCGGGAGCGGCACGAGGGCGCGGCGCCCGAGCCGGCGCGCGAGAAGCCGGCGGCGAACGGCGACGGAGCCGTCGAGCGCCCCGCCGGGCCCGTGGCCCCCGAGCGGTTCGCCGTACTGCAGGCATTGCTCGCCTACCTTCTCGCGGCCTGCGGCGAGCAGCGCGAGGCCGAGATCCCGGCGACGGAGCTGCTCGAGCGCTTCCCCTCGATTCCGGCGGAGGAGATCGAGGAGCATCTCTCCCTTCTCAACCTCGTCAACTTCGGGGGCGGCTGCTACACGGTCTACGCGGAGCTGCGGGACGACTCGGTGCACGTCGACAAGGAGCTGTGGGGCGACACGTTCCGGGCAGCGCCGCGCCTGACGCCGCTCGAAGCCCGCGCGATTCGGCTCGCGCTCGAGTACGTGGGGCCGATGATCGCAGCCGACGCACACACGCCACTCTCGCGCGTCCGCAAGAAGCTCGAGGAGACGTTCGGGCAGTTCGAGCTCGCGCGGACGCCGGAGCCGCACGTCGCGACCGAGGAGGTCGACCTCGTCTCGCGACTCGCGCGCGGGATGCGCGAGCGGCGGCTCGTCGAGATCGAGTACCAGAAGGAGGCCGACTCAGAGCCCTCGACCAGGTTGGTAGAGCCTTACTCCCTCGAGCGGCAGCTGCCGAACTGGTACGTCCACACGTGGGACCGGACGAGCGACGGCGCACGGTCGTTCCGCCTCGACCGGATGCGCAGCGCCAAGCTCACGCGCGAGAAGTTCGAGGCCCGGGAGGGGTTCGAGCCGACGCGGCTCCGCGACGCCCGCACGGCGCGGATCCTCTACGACGAGGCGATCGCGCGCTGGGCAATCGAGCGCGGCGGGCGTCCGCTCGCCGACGGGAGCGCCGTCCGCGAGCTTCCGGTCGGCAGCGACGAGTGGCTCGAGAGCGAGGTGCTCTCACTGCGCGGGGAGGCCGTCCTGCTCGAGCCCGACGAGCTGCGGCGCTCGATCGCGGATCGCGCCAAGGCGCTGGCGAAGGAGCTCGGCGTCGAGCGCATGCGCGCCCGCGCGTAACCTCTCTCGCCGTTGCCGCCACCCGGGATCTCGGGGAAGATTCGCGCGTGGAGGAGCTCGACATCCGGTATGCGCGGAGCGGCGGCGTCGCGATCGCGTACCAGGTCGTCGGCGACGGCCCCACCGATCTCGTCTACGTCCCGGACTTCGTCTCGAACCTCGTCTACGTATGGGAATCCCCGCATTGGCGCGATTTCTACGAGCGACTGGCCAGGACGTTCCGCTTGATCCTCTTCGACAAGCGCGGTACCGGCCTGTCCGACCACGGCGGGCAGTTCGCCGCGCTCGACACCCGGATGGAAGATCTGCACGCCGTGCTCGACGCGACCGGTTCGTCGAGCACCGCCCTGCTCGCCTCACATGACGGCTGCTCGCTGGCCGCCCTCTACGCCGCCACGTACCCCGAGCGGACGCGGGCGCTCGTGCTCTTCCACCCGGTCGCATACTCGAAATTCGAGCCGGAGCGAGACCCGGACTCGGAGCTCGCGCAGCTGCGCGAGGAATGGGGCACGCAGGCGTTTTCCGACGAGATAATGCGGATGAGCGTGCCGTCCCTCGCCGACGACGAGGACGAGCGCGCGTGGTTCGCCAACTGGCTTCGCATAGGAGCCAGCCCGTCTCGGCGTACGCCCTGAATCGAGCGTGGTACGAGACCGACCTCCGCGAGATCCTCCCGGCCGTGCGCGTGCCAACGCTCGTTCTCTACCGAGCGTCGTCGTACGACGAGCCGACCTCGCTCGAGGTTGCGAGACTCATCCCGGGCGCGAAGGTGTTGACGGCAGGTGGGACCGATTCGGCAGCTATCTACCTCTCGCCGGAGATTCCTGACGAAGTCGAGCGCTTCATCAGCGGGCAAGAGGCGCCGCATGTGCCCGACAGTGTCCTCGCGACGCTGCTCTTCACCGACATCGTCGGCTCGACCCGGCGGGCGGCGGAGCTCGGCGACAACGCCTGGCGGGACTTGCTCGAGCGTCACCACACGCTCGTGCGTAGGGAGCTGAGCCGCTTCCGCGGCGAGGAGCGGGACACAGCGGGTGACGGCTTCTTCGCGACCTTCGACGGCCCGGCGCGTGCGATTCGCTGCGCGCAAGCGATCGTCGAGGGCGTGCGCAGCCTCGACCTCGACGTTCGGGCGGGCATCCACACCGGGGAGTGCGAGCTGCACGACGGCAAGGTCGCAGGGCTGGCCCTCTCGATCGGCGCCAGGGTTGCGGCGGCCGCCGACGCGGGCGAGGTGCTCGTCTCCCAGACGGTCAAGGATCTCGTTGCCGGCACCGGCCTGGCACTCGAGGATCGCGGCGAGCGCGAGCTGAAGGGCGTCTCCGGGACGTGGCGTCTCTACGCCGCGAGCGAGGCGGCCCCCGAAGTCGTGGCGGCTAGCCGACCGGCAGGGTGAGGATGAACGTCGAGCCGGGCTCCGCGCCCGAGCTCACCTCGAGCGAGCCGCCGTGGGCCTCGGCGATCGAGCGGGCGATGAAGAGGCCGAGCCCCGTGCCCGGCTTCGAGCCGCCCGCCACCTCGGCGCGCCCGAACTTCTCGAAGATGCGTGTCTGCTGCTCGCGTGGGATCCCGGGGCCGGCGTCGCGCACGGAGATCTGGACAGCCCCGTTCGACGACGTGGCCGAGACCCGCACCTCTCCGCCTTCCGGCGAGTACTTGACCGCGTTCTCGATCAGGTTCGCAAGAACCTGACGAAGCCGGGTACGGTCGCCGCGGATCGCCGGCAGCGAGCCCCGGACGGACGCGACCACCGGCACCTCCTGCTGCGCGAGCACCGCCGCCTCGACGGCCTCGTCCACGACCCGGCCGAGCTCGACCTCCTCGAAGCGGTAGGTGAAGGTCCCGGCCTCGATCCGCGAGGTGTCGAGGACGTCGCCGACGAGCTCCGCGAGGCGTGCCGTCTCGTCGCCGATGAGGGCGAGAAACGACTCGCGCTGGGCGGCGGTGAGCATCCGCCAGCGGTCCTGCAGCGTCCGCGCCGCTCCGATCACCGCAGCCATAGGGCTGCGCAGCTCGTGCGAGACGAGGGAGACGAAGTCGGCACGGAGTTGCGAGAGGCGTCCCAGCTCCTCGACTCGACCGCGCTCGGCTTCGTACGCGCGAATGTTCTGCACGGCGGTCGCGACGAGCCGGCCGAGAAGAGCCACGAGCTCGATCTCGTCGTCGCTGAAGGCGTCGGGACGGTCGCGGGAGAGGCTGAGCATCCCGATCGGGCGAGCGCCGAGCAGGAGCGGCGTCACGAGCTCGCTGTGGAGACCGAGCGCGAGGAGGTGCTCGTCGGCCGGGTACTCGCGCTCGGTGAGGTCCCGCCGCACGACGATCTTGCCGTCGAGCACGCGCTCGAGCAGGGAGCCCTGGATCGGATCGCTGTTGCCGGGCGGGAAGATCTCCCCCGCGCCGCGGCCGGCGGTCGCCATCGTGGTCGCGGTATCGCCGTCGACGAGCACGATCGCCGTCCGCTCGAAGGGGACGAGCCCGCGCAGTTCGCGGATGAAGGCGCCGAAGGCCTCGTCGAGCTCGAGGGACGAGCCGAGCGCCCGCGCGCAGCGGTTCGCCGTCTCGAGCACGTCGACGCGATGACCCAGCTCATCCCGCAGCCGCTCCGCCTCGGCCGCACGCGCCTCGGCACGGCTCCGCTCGAGGTCGATCGTGTCGCGGAGGCGACCCACGACGATTCCGGAGAGCATCCCAACGAGGACGCGAACGAAGGCCGACCTCCATTGCAGGCCTGGCCCGAGGTCGTCGATGACCATTGTCGCGCCGGTCATGACCGCGCCGGCCAGAACGCCGCCCGTTAGCCCGAAGCGAAGGGCAGCCTCGGCGATCGGGATCAGGTAGAGCGGGCGGTACGGCTGGCCCGACTGGAACGAGAAAACCGTGACGAAGCCGATGCCGACGAGCGCGTCACAGGCGACGAGCAGCGTCCGCGCTCGAGCCCGCGCCGCCTTCCCGAGCTCGATCACCGACAGGTAGCCCGAAAGCAGGGTCTCCGCGGCGAAGAAGCCGACCACTCCCCAGCCCCACGGCCGGTACGAGGCCGGCATCGCCGTCAAGCCGACCGCCACCACGCCGCAAACGACAAGCGCTGCGCGGAGGAGGACGAGCCACTGGCCCGGGCGCCTAGGCATCGCGCCTCTCCATCCGCTCGAGCGCCCACGCAGCGACCTCGCGCGTCGTGTCGTCCGAGTCGTCGAGACAAGCGGCCACGGCGTCCCCTTCGCCGTCCCCGCCCACGTTGCCTGCCGCGACGAGGGCATTGAGGCGCAGGCGCCGACCGTCGTTCCGCGGCACGTACAACCTCGCGAAGCGGCGCCTCAGCTCGTCTGGGTCGCTGCGCAGCCACTCGACGAGGGAGACGTGCGGAGTCGCGTCGTCGGGGAGCGGCTCGGCCGCACGCCGTTTCTCGACGCCGCGGTTCCACGGACAGACGTCCTGGCAGATGTCGCAGCCGTAGACCTGAGCGTCCAGCGCGGCGCGGAACTCGACGGGAGGCGGATTGGGCGACTGCGTCCAGTAGGAGAGGCAGCGCGTGGAGTCGAGCGTCCCCGGCTCGTCGAGCGCTCCCGTCGGGCAGGCGTCGATGCAGAGCCGACAGTCCCCGCAGTCCAGACCGAGCGGCGCGGTCGGCTCGAGCTCGACGTTCGTGACGAGCGTCCCCAGCACCACCCAGGAGCCGTGCCGGCGCGTGATGAGGAGCGTGTTCTTGCCGTAGAAGCCGACCCCGCTGCGCGCCGCCGCCTCGCGGTCGACGTGCTGGTTCGCGTCGACGAGCACGCGGTACGAGCCCCCGAGCCTCCGGCCGAGCTCGTCGAGCTTCTCGCGCAGGATCGCGTACGCGTCGAACCACGTGTAGCGAGGCAGGCGGCCGTGGCCCTCGGGCCGTTCCGGCTCGGGCAGCCAGTAGCAGAGCGCCGCGGAGATGACCGTCCGCGCGCCGGGGAGCAACGACTCCGGGTGGCAGGACTCCTCCGGCCGCGCCATCGTGAAGCGCATGTCCGCGAAGAGCCCGCGCGCGCGCCGGTCGCGGATGTGCCGCTCGGTGTCGGCGTACGGCTCGGCCGGCGCGGCGCCGATCGCGTCGAGGCCCAGCTCCTGCGCGAGGGCGTCGAGTTCCGCTGCAGTCACGCGGATAGTCTGCCCCGGTGCGCGCGGTTCGGATCCACGAGGACGGCGGCCCCGACGTTCTCGTGCTCGTGGAGGCCCCCGATCCCGTTCCCGGCCCCGGCGAGGTGCTCGTTCGCCTCCGAGCATCCGCCCTGAACCATCTCGACGTCTGGATCCGGAAGGGGCTTCCCTCCGTGCCGAAACCGCGCATCCTCGGCGCCGACGGTGCGGGCATCGTCGAAGCGCTCGGCGACGGGGTGACGGGCTTCGAGCCGGGCGAGCGCGTCGTCCTCAACCCGGGCATCGAGGAAGGCGGCGGCCGAATCCACGTGATCGGCGAGCACGGCGACGGCACGAACGCGGAGCTGATCGCGGTTCCGGCGACGAACGTGCACCCGATCCCCGAGGGGCTGAGCTTCGAGGAGGCGGCGGCCTTCCCGCTCGTCTTCGAGACCGCGTACCGGATGCTCGTGACGCGCGCCGCCCTGCGCGAGGGCGAGTGGGTTCTGGCGTGGGGCATCGGCGGCGGCGTCTCGACCGCGGCGCTCGCGATCGCGAAGGCGCTCGGCGGGCGCGTGCTCGTCACGTCCTCGAGCGACGCCAAGCTCGAGCGGGCACGCGAGCTCGGCGCGGATGCGACGGTGAACCACGCGACCGGCGATGTGAAGGCGGCGGTGCAGGAGGCAACCGGCGGCCACGGCATCGACGTCGTCGTGGAGAACGTCGGCGAGGCGACCTGGGCGACGTCGCTCCAGGTAGCCGCGCCAGGCGGCCGCATCACGGTCTGCGGCGCGACCTCCGGGCCGAACCCACCCGCAGCGCTGCACCGCATCTGGTGGAAGCAGCTCACGATTCTGGGCTCCACGATGGGCACCGCCGTCGACTTCGCGGGCGCCTACGAGCTCGTCGCGAGCGGCCGCGCGCGGCCCGTCGTCGACTCGGTGCTCCCGCTCGAGCACATCCGCGAGGCGCACGAGCGGCTCGAAGCCGGGGAGCAGCTCGGCAAGATCGTCCTCACGATCTGATGCCGCTCCGGAACCGGGTGACACCGCTGGGCGAGCTGATCGCGACGCCCGAGCGGGGTCTCGTCTACGGCAACCGGGGCCGCCTCCACGACGAGAACGGCACGATCCGCCGGGAATGGCAGGTGAAGCGCTGGATCTCTTGTCGGCTGGAGTTCCGCGGGCGCTACCGGGTCGGCGGGCCGATGGCGCCGGGCCGCTACACGGGCCTCTTCTTCCTCGACGAGGCGACCGCGCTCGCTGCGGGGCACCGCCCGTGCGCCGAGTGCCGGAACGCGGACTACCGCGGCTTTCTCGCACGCACCGGCGCGTCCAGCGCCGACGAGCTCGACAGCCGCCTGCACGCCGAGCGGCTCGGCCCCAGGCCGGAGGGCGAGGTCGGCACGCTGCCCGACGGCGCGTTCGTGCTCATCGACGAGGAGCCGTGGCTCGTCCTCGGCGGCCGGCTGTTGCGCTGGACTCCGGGCGGCTACACCGACCGCCGGCCCGCGGTGCGCCGAGCGGCGCGCCTCACCCCGGCCACGAGCCTCCGCGTACTCGAGGCGGGCTGGAAGGGCAGCGTGCCGCTCCTCCATCCATCCGCCCGCTAACGTGTCGCGCATGTGCCGGAACATCAAGACACTCCACAACTTCGAGCCGGCCGCGACCGACGACGAGGTTCGTGCCGCGGCGCTGCAGTACGCGCGCAAGATCAGCGGCTCCACGAAGCCGTCGAAAGCGAACGAGGCCGCCTTCGAGCAGGCCGTCGACGAGGTCACGGCGTCGTCGATACGGCTGCTTCGGTCGCTGGTCACCTCCGCTCCGCCCCGCAACCGCGAGGTCGAGGCCGAGCGGGCGCGCGAGCGGGCGCGGAAGCGTTTTCCCGCCGCAGCCGCTTCCTGACCGCGCGCATGGGCGTGCTGGTCCGCCCATACGAGGAGCGTGACGAGCGCGGCTGGCTGATCTGTCGGCTGCTGTCGTTCTTCGACACGGCGTTTTTCGACGCCGTCGAGCGCGAGAAGGAACGCTACGAGCGGGATGCGATCGAGCTCGTCGCCGAGAAAGACGGCACGATCGTCGGCCTGCTCGATCTGGAATGCGAGAGCGAGGGCTTGTCCGCGGGGCCGGGATCGGGCCGAATGATCTGGCATCTGGCGACGCACCCGGATCACCAGCGACAAGGCGTCGCGTCGGCCATGCTTGCCGAGGCGGAGAAGCGTGCGCGCGCAGGAGGACCACGAGTGCTACCGGATTAGCGGCCGGGCAAGCCGGGGAACGGCAGGAGATGAAGAAGCTGCTGGAACTCCTCGTCTGCTTCATCCATCCCCTTGCCGTCGTGCTCGGCTGGATCAACCTCGCCGGCCGGACCGACCTCAGCGGCGGCCAGAAGCTCGCCTGGGGCATCTTCCTGATCGTGCCGATCGTGCCGTTCATCTACGTGCTGACCGGCGGTGACCTCTGGTGAGCTGAGAGCTCCCGGAGGATGCTGGTCGAGGTCGAGGCGATCGCGGCGCCGTAGCGCCTAGACGCGGCACTTCGGGTCGCCCCAGCTGCGCTCCATCGTCCGCATCTGAGCTTGCAGCGACGGGTCGAGCCGCCCGATGTCCTTCGCTTGCCACATCACGTCCGGCGTGACGCCGGGGCCTTCGGCGGTCGCCCGGTACTCGCTTCCGTCGCCGCTGGGGTGGTATCCATGGCGGTAGAACCCGTAGCAGAAGTCGCCGAGAGTATGGCCGCGGTGATGGGTGAGGAAGCTGTTCTCGCGATGCCAGCCTTTGCCGTAGGCGGAGTCGAAGGTATCGACGTAGATGTTTCGGCCGTAACTGTCGAGCGGGTTGCCGTGGGGCGTGGAGCTGAAGCCGTAGACGCCCACACCGCCGTAGGTCAGCCTGCCGAAGAGGTGGCGAAACCCGCCGTAGGCCCAGTTCTGGTAGACGACGAGCTGCGCGATCGCGCCGCGCCAGTGCGAGAGATGGAGCTCCCAGGCTCCGGTTCTACCGCCGTAATTGGGCTTGAGCCGCTGCCAGGACTGGAGAGCCCAGTAGCTCCCGTCGGGCGCCTTGCAGGCGGTGACCAGCCACGGGAGCGGCGGGCCGTCGTACGGCAGGCAGGCGCCTCCGCCACCTTCTCCGTAGCGGATCTGGAACCTGACCTGTGGCACCGCTCGACTCGGTGTGCGCGCGTTGATCGCTCCCCAGGCCACGAGCGTCGTCCTGCGACCGTTGGCGAGATAGCTGACGTGGGCACGTCCCTGGGAGTCGATGCCGAGCGTTGGCTTCGTGACGTCGCGGCCGACGATCGCGCTGCCCAGGGCAGGCGTAGCGGCGAAAGCCGCAGCGAGCAGCAGGACCCCGAGCACGAGACTTCCCCGGCAGCGCATTCATCAGCCGTATCGGCGGAGGCGAAGCAGCCTTGAAGGTGAAACCCTCGCTTGGGGGCGTCAGCGGCCCGCCGGGCACTCGGCGGAATCGGTGTCCGCGATCGCCGCGAGCAGCCTCCCCGGGGTCTCGATCGCCTGAATCGCGAAGCGGCCCGCGCGGCGGGCGTGCAGGAGCGTGGCCGTCGGGCCGCCGCGACTGAGGCAGAGCGAGCCGAGTTGGACCCGCCAGTACGGGTTGAAGGCGACACGCAGCACGTAGACACCTGGGCGTGTGACGCGGCCGGCGATGCGGCTCGGGTCGAACTGCGTCACCGTGGCGGGCGAGCGGCCGGTGAGGAGCGGCGTGGCTCGAGGCAGCTCGTAGATCGAGGCACGCCCGTCGTTCCAGACTTCGCGGAGCCCGGAGTGCCCGGAGGCGAGCAAGGCCGCTTCTTCGCCGCCGTACGCTTTCTCGCCGGGGAGGTGCGGGAAGACGACGTAGCGGACCGCGCGGGCCCGCAGCCAGGCCGCATACCGCGCGGCGGTCAGCCCGGGCGCGTAGAGGGCGCGATTGTCCGCCAGGTCGAGCTGGACGTACCAACCGCGCGCGAGCGGGAGCCCCGCCTCCGGGAGGAAGTAGTTCTCCCAGTGGTTCGCGGTCTCCACGACCTCGACGCGGAAGCCGGGCCGCTCGTGGCGATCGAGGAACCGAATCAGGGGCTGCCAGAACGCGCTCTTCGAACCGATGCTCGAGGAGCGGTCCGGGATCATCGCGGTGTAGGGGACGACATTCGAGGCGAGCGCGACGGCGCACGCGGTCAACGCGAGCCAGCGCGGCCGCCAACCGGCGCGCCCCGCAGCGACGAGCATGAGGGGGAACACGAAGATCGAGGCGCGCAGGATGTTCCGGCCGACCGGGGACGGCACGGCCTCGAACGCGACGCCGGCTGCCGCCCAGACGAGGAAGAAGCTGGTCAGCGTCCAGCCGGCGCGACCTCGAACCGACAGCCATGCTCCGAGGCCCGCGACGACGAGGCCGGCGAGCATCCGCCAGATCCCGTAGGGGAAGACGAGCGACGGCGTCGGGAGAACGACGAGCAGCCCGAGCTGCACGGCCGCCGCGACGCCGACCGTGATCGCGACGATCACCATCGTCCGGTCGAGCCGGCGCTGCCGGAGCGCGAGCGCCAGCAACGCGAGCACGAGGAAGAGAAACGCGAGTGGGCTGAAGCTGAGCGTGGCCAGCATCGCCGGCACCGCCAGCCAGCGCCGGTGGCGTTGCAGCGCCCACAGGCTTGCGATGAGCATCGCCAAGCCGAGATCGAAGGGGTAGGCCGCCGTGAACACCTGACCCGCAAGCAGAACTGCGAACGCGAGCGCCGGGAGGCTCCCGGCCGACGGCCACTCCCGTGCGATCACCGACGCGAAGAGGACCGCGGCGAGCACAACCCCGGCGATCGCGAGCGCGGTGTTGCCCACCACCACGGCGAGGGGGTAGTAGAGCAGGCTGTAGGCAGAGAGCGGGTAGTCCCCCGCGTACCAGAAGTTGTCCCACACGAGGATCCCGTGCCGGACGAGAGCGGTGCGGTACACGTGCGCGGCGAGATCGCCGCCGGCGGGGACGACGAGCAGGACGAAGCTCGCGGCCCCGGCCGCCAACGCCCCGCAGATCAGCACATGGCGCAGCTCCCGCCCGGCTGTGCCGGCCGCCGACCTCGAGACGGCAGCACCGCTCAGCACCGTTCGCGTCCCCCGAGGAATCCGTCAGGTCCCATGGGCCTACCGGGATCATGAACGACTCCGATGAACGCACGACTTTCGAGCAGAGCATTCACCCGCGCACTGGCCGTCGCGGGCTCGGCCGCGATCGTGGTCGCCGTCTTCGCGTTCGCGCTGCCGTCGATCACCCGCTACGGCGCGGTCTGGGCCGACCTCCGCTCGCTCACGCCGCTCTGGCTCGGTGGACTCGTCGCGGCAGTGCTCGTCAACAGCCTCACGAGCGCTCTGCCCTGGAGAGTGCTGCTACCCCGCCTCGGCTTTCTCTCTGCGCTGGCGATCACGCAGGCGTCGACCGCCCTGATCACGATCCTCCCGGGCGGCGCGCCGGCCGGCATGGCGTTGTCGTTCGCGATGCTCCGAACGCGGCGCATCGACCGCACCTCGGCCGGTATGACCGTGGCGCTGAGCGGTATTTGGAGCCAGCTCTCGACCTTCTTCTTCCCGGTCGTCGCCCTCGTTGCGGTCGCGGCCAGCGGGCCTCTGCCTCGGCCGGCGCTCTGGGCGGCGATCGCGGGGATCGTCGTGATCGTCGTGGCCGCCGGACTCCTTTGGGTCGCGCTCGCAGGACCGAGGCGCGCGTTGGTGCTCGGGGCCGCTCTTCGCGCGGCGACCCTGCTCCCGCTACGGCTCGCTCGCAGGCCGCCGCCGCCCTGGAGGCCCACCGGGATCCTGCGTCTGCGGAAGAGGACGCTCGCGGCAATTCGCCGGCACGGCCTCGCGCTCACTCTGGCGACGCTCGCCAACCAGCTCACGAGCTTCCTCGTCCTCGATCTCTCGCTTCGCGCGATCGGCATCCCGACCGCGCAGATCTCGGTCGCGGAGAGCTTCACGGCCTGGTCGCTCGCACGGCTGATCGAGTCGCTGCCACTAACTCCCGGAGGCCTCGGCCTCGTCGAGCTCGGCCTCACCGGGACGCTCATCGCCTTCGGCGGACGGCACGCGCCCGTCGTGGCGGCGGTCCTGCTGTATCGGGCCCTCGTCGTGATCCCGACCCTCGGTCTGGGGACGATCGCGGGCCTCACGTGGAGGTTCACCGCGAGAGACGATGAAGGACGGGCTAGCCGAAGCCCAGGATGAACTTCGCGTCGTCGGACATCCGGTCCGGCGTCCAAGGCGGGTCGAACGTCAGCTCAAGCTCGACGTCCTCGATGCCCTCCACCTGCCGCACGGCGCTGTCGATGTCCTGCGCGATCAGCGGCCCGGCGGGGCAGCCCATCGAGGTCAGGCTGTACTTGACCTTGGCCGTCGAGTCCTCGACGTCGACCTCGTAGAGCAGGCCGAGATCGACGATGTCCATCCCGAGCTCGGGATCCTCGACCGTGCGGAGAATCTCGAGTACCTCGTCCCGCGTAGCCATGCAAGCAGTGTAGAGGCGCGTACGATGGCGACGTGCTCGCCGGCGTCGGCAATGCGGGCCTGACCGCGCTCCTGCTGATCGCGGCGATCGGCCCGGTCATCGCGGTGATCTGGTTCGCCTGGTGGTTCCTCCGGGCCGGCAAGCGCTACGACGAGCGCGAGCGGGCGGCGGGGCGTCACCCGCCGCCCGGCTTCTAGCCCTCCCCCTACGCCGCAGGCTCGATGTTCTGGTTGACCCGGAAGACGTTGTCCGGGTCGTAGTGCGCCTTGATGCGCGCGAGCCGGTCGTAGTTCGCGCCGTACATCCCACGTACGCGATCCGGCTCGTCCATGTGGAAGTTGACGTAGCCGCCGCCCATCCCGTACGGCTTGATGGCATCGGAATACGAGCGAGTCCAGTCGCGGATCGCGTCGGCGTTCGCCGGATCGGGATCGACACCGGCGAAGACCTCGCCCCAGATCGCGTCGCGGTAGGACCACGCCGTCTCGTCGTTGCCGACGCGCGAGGCGGCGCCGTCGATCGCGTAGAGATGCATCGTCGACTTCCACGTCGGCATCGTCGGCCCGTACTCCGCGTGCACGGCGATCGCCTCGTCGGGGATCTCGCGGACGAACTCGCCGCGCCAGTACCACTGGTCGCCCGGTGCGTAGAGCTCGTCGAACGCCGTGTTCCAGACCGGCAAGGGCATCGGAGCGACCCCGTCGAGCAGCGGCTTGCCAAAGGCGCGTGCCTCGCGGAGCGCCTCGGACTCCTCCTCCCCGGCCTGCGTCCAGACGACGCCGCACACCTTGCGCAGGTGGAGCTCCTCGGGGAACGGCGGTGCCGGCGGGATCGACAGGAAGGCGAAGAACCCGCTCACCTCGTCCGGCGCGGCCGGGAGGAAGTCGCGATACCAGGTCAAGACGTCGGCCGTGTCGTCCATGTCGTAGAGCACCGGCCCGGCGAGCACCGTCGTGACGGGATGGCAGCGGAACGAGAACGACGTGACGACTCCGAAGTTGCCGCCGCCGCCGCGGATCGCCCAGAACAGGTCCGGCTCGCGGTTCGAGTCGGTCTGGACGATCGTCCCGTCCGCGAGCACCACCGTCGCCGCGACGAGGTTGTCGATCGTGAGCCCGAAGGCGCGAGTCAGATGGCCAATGCCGCCGCCGAGGGTCAGGCCCCCGACTCCCGTCGTCCCGATGATCCCGACCGGAACGGTCAGCCCGTACTGGTGCGTGGCTTCGATCAGATCCTTGAGCAGAGCGCCACCGCCCACGCGGACCATCGACGCGGGCGCGTCGACAGTGATGTCGCTCATCTGCGAGAGATCGATCACCAACCCGTCGTCGACGCAGCCGAGGCCGGCGCCGTTGTGGCCACCGCCGCGGACGGCGATCGGTAGATCGTGCTCGACGCCGTAGCGGATGGCTGCGGCGACGTCTGCCTCGTCCGCGCAGTACGCGATCGCGGCCGGCCGCTTGTCGATCATCGCGTTGTAGAGCGCGCGCGACTCGTCGTAGTCGCTGTCGCCCGGCTGGACGACCCTCCCCTGCAGGCTCGACGCAAGCCCTTCGACGGAAACTGCCATCTTGCCCTCCCTGTCGCTTGCCGCCGATGCTACGTCGGCATCGTGCGAAATGGAACGACGCTTCGCCGTGCGATCAGTAGCCGAGCAGCCGCACTTCCTCGCGGCGCTCCCGGGCGAAGAAGTGGATGCCGTCGACGAACCGCACCCAGTTGCAGCGGGTGCACATGACGAGCGAATGCGTGCGGGCGCTGTCGGCGAGGAAGCGGACGCCACGCAGGAGGTCTCCGTTCGAGACGCCCGTGGCGGCGACGATCACCTCGCCGGGGGCGAGATCCTCGGTGCGGAAGACGCGCTCGTAGTCGACGATGCCCGCCTCGCGGAGCTCGTCGATCTCCCGGCGCGAGGTCGGCCAGAACTGGGCCTGCAGCTCGCCGCCGAGGCAGCGCAGCGCAGCGGCCGAGAGCACCGCCTGCCGCGTGCCTCCGATCCCGATCGCGAGGTGGTCGTTCGTGCCGCGGATGGCGGCGGAGATCGCGGCGGTCACGTCGCCGTCCTGGATCAGCTTGATCCGCGCCCCGGAGTTGCGGATCTCCTCGATCAGGTCGTGGTGGCGGGGGCGGTCGAGAACGATCGTCGTCACGTCGTTCACCCGCCGCCCGAACGCCTCGGCGATCGCCTCGATGTTGTCGCCGACCGGGCGCAGGAGGTCGATCGCACCACGAGCGCGTGGGCCGACGGCCATCTTGCGCATGTAGATGTCCGGCAGCGTCGTGAAGCGCCCGGGATCGCCGACCGCGATCATCGACATCGCGCCGTTGCCGCCTCGCGCGACGACCCCGCGGCCCTCGAGCGGGTCGAGCGCCAGGTCGACCTCTTTGCCGCCCGAGCCGACGATCGCGCCGGGCGTGAGGCCGCCTGAATCGTCGAGCGAGCCGAACACGACGCGGCCGCTGATCGGCAGGATGTCGAGCGTCGCCCGCATGCCGGTTGCCGCAGTCTCCTCGGCGGCGGCCTCGTCGTCACGGCCGAGCCAACGCGCCGAGACGAGGGCGGCCCGCTCGGTCGCCCGCAGGTACGCCTGGCACTGGCACGGCCGCTCCTGCTCGGCGGCGTACTCCGCGGCCTCGCTCATCGGGTGACCGTGCGGCTCTGCTCGGCGGCGTCCAGGACGAGATCCGCCACCGTCCGCGCAGCCTTGTCCGCGTCCTCGTTCTCGATCACCGGCACGCCCGCGCGCCGCGCGCGCCCCACGACGAGCTCCTGCAGCCGCCGGATGTCGGCGAAGCGCTCGAGGTAACGCGACTCCGGCCGCTCGGAGTCCTCGTCCCGAAACCGGAAGTGCCGGATGTGCTCGTCCTCGTCCTCGATCGAGAGCACGACGAAGACCGAGACCGCGAGATCCGGCCGCGGCAGCTCGACCATGCCGGGGACGAGATGGACGCCCTCGAGGACGAGCGACCAGCCCTCCTCGAGCGCGCGCTCGGATGACGCGCGGACGCCGACGAGGACGTTCCGCGCCTGCTCGCGGAAACCGAACTCGAGGGGATCGTCGGCGTCGGGATAGACGTCCCCCGCCTCGAAGCTCGACTGATGGATCGAAGGCATGAACGTCCGGGAGAAGAAGGCGCGCATCGTCTGCCGCACGAAGTCGGTCGAGGTGACTCGCGTGATGCCGAACCGGTAGGCGAGCTCCGTCGCGACCGTCGACTTTCCGGTGCCGGTCGCCCCGCCGATGAAGACCATGATCGGCAGGTCGAGCTCGCGAAGCTCCTGGTAGCGCCGCAGGCGCTTGATCGACTCGCGTCCCTCCTCGTCGCCGAGCACGTCCACGGCGAGCTCCTCGAGCCGCTCGAGCTCGATCGTGCCGCGACCGCGCTCGCTGAGCTCGTCGCCGACCCTGCTGGCGAGCGCGTATGCGCGGTGGCCGGCGACTCCTGCAGCCATGAGCGAGCGCGCCATCAACCCGCGCGAGTACGGCAGCCCGAGCTCCTCCCCGCCGAGAGGAAGCGGCATGATCCGCCGCGGTTCGCTCACGCCCGGCTCCGGTCTGGCACGAGAGCGAGGACGCGTTCGTCGAGCTCCTCCGAGACGACGTCGTTCGCCGCCAGCACGAGCTGCGCGCCGCGGTCGAGCGCGGCCTCGGCTACGACGTCGACGGCTGCCGCCTTGAGCTCGACGAGGTAGACCTCCGCCTCCACCGCCTCGAGCTCCGCAAGCAGCGCTTCTCGCCGCGCGAGGTTACGCGAGACGTGGACGATCTCCGCGTCGAGGTCGTCGGTCGGCGCAGGGCCGGTCGTGAAGACGGCGGTGCGACGGCCCGCGAGCGGCTCGGCCGGGCGGAGGCGAAGCTCGGCCGCGACGACCGGCACGTCCGCGATCGAGCGGATCGCCTCGCGATCTGCGCCGCCGGTGTCCACGACGAGGTCGGAGACGAGGACGCGGTACGCATTGAGACCGGCGCGCGCGTCGTGATCTCCGTTCGTGACGAGGATCCGCGCGTCCGCATCGACCGGCGGCAGGGCGGCTCCGCTCCCGTCGAAGACGAGCAGCTCCGCATCGAGCTGGGCAGCGAGCCGCGCGCCCTCGAGGACGTTCGACTCGAACGGAGCTCCGGCCAATCCTCCACCCGCCCGCCGGCAGCCGACGGCCGGGACGCCTGACAATGCGGCAGCCTCGAGGTGGTCGGAGGCGGCGTGCCTGCCGGAGCGCGAGAGCGCGAGCAGGTCCTCGAGCGTCGGCGGCGTCTCGACGACCTCGGGCTCGGCCGGACCGCCGCGACCCATCGCCACGACGACGACCCGTCGGTCACGAGCAAGGACACGCGCGACGTGCCCGGCCACGGCGGTCTTCCCGATCCGCTTCCCGAGGCCGATCACGGCCAGCGACGGGGTCTCGACGGAATGCAGCGGCGGTGGGTCGAACCGGAAGTCGGCGCCCACGTACGGCAGGCCGAGCGCGAGCGCGCGCGACGCCCAGAGCAGGCGCTCTCGCGGCCCGAGCACCGGCTCGTCGGAGAGATCGACGACGAGATCCGCCTCGACCGCGTCGAGGGCCTCGACGAGCGGGACGCCGTAGTCCTCCGAGCCGCGCAGCTTCTCCTCACCGCCGACGAGCAGCGCCGCGACCACGTCATACGGGAGCGCCGCGAGCGCATCCCGCACGACCGGCGCGTGGTGCTCGCCGTCGATCAGCACGAGTGCCCGGCCCGTCATGTCGAGCGGACCTCGTCCTCGATCCGCGCCGTGTACTTCTCGTACGTCTTCGTGTCGGTCGAGAACTGGATGATCCGCTCTTGCCCGTGGAACGGGTAGCGGCGCCAGACGTTCACGTGCGTCCCCTCGACCTCGACGACGTTGTACGACGGCCGGCCTTTGCCCCTCAGGCGCGACGAGGAGACCGTGCCGGCGTTGACGACGAAGAGATCCTCGAGCCGCCACGCGTACGGGACGTGCTTGTGGCCGGCGAGGACGAGGTCGACCTGCGCGCGCTGCAGGCACTCGAGGGTGTCGCCGGCGTCGTTGACGATGTTCCGCTCGCGGCCCGTCCCGGGGACGGGCAGCAGATGGTGGTGAAGGATGAAGAGGCGCAGATCCGCCTCCGCCCGGAACTGCTCCTCGATCCAGCGGTAGCGGCCGCGGCCGATCTGACCGTTGTCGAGATCGGGCTCGCTCGAGTCGACGGCGACGATCGTCGTGTTCCCGACCTGCAGCACCGAGTTCCGCTCGCCGAAGAGGTCCTCGAAATGGACGTAGCCGACGTTGCGCGAGTCGTGGTTGCCCGGGATCACGACCATCGCGTCGCACTCGACGCGATTCAGGTAGTCGCGCGCGAGCACGTACTCGTCCTTGAAGCCGTTCGAGGTGAGGTCGCCGGAGATGATGACGACGTCGGGCTCCATCTCGTTCACCTCGGCGATCGCCCGCTCGAGGTGCTGCGGGAGGAAGAACTGCTGCCCGCAGTGCAGGTCCGAGAGCTGGACGATCCTGAACATCGCGCGGGGAAGGCTACGCGGTCAGCGGCTCAAAGCGAGACTGCGAGGAAGCGCTCGATCATCGCGTTCACCTGCTCGGGCACCTCGAGCTGGTGGAAGTGGCCGGCGCCGACGGTGATCCCGACCTCGAGCGGCCTCTCGATCCCGACCGCACCCACAGAACGCCGCCACGTCGTCGGCGACCTCGGGGATCCAGTATCCCCCGTCGGGGCCGTCGCTTCGTCCGACTCCGCGCAGGTCGAGTGCCGTGACCGTGTGCGTCGCCGCGAAGTGGTCGAACTGCGGCCGGAACGCGGTGTGGTCGCAGCACCATCCGGGCACGAAAAGCAGCTCGGGATCGCCGCTCCCGGCTCGTTCGTAGTAGAGCTTCAGCCCCGCGAGGCCCGCGTACGGCACGGCACCGATCGTCTCACGAGCCGCCTCAGAAGATCCACTGAACCGGGAAGTACAACCCCGCAGCGACCAGGCCGGCGGCGGGCAGCGTCAGCAGCCACGCGGAGAGGATGTTGCCGGCGACGCCCCAGCGGACGGCCGAGAGCCGGCGCGTCGCTCCCGCGCCCATGACGGAGCCGGTGACGACGTGCGTCGTCGAGATCGGGAAGCCGAAGTGCGTGCCGAGGTAGAGCGTCGAGCCGGCGGCGATCTGCGCGGCGAAGCCGTGTTCGGGCGCCATCTTGTAGATGCGCTGGCCGAGCGTGCGGACGATCCGCCAGCCGCCGACGTACGTTCCGGCTCCGATCGTGAGAGCGGCGACGACCTTGACCCAGGTCGGGATGTAGAAGCTCGAGATCGAACCGTGGGTGTAGAGCGCCAGTGCGATCACGCCCATCGTCTTCTGCGCGTCGTTCGCCCCGTGCGTGAAGGCGACCCACGTCCCCGACACGAGCTGGCCGTACCGGAACCCACGGTTGGCCATTCCGGGCGGTACCCGGAAGAAGATCCGGTAGATGAGGACGACGAGCACGAACGCGCCGGTGAACCCGATCACCGGCGAGGCCGCGGCCGGGACGATCACCTTCTCCCACAGGCCGTGCCACAGCACGCCCTTCGACCCGGCCTTCACGAGCGCCGCGCCGCAGAGGCCGCCGACGAGCGCATGGGTCGAGCTCGACGGCAGGCCGAGCCACCACGTCAGGAGGTTCCAGGCGATCGCACCGAGCAGCGCGGCGAGCAACACCTGATTCGTGACGAGGTTGGTGTCGATCAGCCCTTTGCCGATGGTCTTCGCCACAGCCGTCGTGACGAACGCGCCGGCGAGGTTCGCGACTGCCGAGATGAAGACTGCGGTGCGCGGCGCGATGGCGCGCGTGCCGACCCAGGTCGCCACGTAGTTGGCCGTGTCGTGGAACCCGTTCGTGAAGTCGAACGCGATGCCGACCGCGATCACGACGATCAGCAGCGTCACTGGGAGCTACCGGTTCTTGACGAGAATCGCCTCGAGGACGTCGGCCGCGTTCTCGCAGGCGTCGACCGCCTCCTCCAGCCCCTCGTGGATGTCCTTCCAGCGGATCACGGTAAGCGGATCCACGCCCCCGCTGAAGAGTGAGGAGACGCTGTCGTGCGTCAGCCGGTCACCCTCGTCCTCGAGCTCGCGCAGCTCGATCAGCTCGCGTCGCGACTCCTTGAATCCCTCGAGCCCGCCGACCGCCTCTGCGAGCTTGCCGGCGGCGCGCCGAATGACCTGCGCCTGCCCGCGAGCGTGCTCTCGGATCTCCACCACGCCGTACGAGACGATCCGCCCCGCCGCCTCGTCCACGTGATCGCAGATGTCGTCGAGCGCGCCGGCGAGCCGGTACATGTCGTCGCGGTCGAACGGCGTGACGAACGTGCGGTTGAGCAGGTCGACGAGTTCGTGCGTGAGGCGGTCTCCCTCGTGCTCGAGCTCCTTCACCTCCCGAACCAGGTCGTCGGCCCCGTCCGGAAAGCGATCGAGGAGCTCCACGAGCCGCTCGGCGATGGTGACGATGTTGGCCGCCGCACGGTTGTAAAGGTCGAAGAACTCGCGCTTCTGGGGGACGAGCGACAGACGTGCCACGGCAGGCGGTTGTCTATCACGACTGAGAGCGGCCGTGCGTGTGCTCCCGCGCCGATTGTTTCAGCGTCCGACCCCGCCGGTACCGTGCTTGGCGATGGAGCTTGAGCTCCCGGTCTTTCGGGCGTATCGCGGGGCCCAGCCGCCGCGGTTCGCGAGTCCCGCGGAGCTCGAGTGCGCGAAGGTGCTCGACTACTACGACGTCGCCTGGGACTACGAGCCCCGCACGTTCGTGCTCGAAGAGGCCGAGGACGGGCGCGTGACCGAGGCCTTCACGCCCGACTTCTACCTTCCCGAACAGGATCTCTACGTCGAGATCACCGCCATGAAGCAGTCGCTCGTCACCCGCAAGAACAGGAAGCTGCGCAAGCTGCGCGCGCGGTATCCCGACGTCCGGATCAAGCTCTTCTACCGGCGCGACCTCGAGCGCCTCGCCCAGCATTTCCACCTCGACCTCGCCAGCTGAGTCGGGCCACTTGCCCGGCGACGACCGGATCGGAGAGATCCAGTTCTCCGCGGGCGAGATCGCAGCGCGAGTTCGCGAGCTGGGAGCCGAGATCGCCCGCGACTACGCCGGCCGCGAGCCGGTCCTCGTCGGCTCGCTCAAGGCCAGCCTCGTCTTCGTCGCGGACCTCTGCCGCGCGATCCCGATCCTCCATGCCCTGGACTTCGTCGAGCTCGCCGGCTACGGGAGCGCGCGCATGGGCGGGCACCAGCAGATCCGGGTGCTCAAGGATCTCGACCTCGACATCCGTGACCGCGACGTGCTCGTCGTCGAGGACGTCGTCGACACCGGGCTGACACTCAATTACCTCGTGCGCACCTTCGAGCTCCGCGGCCCCGCCTCGGTCGCCGCGGTCACCTTGCTCGACCGCCCGTATCGTCGGCTCGTCGACGACCTCCCGGTGCGCTACGTGGGCTTCGCCGTCCCCGACGAGCTCTACGTCGGCTACGGGTTCGACCTGGAGGAGCGGTATCGCGAGCTGCCGGATCTCCACCTCCTGAATCTCAGCTGACGCTGCCTGCCCGTAACCGCAGCGGGCGTGCCCGCGTTTATGCATTGAAACTGGGAAACCAGCACAGATCGGGGGACACCTCCACTGGGGTCCCGCACAAGGTCGTCTCCCGACGACGCCGGCCGTCTCTCCGGGGGCGGCCGGTTGCTTTTTCGCTGCAGCTCAGCCCGACCCGCTCCGACTACGCTCCGGGGGTGGTCACCGAGGGCGAGCCCGCACCGGACTTCACCGCCACGACCGACAGCGGCGAAGCCGTCAGCCTCTCGGACTTCCGGGGCAAGCCGGTCGTCCTCTACTTCTATCCCAAGGACGACACGCCGGGCTGCACGGCGCAGGCCTGCGGAATCCGCGACGCCTACGCCGAGCTCGAGCGCGCGGGGGCGGTCGTGCTCGGGATCTCCCCGGACGACGCCGAGTCGCACGTGAAGTTCAAGGAGAAGTACGGCCTCCCGTTCACGCTCCTCGCCGACCCCGAGCACGAGGTCGCCGAGCGCTACGGCACCTGGGGCGAGAAGCAGTACATGGGCCGGACGTACTGGGGCGTCAGCCGCACGACGTTCCTCGTCGCGCCCGACGGGACCGTCGCCAAGGTAATGACCGGCGTGAAGCCCGACACGCACGCCGACGACGTCCTCCTGGCCCTCGCCTCGGCCTGAGACCGGTGAAATCCCCCGGCCGGGGGACTCCGAGCAGACACCGGCGGAGGGAGGATCGGAGCTGCGGCCATGCAGCTCTTTCTGCACGATCCCTCGTACACCGACAGGCTCGCCGCGTTCCTGACGAGCGTCGGGAGGCGGGCCGTGGTAGGCGCGCCGGACCGCGTCGACATCGACGAGACCCCGGACGACTCGCAGCATCTCGAGCTCGAGCTCTACCTGCGCGTCTGGCGCGTCCTCTACCCGGACGCCGACGTAGAGCTCGCGTTGGGCTAGTCGCTGGGCTAGGCGCCGTCCCGGCTTTCTGCGACGCTAGTCGCGTGCTCCGGTGGCTCCTCTCTCTCTTCCGCCGCGGGCGCCGGGACGAGGCGTCTCCGATTCGCGAGGCCGACGCGTACGCACGCAGCTACGGCGAGCGCAGCGGCGAGATCGTCAGCGTCGCGCGCGCGGAGCCGAAGCCGATCCCGCGCCGGACGGGAGACATGACCGGCGAGCTCCTGCGCCGCGCGTTCGAGGCGAAGCTCGACGCGCGGGGCAGGGCCGCCACCTGACAACCGCCTGCGATGCGGATGAGAGGACTTGAACCTCCACGAGCCGAAGCCCACACGGACCTGAACCGTGCGCGTCTACCAATTCCGCCACATCCGCGCGGACGGGGATTGTAGCCGGGCGGCTCAGCCGCCCGGGGCGTCCGGCCAGAGCATTCGGCCGAGCTCGACCAGCTCGTCGCGGGTGTACCGCTTGAGCCACCAGGCGCGGAGCTTGGCCCTCTTGGCTTCGGGCAGCTCAGGTCGTCGGCAGTCACGGCAGATCGGCTCCCGGCCTTCGCGCCGGTAGCGGCCGGCGCTGCTCACGCTGAGCTCGAACGTGCCGCCGCACTCCTCGCAGGAGAGCTGAACCGATCGGCGCGTCGACCTCATGGGCTCGGAGTTATCGCCCGCCGTCACGACCAAGAAACGTGACGGGCTCATCGACCGTGAGGCGGACACCCGACAGACACCGAGCGCACGTACCATGCCGCCTCTTGCGTCGCTCATTCCCGCTCATGCTCGCGCTCGGCGCGGCTCTCGCACTGCTCGCCGGCGGAGGAGCGGCCGCGCAGCCACAACCCTCGCGGAACCTCCTCGAGGTCGTCGTCACCCTGCCGCAGCCTGCGCTCGCGGTGGAGGTGGCGCACAACCGGACCCTTGCGGCGGCGGCACGGCGGAGCCACTCGGTGGACGTGCGCACGCCCGCAGCCGTCTCCTACCTCAGCACGCTGGCCGCGGCGCAGCACGCGCTCGCAGCGCGCCTCGCCGTGACGATTCCCGCGGCCCGCGTCGCCTGGCACTACAGCGTCGCGCTCGACGGCGTCTCCGTCGTGCTCCCCTCCTCCGACCTGGGTCGGCTGCGCGCAATACCCGGGGCAACCGTCTGGCCGACGCTCACGTACCACGCGCTCCGCGACACGACGCCCGCCGCGGCGGTGACGCCGCTGCTGAACCGGGGGCCCACGCTGATCGGCGCGACTGCTCTCTGGGGCCCGAACCTGGCCACCGCGGGCGAAGGAATCAAGATCGGGCTCGTCGACGACGGCATCGACCAGGCGCATCCGTACTTCAACCCGGTCGGCTTCTCGTATCCCGCCGGCTTCCCGAAGGGCAACACCGCCTACACCACGCCGAAGGTCATCGTCGCCCGGGCGTTCCCCTCGCCGTCCACGCACTGGAAATACGCCGACCGGCCGTACGACCCTACGTTCTCCTTCCACGCGACCCACGTCGCCGGGATCGCGGCGGGCGACTACGGGACGCCGACGGCGTCCAACGGCGGCTCCCCCATCTCGGGCATCGCGCCGAAGGCGTATCTCGGCAACTACAAGGCGCTCACGGTGCCGACCGCGGACTTCGGTCTCGACGGCAACTCGCCGGAGATCGCGAAAGCGATCGACCAGGCGGTGACCGATGGTATGAACGTCATCAACCTCTCGATTGGCGAGCCCGAGGTCGAGCCGCGCCGCGACATCGTCGTCCGGGCGCTCGACAACGCCGCCGTGGCGGGGGTCGTTCCCGTCGTCGCGGCCGGAAACGACTTCGAGGAGGCCGGCTCCGGATCGATCGACTCGCCTGCGAACACACCCGCCGCGATCACGGCCGCCGCCTCGACCCTCGGCGGCCACGGGACGCACCCCGACCACATCGCCTCCTTCTCGTCCGGCGGCCCCACCCCCGTGTCGCTCGAGCTGAAGCCAGACGTGACCGCTCCCGGGGTGGGCGTCCTCTCCTCGGTCCCCGCACACGACTTCGAGCTGCTGGACGGAACGAGCATGGCGGCTCCGCATGTCTCGGGCGCAGTGGCGCTCCTCCTACAGCGGCACCCGACGTGGTCGGTCGAGCAGGTGAAGTCCGCACTCGCCTCGACCGGAGACGTCGTGCACCCGGACGGTCACGCCGGCGAGGTCTCGGTGCTGCGCGAGGGCGGCGGCAGGATCGACCTCGTCCGCGCCGACCAGCCGCTCATCTTCACCAATCCCACCTCGGTCGGCTGGGGCCTCGTCGGCCGCGGCTTCTCGGGGACGAAAGACCTTGCAACGACGGACGCCGGAGGCGGGAAGGCGCCGTGGAGCGTCTCGATCCAGGCGCAGTCGATGCCGGCCGGTGCCAAGCTCGAGCCGGTGGCGACGAGCCTCGTGGCCGGAGCGCCGCTCGTCCTGAAGCTCACGGTCTCGCCGACGGCGTCGGCGGGTGATGGAACCGGCTTCGTCGTCCTGACCCGTGGCAGCGACGTGCGCAGAATCGCGTTCTGGTTCCACGTCGAGGTGCCGAAGCTGCAGCTCGACCCGCACCGGACGCTGCACGAGCCCGGCCTGTACCACGGGGACACGTCCGGGAAGGCGTCCCGCGTCTCCTCCTATCGGTATCCCGAGCGGGGCCTGGCTGGCGGGGTGCGGACGCGGCTCGGTGGACCGGAGGAGGTCTACAGATACACGCTGCGGAAGCCCGTCGCGAACTTCGGGATCGTCGTCGTCGGCCGCGCGCGCGGCGTCGTGGTCTCGCCGCGCCTCGTCGCTGGCGAGGACGAGAATCGCGTGGTCGGCTACGCCGGAATTCCGGCGAGCCTCAACCCGTACCAGGGGTTCAGCCACGCGGAGCCGGTGGTCGGAGCCGTGCTGCCGGAGCCGGGCAGCTACGAGTTCGTGTTCGACACGCCGACCGGCTCGAAGCCCGGCGCCTTCACGTTCCGCTTCTGGGTGAACGACGTCTCCCCGCCGTCGATCCGGCTCCTCGGCCGCAAATACGTGGTCGGGCAGCCGATCCGCGTCGCCGTGCGCGACGAGGGCTCCGGGGTCGACCCGCACACCTTCCACGCGAAGATCGGCGGCCGCTCCGTGCGCGTCCGGTACGCCGATGGCGTGCTCTCGCTGCGGACGAAGGGTCTTCGCCCCGGCAAGCGGGTTCTCATCGTCAAAGCGTCGGATTGGCAGGAGACGAAGAACATGGAGGACGTCGGCCCCGTGCTCCCCAACACGCGGGTCATGCGCAGGACGGTGACGCTCCGCCGCTGAGCCTGTCTCCGCGGGCGCCCGCCGGATCTGGCAGGCTCAATCCGCCGGTGAGCCGTCTGCCCGAGAAGCTCGATCTCGCACTCGTCACGCGCCTCCGTCAGGTCGTCGCGGGCGAGGCGGCGACCGAGGCCGAGCTCCGCGCGCTGGACGACGAGGCGGGCGGCTGGCTGAAGGCCACCGAGGCGCAGCTCCGCGCGGCGGAGGAGCGGCTGACGTTGCTGAACGCGGATCCGGTTACACCGCTCGCCGAAATCGCAGCCGAGGTGCGCCGAGTCGAGGCGCTCACGCGGGAGCGCGACGAGGCGCGCCGGCTCATCGAAGGTCTCGAGCGCCGCACGCGAGAGCTGCGGACTGCCTGGCTGAAGCACCACGCCGACGCGGGCTCGCCCTTCGACCCGAGGACCTAGAAGGTTCCTAGCGGGAGCGGCGTTCTCGGTCGTCGATCGTCGGCAGGTTGGCGAGATCCCGCTCGACGCTTGCCGCGAACTCGTCGGCCTCGTCGTCGCGGACGACACGGAGGCTCTGCTTGCGCCGGGCGCGTTGCCGGCGGCGACGCGAGTCGACCCCGAACCGCTCCTCCAGCCGCGGCCATTCGGCGCCCGCGACCAGCACGACAGCGACCGCGAGCAAGGCGATGTACAGCCAGCTCACGACCCGAGTCTAGCGCAGCGGTCCTAGGCCAACTGGAGTGCCTCGACCTTCGCCCGCAGGTAGGCTAGGTACGGCTCGGGATCGAGCGGTCCCCCGACGACGCGCTCGAGCAGCTCGGGTGGCTCGAAGGCGCGGCCCCAGCGGTGGACATGCTCGCCCAGCCAGTCGCGCAGCGATTCGAACTCGCCGCGCTCGAACGCCTCGTCGAGATCGCCGAGCTCGCTCGTCGCGCGCTCCCACAGCTGGACCGAGATCACGTTCCCGAGCGCGTAGGTCGGGAAGTAGCCGAAATTGGAGTCCGACCAGTGGACGTCCTGCAGAACGCCGTCGACGACACTCGCCGGCTGGACTCCCAGGTACTCGACGAGCTTGGCCTCGAAGGCCTCCGGCAGGTCGGCGGGAGTGACCTCGCCGGCGAGCATCGCCCGCTCGAGCTCGAAGCGGAGGACGATGTGCAGCGAGTAGGTGACCTCGTCGGCGTCCACGCGAATCACGCCCGGTGCAACGCGGTTCAGCGCGCGGTGGAAGTCGTGCAGCGAGACGTCCGCGAGCCGCTCGGGGAACGTCTCCTGTAGTCGCGGGTAGAAGTATCGCCAGGTCGAGAGGCGACGCCCGACGAGGTTCTCCCACAGACGGCTCTGCGACTCGTGGAATGCCGAGGAAACGCCCTCCGCGAGCGGCGTGCGGGCGTACCGCTCGTCCACCTGCCGCTCGAACACGCCGTGCCCGAACTCGTGCATGCACGAGAGGACACCCATCAGTCCGCTGTCGTCGAAGCGCGTGGTCAGCCGGATGTCCGCCTGCGAGACGTTCACGGCGAACGGATGCGCGGTGTCGTCGAGCCGCCAGGAACGGTCGTCCATCCCCCAGCGGGAGAGCACCTCGAGCGAGAACGCACGCTGCCGCTCGACGGAGAAGCCGCCCCGGATGCACGAGTCGTCCACCGGCTCCTCGATGCTTGCGACCAGCCGGGGGAGCTCGTCCTTCAGGCGAGCGAAGACGCTCTCCACGTCGGCGGTCGACATGCCCGGCTCGTGATCGTCGAGCAGCACGTCGTACGGGTCGTCGAACGGCGCGAAGCACGCGACGTACGCGTGGATGAGCTCGAGCCGGCGCTCGAGATGCGGACGGAGGATCTCGAAGTCGGCCGCCGCCCGCGCCTCGAGCCAGGCCGCGTAGCCGACCGAGCCGGCGCGCACCAGCTCGGCCCGGAGGTCGCTCGGGACGCGCCGCGTCTTCTCGAAGTCGCGCCGTGCGACCCGGATTACGCTCGCCTCGAACGACTCCGGCTCGCAGCTCTCCTCCAGCTCCCTCAGCTCCTCGAGCAGCGAGCCGAGCTCGGGCGCCGTGCCCAGCTCGTGCCGGATTCGAGCCAAGGTCGCGAGCTGCTCGGCGCGGCCTGGCGAGCCGAGCGGCGGCATCTTCGTCTCCTGATCCCAGACCAGCAGGAAGGCGGCGTGCTGGAGGTCGTAGATCTCCCCCAGGCGCCGCAGGAGCTCGTCGAAACGGGAACGAAGGTCGGCCACGAGGCGTGAGCCTAGCGACGCCGGGCTAGTCGTCCGGATTAGGGCAGCCCGTTCCTTCAGGGGAGGACGGCCCATGCCGTGTCGCCTATTTCCAGCCACAGGGGTCAGGACTGCGGCGCGGCACGTTGATTCGCCAATAACGCCCGGTTACGAAGCGGCGAGATATCAGCCGGGGACGTGCCCTCCTGACCAGCGGAAAGGCAGCCGGCTCCGCGGAATCAGCTAGCAGGCGTTCCTGAGCTCCCCGGGTTGGACTCGAACCAACAACCCTCCGGTTAACAGCCGGATGCTCTGCCAATTGAGCTACCGGGGATTGGCGGCGGCCATTGTAGCCAGGTCGTCCGGCGGCCTCAGGCGAAGGCTCTGATCTCGTCCCGCAGCTTGGCGAGCGCCTGCTGGAGCTCGACGAGTTGTTCGTCGTCGGCCGCCGCCAGCTCGCGTTGCAGGCCTCGCTCGCGCAGGCGCAGAAGGAGCTGGCTGGCCGTTTCGAGCGTGATCTCCTCCTCGTCTCGCAGCGCGTACAGCTCGGCGAGCAGCGCGGTCAGCTCGCCGTCGGCGGCCTCCTGGCCGAGCAGGTAGTCGCGCGCGCGCCGGTGCAGCTCGTCGTCGAAGTGCTCCGGCCCGAGCAGCTCGAGCTCCGGCAGCAGCGACTCGTGGCCCGCGACCCCGGCGAGCGCGCTGCGCTCGAGCCGTTCGCCGGCGTCGAGCAGCCGGGGCGAGACGACTCCGGCCGTGCGCGCGCTGCCGCGCGCCGGTGCGAGCCCCGACTGTGTCTCGGGCGGCAGGTCGAGAAGGTCGGCGGCGACGCGGATCGCCTCGAGGTGCTCCGGCGAGTCGGGCAGCGACGTGAGGAACGAGCGGATCGCTGCGAACGCGCTCTCGCGGTCGCTCGCCCGCGCGTGCTCGAGCCGGACCCGGTGCACCGGATAGCTGACCGGCCGGGCCAGGCGCTCCTGGAAGGCGGATGGGTCGTCGGCGGGATCGGTTCCCGGCGGCAGGGGCACGACGCGGACGGTGAAGCCGTCGCGCACCGCGAGCTCCATCCCGCGCAGCGTCGCGTCCTGCCCGGCGGCGTCGGCGTCGAAGCAGAGGAAGAGCCGCTTCGTCAGCCGCGCGAGCTCGCGCAGCTGGGCTTCCGTGAGCGCCGTCCCCATCGACGCGACGACTGGCGCAAATCCGGCCTGCCGCAGCGCGATCACGTCGGTGTTCCCCTCGACGACGACCGCCCGGTCCTCGCGGGCGATCGCCTGCCGCGCGGTGTCGAGGCCGTAGAGGAGGTCACCCTTGCGGAACAGCTCGCCCTCGGGCGAGTTGACGTACTTCGCCTGCAGCGGGTCGTCGTCGTGGAGCTTCCGCGCCTGGAACCCGCGCACGCGGCCGCGCGCGTCGGCGAGCGGGAAGACGATGCGGCGGTGGAAGTAGTCGTTGCCGCGCCGGTTTGCGAGCCCGACCGCGAGCAGCTCCTCCTGCACGTAGCCCTCCTGCAGCGCGCGCCTGGTCAGGGTCGCGCCCTGCGGCGCATAGCCGAGCCGGAACTCGCGGCACACCTCCTCGCCTAGCCCGCGCGAAGCGAGGTAGTCACGCGCCGTTGCGCCCGCCTCCGAGTCCCAGAGCACGCGCGCGTAGAACTCGGCCGCCCGCTCGAGCAGCGCCCGCAGCCGCTCGTCGCGCCGGCGCTTCTGCTCCTGCTCGGGCGACGACTCCTCGTAGTCGAGCTCGATGCCGAAACGCCGTGCGAGCAGCTCGATCGCGCCGACGAAATCGACGTTCTCCGTCTTCTCGACGAAAGTGATCGCGTCGCCGCCCTCCCCGCAGCCGAAGCACTTGAACGTCCCTCGCGCGGGCGACACGGTGAAGCTCGGGGTGCGCTCCTGGTGGAAGGGGCAGAGCCCCTTGTACGTGCTGCCCGACTTGCGGAGGCGCACGACGTCCTCGACGAGCGGCACGATCTCCATCGCCGCCTTGACGCGCTCGACCGACTCGTCCTTGATGCGGGCCACTAGTCCAACTCTGCAGCGTACGAGAGGGCGAAGCGGTCGGTCATCCCGGCGAGATAGTCGGTCGCCTCCACGGCGTTCATCCCGCGGCCGTCGACCAGAGCCTCGAAGATCCGCCGCACGGCCACCCTCGCCGGCCCGTGGTCCTGCGCGAGGTACACGCGCTCGAACATGAAGCTGCGCAGCGCGAGCATCGCCTCGCCGACCTCGTCGGTCTGGACGATGTCGCCCGCGCGCGCGGAGCTCTCGACGACGTCGTGGACGAGCGTGTCGATCCGACGCGAGCCCGTGTCGCCGAGCAGCTCGATCGGCTCGGACGGCAGGTCACCGGGATCGAGGTGCCCCGCGCGGACCGCGTCGTCGATGTCGTGGTTGATGTACGCAAAACGGTCGACGAGCCGGACGATGCGGCCCTCGAGCGTCTCCGCCTCCTCCGGGCCCGTGTGCTTGAGGATGCCGTCGCGCACCTCCCAGGTGAGGTTGAGCCCCCGCCCGTCCCGCTCCAGGCGCTCCACGACGCGGAGCGAGTGCTCGTTGTGGCGGAAGCCGCCGAGGCCGCGCTCGCGCAGCAGCTCGTCGAGAGCCTGCTCGCCGGCGTGGCCGAACGGCGGGTGGCCGACGTCGTGTCCGAGCGCGATCGCCTCGGTCAGGTCCTCGTTCAGGCGCAGGGCCCGCGCGACGCCGCGCGCGATCCCGGCCGCCTCGAGCGTGTGCGTAAGCCGGGTCCGGAAGTGGTCGCCTTCGGGGTCGACGAAGACCTGCGTCTTGTGCCGCAGGCGCCGGAACGCCTTCGAGTGGACGATGCGGTCGCGGTCACGCTGGAACGGCGTCCGCAGGCGGCATTCCTCCTCGGGAGCCGCGCGCCCGCGGGTCTCGTACGAGCGGACGGCGAGCGGCGAAAGCCACTGCTCCTCGTGCTCGCGAACTGCCTCCGCGAAGCCGTCGGCGACCTGTCCGGCGATCTCCGGCATGGTCAGGCCAGCCTAGCCCGATTGCCGGAAGGCGGGCAGCGGCGGGATCAGCGGCCTCGAGCGCTGAGCCAGTCGACCGCGTAATCGACCGCGACGCGCTGCGAGAAGAGGCGTGCTTCGGCTGCTCCAACCTGCCCGACGGCGACCTCGCACTCCCGCTCGAAATCCCGACCCAAATCGTCGAAGACTTCGGCATCCGTCTCGATGTCCTCGAACCACGCCCAGACTCGCTCACCGTTCCGCACGATCGGCGCGCCGTTTCGGGTGACGCGCCCGTTCCCCGTCCGGTACTCCGCGAGATGGAACGAGGTGCAGGTTCCGTAGCCCGTACCGAGGAGGAGCACCTCCGCGTCGAGCTCGTACAACCGCGCGAGTGGTGACCCCTCGCCGAGGGCGTACTCGAGCCGATGGCAGCTCGTGACCAGGTCCGCCTCCCTACCCCAGGCGGCGAACGACACGTGTGGGTGTTCGCTGCGAAGGGCTCCCGGCCAACTGCGAAAGAGCTCCGGCACGACACCGACGCCGCGCGTCGGGGTATAGCGAGAATCGAACGCCGGCGTCTCGGCGCGGATCGTCTCGACCCACGAGTTGGGCACGGGCGGGTTTCGCCATTCGGCCGGATCCGACAAGTCGCTGCTGTGGGCGGGCATGGCGACGGTGCCCTCCGGCCCGACGACGTCGAGCAATCCCCGGATCACCGCCACCGGGCCTCCGGCTACCCAGCCGAGCGACGAGAGCGAAGAGTGGACGAGGACGATCGCACCGCGCCCCAACCCGAGCGCACGCAGATCCGCGGCGAGCGTTCCGATGGTGCCGGGCCTCTCGGTCCGCGCAATGGCATCCGCCTCGCCCACCGCTCAGATGATGATGGGAACCGTCCCGCCGTCTGCGCTCCAGGCGGCGCCGGTGACGTAGCTCGCCCGAGGAGAGCAGAGGAAGACGATCACCGCCGCGATCTCCTCGGGCTGCGCCAGCCTGCCGAGCGGCCGGCCGGCGGCCACCTTGGCGAGCACTTCCTCGCGCTCGCCCTGCTGGTCGGCGAGACCGCCTTCGCCGAGCCACGCCTCGGTCGCCGTCGGGCCCGGCGTGACGGCATTGCAGCGGATCCCGTCCTTCGCATAGAGGTCGGCGACGAGACGGGAGAAGGACAGCAGCGCCGCCTTCATGACCGAGTAGTCCGGCATCCCCGTCGAGGGACGCTTGGCCGCGGTCGAGGAGACGTTCACGATCGTCCCCGCGCCTCGTTCGCGCATTCCGGGCAGCGCGGCCCGCGTCGCCCGCACGGCGCTCAGGAGGTTGAGCTCGAACGACGCCTGCCAGATCTCGTCCGTCACCTCGTCGAGCTTCCGGATCTCGCTGTAGCCCACGTTGTTGACGAGCACGTCGAGCCGTCCGTGGCGCTCGATCGCCTCCCCGACGACGCGCTCCGGCTCGCCCGGCTGCGAGAGGTCCGCCCGCACGTCGCCGCCGCTGCGACCGGTCGTGACGACGCTGGCACCCTCGGCGCGCAGCAGCTTCGCCGTCTCGAGGCCGATGCCGCCGGTGGAGCCGGTGACGAGGCAGACGCTGTCGGCGAGCCCGAGATCCACGGCTGGCTAGCTTAAACCGTCATGACGACTCTGCTGCTCGTTCGCCACGGCGAGACCGATTGGAACGCCGACGGGCGCCTGCAGGGGCAGACCGACCGGCCGCTGAGCGACTACGGCCGGCGCCAGGCGCGGCAGCTCGCCGAGGAGCTGGGCGGCGAGGAGCTCGAGGCGATCTACTCGAGCGACCTCGCCCGCGCCCGCGAGACCGCGGAGATCGTCGGCGAGCGGCTCGGCCTGCCCGTCGTCCTCGACCCCGATCTCCGGGAGAAGGACTGGGGCAACTGGGAAGGGCTGACCGCCGTGGAGCGCGATCGCGTCGAGTTCGTCGGCGAGTCGACGGAGGCGCACCAGGCGCGGATCCTACGCGCGCTGCGGCGGATCTCCGAGCGCCATCCGGCCGGGCGTGTCCTCGTCGTCACGCACGGCGGATCGATGCGGCGCGTCCAGACGGTCGCGCTCGGCATGGCGTTGCCCGTGGTCGAGAACTGCGGCCGCTGGCTCTGCGTCTGCGAGGAGGGCGCCTTCCGCGCAGCGGCTACCTGAGCGGCACCCAGACGGGACCCGGCAGACGGCGGTAGACGGCGAAGAAGTCCCGGTCGTCGGGGACGAGGTAGCGCGTGACGGGCTGCTGGTAGTTCGGCACGACTCTCGCCGGGAGCAGGCCTTGTCGATGCCGGTACGTGATCAGGGTCGGCCACTCGGGGTTGATGTCGAGCTCCATCGCACGCACGGCGCCGGCGCGCTTGAGGATCTCGGCGAGCGTGGTCACCGTCTGGAAGTCGGCCGCCGCGTAGATGAGGTTGCCGCGGCGATCGATGCCGAGTCCCGTGCGCCAGACCCGCACCGCGTTCCCGAGCGTGAAGCCCCACTTCGTGCTGTCGTTCAACGCCGGGCTGAGCCGTCCGTGGTCGACGATCAGCGGCAGGCTCTGCCGGGCGAACGCAACCTCCGGCCCCGGGCTCGGGCCGCCGTGCCAGTCGACGATGTTCACGCGGCCGCTTCGGTACGCAACCAGCGTCGCGAGACCGTCCCTGAGGGGCTCGTTCACCTGTCCGTCGAGCGCGTCTCCGTTCAGGCCGTCGCTGTAGATGAAGCCGCTGTTGAAGGTCGCGAGCAGCCGCCAGCGCTGGCCGGATGGGACCTCCATCGGCCCGCGGAGCGTCGCGCTCGGCGGCTCATACCGGCCCGGGTAGTACGCGAGCGCTGTCCGCTCGTGGTCGAACCAGGCCACGTACGCGACGATGCGGGGGTAATCGCGCTCCGAGCGGAAGGTCGTGACGAGCACCGGCGGCCCACCGCTGACCCGCGGCCCGCTCGGCCTCCAAACTCCCTCGCCGGGCAGCGGATGGGCGAAGACCGGCCGGATGCGCGGCGGCCAGGGAGCCTTCGTCTTCGCGCTCGGCTCGGGCTTGTGACGGAGACCGACGGCCGGCAACGTCTTCAGCTGCGGGCCTCCCTTGGCCGGCGTCTTCCACGTGTAGTACAGGTGCTCGGCGTCGTCGACGAGCCAGTTGAAGTGGTTCATCCGCAGCCACTCCACGGTGCGCACTCCGAGGGGAAGGCTCGACGTCTCGACCGCCATGCGGCTCCACGAGTAGATCCCGGGCGAGAGAAACGCGAGTACGGCCAGCGGGATCCACCAGCGCAGGCGTGGAACGCCGCGCCGCACTTTCGTGAGACCGCCGGCAGCGGCTGGCCGCGACATTGCGCCGGAACGGTAGGACCGCGCGATGAAAGCGCGGTGAGGCGTTCCGCTCAACGGGGTGGGCTACGCTCCAAGCGGTGGAGGACTACACGAGCAAATACAAGGGCGAGCAGGTCGAGGTCGCGCTCTTCGGCGGGGAGTACCAGGAGGGCGTGCTCACCGCGTACTGCTACGTCGACGAGGTGGCGCACATCGAGCTCAACGGACACATCCTCGTGCCTCTGCAGAACATCGCGTCGCTCCATTGCTCGAGCCGCTGCGACGCACCGCAGAACGAAGACTGGCCGCCGCGCGGCCTGCTCGAGGACGACGGGCAGGAAGACGGCGGCGACGACCGCTAGGGCCGAGTGCTCCTCGCGGCCCGCAACATCGTCAAGTCGTGGCTGCTCGTGCTGGCGCTCGCAGGAGTCTTCGCGTTCGCGGGCTGGGTGCTCGACGGAGTGCGGGGGCTCTCGATCTTCGTCTTCTGCGCGCTGCTCGTCGCGGCCGGCGCGTACTGGTCGTTCGACCGCGTCGCGCTCGGGATGATCGGCGCGCGAGAGCTGCCGGTCGGCGAGGCACCGCTCCTCCACTCGACGGTCGAGCGTCTCGCAGCCCGGGCCGGAATCGCGAAGCCGCGTCTGTACCTCGTGCCGGACGGGCTGCCGATAGCCGCGGCCACCGGGCGCGGCGTGCGCAGCTCCTCGCTCGCCGTCAGCACGGGGTGCATCGCCGCCTGCACGCCGGCGGAGCTCGAGGGCGTGCTCGCGCACGAGCTGGCTCACGTTCGCCTCCATGACGTCCAGGTGCAGACTGCGGCCGCGGTCGCGGCCGCGGTGATGCTGGAGATGAGCCGCATCGGCGGCTGGTTGCAGCGTGCGCTGCTCTTCGTCCTCGGCCCGATCGCGGCTGCGTGCGTGCATCTCCTCGTGTCGCCGAAGCGCGAGTTTGCCGCCGACCGCTTTGCGGCGAAGCTCTGCGACTCGCCGCACGGGCTCGCCGACGCGCTCCTGCGGCTGGAGAAAGCCACGGAGCTCGTGGAGTTCGAGGGGAGCCCGGCCACCGAGCCGCTGTTCACGATCAACCCGTACGCGGAGCACGGGCTCGGCGCGCTCTTCGCCACCCATCCACCGGTCGCCGAGCGGGTGCGCCGGCTCCGTGAGCTCGACCCGACGTGGCGCGACCGCGTCCACAACGAAGCCGCGGCCTGATCTGGGCCACGCAAAGAGCCGGGCCACGAAAAAGAGCCGCTCTCGCGGCTCTTTTCCAGAAACAAATCGGCGGCGACCTACTCTCCCGGGAGGTTGCCCTCCGAGTACCATCGGCCCTGGCAGGCTTAACTTCTCTGTTCGGAATGGGAAGAGGTGTCTCCCTGCCGGTATGACCGCCGAACTGTCAAGGCTTCGCGCACGCGCGCAGGCCTTCAAAACTCCATAGCGACTCGACCGGCGTTCAAATCAAGACCTCGGGCAATTAGTACGGGTCCGCTGAACGCATTGCTGCGATTACACGTCCCGCCTATCAAGGTCGTGGTCTCCGACCGCCCTTACTCCCTCGAGGGGATGGGAGCTCTCATCTCGAGGTGGGCTTCCCGCTTAGATGCTTTCAGCGGTTATCCCATCCAGACGTGGCTAATCAGCAGCGCCGTT